>CAZSQG010000090.1:0-14811 GCA_964608615.1 uncultured Marinilabiliaceae bacterium
CAGCGACCCCCTGATTATGAGTCAGGTGCTACTAACCAACTGAGCTATGGGCCCCAAAACAAACTCTAAAGGTTGTTTTTTTGTGAGTGCAAAAATACAAAGAAATTGCAATATTCAAACACCCATTTAACAAATATAGGCAGTTTGATAAAAGAAAAGCGTTTTTTTTATTTTAATTCCAGAGCCCAATGAATAAATAGGAATAAGGATAAATTTCAGAATTAATCAGTGATACCGCAAGACTATTGATGTTTATACTTTGTCTTTGTGTTTCTCTGAGTTGTTCTTTGTGCATTTTTAGGTTGTTTTTTGAGTAAACCTATCTTATTATCTTTTGTAATTTGTCACTTTAATTCTCAGCAACTAACTTTGAAAAAAAAATGGATTATCTCAAAGGCATTACTGCTATTGTTTTTGATTTGGGAGGTGTGATTGTGGATTTGGATGTAGAAAAATCGCGTAATCAATTATCAGTTCTGTTGGGCATTGAACAACCTCAACTATATTACTCAAACCATCACATCCCACTTTTTTCCGATTATGAGATTGGCAATATCTCATCCAATGAATTTGTGGATGGATTGCTAAAACAATCGGTTAACGGTACCACTCGGGAAACCATCATTAGTGCATGGAATTCCATGTTGGTTGATATTCCTGTGAGGCGTGTAAAAATGCTTGAGAAGCTGGGCCAGAGCTACCGGTTATTTGTTTTGAGCAATACCAATTCAATTCACGTTGACCGGTTTGAGAATATGGCGCCGGGATATGACAAACTAAGCAAATTGTTTGAATTGGTTTATTATTCTCATCTTATTGGTTATCGCAAACCCGATAAAAGAGCCTTTGAAGCGGTTGTAAACGGCAGCAAACTGGAGGTAGCAAAAACATTGTTTATAGATGACCTTGAAGCAAATATTGATGCAGCAACCTTGTTAGGGTTTAAAACCCTGCACATTAAACCGGGGATGGATGTTGCTGATTTTTTTTAGACAAGAGATTCGTATCATCTCAGAGCTAAATATTTTTACTCCTTTATGCCTGTCTTTTTGCCGATCCGAGCTTTTGTTTATTACTTTTTTACCAATAACCACACGTCTTCTTTACCGGGCAAGCTTCTTTCACTGTTAAGGGTTTGCAAGGCTTCGCCCCAATTATTGAACGACATGTAAGAGACTTTGTAAAAATTGCTGTTGACTCCCTGTTCACGGGTAAGGATTTCGGCAGGCAATCCCTGATCAAGTAATGTTTTCTGGTGGTTTTCGGCATTAGACATGTTGGAGAAACTTGCAGCAATCAGAAAATACTTGTCGTTGACAGAAGGTCCTGTTTCTATTGGAGCCTGGATTTCTTCTTCGGTAAATATTGGATCATTAATTGTATCGGGTTCTTCGGCTTCAATAGGGTTCTCCTGTTGAATCGGTTTAGGAGCAACTTTCTCAGTTTTTTTGTTACATGCTGAAAAACAAAAGCCAGCAAAGAATATAAAAATGACAATTTTTACCATCGGGAGTAATATTAAGTTAAGGTTTTACATTTCTCCGAAATTTAGAACTTTTTAGTTAGAATTGTCAAATAAATCTTTGTTTAGTAATTGTTCAATCAACAAATTTGTATCCAACACCTTTGATGGTTCTGATGAGGTCCTGTCCAATCTTTTCACGTAGTTTTCTGATATGCACATCAATGGTGCGATCGCCAACGATTATATTATCACCCCAGATCGAACTATAAATATCATCACGGGTAAAAACCTTATCGGGCTTAGAAGCCAGGAGCGATAACAATTCGAACTCTTTTTTAGGAAGGACCATCTCTTGGCCTGAAGCAGTAACCACATAACGTTCCTTGTCGATAATAAGCGAGCCAAAGGTTATAACGCCATTTTCAGTAGTTGACTGAACAGCTCCGGGAGTTCGAAAGCGCTTTAGCAACGCTTTGGCTCTTGAAACAAGAACTTTTGGTTTAATAGGTTTTGTAATGTAATCGTCGGCACCAACCTCAAATCCGGCAATTTGAGAATAATCTTCGCCTCGTGCTGTTAAAAAGGCTACCAACGTATCTTTAAGTATGGGGAGTTTTTTTATTTCTTCACATGTTTCAATTCCATCCATTCCGGGCATCATAACGTCCAGAATGATGAGGTGAGGCAAGGTGTCTAACGCAAGTTTAATGGCATCAGGTCCATTTTGAGCTGTAAACACTGCAAATCCTTCTTTTTTCAGGTTGTAACTGAGAAACTCAAGGATGTCAGGTTCATCATCAACTAAGAGAATTTTGTAACTATCCAGATCAGTCATGTTTAGCTATTTTTTATTTTATTTTTTTGTAAAGTAAAAGTAAATGAAGTTCCTTTTGCCGAAGAACTGTTTACATTAATGGTTTGTTTATGTGCTTCAATGATGTGTTTAACGATGGCCAATCCAAGGCCTGTTCCTCCCTGGTCGCGCGAACGACTTTTATCAACGCGGTAAAAGCGTTCAAAAATTCGTGGAAGATCATTTTCGGGAATTCCGATACCGTTATCGCGTACCTGAACCAATATAACATTGTCCATATCGTAAAAACTCACTGTTGTTTTACCCCCTTTTTTTCCATAATTGATGGAGTTAACAACTAAGTTACTTATTACCTGGAAGATTCGTTGTTTATCGGCATAAACCATGGTATTACGGTCGGCGGTATTCCCGAAACGAATAGTGATTCCTTGATTGTTTGCCCTGATTTCCTGAAGATCAAGCACATCTTCAACAAGATTGTAAATATTGAATTTTTCATAATTTAGTTCAAGCTCTCCCGATTCAAGTTTGGCAATTGCTTCCAAATCGTTGATAATGGTTATCATCCGGTCGATGCTTTTCTCAGTCCGTTTAAGGTAGAGCATATTGATGTTAGGATCTTCAATACCACCCTCCAAAAGGGTTAGAATAAATCCCTGAATATTGAATACAGGTGTTTTAAGTTCATGTGAAACATTTCCCAAATATTCTTTTCTGTATTTTTCAAGTTCACGAAGCTGTTGAATTTCCTGTGTTTTACCTTTCATCCAGCTTGTAACCTCCTGATCGGCTTGTGAAAAAGGATCTTTTTCGGGACTTAGTATTTCACTTTGAGTAGGTTTAAAATTGTGAATGGCTTTATAAATAGGTTTAATCTTTGCGTAGATAAAGGAATTAATGAAATAATTAACAATGTAAAAACCCAGAGCCGTAAAAAGCGGTATCGTTATAAGAAACGATAAAATCTGGTTTGCGAACAGATTGTTAATGAGGAAAAAAATTATGGACAAAGCCAAAAATGTTAGGGTAATATACCCTGCAACTCTTTGAGGTGCTATGGACTTCATAAGTGTTTTTTCTGTAATAATTCTTTTAAACGATCACTAATTAATGTATTTATAAGAATTGAAATAATATTATCCCTGCTTCCACTCCTCGTTTCCCTAAAGATATCATGCAAGTTATCTCCCTATGTGAAATAAAAAGTGTTCTTAGGTAACCTGCTAAACAAAATAGCGTTGATTATTAATTACTCAAACAATAAATACAAAAATAGAGTATTTTGATTTCATTAATAAGAGCTTGGCATTCAATAGTCAATGTTAAGTTAGTGTTAATTAGTGTTGTTGTCTGATATATAACATTTATAAAGTAATTTTGATTGATAAACTTTATAAAACCTAATGTAAATTTAATGTTCAGGGATTTAATTCTATGGATTTCTCCTGCTATTTTTGTGAACTAAAACATTAAGTGTAATGTTTCAAATTTGGATTTTAGTTATTTTGTTATCATTTCTGTCTGTTCTGCATCTTGTTGTAGGAGTGTCTAACGATGCCGTGAATTTTTTGAATTCAGCCATTGGCTCGCGGGTTTCATCGGGTAAGGTTGTTTTGTGGGTGGCAGGTGCTGGATTACTCGTAGGTACTTTTTTTTCAGGTGGAATGATAGAAACTGTCCGTACAGGTGTTATTTATCCTCAAAGCTTCTATCTTACTGAATTACTGGTTTTTTTTCTGGCTGTTGTAATTGTTAATGTCATATTAATCGATAGTTTCAATACAATTGGATTCCCAACATCTACTACTATTGCTGTTATTTTTAGTCTTGTAGGAGGAGCCCTGGCCCTGGCTATGTTAAAGGGTACTATGGGTTTAAGTTATTCTTCATTTATTAATATCAACGGTGTTTTTCAGATCTTTGCCGGAATTCTTATTTCAATATTTTTGGCTTTTATTTTGGGGGCTTTTGTTCAGTTTATTTCTCGTGTTGTTTTTACTTTTCGGTTTAGGGGTCAATTCACTTTTTTCTTTGCTTTAGCCGGGGCATTGGCAGTTACGTGTATCTTATTTTTGATATTTAAAAAGGGTATGGGAGGATTCTTTCCGGGAGATGATTTAATTAGGGTATTCCCTTTTAATGGTGTTGAGATGCTGATGTTTATTTTTGTGGTGTTTTTTTTGATTTTTCTGGGGTTAAGCGTATTTTTTAGTATTGATATTCCCAGGCTGGTGGTGTTTTTCGGCACTTTTGCTCTGGCTCTTTCTTTTGCAGCCAACGATTTGGTTAATTTTATAGGCCTACCCTTAATGGGAATTGAAAGTTTTAAAGCTTTTTTATCTGCACCGGGCAGTAATGCGGATGTGTTTGAGTTAGTATTTTTGAATAATGGCTGGAATAGTTCACATTATTTTAACGATTGGGTTTATACTGCTATTTTTGTTATTACAGGAATTGTAATGATTTTGACCATCTTTTTATCGAAAAAATCTACTTCGGTTACTGAAACAGAGATATATCTTGGCCGACAAGCCCCAGGTCAGGAAAGGTTTGAACCTTCTCCTCTTTCCAAGCTAATGGTTCGTAATTTTTTACAGTTCTATAAATGGATTGATGGATTGTTACCTTCATCGGTTGGCGCTTTTATTTCTTCAAGATATAAACGTGATGAAAATTCCGAAAAAAAAGCAAATCATGATGAGGGAGTGTATTTTGACACCATTAGGGCATCAGTAAATCTTGTGGTGGCCAGCTTGTTAATATCTATTGGTACTTATCTTAAATTTCCGCTCTCCACTACTTTTGTGGTCTTTATGGTTTCAATGGGGAGCTCACTTGGCGACCAGGCCTGGGGACGCGAGAGTGCCGTTTATAGAATTTCGGGTGTGTTATCTATTTTGGGAGGCTGGTTTGTCACTGCTTTTCTGGGTTTTGCGGGTGCTTTTATTTTAACAATTATTCTTTGGTGGGGTGAATCTATTGCAACAGTGATTGTTTTTCTTCTTACGGTTGTGTTTTTATGGCGAACTACTGTTGCTCATAATCGTAAATTGGCCAAATTAAAAGCCCAGAAACAGATTTTTAATAATGAAGCAGTTGAAATAATCGAATGGTTTCGCGTCTCAGGAAGCGACAAACTGCGATATGGATTATTGGAAGTTTCAAAAATTTACTTTCTTATTTTACATGGTTTGATGGACGAAAGCATTAAGCATGTACGTGAAGGTTCTGAGAAAGCATTATTGTTGCAAAAAACACTTAAAAATTTTAAGTCAGAATTGTTTAGGGCATACAGTAAGTTACCTGATAAATCGCAGGATGCCGGACTTTTATTTATTCAGGCTCTGGATTATCTCACAGAGTTGTCGAATACTCTTAATATTATGGCACCTCTGGTTTATACGCATATCGAAAATCAGCATAAAGGATTAACGTCCTCTCAGATTAACGACGTGAAACTACTTCTTGATGAGATGTCCTCATTCTTTAACTATATGATTCATCTTGAAAAGGATAAGCAGTTTGATGATATGATTGTAATAAAGCGTCTTCAAAACAGTGCAATGGATTTAATTGAGGATTTTAGAAGCGCCCAAATAAGGCGAATACGAGCAGGGGAGGGTAAAACCAGAGTTAACGTTATCTATATGGAAGTGCTTGGCGAAACAAAAAATTTGCTGATTTATTCTTATAATCTGTTTCAGGCTTTGAGCGATTTTCATTTGAATACCAAAGGCGGGATAATGGGTTATTAGCTTGGACTGAAACATATTGGTTACTCTTTTGATTGATTTATGATTTTTCTGTTATTGAGGATTTTGGTTACGTAAAATTATTTTATAAAGGAAAACGAAGTAAATCTGATTACCTTTGCGCTTTGAATTTAAATGCTTTTTTGAATGATTTCGATTGACGGATTGACGGTTGAGTTTGGGGGAACCACTTTATTTAAGGACATATCATTTGCCATTAACGAGAAAGACCGAATAGCCCTGATGGGTAAAAATGGCGCAGGAAAATCTACTTTGCTGAAAATATTGGCCCGATTGCGTGAGCCTTCCGCGGGTCGTGTCTCTGCTCCGCAGGATACAGTAATAGCATATCTGCCACAACATTTGATGACTGAAGACAATCGCACTGTTTTTGAAGAAACATCTCAGGCCTTTGCCAATATTAATGCTATGCAGGAACAGATTGAGGATTTAAACAATCAGCTAAGCACACGTACCGATTACGAATCGGATGAGTATTACCAATTGATTGAGCAGGTTTCTGTTTTGAGCGAAAAATTTTACGGAATTGAAGAGGTTAATTACGAGGCAGAGGTAGAAAAAATTCTTTTGGGTCTTGGTTTCAAGCGTGAGGATTTTATGCGTCCAACAAGTGAATTTAGCGGTGGCTGGCGTATGCGCATTGAACTGGCAAAAATTCTGTTGCAAAAACCCGATCTAATATTATTGGATGAGCCAACTAACCATCTCGATATTGAATCGGTTCAATGGCTTGAAGAGTTTTTGGTTAGTAGTGCCAAAGCTGTAATGGTTATCTCGCACGACCGTACTTTTGTTGATAATATTACCACTCGTACCATTGAAATTACTATGGGACGTATATACGATTATAAGGTTAATTATACCAAATATCTTGAGCTTAGGAAGGAACGTAGAGAGCAACAACAAAGGCAATATGAAGAACAGCAAAAAATGATTGCTGATAATCAGGATTTTATCGATCGCTTTAAAGGAACTTATTCAAAAGCGAATCAGGTTCAAAGTCGTTTACGTATGCTCGAAAAATTGGATATTGTTGATGTTGATGAAGAGGATTCTTCGGCATTGAGGTTAAAATTTCCCCCATCGCCTCGTTCGGGAGCATATCCTGTGTCCATGGAAGGTTTACAAAAGAATTATGATGAGCTCTCGGTTTTTACCGATGCTTCGCTAACAATTAAACGTGGAGAGAAAGTTGCTTTTGTTGGCCGTAATGGTGAAGGAAAATCAACTCTGGTGAAATGTATCATGAACGAGATAGATTTCAAAGGAAAACTTACGTTAGGGCACAATGTAAAAATTGGATATTTTGCTCAAAATCAGGCGTCATTACTGGATGAAGAGTTAACAGTGTTCCAAACTATTGATGATGTGGCACGTGGAGAAATCCGTACTAAGATCAGAGATATTTTAGGAGCATTTATGTTTGGAGGCGATAGTATTAGCAAGAAAGTTAAGGTGCTTTCGGGAGGAGAGCGTTCAAGACTGGCTATGATAAAGCTGCTGCTTGAACCTGTTAACTTGCTCATTCTTGATGAGCCAACCAACCATTTGGATATAAAAACAAAGGATATTCTGAAAAGTGCGTTGAGCGATTTTGACGGTACGCTGATATTAGTTTCTCATGATAGAGACTTTCTTGATGGATTGGCTGAAAAGGTTTTTGAAGTTGGCAATAAACGCGTTAAAGAACATCTGGGTGATATTCACAGCTTTTTGCGCACAAAGAAAATGGATAACCTTAAGGAGATTGAGCGAAATCTGTCGAAAAACTAATCCCAGATTTGTAAAATTACATTGACCGGTATTTATAACGGGATGACATTAGCATGAAAGTTAATATCATCCCGTTATAGTTTTAAAGAATCATCCCGTTGATATTATCTGGTTTCCTGTTGGTTTTTAATTCTTCGAAATAATGTATCAGCCACAAGCAATAATAACACAATAGTTGCAATATAAACGCAAAAAATCAGAGAACTACGTGATTCAGGCCTCAATGAAAAATCTGGGAGTGAAAAATTGATGTTAAAAGAGAAATACTTATACAAAATGTAATATCCACCTGCAATTAATAACGCTGACACTAATGAAACCAGACTTAAACCAATTATAAGGCCATGATGTTTTTTCTTAGCTACATTGAGCGAGATCTGTGCCATTATTTGTTTTTCAAAACCATATGGCAGCGTTTCTGATTGGTTAGCAAGAGCTTTTTTTAGTGCTTTATCTGTTTGCATACATTAATTATTAATCATAAAATAAAGCTTCTTTCTTGATCGGTATAGTTTAATTTTAACATTGGCCTCAGTCAAATCTAATATTTGAGCTAATTCTTTAACAGGCAACTCCTTTTGATAGTGCAATGTGATGATGGTTTGTTCTTCAGGAGTCAAAAGATTTATTGATTGTTCCAGCTTTTTCAAAACAGCTTCATCATCTTCATTGTTCATAAAATAATCAACATCGCTATCGGCAACATTATTCAGAGCTGATTCATCAAGCAAAGGATATTCCAGTTTCTTTTTTCTTATTGCCGATATTGCCGTATTATAAGAAATTCGGTAAATCCAGGTCGAAAATTTGCATTCACCTTTGAATGACCCTAATTTATTAAAAACTTTCAGAAAAACGTCCTGAGTTAATTCTTCTGCATTTTCAGGGCTTTTTACTATTTTAACAATTATTGAATAAACTGATTTGGAGTAACCATTCACAAAATATGAGAATAATCCGGTATCCCCATTGAGAATTTGCCTGATATATTCCATCTCTGTTTTTGGTTCCATAGTAGTGATTAGACGCAATGAGAAAACTCGGGTTACAACATTTTTAAATTTATTCAAAATAAAATGATCCACCATTATTATGTGTAACCGATTAATGATAGTTGCGTCAAAACGGACAAAGACAAAAATTACTAACTTTAAATTTACAGTTATGATGGATTTTATTACAGTTCCTCTTGTAGTAGGAATAGTTGCATTAACAATATACAGACTTTTCGAACTCTTTGCCCGACGAAAAGAACGTATAATGCTTATTGAGAAAGCAGGAGATAAAATTGATTCTTCTTTTTTTCAGGGAGTTTTACCAATTTCGGTTTACCATAATGGTACAGGATCTTATGGAACACTAAAAGCAGGATGCCTTTTGGTTGGTGTTGGTTTAGGCTTGCTGGTTGGTTTTTTTATTCTGAATATAGCCTTGCCTAAAATGGAGGTTGCTATGTTGAGGGGTGGATATCAGGAGATTGCAAGCGTGGTTTTTGGCTCTTCTGTTATGCTGTTTGGTGGCCTTAGTTTGTTGATAGCGTTTGTTTTGGAGATGAAGCATATTAGGAATAAAGAACAAGAACAGAAGTAGCGTATTAATGGGTTAATAGTAAAAGTAATCAATTTTTTTAAGTCATAACGCAGTGATAATGGTCATGAAGCCATTGTCACTGCGTTACTTTATTTATCCTTTACTGTCTTCAATTTCCTTTTAACTTTTGAATCTCTTTATGGTGTTGCATCACCAGCTGCTCATGTTTTTTACGTGTTTCCTGACGATAACTCTCCATTTGAATTGTGTTTTTCTCAAGTTCTTCTTTGGTTTTTTTAATAACAGAGAAACTTTTTTTGTATAATCCCAGTGTAACAACAGAGAAGGCTGCCAGACATATGATGATTAGCCAGGTTGTAGTTAGGAACAATCCTTTTGAAATGGCTAGCCCAAAAATTGGAAACGAGTTTTTATCTTTTATTGCCGTATTTAGTGCTTCTTGTGTTTCTTCTAATGTTGTTTCCAGTGTTTTAATGGTAAGTAATTTTTCAGAAACAAGTGATTTCTGATTCTCAATTTCTGTTTTGGCAGTATTTAGAGAATCTAATGCGTTTTTACGAAGAGTGTTGATCCAGCTTTCGGTAATTACTTTATAGTTTTCCCATCTGGATGATTTTTCAATAACATTATTGAATTGTTCTTCTATAGTTGCATCATTGATATAGACTTTTTTATTCTCTTGGCCTTGAATGATTGGATTAACTGCAACATTTAAAACAATCATTAATAATAAGATAAATGAAGTTCTTGACGCAGACTTTAGTTCTTTAGTGATGTTTGTGGGTGTTATCCGTTCCATTTAATTACTTTTTTTTGAATGTATTGAAAAATGATAGTAAAAAGTGATATAGTCCTCAAATTGAAAATCAATATAGGAAATTTTGTGACTTCTCACAACCAACAGCTATTAAGTAAAGTTATTTAAGGCAATAAAAACCGATCCATCGTTATTTTCGTCTTAATTCTTTGTACGAGTGCGTTCCTTTATATGTACTTTAATTAATTGTGATTGTGTATGATCAGAACCTTCTTCAATTGAGATGGCAATTAGAACTAAAGTGATTCGAAATTAATAAAAAAACGATTTTATTTTAAATTAATTGTTTCTGCAATTAAATTAATTGTACTAAAATATTATTTGAATGTTAATTCTATTGTGATTAATGGGGTCTCGTTTATTCTACGATTTTAACTGACAAGTAATCAATGTGAAATGTGTTTTGAGGCATTAATAATTAATTAATCTTCTGATAATCTTTAGAACTCACCCTTACCAATTGCTCAGCTTATTTTTGTTCCATCAAATTATTGAAAAACACACATGGAACAGAAATTATTATTTATTGCCATTTTAATTTTCCTTTGGATACCCCTTTTTGGAAAAACGGGTATTGTTAAGGGGAAAATTACTGACCAGGAAACCGGAGAGGAAATAGTTGGTGCAGCCGTTTTTATTGAGGGTACTACTATTGGAACGGCTACTGACTTCAATGGAGACTATGTTTTAGAGGTTGAAGCCGGAAGTTATGATTTCAGATGTCAGTTTATTTCGTATGAACCATTGAAAAAACAAACCATCAACATAATTGCAGATGCGGAGACCATTTTGAACTTCGAAATGGTAAGTGCTGAACTTAAATTGGAAGAGGTTAAAGTGGTTGCCAGGGCCAACCGTGAAAGCGAAGCCATGTTACTTATCGATCAACAAATATTATTGGTAAGTAAGGAAACAATTGGTGCCCGTCAATTATCAGTTCAGGGCATTTCTGACGCTGCTGCGGCTGTTACACGTATTACCGGTGTTACCCGGCATGAAGAAAGTCAAACAATTAATGTGCGGGGTTTGGGCGACCGCTATAATACCACAACTCTAAACGGGTTACCTCTGCCATCAAATCATGCGGAATATAAAAATATTGATTTGGCTCTATTACCCTCCGATGTTATTGGGTTTATCAGCGTTGAAAAAAGTTTTACCTCAAATTTAATTGGCGACGTAGGTGGGGCAAATGTGGATGTTGTTTCAAAGTACCACACCGGCGATAGTTTTCTGGAAGCCGGTGTATCTACGGGGTACAATATGAATCTCTCTAATGCAGACGGTTTTTATCTGCAAAAAGGGCCTGGATTCTGGGGGTACGATAATACAGCGATCCCATACGAGTCAACCATAAGCAATTACAGCTTTAAAAATTCCTGGAATCCCAAAAAACAAACGCTTCATCCTGATACGGATTTTATTCTTTCCGGAGGTCGCACTTTTAAACTGGGAGAAGGTGAGCTAAGTCTCTTTGCTACCGGATCGTTCGATAACGGTTATAGCTATAATGAAACCGTTAAACGTAAGATTAATGGTTCGGACGATCCCAGAATGAATGCGAAAGGTGAAGAATATAATTATAAAACGCAATCATCAGGTATGATCAACCTTAATTTTTCAAAAGGGAGAAGTAATATCTATTTGAACACTCTTTTCCTGAACTCCTCAAACCAAAAATTAAGCAATCTTAAAGCAGATAAAATGATTGATGTTGTTAGTGATGCTAGTGAAATAGCTTTAATACGACGTGCTGAATATGAGAGAAATATAATAATGGTTAATCAGTTAATGGGAAAACATAACTTATCAGATGGTTATGCTATTAACTGGAAATTTGGATTCAACAGTGTTGATAATATCATGCCTGATAGGTTGCACAATATTTTTATACACAACAAAAGTGCTGGGATATATACTCCATCTACCAACGATGCTGCTAATAACAACCGTTATTTTCACGATTTAAATGAAGAAGAATTTTCCGGTGTTCTTGAGCTTTCAAAATCATTTGGTGGTGAGTATAATGGTAAGGATTTCAGAGGAAAGTTGACTCTGGGTTATTTTGGAAGGTACAAGAGTCGTGATTTTAAAGCTTACCAGTATAATTTTAAATTACTTGAAACGAGTACTATTGATCCAACAAATCCTGATGCCTACTTTAATGATGAACGTATGCAACAAGGTTCTTTTTCAATCATTACCTTCTATGGTAAAGTAAACCGTCCGCAAAGTTACTCAGGTTCGCAATTAATGAATGCAGGATATTTTTCACTGGAATATGCTTTATCAACAAAGCTAACTGGACTGATAGGTTTACGGTTTGAGCAGGTTTTACAAAAAGTAGATTATGCTACCAGCATCAAATCGGGCAATAACGATTTCAGCGAGGTTAATCCGTTTCCAAGCCTCTCTTTACGATATGCTATTAATGAACAACAAAATATAAGATTTGCATCATCAATGAGTTATACGCTACCTCAGTTCAAAGAAACAGCGCCATTTCTGTTTGAAGGGATAACTGAAGCTATAGTTGGAAATCCCTATCTCTATCCTTCAAAAATTTATAATGGTGAGCTTAAATGGGAAATGTTTCCTGGCGGAACAGAAATGGTTTCCCTGGCGGCCTATGGCAAATATATTCAGGACCCAATAAACAGGTTTGTAATGGCTTCGGCTTCAAACGATTTTTCGTATGCCAATAGTGGAGATAGAGCTTATGTATATGGGGTTGAACTTGAATTGAAGAAGAACATTTTTGAAGCAACGGTATCGGGCGGAACCAGAAGACTCTCAGGAGAATTTAATGCATCAGCAATGAAAACGTGGCAGGAATTAGATAAGGTGAAGGTTAAATCTGAAACAAATAATTTTGTAATAGCATCCTTTAATACTGATAATGAAGAACTGGAAGGCGCTGCTCCATTCTTAGCTAATGCCAACCTTACTTATCACCGAAACTGGACCGAAAAGAACTGTTCATACACAGCATCAGTAAATTATGGATATACATCGGAAAGGCTTTACCTCATTGGTAGTTCTTCGCTTGGAAATCAATACGATAAAAGCGTAAGTAATCTTAGTTTTAATTTGAAAGCAACAGTTAAAAAATTAGGTTTTTCGCTTAGTGTTAAAAATATTTTGAATCCTGATTATGTGCGTGTTCAGAAAAATTATGAGGCCACCCATATTATTAATAGTTATTC
Source organism: uncultured Marinilabiliaceae bacterium (assembly GCA_964608615.1). Classification (GTDB taxonomy): domain Bacteria; phylum Bacteroidota; class Bacteroidia; order Bacteroidales; family Marinilabiliaceae; genus CALEUX01. The sequence goes on from CAZSQG010000090.1 coordinate 13,400, forward strand.
AAGTGGAATAAAACTTGGCATGGGAGTCAGTTATAAATTTTAAAAATCAAATTAATATTTAATTAATCTTAGAAATCATGAAAAGAATTATTTTATCAATGGCGGTTATTGCCGCGATGGCTTTAACTGCCTGTAATGATGATGATGACAATAGCACGAATGTTTTTGTTGTGGAGCAGGATAATTTGAAGGGATCTATTCCTTCGGGCGACAATATTGTCCTTAAAGCTGAGACCTATGAATTAACAGGTGCGCTAATTGTTGAGGAAGGTGCCACCCTTACTATTCCTGCCGGGGCAATTATTGAAGCCACTGCAAATGCTGCCGGTGATTTGTCGGCTGTTCGTTATATTGCTGTTGAGCGTGGTGCAAAAATCTTTGTAGAAGGAACAGCCAGCAAGCCGGTTATTATGACTTGCGAAACTAAGGAAGCCAGTGCATGGGGAGGCTTGGTTATATGTGGAAATGCGCCTACCAATAAAGGAGATGGCGAAGCCCAGGCTGAGGTGTCAGGCTTAACCTATGGTGGCGACGACGAAGAGGATAATTCCGGATCTCTTACTCATCTTCGTGTTGAATATACTGGGTTTAAATATTCCGACACAAAGGAGTTTAACGGCATCTCTTTATTTGCTGTTGGAAGAGGAACCACTTTTGAGTATATAACATCTTACAAAGGCGGTGATGATGGTATGGAGTTCTTTGGTGGTACCGTAAATGGGAAATACCTTCTTTCAATCGACAGCGAAGATGATGGTATTGACTTTGCCGATGGATGGAATGGAACAGGTGAAAACTGGTATGTGCGTAATGCATTTAAATCAAGCATTGAAGGTTCTAATAACGGAGATGATGGTAGTGCTACTCCTATAACCCATGCCACTTTAAAAAATATTACTCTAACAGTTTGCGGTGAAAAGCCTTACTATTTTAAAGAAGGAGGGGGAAAGCATAATGTTGATAATATTATTATTGGTGGATTAGCTTCTGCAAAACAAACAGCTTATTTCTATGCCGATGCAATAGGGAGTGATGCTGCTGTTTACGACCGTTTAGTGGCAGGAGAGCTTGTTATTACAAATGCTAAGTTTGTTAATATGAGTGAGGGCCAGAGCAAGGTTTGGGATGAGAGACTATCGGTTACCGAGAGTGAATCTGCTACTGGTGCCGGTAACGGAATTAATCGTCCAAGCTGGGTTTCTGATGCCATGAATACGATTAGTTCTTCTGTGAGTATTTTTGAATAATAGATAAGAAGTTTAATAATTAATCAAGTGCTTTTCAGTTTAATCAGAAAACACTGGCAATAACAATAAAATAAAGGGCTTTACTTTAAGTGAAGCCCTTTTCTTTATATTTAGTCTTTATAAGAAAACGCCAAATACTGCGTTACTCTCGTTTTTGAAACAGTC
>CAZSQG010000091.1:0-14741 GCA_964608615.1 uncultured Marinilabiliaceae bacterium
TCCAACAAAGCTTATCTGCACCTATGCTTATATAATTGCTTTGTGCTTTTAGCGAAGGCCCAACTATTAACAAAAGAATTAATAAAATTTTCGTTTTCATAAATTGTAGTTTAAGGTTAGGGAAATGAGATAACTATCGGAGCCAAACAAAGATTTTTGAAAAAACCTTTGTTCCAAATCCAAATCTACACTTATTTTATTGTTGATATAAAATTCGGTTTTAATTCCTATGTTTTCTCCGAAATAAACGCCACTTTCCTTTATGTCAAATTCATTATAAGAAGTATATTCATATCCAATAATCAATCCTCCTTTGACATTAAAAAACACAACTTCGTTGATTGTTGCAAGCATATACCAAACCGATGGGTTAAAATAAACCTGTCCCGCATCGCTAACTCCGAGGTCTACCATTTCATACGCCAGCCGGGCACCTACGCCTAGGTTGTCTTTAAGCAAATAGCCAAAATTTCCACTTGCTTGTTTGGCATCTTTGGTTATGCCAATTCCTATACCAAGACTTTTGTTCCCTGCCACATGTCTTAGTTGGGCCTTTGCACCCAACCCGAAACACACAATTAATAACAATAATAACAATTTTTTCATTAGGGTTTATTTATTTATTTACTTATTCCTAAGGCTTAAAACCTTAGTTTTCTTACTGGGCTTTGTAATTTATTACAAAATCATAGATGTTACTGTTAACTCCACGTATTCAACAAGTTTGCAAGCTAAATTTATAGCATAAACATTTTAAGTCACACGTAAGGTGTAACTCAAATTCGCCTCTACCGCCTCGCCCTGCAAAATGTTAAAAAAAACACACGAGTATCAGAAATAAGACATTAACGAAAAACAATCTGATTTTTTCCAGAGATATTTTAAAAGTAAACCGACTCTCTAACTCTGTCGCTTTAATCAATACCCCCGTGGATATTGGACTTCATAAAGTCCAATGTTAACTTAATCTCTTTTGAATGTGCTTTTTATCTGCTTTGATCGGGCAAAATTAAACCATTAATTTTAGAATTCATACATTTTTGAGGTGTTTGTAATGAAAAATGCATCGGCTAAAAATTTTAATGAATTATCAATATAGCTATGCAATTCTTCAATGAGCGGCCAGGCTCATACTTAAAATGGTCATTCTTAACAGAATTGTAATAGTAAATCATGATGTATGGCTAACACTCGTCTTTCAGGCTATTTCTTGATTCCTTAATTTATTCCGGCACTCCAGGGGGTATAAAAACCATTGGCGCGAGTTACAAACTGTAGACTTAAAACCTGTTCTTTTTGATGAATGCAGCACGTATTTTGTTAAACAAGTTTTGATAATAAAAAAAGTTCAATATTATTGCTGACAATTAAATTTGCTTATATAAAAACAACCCTAAAAGCGTATGAGAAACAGTAATCTACTTGAAAATATACCTGTCTTGATTCAAGGATTATTGTTTAATTTCCCGCAAAACATCCATGAATTTTTCAAATCGTTATGCCTTAAAAAATTCTTGCAGCTACGATTAACAAAGGATTTCAAAGAATGATCGGGCATTTTTATTGGCCGCTAATGTAGCAGATAATAAAAGAAATGTGCAATTATGTCCGTAGATTTGAATAGATTATCTTATTTTTGAACTAAAATATCAAATAAAAAGAGTTAATCTGTTGTTTTATAATGGGAACTGGTATTTTTTTATGATCGCATTCTGATCATTTGATTATTCATGTTTTGTTTGGATCTATGAGTTATTAGTTATTAATCTTCTGCCTAAAGGAAAATTGTTACCTATGTTAATAAAATATATTTTATACCCAATAATTGGAATTTTACTAATTTTAGTTGGTGTCCTTGTTGCTAAGAAAAATAATCTTTTAAAGAATAAGAAATTAATATTATTTTTTATTTTATGCTTGTTGTCTCTATGTTTACCTTCATTATTGGGGTTGCTTGATTACAATTTTATGCCTTATGGCTATATATTATCTGCAGTAATTTATCTTATATTAGGGATAGTTTCGTTGCCCATCATTAAATGGGTAAAAAAATCCAAACCAGAATTTTTATTCGAAATATTACTGCTAAGCTTTCTGCTATTATTGGGGATGATTGTTTATGGTTTTTTGTTTAATCTTTTCAATGAATTAAACTATGGCTTTTGGGCATCAACCTCTTTAGTTTTATTTATTCTACCATCGTTATTCAGAAAAACTTACCATTCATTTACAGAAATTCCTGCTGAGATACATAAAATTTGGAAATTCAGCAAAAGTGAAGAGTTTGAAGGGTATGATTATATTGACTATAATAAACTTCAGGTTATTCAACTAGAGCTTTTTAAGAGACAAAACGATCAGAGACCCATCATCATAAATGCAAAGGCACCGGAAGATATTTCATTTGGAATGTGGTTTAGGCAGGTGTTAATAGATTATAATAAAAAGTCACCATCATCTCCAATTGTTTATCATACACAGGGAGATGAAGAAGGATGGATTTTTTATGTAAAGGAATCATTTTTTAAGTCAAGAAATTATATCGATTATGGCAAGACTTTTAAAGATAATAAGATAGGTGAACAATATAAAATAGTTGCAAAGAGGATTGAATTGTATAAAATTGATCAGAAATAAGCTATGGGACAGATTAAAAACAGAAAATTAGTTAACTGGCAGGACTGTATGAATGTGTCTTCTCTGCATTTTCGGCAAACTGAAGATTACTTTTTAGATTATATAAGCGAGGGATTAAAACTTGCCTTAGCACCAGGAATATATGGTTTTTTGCCTTCTTCTGATGTTAATTTGAAAGATATGATCAAAATTACAGAACAGGCTAATGGAAGTATTGCTGTTGAAGTATTATTTTGTTATGCAGTAACTCCTTCCGGGGTAGTCTTAAAATATAATTCAGAATTAGACGGGTACAGGCTAAATACTGTTTTTAAAGATTCGTCAAAAGAGAGCAAGTATAATACGAAAGAAAAATTATGGAATATTATTCTGTCAGCAGAACCCTATGATCGTATTCCATCAGGAGAACTTGATCCTATGGAAACACCGCCACGTGAGCCAAATGTTGATTTTATGTATTCCTTGGTTGTGGTTCCAACAGATGGTTCTACTCAACGTATAAAAGGTCACTCACTCGTTATAGGGCGCATCCAGGAAAGTTCTGATCATTATGTAATAGATCAGAATTATATTCCGGCTTGCATTACAATGTCTGGTAATGATGCATTGCATAGTTATTATCAACACTTTAATGAACTATTGCAAAACCTTATGCGAAATTCAAAAAGTATACTTTCAAAAATATATAGTTCTACAAAAGATCAGGTACTATCTTTCAATATAAGCCTTATTAGCAAAGAGATATTGCGGTATAGTTCAGGTATTTACTTCGATTTCCGAAATAATGGATTGCAAGAGCCGCCAATTAGAACTGTAAATTGGTTTTCGTCTTTAGCAAATACTATTTATGTGTCTCTCAGTTTTTTCAAGGAATCTGAAAAAGAAGAATTACTGAAATATTTTTATGAGTGGACTGATGTTACACCCGGTGCGTTTGAAGAATTGCTGACTGATATGATTGATTTAGATTATGATCAGCAAAATCTCAGAACTGTGATGCTCAAGGTTACAGGTTTTATGAGCGTATTCTCGGAATTATGGGGTAAGTTGAGTCAGCTGGAATTTATTGGTAAGCATAAGGAGAATATTGTTGTTTCAGAACGAATTCAAGCGGAAAGTAAAGAGTCAAAAACCGGTTATTCCTTTCTTGATTAAACAGAATGACAAAGCCTAACCTGAAAAAGATAAAACTATTGCAGAACATTAATCGATCCTCAGCTGACTTTAAGCCGGAAGTGATTGCGGCTTTGTTGGTTGATCACGGATTTAATTTCGATCAATTTATCTTTTTGCGGAAAGGAAATGCGAAACGTGGGTTTTCAAAAGATATTGATGAGATAAATCTGAAAAATCTGGGTGATGGGTTTAATGATAATATTGTAGAAATCAGTGTCAACCGGAGGGGTATTTATGATGGTTTGCCCGAAGGTCTTTTCCATAGAACAGGGAATAATAAAGGCAGTAAGTCGAAGCAGCAGGTGCTGCATGAGTTTAATAAACACCGTGAAGAAGAGTTTTTTGCCAGGAGATTTTTTTGTTTGTTTGAAGTTGAATGTGATCGTACTTCCCTGCTTGCTCATCGGCTAGAGTTGTATTATGATAAGAAAAATTGCAACCGGAATTTTATTGAAGTTTTTTCTGAGTTCTGGCCGGTTTTAAGTCAAATTCCTTTACACAAGGCTGTATTGTTTCTGAAAATGGTGCCTTTCTTTTCCTCTATTAAAAACAGCTTTAAAAAAATCTCCGAGGTTATGTCTTTAATAACCGGGGTTGATATTGAAATTTCTATTGCCCGACAGATAAAGAAACAGTTTATAAATCTTAATAATTGGGAACTTGGAAGTGTACAACTGGGACGAAATTTTGTATTGACAGGGTATTGTGAAGACAGGCTTCAGGATATTGAAATATTGATTGGACCTGTAGAGTTAGATAAAATGCAAAGTTTTCTTCCCGGTGGTCTGAATTTTAAAATATGTAGTTGTTTGGCCGAGAATCTTTTTTCGGCAAACAAACAAATCGACATTAAATACAGGGTTAATAAGGAATCTAACCGCTTCATTCTGGGAAGCAAAAACGGGAAGCCATATAATTATCTTAGTGTTAATACAATAATTTCCAATTAGGGTGTGAAATACTTAAAAAGAAAATTTAGCCAATGAGAGCAAAGAATCACAAGGAGATTGTAATCTCCTACATGAAGTTTTCAGTTTTTTTAGTTGTTACAGTTTTTATTACTGTTTTAGCACTATTCTTTTTTTATCAAACAGCTGATGCAGAGTATAAAAATATAGCTTCAAAAACTATGGAATATGATGCCATCCGCTCGGTTCAGCTTGAAGCAATAACAAAAGTTGATTCATTGATTGATCAACTCTCTTTGTTGGGCAGACAAAAGAATTTGAATGAGGGGCTGGTGCTGGATGTTGTTGGTCAGAAAAAAGTATCTCTTCAGAGTTTTTTGGAAAAAGTTGATGACGAAAATGTTAGGTTGCATTTGATGATGGCTTCTCAGTTGTCTGAGTTTTTGAGGGTTAAAGATTCAATTGGTAGTGTTTCGTCCCAGCTTAGAATGGTAAAAGAAGATTTACTCAGATGTATTGAGTCAAATAAAAACGTTTCAATGTACAATACTGGTTATTAGGAGAATATACAATACGAGAAGAAATGAAAAATGAAAAAAGAGTGGAATCAAAAAACTATGTTAATCAAAGGGAGAGACTTATTTCGCTGTTTTATGTTATAATCTGTTTTATTGTGCTTTTAAGTATTACCTGTTTTTTCTTTTTGAAGAATAACAGTAGTTCCAGGATATTTGGAAGAAAGGATAAGCTGGTTGCAAGGATGGAACGGATCGAAAGTTTTAAAGAACTTCAAAGCGTGATAGCTTTACAATGTGATACATTACATGCCAATATTAAGAAATTTAAGCCCGATGTGTATGCCAGTTATGAAGAGAATGATATTAGATATGAGTTGAACGAGTTGAAAGGGCTTTATTTGAAGAATGATTGGGATAGACGATATAAAATGTTTGAACAAATTTCCACATTATATGATATGTGGCTGACAGACAGGAAGGACCTTTGGTGTAAAAAACAAAATTTGAATGATTTAACCATTAATTTACAGAATTGTGAAATGGGATTACAGAGGGCAAAGTAGTAAATATAAATAGACTTTTTGATATTGACCAATGCAATAGAGGGTGTTGATTTTAGTAATTGCCAATCCTGATTAAGATTAAAAGCTAAGGGACTGAATAAAAACCAGGTGAAAGAAAGTGTTCTTTAAAATGCAGGCTTATGTTTAAATAGGATCAACAAGAAAATTGTGGTTTTTCAGTCTTTGTTAAGAAAGCACTAAACAAAAGGCTTTCGTAGTTTTTGAATCTAAAGAGTCCCGATTTTACTTCTTGTAAGGTTTTTAGGATAAAACCTTACAAAAGCCACTTCGGGATCACTGATTTAAAAATAAAAATAACGCAGGAGTTGGTGTTTTCTTACAAAGACCAAATAGTAATGATCAGAAAAAATTGATTTACTCGAATTGGGAAAAGTACGTTTGGTATTGCAAGGTTATTTTGGTTTATAGACACAGTATACGATTAAATGTAAGATATGAAAAATAAACATAGTTTATACCTGTTATTGATTATCCCCTGTGTTATCGGGGTAATGGTTTTATTCATTTTCGTTCTTCGTTTATTTGCGCCACCGAGTATAATTGAAGCTGATGTATCAAAAACAATTGTGGATGTGGGCGAACCGATTTTCTTTTCGGATAGTACCTATAATTCGGAAGAATGGTTATGGGAATTTGGTGATGGGAATTCTTCCACTGAACAAAATGTCAGTTATCAGTTTCTGGAACCAGGGAAGTATAAAGTGAGATTAATGGTAAATAGAAAAATGGAGAATACTTTTTTCATTACTGTGAATTCCAAATATCATGAAGAGAAAAATCAAATGGTTTCAATTCATGCACCTTATGTTGCCTTTGAAGGGGAGTTGATTTTGTTTGAAGGAATTGGAAATGCCGAGCAATGGCGGTGGGAATTTGGTAAAAGCGGAATAGTTGATGCCAGATCGAAGAGTGCCGTTTATTCATATCCCGAACCGGGAACTTATGAGGTTAAGATTAACACAGAAACAACAAAATATCCTATCAGACATCAAATAGAAATATTACCCAAATATCATGAGGACGACACCAACGATGTTTTGGCCGGGATCAGCAGGGAAATTAAGGAGAAACTTCAAAATATTGTGGATGGCAAGTCATTCAATGCTAACTATAACTATATACTTAACAAATATTTGGACAATAATCCCGACAAGGTAGTTGTAATTAATAATAAGCGTTACAACGATTTTTACTCTTATTGTCAGGGATTGCGCATTGTTGGTCGTAATAATAAAACCCTCATTGAAAAAGTAACTGTAGAATTATCGGATATAGAAGGAAAGAAAATAAGTAAAATCTTTATCTTTCAGCTTGAAAGTTAGCACGATTTATTAGCTTAACCATAAAAATATGAACCTATGTTTTTACTATACTACATTAAACTTTTACAACTTGTTGTAAAATAGGTGTTTGTGGTCACGTGATTTTATTTAACAAAATGCATTACATCTAAATTATACAGATTTATTTTGCATCTAAAACATAAAAATATAATGCTCTATTACTTTAACTTACACAATTTTTTCAATGCAACCCAAATTGCTGTGTTATTATCTTTTTTGAAGAAAAGCAAATTTCTTGTTTCCACAAACCTTGAAAGGTTTGTGCTTGATGTTTTTGGCACTCAAAAATCAATGGTAAATATGCCCCATTGCGCCACGCGTACGATTTTTTTTCTGGTTGTTATTTTAGCACTAAATGCTTGTTCGTCTGGAAACAAGCTTAATTGGGTTAAAGTGAACTATCCCCGGGAGTATTCTAATAATTTCTACGGGGTTAAGCAGATTGGACCAAAAACTGATAAGAATAATGAACCCTGGGTAGTTTATTCAGCCAATTTGTCTAATTATACCGTTGCTAGTCCCAATAAACTGGATAAAAGAGAAAATATTTTCTTGTTAGAACCATTTTATGTCATCGGTCAAAAAGGTAATTATCTCAAGCTGATAACACATGATGCTGAAGTTTTGAAAGGAAAAAGACCGGATCGAACGGACACAAAATACATGGGGTGGATTCATCAATCTAAAATGCTATTGTCTTCTTCTTCGTATACAAATCCGTACACGGGCTTTAAAAATAAATTCATAACAGCCATTGCTGATACATTTTCGCTTGCTAACGCTTCTATTTTACTCGATAATGATTCTATAATTTTATTTGCTAATCAAAATCTTAAAGATCCAATAGGTAAAATTGGGTTTCATGAAGTTGTTTATGTGATGATAAAGTCTATCGACAATAAAAAGGTTTTTATTACCAATAAATCTGAAATATCTGTTGATGATTTGGATGGCATAATTGGCGGGTGGACAAGTGTTTCATTAATTCAAAGTATTGGAGAACGATTGTTTTTTGATTCGAATCGTTCAGATTCTATTACCGGAAGTTCTCATAATTACGCGAAATCATTGAAATACAATCCCGTTTTTAGTTTATCGGGACAAAAAGACAGCGTTATCATCAAAAGCGGAGATTACAGGCCTGTTATTGACCGCTCAGATAATTTCATTTTTAATAGTAATGGAAACCCTATTGATTATGCAAAGTCTTTGGAACTAGAAAAAAATCTTAGCAATATCAATGTAATTTTTGTTTTTGAGGCTGCTCAAAATACAATGAGGCAATTCCCCTCATTGGTTAATACAATCCAAAATCTCCAAGTGTATTTTGCTAATGATACATCCAGATTTAATTATCGGTTTGGTGCTGTTATGTCAATGAAAAAGGAAAAAGATTTGAAGGTTGATGGTTGTGGTTTAGTTGATGATTATTCCGAGATATTCAATTTTGTATCTGAGAGATTATTGCATTTGAATGATTACAGCCCTATTACCAGTTCAGAAGGCTGGAGCGGATTAAGTAAAGCTGTTGAAATTGCAGGTCAGGATACTGATGCAACCAATATTATTGTTTTAATTGGTGAAAATGGACAAGATTATAATAAGTCCTATTCTTCTTTGATTTATCGGTTGGGGGCAAACAATTGCCGTTTATTTTGTAATCAGGTGTATAATGGGCGCGCTAATAGGTATAACAATTTTTTATTACAGTTGAATGAATTTATTGATGGATATGCTGAAATAGTTTCAAAAAACAAGAAGGAACTAATTGTGGATGCCAGCCAGTTTTGTTCTGAAAATATTTTTACTGAAAACCAGAAAAATTATTATCGGCTTGATTACCCTAATCGTAGCATGACCCATGGAGCTATTCTTTTTCCAGAGAAGGGAAAAATGATTTCTTTAGAAATGTTTACGAATATTTTGGATTCATTTATTACCGAGGTTAAAATAGATAATCAATTACTTATTGACAGCTATCAAAAAGCCTTTCGTAATATAGGAAACAGCAAAAACAAGTGCGATTCTGTTTTTCTTGAAAAATATAATCTGTCTTCACCAGGGATGTATAAACGCGAGCTGACTGAAAATTTCAGATCAATAAGCCCAATATGGATGGTTAACAAAGATGAAAATCTTGTGAGGAAAAACCTTGATTTATATTTATTGCTTAATCAGCAAGAATTCGATGATCTTCAGGTTTTTTATGATGATCTAACCCGGTTTGAAGTAATTGATGAATCACAACAAGCATCAAGATCTGATATGTTTTCTCTTACCGATAACAATCAATATTCTCTTTCAACTGGAAACCCACAACAAAGATACCAATCAACCGGGGGAGTGCGAATGCGCTTGAAAGATTTAATTATAAGCAGGTTGGAACGTGGCAAAATTAAAGAAGCACTTCAACCGAACATTCAGAATATGAGTGTTGGTAATGCTTTAGGAGAAATTATTGCAATGCCTGTACAAATGGAGTATTTATATCAGATAAGGATTCGGGATTTATTGGATAAAAACATCATCTCAGATAAGAAACTTGATGAAATGGTTAAATATTTTGAAAAACAAAAGCATAAATTCGAAAAAGCTGAATTCGAAAAATTTAGTTCATTGAAGCAAAATTACTACTGGGTTACTGAAGATAGTTTATTGTAATGTTATGCAGATGCATAAAATCAATAGATCATTGTTTGTTTTTTTGTTGAAAATCAGTTTTTTGTACGAAAATTTGCAGGCGCTATTGCCGTCTGATAGTAAAAGCTATGCTTATCCAGAATACATGGATTTATTGAAAGTTTAATCTATGGGTAAGCTTTTTATACGGACTATTTAAAGTCTAATTCTAATCTCTGCATGGAGATTTGTTTTTTTATTGTTTAATTAATTAAATTTTTATTTATGGCATTTAGAGCAACTTTAAATCTGGGAGGCAAAGAGTTTGACGTCCTGGAATGTAACTACAAATTGGAGCGCGATGTCGATGTTAAAGGACGTCCTGCTTCTAATATTTATGGTGGAAGAGTTCGTGTACGAATTGAATCTACAGATGATACCTCCATTCTTGAACAAATGGTAAATCAGTTCAAGCCTATTTCTGGCAGTATCATTTTCAAAAAAGGTGATGAGGAAGCTAAAATGAAAGAATTGATATGGGAAAATGGTTACATCACGTCTTTCGAAGAGGGTATTGAAATCAGTGGATCTTCACCTATGGCAACAACATTTGAAGTATCTGCGCAAATCTTAAAAATTGGTGGTGCTGAATTTGAGCAAAACTGGCCTCAGTAAAAATAGTGCTGTGAAGAGGAAGACAGCCGGAAACTTTTTCAGACTATGCTTGCATGCTGAAACTGATTTAGCTTCCGGTAGCTCCTTGCTTTTTAATTAATGTATTTCAATTCTTAAAAAAAAAATTAAGATGGCAATTCTTGATTATGAAATTGGTGGAAATGAAGCCAAGATTGACGGAGCTGAGGGCATTTCTGATATTCCACAAAACAGAACACTTCTGGTTGAGAAACTTACATCGGACGATTCTGTTAATCCTGAAAAAGTTGAAGGTCTTGCTTCCGTTGAAGATGTGTTTAATCATTTTAAACCCAATGTTGACGTTGAGTTCCAGGATGAATTGGGACTCCTGGTGCAAGAAAATTTTAAGTTTTCAAATGTTGGAGACTTTAACCTGAAGAACCTTACTATTCAGAGTAAATTTCTGAATGATCTCAACGAAAAGAAGAATTTTTATGCAAGTTTTATGAAGCAACTTCGTACTAATAAGGTTTTGCAAAAAGCTCTTCAAAATGAAGAATCGCGTCAGGCTTTAATAGCTGCCCTGGAAGAATTGAAGCTGGAACTGGATGCAGAAAAATAAATGCTATCAAACGATTAATTGAAATCTTAGAGTTACTAATGTTTTAAAATCACGGTACAATGGCTGAAGAAAAAGCTAAAGCTACTCAAACCCCTGGAGCTGCCGCAAGTAAAGCCCAAGGTGGTGGTAAGCAATCAAGATTTGAGGAATCTATTGACAATCTGGCTAAATTTGGAGGTTTTAATTTTCTGGAATCTTCTATTGATGGTATTCAAAACCTCAATCCCGAAAGAAAAGCCAGAAAACGGATATTTTTAACCGACAGTCAGAAAAAAAGTGAAAGAGACAGCCTTAACAGCAAGATTGGTCTCTGGATAGAAATGTTGAACAACTCAGAGAGTATCAATGATATGATTGAGGCGTGTAAAGAAAAATCTGAAGTTGTTTCTCAAAAACTTTCCGAATCGCAACTTACTGCTGTAGATGCTGTTCGGGAACTGGAACAGGCTTATCGCGGGGTAATGCTGTTTTACAGAAATACCGAAGCTGATAAGGTGCCAAACATAACAATTGTGAATGCTTCGGAAGAGCAGATTACCGACCTCGACAACACCCGGTTTATCGATTTTATTGCTGACGAGTTGAAGCAAAATTACGATAAACTCGACTTAAGAATGAACTATTCAATATTAGCTATTCCTGGATATCTGGGTTCAAATAAAGTGGTTGAGAAATGGTCTAAAATTGCTCATGACAATAAGGCTATGTTGTTCACTGACTTTGCGGATTTGGACAAGCCTGATGATGTTGTAGAAATGTTTTTTGCTTCCAATCTTGCCAGTGGCGATACTTATAAGTGTAACACCACCATGTCGTGTAACTGGTTAGTAGGTCGATCTAAATACAAAGAGTTGGGCGAAGAGGATGATCTTCATGTTTCTCCTTCGGCTGCACTGGCAGGAAAAGTTTATCAAACGCTGATGTCGCAGGTTACTGCCGGTAAAAAATTCGGTAGCATCAACGAAGTTGATGGCGTGGTATTTCCCCTGAAAAAGAGTGAGATTTCGCAACTCGAAAAAATGGGTCTCATTCCTATGGTTAATGAATACGGAAAAGTAATGGCCTTTTCGGCAAAGACTTTATTTAATGGCGATAACCTTGGTCTCCAGACTTACTCTGTTGTTCGGGTGTTCGATTACATTACCAAAGTATTGTTTGATTTCTTAAACCGTCGCTCTTTTGAAAACTGGAGCACAAAGACTGAGCGTGACCTACGTGGACAAATCGTTAAGTTTTTGGATGGTGTGCAGGGGCCTGATCGTCTGATTGAGAAGTTCAGAATTAAACGTTTTGAGCAGGATCCAAACCAGAAAGATCGCATTTTCCTGGATATTCATCTTACTCCTTATTTTCCGGCCAAGAGTTTTGTGATTAAACTGGACGGCATTAAAGGAGACGATGGTGCCGAGTGGAATTCGGACTACGAGCAGGCTTAAAACTAAAGATTTAGTTGAGTGAACTTATTGATTATCAATAGCGGTTTTGTAAAAGCCCCTGAGTGTAAACATCCCGGGCCGGAGCCCTTTACAGTACTTTGCATGCGATTGAAATCAAGTGCAAAGTTGTTTTATCTATATTTTTAAAGAAGCAATTGTGGCGTCATCAAAGAAAGACTTTGGGACTGTCAGCGTCGAAGACTTGTCTTTTTTTGAAGGTAACTCAGCATCTTTTATTATTGAATATCAGAAATAAACAATCATGGATTTTTTGAATTTAAACGACTCGGTAAAATCGTGTGTGCAAATTGCCAAAAGTTTTGCCCGTGAATACGGGAATGGTAAATATTATCCTGCACATTTGCTCAAGGCTTTGTTACATAAGGATATGGGCCTGAAAGGCTTCATTTCCAGCCTGGGCAAGGACACAGGTTACCTGGAAGAGTGGGCCGAAGTGAGAATAGACGATTTACCCAAAGGGAAATCCGATGGTGAAGTGGATGCTGATGAGTCAATTGCCGCTGTTTTTGAAGAAGCCGATAATGTTCGCCTCAAATGGGGCCTTCTGGAAATTAACCCGGTGTGCGTGCTTACCGCACTGGCCAGACCCGGAATCGGATTCAGCATTGATGAGCTGAGAAGCTTTCCTTTGCGGGAACAAGAAATTCACGATTCGGTGATTGCTGATAAAGATGTGAAAGCTTCGTTTGCAACAAAGGATCAGGAAGAAGTAAGTTTTGGTGGTAGCACCATGACTTCGCTTCATAAATATTGTATCGACAGAAATGCAGATATTCAGAAGCAAGGAGTTGCTCCAGTGGTGGAACGCGACAGTGAAATACGGATGATGATGGAAATACTCGGACGTCACAGCCGTCCGAATGTTCTGATAACCGGTGATTCGGGAGTTGGAAAAACAGCTCTGGTAGAAGGATTGATTTCTGGCATTGTGGAAGAAAAAGCGCCTTCCTTTCTCTTGGGGGCTACTGTTTATGAACTTGATACGGGATCTCTTGTGGCTGGCGCCACCTACAAAGGCGAGATTGAAGACCGCCTGAAAGGAATTATAAAAGATATTCGCAAACTGGACAAAGCCATTTTATTTATTGATGATATACATGTCCTTCTCGACCCCAAACAGGGCAACAGCGGTGCTGCCGGCATTCTAAAACCTGAATTATCACGGGGCGACCTGACAATTATTGGCACAACATCGGTGGATGAGTACCGAAAAATAATTGAGCCCGACCAGGCTTTTAGCCGGCGTTTCGAAGTCCTCGAACTAAATGAACCCGACCTGGATACTGCCTCGCGGATGGTAAACGCTGTTTTGGGCAGATATGAAGCGTTTCATAAACTTACGGTCTCTAAAGAAAGTGTGCCGGAGTGCGCCAGACTGGCACAACGATATGTGAAAGATAGAAAACTGCCGGATGCCGCCATCGATTTATTAGACCGCACCATGTCGGCTGTAAAAATGATTAATGAAACGGCTGAGGGGAATATTAAAAACTTATTCGAACAAATATACATTGTAGAAAACAATGAGCAAAAACAGCCGGCTCAAAAAGTAGCTGAGCTGAGGTTGATAAACATTTCCATGCAGAATTTGCTGGGCCCCGTATTGATGGGAGAGCTTACCGGAAGTCAGGATACAAATGACTTTGATTCTTATTCAGAATGGTTGGATTATTTGAAACAATCGCTTACGGTACTTCAAAAATATGCCGGTAACGGGGTTGTAGAGATTACAACTCATGAAATTGCCGCAGTCGTTTCCAGTAAAACCGGGATTCCGATTGGAAAAATTCAGGCAGGAGAGAAAGAACGTCTTTTGAACATGGAAGATATGCTTCGCCGCCGGGTGGTGGGGCAAGACAGTGCCCTGAAATCATTGGTCGATGCCATTCTTGAGTCACGCAGCGGCATGAACCGGGCCGGTCAGCCCATTGGTTCCTTCTTTTTATTGGGCCCCACAGGAACCGGAAAAACAGAGTTGGCAAAAGCGCTTGCCGAAGCCCTCTTTAACGACGAAAAAGCCATGATTCGCTTCGACATGTCAGAATTTAAAGAAGAACATTCGGCAGCTCTATTATATGGAGCACCTCCCGGCTACGTGGGTTATGAGGAAGGAGGTATGCTGGTCAACAAAATTCGGCAGCAGCCCTATTCAGTGGTTTTATTCGATGAAATAGAGAAAGCACATGCTTCGGTGTACGATATATTCCTTCAGATAATGGACGAAGGAAAGCTGCACGACCG
>CAZSQG010000092.1:0-14686 GCA_964608615.1 uncultured Marinilabiliaceae bacterium
CCTCCGGACTAATTGTTGACTGCAATTGATTAGGAATATTAAAGGCAGTGATCAGGTTTTCATCATTTTTTTCATTAGTAACGGTAACAGAGTAGGAACGCTCATTACCATTTTCAGCCTTAACGGTATAGATAACAGTTCCGGCAAAATTATGGGAGACTCCGGAAGCAGGGCTTACCGATGCTGCGGGTGAAACTTCAATGGAAGGAGCTAAAGCAGATAAATTGGTGCCATAGGGCATTAAAATTTCAATTGTCTTCGCATCCACATTTATGGTTGATTTCACCTGTCCGGGAATGTTAAAGGTGGTGATCAGGTTTTGATCATTCTCTTTATTGGTAACAGTAACAGAGTAGGTATGCTCATTGCCATTTTCAGCCTTTACAGTATAGGTCACCATTCCCGTGAAGTCTTGGTTTGTTCCGGAGGCTGGATTAACGGATGCTGCTGTAGATAATGAAATGACAGGAACCAGAGAACCCCGGTTGGTTCCAAAAGGCATTAATACTTCAATGGCATGGGTGTTCTGATTGATGTTTGCTTGTAATTGACCAGGGATGCTAAAAGCAGTGATAAGATTTTCATTATTCTTTTCATTAACAACCGTAATGTAATAGGTGTTTTGATCACCGTTTTCGGCTTTGACCACATAGCTTATCGTGCCAGAGAAATTATGAGCTTCTCCGGAAGCTGGATTGACCGATGCTGCTGGTGAAACTTCAATAGTAGGAACTAAGGACGATAAGTTCGTTAATGCGGGCATCAATACGTTAATGGTCCTATCATTTTGGTTAATTGCTGATAGAATTTGATTTGGAATGAAAAATGTGGTGATAAGGTTTTGATTATTTTTTTCATTGGTTACGGTTATGGTATAAGTACGAGGATTTCCGTTCTCGGCTGTTACGGTATAGGTTGCCGGGTTAATGAAGCTTCTAGCTACCCCTGATGCAGGATTAACCATTGCTGAATCAGAAACAGTAATGACAGGTGCTAAAGAATTTCTGTCAATTCCGTATGGTAAAACAATTGAAATGGTTTGATTTGTCTGATTTATGGTGGAAGCTCCTATTTGTCCGGGAATTATGAAGGATTCTATACGATTCTCTGTGTTTTGAATGTTGGTGACGCTTACCTGGTAGAACTGGGTATCTCCGTTTTGGGCAGTTACAGTGTAGGTTACAGGTACTTAAAAGTCTTGAGCAACACCAGAGAGAGGCTCTATTGAAGCGGCTTCTGAAATAGTAATGGCGGGGATTAATGCGTTTCTATTGGTTCCAAAGGGCATTGTTATTTCTATAGAATGAGCTTTGTGATTAATTATGGAACTTCCTATTTGATTGTTAATAGCAAACTCAAGAATTAGATTTTCATCATTCTTCTCGTTGGACACAGTTACTGCGTAATCGCGGGTTTCTCCATTTTCAGCCCTGACCCTATAATTTACGGAGTTATTGAAGTCAAGGGGAGTTTCTGATTCAGGGTTAACCGAGGCGGATGGAGAAATTTCGATAACAGGAGTTAGTGAGGAACGGCTTATCCCGTATGGCATTACAATTTCTATGGTTTGGGTATTCTGATCAATAATGGTTGACCCAACTTGTCCTGATATTGAAAACTTAAGGATCTCATTTTCATTATTCAACTGGTTGGTAACAAAAACGGTATAGAGTTGAGCTACTTCATTTTCTGCGGTGACGGTGTAATTTACCTGATTTGTAAAGTTCCCGCTAATGCCAGAATTAGGGTTAACCAATGCTGCAGGTGAAATTTTAATGGTAGGAGTAAGCGACGATCTATCTGTTCCAAAAGGCATTATTACCTCAATGGTATGATTGATATGGTTTATTTGTGAAGAGCCAATCTGGTCAGGAATGGAGAATTCAATGATTTGATTCTGATCATTTAGTTTATTGTTTACTGTTACGATATAAATGCGTGTCAGGCTATTTTCGGCTGCAACGGTGAATTCAACCGGATTTTCGAAGTCGTGTTCTTCATCCGACAAAGGACTAACAGAGGCTCCTGAAGAAACTTCGATATTAGGGATGAGCGAAGTGCGATCGGTGCCAAAAGGCATCAGAATCTCAATGGTTTGATGTTCCTGATCGATGATTGATTCACCTATTTGACTTTCTATGGTAAAAGCTGTGATCAGATTTTCGCTATTCATTTCATTGCTTACAATAACTGAATAGGTCCGTTTATCTCCATTTTCGGCAGTAACGGAGTATTGGGTCAGAGTAGTGAAATTATTGGCTATCCCTGACGCAGGACTAACCGAGGCAGAGTCGGATACCGAAATGTTTGGGGTTAGCGATGAGCGGTTGGTTCCATAGGGCATTAAAACCTGTATGGTGTTGTTTGTATGGCTGATAGTTGTGGTTCCAATCTGGTTGGGTATTGTAAAGGAGGTAATCTGGTTTGCAGTACCTGGTTTGTTGTTTACCAATACGGTGTAGGATCGTTTATCACCGTTCTCGGCGGTAACAATGTATTCAACGGGTACAGTAAAATTTCCTGAGATCCCTGAGGCCGGAGTTATGAAAGCTGCTTGAGAGATCTCAATAATTGGTGTAAGCGATGAACGGTTGGAGCCAAATGGTAACAGTACCTCTATAGTATGATTGGGTTCATCTATTATTGCACTAATCTGACCGGGAATGGAAAAGGATGTGATGAAATTTTCGTTATTTTTTTCATTACTCACCGTAACAGCATATTTTACAGTACTTCCATTTTGAGCTGTTACGGAATAATCCACGGATGAAGAAAAATCCTGAGATATGCCTGTAGCCGGATCAATGGTCGCTCCACCCGAGCATGTGATTACAGGGGTTAAGTCGTTTAAGATGGTTCCATAAGGCATTTTTACAAATACTGTATGGGCTTCATGACTAATTTGTGTAGAACCACTTTGTTCTGGAATGGTGAAAGTTTCGATCTGATTCTGGTCGTTTAGCTTAATGTTAACCGTGATGGAATAGGTTGCTTTATCGCCATTTTCAGCAGTTACTATGTAGCTTATCGGATTAGTAAAATCTTTTGTTACCCCTGATTCTGGATTAACGGATGCTTCTTGAGAAACTTTTATCACCGGTGTTAATGAAGATTGGTCGCTACCAAAAGGCATGGTGACCAGAATGGTTCGTTCATCTTGATCAATAAGAGATTCACCAACCTGTCCCGGAATTGTAAATGTAGTTATCAGGTTTTCATGGTTCTTTATGTTGATTACAGAAACGTTGTAAACACAAGAGACTCCATTTTCGGCCGTTACAGTATATTTAACAGGGTTACTGAAATCGTTTTCAACCTCTGATTTAGGGTTGATCGATGCTGCTTCCGATATTTCAATTATAGGGATCAGTGCCGATCGGTTGGTTCCAAATGGCATGATAATATCAATGGTATGTGTTTCCTGGTTGATTACCGTTTCTCCAATCTGTCCGGAAATGGTAAACAATTGAATGAGATTCTCATCATTCTTTTCATTAGTTACAGTAACCGAATACACCCGAGTGTTGGTGTTCTCGGCCGATACGGTATAATTAACAGTGTTGGAAAAATCTCTTTCTACACCGGATTCAGGGTTAACCGAGGCCGAGTCGGAGAGTGCTATGATTGGTGTGAGGTGTGACCTATCAGTATTATATGGCATTATAACACTGATGGTTCTGTCTTCCTGTTTGATTTGGGAGGGCTCAGTTTGTCCTGAAATTTCAAATGAAGTAATCAGGTTTTCAGTACCCAGTTTATTAGTTACCGTAATTGTGTAATTTGCTTCAGAGCCATCTTCTGCAGTGACTTTATAATTTACGGGACTATTAAAATTACTAGTGGTTCCCAGTGAAGGCTCAATGGTGGCATTGGATGAAATTTTAATTTGGGGAGTCAAAGCACTTCGATCAGTTCCAAAGGGCGTTGTTACGATAACGGTATGCTCCTCATGATTTATAATGGATTCGCCAATTTGAGAGGGGATGTTAAATTGCAATATTTTGTTCTCTGAGTTGATTTCTTGAATTACGGTAACTGTATACTCTTTTACTGTTCCGGTTGAAGTAGTAACTGTGTAAATAACCGGAGCGCTAAAATCTCTTGAGGATCCAGAAGCAGGTGATACAGAGGCATTACCCGAAATAATGATGGTTGGAATTAATAATGCTAAATTGGTTCCATTGGGCATGGTTACTAAAATAGTTCCCTCCTGATGGTTGATGCTGCTTTCTCCTATCTGACCCGGGATGGAAAAGCTCTTTATCTTAGGAGGTTGAGGAACTAATAAGTCATTTTCATACTTAATTTCTCTAATAATCCATTGTTCAGGGTCGATGGAAACTCCTGCCAATTCCTTGCCATAATCAAAATAAAATGTTTGGGTTTGTTTGTTATTGAATACACGTTCTTCTGCCTTTTCTCCATCTGCAAAGGTTAATGTTAACGGAACAAACATCTCGAAACATTCCCTTTCATTGTAATGTTCTTTCTGCGATTGGTAAATGGTAAGGCCTACTTTTCCTTCCTCAGGGAACGACTCATATTTATATTCATAATCGGGATACGAAGAATCATAAATCCATTGATCAAAGAAATTATCCAGATCAACTCCGCTAATGTTTTCACAATGATCTCGAAATTGATTTGTGGTTGCATGTTTGTGTTTGAAATCAGGGTTTTGAGCATAAGTTTTGATGCAGTTAAAAAATACATCATCTCCAAGGTACCCCCTTAACATGTGGAGCACCCAGGCACCCTTTTGATAATAAACGGGTTGGAAAATCTTAGTGGGGTCTGAATCATCACTCATATAGAGTCTTTGGCCCGACCATCTCCCATTCATGCTATTTAAATGACTATGATACTTACTTTTGCCATTATTATATTCGTAGTACAGGGCTTCGGAATAGGTGGCGAAGCCCTCGTTAAGCCAAACATGGTTCCATGTTTGATTAGTTATCGAAGCTCCAAACCACATATGTGAGAGTTCGTGCACCATCGTTTCATAACCCCCTGAAGATACGTTACCCACAATGGCATTGGGCTGGTTTTCAATTGCCCAGTCTTGCACAATCTGAGTCATGCCGTATTTTTCATCTTTATAGGGGTAATCGCCATAGTACTCAATAAAGGCATCAAAAGCCTTGTAGAAGTTTTGAATTGTATTTTCAGCTGTGGTATATGAATTAGGAAAAATGTAATAGGTTAATGGAAAATTGTGGCCGTTTTTGTTGTAAGTTCTTTCAATAATGCGATAGTTTGAAACAGCTACCATCATGTAATAGGGTACAATGGGATGATTGTGTTGCCACGAAAATTTCTTTTTCCCAGATGGAGTAATTGTTTCGTTGACTAGTAATCCGTTTGATACGGCTATTAACGGGTGTCCATTATAGGATTCATTTGGTATGGTAATATCAACCAGAATACGGTCAGCTTTATCGGTCGGTCCATCCTTGCATGGAAACCAGTAATGCGATAAGTAAGGGGTGCTTAGTGTAACAATGGCCGGGGCTCCGGATTGCGAATCAAAACGAAATCCTTTAATGGTGCCATCAACTATTTCAGGAGATCCTTCATATTTTATTAGCAGCTTAACGGTTTCATTCGTGTCAAACTCATTATCCAGATTAATGGTTACAACCCGCCCTGAACGCGAAAAACTCTCTGCATTCTCTGATACTTCTGTTATTGAAAGAGAACTGTGGAGGTTGAGTTTTACCTGATCCAGATTGTTAATGGTTGGGTTAAGTTCAATATATACCGAGCCATCTATGTATTCATTATCTATATCAATGTCAATATCTAAATGGTAAAATAGGATGTCAATGTTAAAATCGGTTTCCAGTTCATCGGCGGCAGAGGCCTGAGAGATTGGGGGATTCTCCGAAAACTTTTTTTTGCCGATTTGGATTTCAGTTCCCTGACCTGTTAGCACGGTTGTAATAAAAATGAATATTATTGTGAGGGACCGGCTAATTATAGTGGTAAAGCATTTCATAGAGGGCATCGTTAAATAGTTCTTGCACATGTTATGATGTCATTGCCATTTGAGTTTTGCTGCTTTTACTCAAATCCGGAATTTCATTCCCTTTATTTAAAAGTAGTAAGTTGATTTGTTTCTTTTCAAACACAGTTTAACCAGGAACTTACCTTTTTGGAAATGTTTTGGTTCAAATATGGTGATAGGTCATCACTCGATTTGTGCGAAATTTATTAAAATTGAACTCTATGTGTATGTTAATTTTTACTGATCACTTTAAAATTTACACGATTGATGCTTTTTATATGACAAAAAATCTGGTTGAAAATTCGAATTTTTCAAATTGTAATTAATGGTTAATTAGTGTTGTAAAGTATTGCTCAGCTTTGTTGCTTTATGTAATGCTATTTATAGATCATCATATGTTGTAATTCTGAAGTTTTATTAGTTGTACAATAAAAAAAAAGCCGTTGTTTTTACCAACGGCTTTTCTTTTTTCAGAAAAAAATCTTCTTATTTGTTGACCATTACTTTGGTGAAAACAGATGAGTTGTCTGAAGATGTAACCTTTAGGATGAATATCCCGGTTCCGAATTCTTCAAGATTGATTTTTGTTGTATGGATGCCAGTGTAATTGAATGAACCTATCACGACACCATTCAAGGTAGAAATTTCCACTTTTTTAATGGGCTTATTACTTATAATTTCAACCAAATTGATGGTTGGGTTTGGAGAAATCACGATCTTATTATCGTTCACTTCCTTCAAGCCGTTTAGTATTTCATTGGTTACATCCACTGTGTAAATTTGGTTAGTTTCGTCACCAGCTGTTACTGTAAAGGTAATAGCACCCGTTGAGAAGTTCACCGGTTGGCCCGAAGCAGGAGAAACAGTAGCCTGGTCGGAAACAGTGATGGTTGGTGCCAGGTTTGAAAGGTCGGTGCCATAGGGCATGGTTACTGCAATGGTATGGTTTATCTGGTCAATGCTGGTTGCAACTACTTGTCCCTCAATGGTAAAAGCTGTTATTTGCTTGATATTACTAGCATGGGTAACTGTAACCAAGTAGGTTCGCTCCAACAAACTCTCAGCCGTTACAGTATATTCAACCGGGCCGGATGAAAAGTCCTGAGCAACAGCGGATGCAGGAGATACTGTGGCATTGGGAGATGCAGTAATGGTTGGGGTAAGGTTGTTCAGTTCGGTTCCGGCTGGCATCTTAACCAATATTGTGGAAGCTTCATTATCTATTACCGTTTCACCGATTTGTCCATCGATGGTAAAGGTTGAAATATCGTTTCCTGTGTAAATAAAGTTGAGAGACAATGTATAGTTTTTTGTTGTATGGTCTTCAGCGGTAACGGTATAAACTTCCACATTGTCTGATAAATCTACCGGGGTTTCCGAGGCTGGAGAAATTGTTGCCTTATCTGATACTGTAATTATGGGCAACAGAGCAGATGTTTCTGTACCTTCCGGAAGAGTAACAATTATTGTGGAAGCTAACTCATCAATTATAGCTGAAACTTGTCCAGGAATTTCAAAACTCACAATTTTCTTTTGATTGCTTAAGGATTCACGAATCACCCATTGTTCAGGATCAATTTCAACATTGGTAATTATTTTATTGGATGTAAAAGTATATTCCTGCTCCTTGGTATTGTTTAAAACCCGTTCGATTTGTGTTGTTCCGTCCGAGAAATAGAATTTAACATCGAGGTACATTTCAAAAACTTCTCTTAATGAATAAAGCTCTTTTTGTTTTTGAACAATGTTCAATGTAATAGTATTCTCGGAAGGGTTTGAAGAATAGGAGTTTGTGTAAACCGGATACCCTTTATCGTAAATCCATTGGTCAAAGAAAGTATCTAAATCAACGCCACTGATTGATTCACAATGATCGCGGAAGTCTTCGGTAGATGCATGTTTGTATAAAAACTGATCGCCTTGCGCGTAGCTTTTAATGCAGCTAAAGAACAACTCATCACCTATATATTTTCTAAGCATGTGAAGAACCCAGGCCCCTTTTTTATAGGCAATTTCATTAAAAATACTTTTATAATCAGAATCATCAGCAAGATATAGTGGTTCATTTTTGTTAAACCGAACACTCATGGAATTTAAGTGCGAATGGTAACTTTCTATGCTACCATTGTCTTCATGATACAAAGCCTCAGCATAGGTAGCAAATCCTTCATTTAACCAAACATGCTGCCAGGTTATATTGGTAATGGAAGTACCAAACCACATATGCGATAATTCATGAATCATGTTCACACGCCATATTTGGTCCAGAGAAAACATTATGGGATTGGTCTGGTTTTCTATTCCTGCTTCCACGGCTATCTGAGTAAATCCAAATTTCTCATCTTTGAAAGGATAATCTCCAAAATAGCTGATAAATGTATCAAACACCTCAGGTAAAAAACTAACTCCGTCTGAAGCCGCAACAGAGTGATTGGGAAATACATAGTGTTCAATCGGGAAGTTATGCCCGTTTTTATTATAAATTACTTGTAATTTCTCATAGTTGGAAGCGGCCACCATTATGTAATAGGGAACAATTGGGTGATTGTGCTGCCATTTAAAGGTTCGCTTAGCCCCATCTGTTGTTTCTCCTGTCATAAGGCCATTTGAAACGCCAATAAGCTGTTTGCCATCGTAGCTTACGTCGGGAAGGGTGATGTCAACCCATACACTGTTGGCTTTATCGGTTGTTCCATCTTTGCAGGGAAACCAGTAATGCGATAAATAGGGGGTCGAAAAGGTGGCGATGGCAGGAATAGTTGTACCTTTAGAAGAAGTGTATTGATCGAACCGGAAGCCTTTATCAATATACGATCCTTCGGCCAAAGGCGGTTCACCATTGTAGAGAA
Source organism: uncultured Marinilabiliaceae bacterium (assembly GCA_964608615.1). Classification (GTDB taxonomy): domain Bacteria; phylum Bacteroidota; class Bacteroidia; order Bacteroidales; family Marinilabiliaceae; genus CALEUX01. The sequence goes on from CAZSQG010000092.1 coordinate 8,860, forward strand.
TACGTATCTTAACCGTTTCGGAAGTGTTATAGCTTTTTGTAAGGTTAATAGTTAAGATGTCGCCTACCCAAGTGTAGGAGGTGTTGGGTAATGATACCTCCTCTTCCATAACATTGGTGATGGTAAAACCTGAATGGAAATTCAGTTTTACCTGAGTAAGGCCATCTGTTACCGGGACTAATTCAATATATGTATCACCTGAAATAGTCTTTGAAGTAATGTCAATATCAACCGCAATATGGTAAAAAGTAACATCAATATTGTTGTCGGTCTGTAACACTTCAGCAGAGGTAGCTAACGAGATAGGATAATCTCCATCAATTTTCTGAATAATTTTAGTGTGATTGTCACCAAGGGTTTCTTGTGCGTGGAAGTTGTTTGTAATCAGCAATGAAATCAAAACAACAATCAGTTTGTGATTAAGGCCGTTAAAATGTTTCATAAGTGAAGGCTTTTTTTTAGACACTAAATCCTTGAATCAAATATTATTGTATAATAGGAGTTTTAATTATTACGATATTTTATTAGCAGTTTACCCTAATACAATTTAAGGAAAGATTTTTTGACACTTTACATTTTTTTTATATACAGAGTTAAATTATCCATACAACTTCTTTTTTTTGCGGATGAATGAACAAATTGAATCATAACTTTAAAATGGAATTGTCATTTAATAACGAATTATTTAGTCAGGGTGATTGTTTATAAGTCTGTTATAATATTGTCGTCTTCGAAAATTATTTTCGTTTTTTCTCGAATTATTTGTCAAGGCTAGTGAAAATTGAATCATCTATGTACAAGGTGAATTCAAAGTTTATTATATTGACAAAACAATTTGTTATAATGTTTGAAAAGTTTGTTTTTTGGTTTTTATTCGCTCATTGTTATTTATGGGTTGTTAATGTAATTTTAAAGGTTACTGGTAAAAAATGAATTGCATATACCATTGGTTTGATCCATATTTGAGTTAGTTTTCAGATCAGCTATTACCTGTAAAATTGGGTTTTGTGAAATTGATTTTCGGTTGAGATACTTGGAGTGAGGTGTGATTAAACAGGTGGGTATAATGTTATGAAAGAGATATTAATAAAAGTTTTTAACGGACGTATTATTTCTCCCTGGTGGATATTGGCTATTGATGTTGTACTAATAGCTAATGCATTTATTATTGCCTATATTTTAAGACTGAATTTTTCCTTACCGTTTTATAGCGTCTCCGAGTTTTTATCCGGATCTTTTTATGCTACAATTGTTTACACAATTGTTTTTTTTATTTTTGGAGTTCATAAAGGCGTAATTCGCCATACCAACTTTACAGAGCTTCGAGTATTATTAATTGCCTGCTTTGTCGCTTTTTCTTTTTTGATGGGGTCTGATGTTTTGGTGAAATTGTTAAAATGGAGTGATGAGTCAATAATTCCCCGGTTGGTTCTTGTACTTCATTTTATGTTAGTCGTCCTTCTTGGGTTTGGATTTCGGCTGGCAGTAAGGGAAACATACTCCTATTTAACGCAACGAAAAGGTACTGTTAATGCTGTGATTTATGGTGCCGGAGACCTTGGTCTTATAACGCTTGAGGCTATTAAAAATGATAAGGATAATCAGTATCAGGTTATTGGTTTTGTTGATGATGAGCCCTCAAAATGGAATATGAATTTACATTCAATTCCTGTAACCAGTTGGAAAGTCTTATTGGAAGATAATACTAAATTTAAAGATATTGAAGAGATTATCCTGGCTCTTTCAAATGTTACTGTTAAGCATAAGCAAGCCATTGCCGATGAGTGTTTGAAAAGAAACTGGAAGTTAAAAGTGATGCCTTCAGTTGGTAATTGGGTAAATGGTATTTCAAACCGTGATCAGATCAGGGATGTTCGAATCGAAGATTTATTAGGTAGGGACGAGATTCAATTAAACCAGAAAAAGATACTTCTTGGACTTGAAAATAAAACAATTTTGGTTTCAGGTGCTGCCGGATCAATTGGTTCAGAAATAGTAAGGCAGCTACTTATGTTTCCAGTAAAAAAAATTATTTTGCTTGATCAAGCCGAGTCGGCTCTTTACGATTTGCAGCAAGAGATTATTTTACGACATTATGATGCGCCCTTTCAGGTTGTTTTGGCCGATATTACAAATAAAAACAGGATGATCAATGTTTTTAACGAACACAGGCCTCATATTGTATTTAATGCAGCTGCATACAAACATGTGCCCCTTATGGAAGATGCCCCTTATGAGGCGGTCAGAGTGAATATTGGGGGCACTCGGTTATTGGCCGATTTGTCAGTCGAATATGGCGTTGAGAAGTTTATAATGGTTAGTACGGATAAGGCTGTTAACCCAACTAATGTAATGGGTACATCCAAAAGAATCTGTGAGATATATATACAGTCACTATCACAAATTCCAGGAATGAAAACAGCTTTTGTTACTACACGGTTTGGTAATGTGCTGGGGTCAAATGGTTCGGTTGTTCCTCTTTTTAAAAAGCAGATAGCACAAGGAGGACCTGTTACAGTAACACACCCAGAGATTACCAGGTACTTTATGACTATACCGGAAGCTTGTCAATTGGTTCTTGAAGCCGCCTTTATGGGTAATGGGGGTGAAATATATGTGTTTGATATGGGAGAACCTGTTAGAATACTTGATTTGGCTGAAAAAATGATTAAGCTGTCGGGGTTAAAACTTGGAGTAGATATCGAAATTAAATTCACTGGATTACGACCTGGTGAAAAACTGTTCGAAGAATTGCTGGCTTCTAAGGAAAATACGATTCAAACGTATAATAGTAAAATTATGATCGGACATGTTTGTCCTTGTAATTATAATGAAATCAATAAGGTTATTAAAGAATTATTAGATGTAGTTTACTTAGAACCTGAGGAGTCAATAGTTCTTCGTATGATGGATTTAGTACCTGAATTTGTACCTCAAAACCCACGATTTAAAAATTTATTAAAAGGAGCTGAGATAATTGCTTGATTTAAAATTATGAATAAGAATTATGTTGGGTGCTTACAGAGATAGCATCCTTTTTTGTTTTAATAAAGCTGTTGGTTTTATTAGTTTCTTTACTCATAAGCGTTAAATTACTTGAGAAAACCATTTCATTATTAAGCCTGACTTTCATTGAAGACAATAAAATTAAGCGTCTTTTCGTTTTTCTTTTACTGTTCAAACTATTTAACCAACGATGGAATGAAAACTAGACTTATTATTATTTTAACATTCCTTATTGCTGTTCAGGTTATTGATGCTGGATCATTTTATGTTATGACAGCTGGATCACCTTCAGGAAATGGATCTATAACCAAGCCCTGGGATTTACAAACAGCATTAAAACAACCAACTAAAATTAATGCGGGAGATACCATCTGGATTTATGAGGGAACTTATGTTGGTGAATTTGTTTCACGATTGACAGGAAAAAATAATGCTCCAATAATTGTTAGAAATGTTCCCGGTAATAGAGTGGTTATCGATGGCGTGGGATCTGGAGATTTGGATGGAATATTACAAATAGAAGGTGAGTATGCATGGTATTATGGGCTTATTATTACCAATTCAAGTACTGCTCGACTTGAATATTTGGGAGATGTTGATGATACGGATGGCGTTTGTATTTTAGGCGAGAACAACAAATTAATTAATTGTATCATTCATAACTGCGGAGGGAATGGAATTGGCTTCTGGAGTACAGCCCTCGATTCAGAGATATATGGTTGCATAATTTATAATAATGGATCCATAGGTGATGACCGTGGACACGGACACGGTATTTATGGGCAAAATGGAACTGGAACCAGATTGATTCGTGATAACATTCTTTTTAATTCTTTTGGGTTAGGAATTCACATCTATTCGGAAGGGGGCAGTATTCAGGGGTTTACCATTGAAGGTAATATGATGTTTAATAATGGATTACCAGGCAATGATTTTTTAGAAAGACATATTTTAGTAGGAGGTGGTCAACCTGCGGACCGTATTTTTATCAAATCGAATTATCTGTTTAACAGACCCGATTATTACGCAAAAGCTGGGATTCAATTGGGTTATAAAGCTGCGAATGTTAATGCCGAATGTTCAAACAATTACATGGGCAATTGTAATTTTTACGTAATCAAGAAATGGAATTCTGTGAAATTTTCAGGTAATTCAGTTTTTTCATCTTCTAGCTCGATGCAACTAATTTCCTTCGATAATTTTCAAAATATATCCAATCCTTATTTCAATTATAACCAATACAGAAACGGACTTTTTGAATCACAATCATTTGATGCCTGGAAAGCCTCCAGTGGTCAAGATAAAAATAGTACTTATAGTTCAAAACTTCCGGATAAGACAGAATACATACTGAGAAAAAATTATTATGAATCAGGTCGGGCCAATCTGGTGATTTATAACTGGGGTAAGCAAAATACCGTTAATGTTGATTTGTCTGGATTTTTGGCTAATGGTTCGGAATACAAAATCTATGATGTTTCTAACTATAATGCAGGACCCATTTCGTCCGGTACTTATAATGGAGGAACAATAGGCATCTCTATGCTTTTGTCAAAGGTTGAGCTACCTTATGGCAATATACCGGATAAGGCACGATTTAAGCATACTGCTCCCGATTATGGAGTGTTTCTGATAGTAGGTCCTTCTAAACAGGGAGGAATGCCTCACAATCCGCCTATGCCTGACAAGGAACAATCGACCCCATTAAGGATTTTGAATCATTATCCTAATCCTACAGTTGATCTGTTATCGATTGATTTTTATTCTCCTGATGAGAATAGGGTTGTTGTTGAAGTGGTTGACCTTAATGGGAGGATTATAAATTCTGAGTATTATTATCCTAAAGAAGGTAAAAATACCTATGTTGTTAATCTGGCTGAATTTCCATCTGGAATGTATATGGTTGCTGTTTTTAATGGTGACAAAAGGTCATCATGTAAGGTGATTAAGAAAGATTTTGTGTTAAAATCTAAAAAAGACTCAGATCTACCTGAGTCAGGTGAGGAGTTGTTATTTAAATGGTCTTTATTAGCCTGGCGTTTTAAGAAGAGGTCTGTTCTTGTGTAAAATTAATTCTTTATCAGTAGTATATAGCTTTGTTTTCAATGGAAAATCAGATTCTGATTTAAACTGCTAATGGTAGTATATGATTGTTTGATAAATTATTTTGCTGCAGTAATAATTAAAGGAAACGACTCTTTTATCATTGTTGCCCGGTCAAAACTTCCAAAAAAATTTATTTGATTAAAGCCGGCCTCATCCAATAAGTGATATAATAAATCGCGACGAATTGGTAGTAATGGTACGCTGTTTCGTATTACCTGCTTTGTTTGCTTAACAGTAAGAATGGTTTTAAAATTAATCAACTCATCCTGCTCTCTGAATTCATATATTCTTTCAAAAGTGATGAATTCATTGTCAATTACAGGCAAGCTATCTAAGCCCTGGTCTAGCACATAATCGTAGTTGATTATTTGTAGAATAAGTTTGCCCGTTGGATTTAAAACCTTGTAAGAATGATTAAAAAAGGCCAGTATTTCACCGGGTCGCTGCAAATGAACAAGCGTATTTCCGAAACAAACTACAGCATCCTGTGAATTGACCGGGAAAAACTCCTGTAATTTTAACATATTCAGTTTTAAAAAAGATGCTCGTTTCTCAAGAACACCTTTTTTGCGGGCAATGGAGAGCATAGGTTCATCCAGATCAATGCCGGTAACAAAAGCTCCTGATGCCGACAGACTTAAAGAGAGGTTGCCTGTGCCGCAACCCACGTCAATGATATGTTTTCCGTAAACGCCTTCAATCTCGGTGTCAATAA
>CAZSQG010000093.1:0-13703 GCA_964608615.1 uncultured Marinilabiliaceae bacterium
CGGCCAAATCCCAGCTATTTAGGTTGTCGGTGGACAATCCATAAGAGGACCTCATTTGATTTAGCCCTCTTTCAACATTTACTGCCGGATTGAAATGGCTTAAATTATCTGAATGATAGATATTACCGCTATTATTAATAGAATGAAAACTCCCTTGGGAAGAATTATATCCCACATTAAAATCAGGTACCCCGATATCTGTCATTTTTTGCCTTAATTCGGTGGTGTTGTCGTTTATCAATTGCATGCCTTCGCTCAACCAATATATCGGATTTAACCATTTCCATTTCCATTTTTCTCCTGAAGGGTCTGTGTACTTTAGTGGGTTATTGAGGCAATACCCGTACCGATTATAGCTCTGCGAAAAATCAGGTGCCTGAACATAGTTGTCGGGGCTAAGAAAGCGGCCGGGGGCGGGGTCGTACAAACGCCCGTTCATGTTTATCAGTCCAAACCAGGGCAGATGTTCATGTCCGGTGTAGCCGCGGCCTAAAAACAGATCGGGTTCGCTTCCCGGTTTGTAAACCGCCTGGTTTACGGGGTTGCGTAAGCGACCCCAGGCATCGTAACTCAACTCCTGAGTCAGCAAGCCGTTGCTGCCAACCAAATGTGTAATGCTGCCCAGATAATCCCTGCAAATGTAATAAAGCTGCCAGCTTTGGCTACCTTGTTTTACATACACAGCAGGGGCTGAGTAAGCATCACCACCAAGATAAAGCTTTTCTTTGGTACCCGCAATACCCAGGTCGCTTTCGTAGCAGCCCCCCAGGTAATGACGCGTTAGTTTAAGGGCTCCGTTTTGTCGCAGCGCCATTTTCACCCGTTGCCCGTTGCTATTGTAATCAAACTGGGCCAGATAGTCGTTTTCGGTAATGGAGACGGGTTGTTTAAAGGCGTTGTAAGTTACTTGCTGATCGCGCAGAGGCACGGCCCCGGAGGCTACGGTGGCACCCGAAAGCGTATAGGGGTTGCTGGTGTTGGTGTGGAAGAATGTTCCCACATCCGATTTGACTATTGTATTTCACAAGTGAAAGCTTGACTTTAGAGTCTTTATAATCAATGACTAAAGGAAAGTGTTTTGATTTGCAACTATATTAAAGACAGCAAATTGGTCACATAACAATACTGCTTTTTTGATATATTTTGTGCTGGAATATCTACAACCTATAAGGTGGGAAATTGCAGTTATTTACTTAATTTTATAATGTTTAATAAATGTTGTATCATAATTCAACGTTGTTTAGAAAAGGTTCTTCGGGAGCAGTCGGGGCTAAACCAATTTTCTTAACTAAACTCCTTGTGTTATAATATACTAATAAATTAAAACTCTAAAATGGTGAGATCTATAGTTTTAGTATGTTTTATCCTGAATATGTTTATTTCATGTCAGGGACAATCTAATACCGACAAGATAAAGTCGTGTGAAAATAATAAAGAACAGAATATACTAGTATCGGCTACCGCAGCTGATACATTGTTCTTTATGAGACTTGTTGAAGAAGTCAACGGGAAAGAAAAAGCCCTTAATACTTGTATTATTGATGTTGCAAAATTGTTTCTCGAAACGCCTTATGTGGTATCAACTCTCGAAAAAGAAGGGGAGGAGCATTTGGTTATAAACCTTCGAAATGTCGATTGCACCACATTTGTGGAGTATGTTTTGGCTGCATCTGTATGCATAAATAGTAAGAAAACCGAATTTGGAAATTTTGTTAACCAGTTAGCCACATTTCGATATCGTGATGGCATAATAAATGGATATCCTTCGCGGTTACACTATTTTTCCGACTGGTTCCATGATAATAAGCATAAAGGATTAATTGATATTATAAGTGATCAGATTGGTGATTCTACTTTGGATGTTGCCGTTAATTTTATGTCAACACATCCTAAATCATATAAACAACTTAGCAACAATGAGTTTCTTGAGGAGATAAAATCTATAGAGAAGCAAATTGCAACTTATCAAATGAAATATGTTTCCACAAATAACATTGAATCGGTAGCTCATTTAGTAAATAACGGTGATGTAATTGCATTGGTAACTTCAATTGAAGGGTTGGATATTTCGCATGTTGGTTTTGCTTTTCATCAGGATGGACGATTGCATTTTATTCATGCTTCTTCATCTAAGCGAAAGGTGGTCATAACCGATGAACCTTTAAGAGATTTCCTTCAGCCTCAAAAAAGAATCATGGGAATTATTGTTGGAAGATTAAAATAGGGTTCTTTTTTTTATAAAAATCTAGTTTTTTAACCCTAAAAAATCTGAAGGTCCATAATTAGGATAAAATCGGGTGAATTGCTAACATTGCAATGATTTAACCTAATTACATTAAACACATATGTCAAATTACCCACTTATAAAGAAGGCTTCAGGTGAATTACAACCATTTTCGTCTTCAAAACTCGAAAACTCTTTACGACGTGCTGGTGCAGAGAACGAGCTGATTCAAGAAATTGTTAAAGACATTCAATCCTGGCTTACCGAAGGAATGACTACACGTAACATTTATGCCCGCGCTTTTATGTTGCTCAGGCGTAAAAAACGGAGTCTGGCAGCTCGTTATAGTTTGAAAAATGCTATCATGCAATTGGGACCAACAGGCTTTCCTTTTGAGCAATTTATTGGTCAGGTTTTTAAGCAACAAGGATTTGATGTTTTAGTAGGACAAGAGATAAACGGGAAATGTGTTACCCACGAAGTTGATGTGATTGCTACGGCTAATGGCACACAGCGGTTGGTTGAGTGTAAATATTATAACAGTCAGGATAAATTTGCCAGTGTTCAGGTTCCATTATATATACGCTCGCGCGTTGATGATATTATAAAAATGCGCAAGTCGATGCCTGAATTTAAGGATCTTTCATTTGAAGGATGGATAGTAACCAACACACGTTTTACTTCAGATGCATTATCATTTGGAACCTGCTCGGGGTTAAATCTGTTGAGCTGGAACCATCCTCAGGAAAATGGTTTAAAGGATTTGATTGAACAGTTCGGTGTTTTTCCGATAACGACTCTTACTCTGCTTACAAAAGCTGAAAAGCAGATTTTAATTGACAAAGACATAGTTCATTGTCGGCAATTACTTCAACATCCCGAGATTCTTAATTCTCTTGATCTTAAGGATGATAAGCGACGAAAGATTATGGAAGAAGTATCGGATTTATGTGGTGACTAAATCATTAATATTAACCTGCATCTTCAGGACTGATAAATACTAAGATATAAACAGAAACGAATCCTTAGGTATTTGAATCCATCAAATACATATTAAAAAAGCGCGAATCACAATCTTCGTTTGCTGCTTATATCTTAGAATCTCTGGTTAATTTTTTGTTAATTTTTTTTATCAAGTGCTTTAAAGTTTTTTATCGCTTTGGCAAGCCGTTTTGAAAACAATTGAAGCTCCTGTGAAGCCGCGCTTATATCATCGGCATTGGCTGCATTGCGTTGTGTTACCTGGTTAAGTTCCTGAAGAGCAAGGTTTATTTGCTCAACACCGGTAACCTGTTCAGTTGAAGCCGATGATATTTCATGTACCAAATTGGCGGTTTTTTCAATTTGAGGAGTTATTTCCTCAATTAGTGTATTAGCTTGATTTGAAGAGTCCAAAGTGATTCTTGATGCTTTTGTAATTTCCTGGGCAGCTATTTGTGTGCGTTCCGCCAACTTTCTAACTTCCGCTGCAACAACAGCAAAGCCTCGTCCTTCCTGACCGGCACGAGCAGCCTCAACGGCAGCGTTAAGTGCTAATATATTGGTTTGGAAGGCAATGTCGCTGATAATCGATATTTTGCTGGTGATTTCTTCAAGGTGGAGCGATGCTTCTTTTGATTTTTTATCACTTTCCACCATGGCAATTGCTGCTTTAGTTGATATTACTTCAGTTTCTCTGGAGTTTTCGGTGTTTTGTTGAATATTAGCATGCATTTCCTGCATCGAAGAAGAAACCTCTTCGGCTGAAGAAGCTTGTTGGTTGGCGCCTTCAGCAAGCTCAAGGGCTTTTATATTCAAGCTCTCACTTGATTCAATAATCTCTTGTGATGTTTGTATGATATCTAATATGAGGATGTTAAGGTTTTTTGTCATCTTGTTGAGCGCAGCAGCTAAACGGCCTACCTCATCATTTCTGTTAACATTAATAAAATCAGTAAGGTCGCCAGCTGCAACTTTCTCAGCCATTTGAATGCCTTCTTCAATCGGTTTCCCAATTGAGTTTGATAGCAACCAAATAAGCCAAACACCCAAAATTATGATGAGAATAATTGTAAGTATCTGAATGTTTCTTTGTTGCTTAATAACCAGATTGCTGGTGTTACCCATTACCATTATCTGGTCTAAACCAATATCAGATGAGGCCTTTACTTCCCACATTACATTTTTAGCTGCTTCGAAATTCTTAATCTCAGCCAAACGCATTTTTTGATATGTGTCAACAATTTTAATCGCTTCATTACATAATGAAGCAGATGTTTTTGAAAACTCCCCTGATGTACCCATATAAGGTATGTCTGCACTGATTTTTTCAAATTGGGGTTTTAATTTGCTTATATCAAGTCCTTTTCGCTCAAATAAATATTGGTTTAATTCTGCTATACGAGCGTTAAATTGTGCCAGAAATTTCAATTCATTATGTCCTGATGTGGAAAATTTATTATTTAAATCAAATAAGGCTTGGCTAAACTTGATTCTATCATTGTGGAATTCAGTTGCAATTGATTCATAAATTTCTCTTGTATTTTTGAATTCGGTTGTGTAAGACTGTAACTCTTTTAGGAATACTCCTTTACCTTTCAACTCTTCGGCCCTTTCTTTAGTTAATTCAAGAAAACCTTTTAACACAGTTTCCAGTCGAGGGTATGTTATGTTGGTTTGATTTTTAAAATAGTCATTTCCAGTAAAATCATAAGAACGCGATTGTTCACTCGTTTCAAGCCAAAGTCGCATTAATTGGTTAGATCCGTGAACTGTTGGTATATGAACTTCAGATAATTCTTCCATTTTCTTTGAAATATGCAAGAGATTTATCAGAACAATTATTCCAGTAATTACCGAGATCCCAATTACTAAAATAAATCCAGATCCTATTTTTCGTCGGATACTTAGGTCTTTCCATTTTTTTATTGACTGGCTCATTGGGTTGCGTTTTTATTTATCCAATTTTTACAAATTAAAACAAAAAATTACTACTTTCGGCTCAAAACATTTATTTTAATATTAACAATTCAATAGGACTTACTTTTTGATTCATGTTTTAAGTTGTTTAGAACTCAGAAAATTAGCTGTAAGTATGCTTTTAAATAATGGTAATTGTTGAATAAATTCAATATGAATAGTATTTTGAAATTTGAATTTTAAGATAGGATCAGAGTTGAAAATACATGTTAAATATCTCTTAAAACGAAAAAAATGCGATGCTTGTTACGATTTTTTGGAATAATTGTATTAATTACGGTTTTATTTTCCTGTTCGGGGAAAAAATCCTATACCGTTGGTTATTTAAATCCTTCGGCTGACCGATTCCGGTTTGTAACAGAAGGTAATTACATGAAGGAGCGATTGGAACAATTGGGTATTGCAACCATCATATCATCGGCAGAAGATAACGATGCATTACAATTAGAGCAGGGTTTTGAAATGCTTGAACAAGGAGTTGATGTATTGGTTATTGCTGCCGTAAATGGTAATACTATTGCTCCACTGGTTCGTGAAGCAATGCAACGTGGAATTATGGTTGTAGCGTATAACCGATTGATTAATAATACCGATTACGACCTTTTTGTGACAGGCGATAATGAAGATAATGCGCGTCTGTTTTGCGAAGCCGCTTTATCGCGTAAACCAGTAGGGAATTATGTTGTTTTTGCAGGGGACCGGTTCGATCGAAATGGTCTAGAGCTTAAACAATACATAGATAGTATTTTAAAGATTAAGGTTGATGAAGGTAGCATTAATCTTTTGTATGAAACTTATGTGGAGGGATGGAATCGTGAGCGTGCTTCCTTTGAGATGGAGCAAATAATTAATACCTACGGAACAAAAATTGATGCAGTTATTGCCTGCAACGATCCCATGGGACTTGGTGCTTTAGATGTTTTAAAGAAATTTAATGCAGCCGAAGGTGTTGTTATTACAGGACAGGACGCCACTTTGTCATTTGTGCAGGGTGTTTATCGTGGCGATTTAACTATGACTATTTTTCATCCACATCGTACCTTGGGTTATCAAACAGCAGAACTTGTTTCACAAATACTATCAGGGAAAAAGTCGCTCGATGTATCTAATGCAACCACCTTTAATGGAGTTGCTGATATTCCTACGTATAAGATAAAATCTTTAGCAGTTACCCGTGATAATCTTGAAGAAGTTCTGATTAAGTCAGGGGAATATTCATTAAGTGAGGTTCAGGCTGATAATATGGGTGCAGAAAATTGGGAGTAAATGAGTTTTTTGCTCTTTTGGTGTGTGTTATTGATATTATTATCTATTTGCTATATTTCCAGGCTCGGTTCTTCTTGTTTTGTCCTTGATAAAGCAAACAGAATACTCATTATGGGTCTGATTAAATTGAAAAAGCAATAGGGAGGATGGGATTTGGTAGCCACACCAATGATTGCTTATATAACAGTAAAAACATCAACATTATTAGAAAATTATTTTTTGTTTTCTGATATTGGGGGGTGTTGTTTATAGTGCTATTGTAAGAATAACTGTTAAAACAACTACAGTAATAGTCATTATTGATATTAATATCGATAAACAACCTGATGAATTAGAGGCTCCCGCGTTATTAAAAACTTCTCCATTACCTTGGTTATCATCAGACTTTTTGGTAAAAATCAGGTTGTTTTTGTTTGCTTCTGATCCTTCTAATTGGGGCGTTTGTGGATATTCTTTTGAAGGTAAAATGGTTCTTAATTTTGTAAAAAATTCATTATAGGTCTGTTCAGGTTTAATTACTGATATGGCATTGGCGGTCATGGCACCGTTCCATTTGCCATTAATATAAGCATCGTAACTATATTCTGAGTCGCTACATCCCGATAATAATAATTCAACCATATTTTCATCTGACGTTTTAGCTAGAAAACGTTTTTTCAAAATTGCCGATGCAGGAATAGGGTCTGTTTTGATAAATCTGGGTTTTGCCGATTCTATGGATAAAGCCCTTGTTACAGTTCCTGAAAAACAACTATCAGATATTATTATAATTTGTGCTCCTTTATTTGCATTATCAAGAATTACTCTGAATTTATCATCAATAATAGGTCCATCAAATACAAATAAAGCTTCATCATAGCTATCTGGTTCATCACCACTGGTGTCTAAAACCGTAGTCCCATGTCCCGAATAGGTAAATACAACCACATCTCCTTCAGATGCGTTGTTAATCAAATTACTGAATGCATTCAGTAAATTCTCTATTGTGGCTTGTTCATCCAGAATAGTGCTGGTTTGAAAACCAAAGGACTCTAATAGCTTAGCCCAGTCATTTGCATCATTTACACAGCCATTCAAATTATTAGCTGTTCCTGAATAATTGTTAATACCTACACAAATGGCTTTTTTCATGCTCGTTTTTTTTTGGAATACAAATTATCAATAAATTTTGAATTTTCCGTTAATCTAAAAAGATAATATCTGTTTATCTGAACTTTCTGATTCCCTTTATTCGAAGGTTTGTCGGTAGTCTTATTTTTAATTGTGTCTTAACGTTTAGATGTTGAGGCTCTTATGATCAGATCTGTTCTTATTATATTATCTTCTTTTATGTTTGTTTCGGAGAGTCCCTTTAAGTGGTTAATCATTATCTGGGAAGCTCTTAAGCCCATATTAAAACCCGGATAATTTGCAGTTGTAATATTAGGCTCAACTAATGAAGAAATTGGGTCATTATTAAATCCCGCAACTAATATTTGGTCAGGAGTTATAATACCATTTTTTCTTAGAGTTTGCATGCAACTAATAGCTGTCAGGTCGTTTACCGCAAAAACAGCGTCAGGCATTTGTTGCATCTCCAGTATCAGGTGAGCAACTCGGTCGCCATCTTCTATACCTAAATTTGTTATAAAAACCAATCGGGGATCAAATTCTATATGGTTAAATTGTAGAGCTTCCTTGTACCCCATAAGTCGATCGATATAAACATTGAGTTCCAGGTTACCGGTTATGTGTACTATTTTTTTGCATCCATTCGAAATAAGGTGCTGTATTACTTCAAAGGAAGCCTGCTTGTTATTGATGGTTACGCAAGGAATTCCAACGTTTTCAAATACACGGTCGAAAAACAAAAAGGGTAGGCCCTTATTTGATAGTTTAGTGAAGCTGTCAGCGTTTTTTGTGTCAGAGGCTAATGAGGCCATGATGCCATCAACATTGGCCTTTTGAAGAGTCTTAATACATTCGGTTTCCTTTATTGCCGACTCCAGTGATTGCATAATAATTAGTTTATAAGCATTTTCACTGGCATATTTTTCCATCCCAGAAATTACTGATGCTTGAAAATTACTGTTTATTTTGGGCAGTATCACACCGATAGTTCCTGATTTAGTTTTTTTTGAAAATATTCTTTTTATCATTTTTTCTCTTCTTTTTTAGTTGGACTCTAACTAGTTGCCGGTAGTCTGTTTGTATTTTTAAACTAAAAAAACAGAACAAGTGAAGATTGAATTGATTCATTTTATTGAATCAACTAATAAGTAATGCTTCTCTCTTTTAATTTCTATTAAGTTAATGAAATTATCGTTTTATTTCAATTAATTGTTTGTTTATAATGAATATCAGTATTGATGCCTATATGTATTTTTTTAAGTGCTATTAACTATCCGCAATCCCCCGCGGGGACATCAGTATCGACCACTAATAAAAAATGGTTGGGTATAAACTTGGATATTAATAAAAGAATTGTTTATAAGCAGTATCAGCAAATAAGTTAGCTGATAGGTTAATTAAAAGTAATTCAATTATTTTGTGTCTTTAAGAAATGAATTGTGAAGAGAAATGAATTGTGAATAGTTATTAATTTTTTTGATCTTTGTATTATTTTTTTTGATGGTTATTAACTATTATAGAATACTCGTTTTCTTAATCAAGTAATTAAGGAATAAAATACATTATTTGTATTTTAAACAGAGTTTGGTTGTGATTACTATCATAAGAAGTTTGAGAACAGTGAAAATTGTATTAGTGGTAGGAATATTTCAAATTGGTTTAGTTATTTATTTGTAAAACTGAATCCCTCATAATAGTTAATGAAAAAAATAACTGGAATGATTGATCAAAAAGAATTAACCCAAAGATTATATAATCTGTCCCGGATTATTATTTGGATTTTTTTTTTATTTGTATCTGTTGAGTCGTTCTCTTCTCAAAAAAGCTTAAATTTCAGGACTATCCCTTCTAACAATGGATTGTCGCAATCTTCAATACTTGCCATTGCTCAGGATTCTTTAGGCTTTTTATGGATTGGAACAAAGGATGGCCTTAGTCGGTTTGATGGATATGAATTTATTAATTACAAGTACGATCCTAAGAGCCAAAACAGCCTTTCGAATAATGAAATTTCCTGTCTTGAATTGGAGGGAGGGCAATATTTATGGATTGGAACACGAAGTGGGGGCATTAATAGGATGGAGCTGGCAACAGGTAAAATTTCCCGTTTTAACAATCTGACTTATGATGATCTTGTCAGAGGTATTATTCTTGATTCACAAGATAATTTATGGGTTGGTACTTCTGAGGGTTTGTTTTTATTTAAAAAAGATGATAATGGAGAAAGGTGCTACCCTGTTAACGTTTCAAAAAATGCTGTATATCGTAGTGAAACCAATGTACCATTTATTCCTTTTCGTTTAAATATATCCATTGCTTCGTTGTTTGAACTGAAGCAGGGGAAACTAATGGTTGGTGCGGAAGAAGGATTATTTGAATATGATATTGAACGAAATGAGTTTAAGTCAGTATCGTCTTCAACAATTAGGATTAACATTTTTACCACCATTATTAAAGATGCAAAAGGAAACATATGGGCTGGTTCTTATGAAGGATTATTTAAAATTACATCACGAAGAAAAGGGTTAGGGTATGATGTTCAGAGGTATAGTTCTCTTCAACCTAAGGATACGCGTTTGCCTGTTGATTGGGTGGAACAGATTGTAGAGGATTATCGGGGAAATATTTGGGTGGCTACCCGTGGAGGTGGTTTAGCCCGGATTATTAATGATAAAGTGGAAACAGTTTATACCTATTCCAGCTATGAATTAGGCGGTATTCCTGATATTATTATTAATTCCCTCCTAATAGATAGAGCTGGAGTTCTCTGGATTGGAACCGAAAGTAAAGGTTTAGTCTATTTGGATCTTTACGCAAAGCATTTTTATTCCATCCTGCCTGCAACGCCTTATCGTTCAGGATTAAGCGATAATCTGGTAACATGCATAACCGGTAGTAAAGACAAAATTTGGGTAGGTACTCCCGGATCGGGTATTGATATCTTTAAAGTTAATGGCAGTAGAATTGAGAAAGCCGGGAATATTCCACGAGTTATTCTAAGTTCTAATTTGTGGAAAAGCGAGGTAATTTCTTTGCTTTATGATCAGGCTGATGATGCGCTGTGGATTGGTTCTGCAACAAATAGTCTGATACGTTATTCCGAGAAATCAGGATTTGAGAGCTATGTTGTAAACGGTTTTGTTTTATCATTGTTTGAAGATAAAAGAGGAAACGTTTGGTTTGGTACATGGGGGCAGGGGCTTGGTTATATCAATAAAAAAAGCCGTCAGGTTGAACAATATTTTCAAACCCCGGAAAACTCACTGGGGTTAAGTAGTGATAAAATATTAGCCATTATGGTTGACTCCCGTGATTATTTATGGGTTGGAACTAAAGGCGGAGGTCTTTGTGTGGCTCATATTGACCATGTTTTAAACAGAACAGGGAAGTTTTATACACTGAAAAATATTCCGCAAGTGCCCAATAGTTTGATTTATGATGATGTTTACGGCATTGTTGAAGGTCTTGATGGTTCCATCTGGATCGCTACGGGGGGCGGACTCAATAAAGTGGAAATACCAGCCGGTATGCAAATGGAACAAGCCTTGGATGGAGAACAGATAACTTTTACACATTATACTGAAAAGAATGGTTTGGCAGGTGGACTTGTGTATTGCATTCAGGAAGATAATAAAGGAAATTTATGGATGGGAACCAATAAAGGAATCACTAAATTTTCTCCCATTTTAAACAGTTTTGTATCTTATGGACCAAACGATGGTTTGTCGTCCGGTAAATTCCATGCAAATGGATCATTTAAACAAAGAGATGGTGGTTTGTTGTTCTTTGGAGGAGTCGATGGTCTCACATTCTTTAATCCCGACAGCATTATTCCTAATCCTTTCCCTGCATCAGTAAGGATTACAGGACTAAGATTGCATAATCAGTTGGTTGTCCCTGGTGAAAAAATCAAAGGACGTTTGATACTAGATAAAAGCATCAGCCGGAGTGAAAATCTTGAGCTGTCTTTTAGTGACAATGAAATTACATTCGAATTTTCGGCTCTTCACTTTTCTAGTCCTGATAAAAATCGTTATAAATTCAGGTTGCTAGGCTTTAATGACGAGTGGCAGGAAACAGGTAGCGAAAACCGACGTGCAACATACACCAACTTGCGACCTGGTGATTACATATTTCAGGTTACAGCTACTAATAACGATGGTGCTTTTAGTACTGAAATAGAAGCTCTGAATCTTAAAATACTGCCACCATTATGGCGTACGCCGTGGGCTTATCTATTGTACATGATGATTTTAATGTTTATGCTTTTGAGTTTTCGAAAGTATTCTCTCATTGCTGTTAAAAAGAAAAACCGGCTGGTTATTGAAAGTTTGGAACATAAAAAGGAAACAGAAATAGTTGAAGCCAAGATGAGGTTTTTTACCAATGTCTCTCATGAAATACGAACGCCGTTAACTCTTATTAATGCTCCGCTTCAGCAGTTATTGCAACAAAAGCATAATTCTGAAACCCACGAAGCTCTGCTCATGATTCATCGCAATGTTAAAAGGCTACTGAATCAAGTTAACCAGCTACTTGAATTTCGCAGAATGGAAAAAGGGTATGTGAAGATTTGTGTTTCTTCTTTTTCACTTGAGATTCTTGTGAATGAAATTATTCCTTCATTTGAAACTTTAAGCAAACAAAAAGATATTCAAATGTCGGTAGTTAAAAAAGGATCCGGATATATTAAAGCTGATAGGAATTTGATGGGTACCGTTATATATAACCTTATTTCAAATTCTTTAAAATTCACTCCCGAAGCCGGAAAACTTACTGTTGAGATTGAGGATTTGGTTGAGAGTGGTATTCAGGAAGGACAATCATCAGAAGGTGATTGGGTTGTTCTAAGAGTTTGCGATACCGGACCGGGTATTCCCGAAGCTGAGTTACAAAATGTTTTTGATCGCTTTTATCAGTTAAATGATAAGGAGAATGAACATTTGGCGGGCTCTGGCATTGGGTTATCTATTGTTAAAGATTTTGTTGAGAAGAATAAGGGGGCTGTCAGAGTGTTTAATCTTCCGGGAAAAGGCTGTTGTTTCGAAATAAAGCTCCCAGCCGGGGAAGAAGGAGAGGAAATGGCCGATAATTCTGAAGTGTATTTTTCAGAATCTTCGGTTCTATCACCTGTTGATGAGGTTGTGTTGAATGCATCTTCTACAGTGGATGATCAAAAACTTGCTAGAATTTTTATTGTTGAGGACGATGTAGAGCTTGCAGCTTATCTGAAATCATTTTTTTGCCAAAACTATGATACTCATTATGTTCACGATGGACTAAAAGCCTGGGATATGGTGGCCGAACTTAATCCTGCAGTTATGGTCTGTGATGTTATGCTTCCTGGTATAAATGGTATGGAGTTATGCCGACGGATGAAAAAATCTGAAACCACCAGTCATATACCGATTATTTTGCTAACAGCTAAAACTGAAGAAGAAAGCATGGTGGAGGGATTAACCTCCGGAGCTGACAGTTATCTGACTAAGCCTTTTAATATTAATGTTTTGGAAGCTCAGGTAGCGTCTTTGATAAAGTCGCGTGAAATATTCCGTATGCGTTTCAGTAAACAATTTGTGCTAGAACCCTCCGAAGAAGCCATTACACCAATGGATGAAAAGTTTCTTAAAAAACTAATAGATACCATTGAAACGAATCTTTCTGATGTATCTTTTGATGTCCCTCAGCTTATAGATGAAATGCACATGAGCCATTCGATTATTCTTAAAAAAGTTAAATCACTTACCGGGTTTTCTCTGGTGGAATTTATTCGTTCTATGCGTATAAAAAAGGCTGCTCAAATTTTCCGTCAGGATAAATTATCAGTATCCGAAGTTGGGTTTATGGTTGGGTTCTCCGATCCTAAATATTTTAGTAAGTGTTTTACTAAAGAAATCGGCAAAAAACCAACAGATTTTATTAAGGAGTTTCATGGTTAATTTATTACCTTAAATTCTCAAGTCTCAGTACTTGACTCTTTTTTTGTAAAACAATCATTTAAATTCTTTAAATAATAAGGATTCCGGGAGGTCTTGTTTTCTTGGGGCTTACTTTCCGCCTCAGAGAAACGATAGTTCTTTGATTCCTTTTGAGATTATTATGAGATCAAAAATTTCCGTTAATAAAATCAGATTAATTGTCGTTA
>CAZSQG010000094.1:0-12084 GCA_964608615.1 uncultured Marinilabiliaceae bacterium
TCCTGTTTTTTTATGGAGGTTTAAGTCTTTACCCACTGAAATGGTAGTAGAACCTTTAAATTTTTATTACAAAACATGGGTTAAAATTTTAGATAATTTTTAAATTTGTAGAAACAAACACCAACCAATATACCTGAAAACCATTTATAGTATTGATTCATTGGTGGTTTTGTTAGCTTTATGAAAAACCATATATTTCACATTTTATCTATTTTCAGAAATGAAATATCTATTTTTACAACTAACAAAGCAATTTTATCAGTTATTTTAACCTCTGTTAACACAAGTGTTAATAACACCAATTAAGTAAGAAATTCAGCAATAAATATTATTGAATTATGAACAATTTCCTTTTTTTCAGTCACCCCTCAATTTCGATCATTCCACGGCATAATAATGTCAAATACTGACATTATTTGTCTACTCTCACTGATTATCTACCCTAACGTAGATAATATTTAAATCATTAATTCACATTTTTAAATTCAAGTTTTAAATTCACATTTTTAAATTCAAGTTTTATGAAAAAAAAAGTGGTGTATTTAAAGGAGGTATTACTAATAGTTATCCTCTTTTTTGCATTTAATTTTGGAGCATTAGCCCAAAATGTACTAATCAATGGTACGGTAAATGATAATACAGGTCAGCCTTTACCTGGTGTTAACATTATTGTAGAAGGAACAACGACCGGAACCATTACTGATGTTAATGGAAAGTTCTCCATTGAAGCTCCTTCAGACGGTAATCTGGTTTTTAATTTTATTGGCTTTTCAGCTCAAACTGTAGCAATCAGCGGCAAACAAATCATTGATGTCTCACTGAAACCAAGTGATATCAGTCTGGAAGAGGTTGTGGTGGTTGGTTATGGTACGCAGAAGAGAGAAAATTTATCAGGTGCAATTTCTGAAGTACGTGCCGATCGAATTGCAAGCAAACCGGTTACCAGTCTTACTTCAGCATTGCAGGGGGAAGCTGCTGGTGTTTCCGTTGTAAGCAGTGGGGGTCCAGGTCAGGAGCCTGTTATCCGCATCAGAGGTATTGGATCTGTCAATTTATCTTCTTCACCATTATATGTAGTGGATGGAATGCCTGTTGGAAGCATTGAAGGTATTGATCCCAATTCTATTCAATCAGTATCCATACTTAAAGACGCCTCATCAGCAGCCATTTATGGTTCACGTGCAGCCAATGGTGTACTTCTTATCACTACCAAAAAAGGAAGTCGTAGTGGAGATATCACTGTCAATGTTGATGTATCGAAAGGAGTTCAACAAGCATGGAAAAGCCTTGATTTGATGAACAGGGATGAATACATGGACTTTGCTGAAGAATATATTATGAATTCTCCGGATCCAAAGAAAAGAGTATTGCCAGCCAGATTTTCTAATATGAGCGACCCTGTTTACCCGGGTGCTACACAAACTTTTGCCGACACAGACACAGACTGGCAGGATGTAATGTTTCGCAGTGGTCAGATTTCAAAGGTCAACGTAGATCTTACCGGCGGAAATGACAAATTCAGGTTCTTTACATCTTATGGGTACAACGAACAGGAAGGAATCATGGTGGGAACCGATTACAAACGTCACAGCGTAGCCTTCAATGCTGAATACAAAGTAAATAAATTCCTGACCATTGGTGAAAATATCACCGGGTCGTATGGCATAAGAAACAACGAAAAGCAATCTGGCGGCCGGACCATCATCAAACATATGGTTAACCAAATCCCTTATATTCCTGCAACTGTACCGGTAAATACCATTGGATATTTACACGGCTATAGAACAACATCACTTGCTGATGGTAGCGACCCTGAAAACCCCTTAAGAATAGCTGAACATGACCAAAGTATTTTTAAAAGGGCTAATATTATTGGTAATGCTTTTGCCGAAATCGCTTTTACCGACTGGTTAAAGTACAAATCGACTGTTGGTATTGAATATACTGGCGACCAAACTAGTATAGATAATCCTAAGTATCGTGATGATTACAACACCAGGAAATATCATGAATTATCAGATAACCGTAATAAATTCTATTCCAGAATTTATTCTAATCAACTGACCTTCGACAAAACTATTAACCAGCATAATATTAATGCTGTTGCAGTTGCTGAGGAACAGATTACATTAGGTAGCCGACTCATTGGCAGAGGTAATCATGAAACCAACCTTCTGGATGTGTTGGATGGTACAAGAGACCAATCGGTAAGCGGAACTAGGGAAGAAACAACTCTTATTTCCTACGCGGGAAGGTTAAATTATTCTTTTGCCGACAAATATTTGTTAAGTGTTTCAATGCGTAGAGATGGTTCATCAAAATATGCAACAGGTAATAAATGGGGTAACTTTCCCGGGGCTTCCATAGGATGGGTAATTAGCAAAGAAAGCTTTATGCAGGATATTGATTTAATATCAAACCTTAAACTGCGTGCCAGTTACGGAAAGGTTGGTAATAATAATGCTGGTGCATACGACTGGCAATCTATAATTGCTCAGAATACTTATGCCTCATTAAGTAACGGTGCAGCAGAGAACCAGGGTGCATACTTCTCAAAATTAGCAAACAAAGCTCTCGAATGGGAGATTACCACCATGCAAAACATTGGTTTTGATCTATCCTTGTTGAATTATTCTGTTACTTTTTCTGCTGAATACTTCAAAAGAGAAGTTGATAATCTGCTGGTTGAACGACCACTGCCCGCCTCACTGGGATTCTCTACAAATCCCTTGATGAATGTTGGAGCAATGGAGAACTCGGGAATTGAATTAAATGCCGGCTATCATAAGAATAATGGCGAATTCCAATTCTCCGTGACTGCCAACTTTGGAACCATTAGAAACGAAGTAACAGACCTGGTTGGAAGAGTGATTGATCAATCGGCTGTTACAGGAGACTATGGAGGAGGTACCATCACCCGGACACAAGAGGGACATCCCATTCAGGGTTTTTATGGTTGGGTAACTGACGGTATTTTCCAAGAACAAAGTGAAATTGATGCATTAAATCAAAATGCACTTAACCAATTTAATGCAGGTAATGTTATTCAAAAGGTTTACCAAGCTGATGTAACGGCACCCGGAGACATTAAATTTAAGGATTTGGATGGCAACGGGATTATTGACGAAAATGACCGTCAAGTACTCGGCAGTTTTATGCCTGATTTCAGCTATGGTTTGAATTTCTCGGCATCGTACAAAAACTTTGACTTTTCGATGCAATTACAAGGTGTATATGGCAATGATATATACTGCGGAACAAAAGTCCTGACCCAGGGTATGATGCGGCTGTTTAACCAAGATGTAGCTGTTTTGAATGCCTGGACACCTACAAATACAAACACAAGCATGCCCCGTGCTGTTCTGGCTGACCCCAATGCCAACGCTCGTACCTCTAACAGGTTCATCGAAGACGGATCGTACATGAGAATTAAGAACCTTACCATTGGTTACAATTTCTCAGACAATGTTCTGTCCGGCATCTTTGCAGACTATGTCAAGGGTTTAAAGTTCTATGCTACCGCACAAAACCTTTTAACCTTAACCAATTATTATGGTTATGATCCTGAGATTGCCTCACTTAACAGTAACACACTGCAACATGGTGCCGATTATGGACAATATCCTCAACCACGTACCTTTATTTTTGGAATTAAGGCAACTTTCTAATGTTTTTAATTAATAAAGACAAAAACTATGAAACTTAAATATTTTCTTTCAATTCTTATTGCAGGCCTCTTTGTTTCCTCATGCAATGAAGATGGCCTTGAACAGGTAAATCCAAACGGATTTCTCTCTAGCACGTATTATAAAGAGGGTCCACAATTGGATAAAGCAACCAATGCTATTTATGCTTCCTTTACCGGAGGAAACCTTTACGGTCGTATGATGGGATATTTATCTAACTGTCGTTCGGACGAACATACATCAGGCGGTCCTCAGTTGGAAGTTCATAACGCTAAGGTTCTGAATGGTACCTACACCAATACAGAATACACCATTACTGGTCCATGGGAAGGATGGTACCGGTTAATTCACCGCGCCAATGCTGTTATAGAGTTCGGGTCAGTTATGGAGGATCTGGAATATGATCCGGACATTAAAGCACTTCGTATAGCCGAAGCAAGATTTCTGAGAGCATTTGCCTACTATTACCTTGTGGTTTATTGGGGAGACATTCCGCTTATGACCGAAACAGCTAAAGCAGTAGAGGATGAGTTGCCACTTACTCCTGAAGCTGATATTTATGAGTTTCTGGAAACAGAAATAAATGCAGTTATTCCTATTCTGAAAGACTCGTACGATGAAAAAGGTAGAGCCACCAAGGATGCAGCCAGATTGTTGCTTGCCAGGACTTTGATGCATCAGGGAAAATATGGTGATGCCCGCACTATTCTTCTCGACATTTATGGTTCTTACAGCCTGACTGATGAGTATTCGGATAACTTCAGGGAAGAGACTGAATACAACGAAGAATCTATCTTTGAAATTGGATTTGAAGGAGGTAATTACAATTGGGGCCCTGACGGAAATGGGGACAATGCTACCGAAAAAGGTAATGTTTTGTTTCAGGATTTAAGCCCAACAGGTTGGAGAAATATGGTTCCTTCCGATAAACTGATAAATGATTTTGAGCGCATATCTAATGGTGATGCAAAAGATGACACTAGGCTAGCTGAAACAGTTATTTTTAGAGACGATACCTTTGGACCAGCCAACGAGTTTACTTTAACAGAGTCAGATTTTGGCTGGTTTAAATATTCACCTATGTATAAATTAAATCCGGGTGGATACTTTATTTCGACAATTAACTATAGGAATATGCGTTATGCTGAGGTGTTGATTAAACTGGCTGAATGCGAGAATGAGGTTGGTACACCCGCAGTTGCTATTGGTTATTTGAATGAAATCAGGAATCGTCCAAGTGTGGATATGCCTGATTATCCAACAGCCAATTATACTTGCGATTCCAAAGACCAAATCTACAGAGCTATTATGCATGAGTCATTGGTTGAGTTCTCCAATGAAATGTATAGGGCAGTAGAACTGGCTCGTTGGAGGAAAAATGGTAAGTTCTCTACGCTCAATCCCGAGCCTATTGAATATATAGCCACCAATCCCAATAAAGCGTTGTTACCGATTCCAAGTAACGAAACCGATAACAACTCTTTAATTGATTAATCATAGCCTAAAGGTTATTTAGGTAATACTTAAAGAGACTGTCTGAAAACAGACAGTCTCTTTTTTTTGTTGTTATTACATATCTCCAATAATACCAAATTAGAATCTTTATTCTGCTCCGCCAATCAGCATAGAAATATAGATCTGTTTACTAATACCAACCTAATCATCGAACGCTGTGGTACAAACTTGTTAACCACACTGGATATTACCAATAACATAGGTGTTTTCAAGTTAGAAGTTAGCAATACACCTACACTCAATAAAGTATGTATCTGGGACATACCATCTGATGCTGCTTTTTGGACTTTATTAGATACCACAGATAGCCCAAATGTCCATTTTTCAACTGATTGTGGAGAGTAAAAGACCTTTTTACCGTAAAAAGAAACATATCAAAAAAAAATGAATCGATTAGAATAGTTTTTAATGAGAATATTAGCACTCTTAAAATCTAAACTAATCGATCCATCAATCCGTAAGTAAGATCCTGTAACGGAATTCCAAAAGCCTCAGAAATTACTTAAGTCCCCTGTTTTGAATCCGGAAATAATCGAACGAAACATCAAAAGGAGTTTCAGGTTTGGTAGTATCGGAATTGAACCAATAAGTACTGGTCATACTCTGGGTAATAATGCCATCGCAGGCCATAAGTCCGGCTTTAATATCCCTGAGCAGTATGTCGGAAGCTCCAAGTTTTTCAAAATTCTGACCATCTACTGAATAATAAGCAGTATACGTGCTTCCTTCTTTTGAAAGCCGGAGCCACAGGTTGTTCGTACCAATTATTTCTGCTTTCAGGTTAACCGATCCAATGGATTTGGCTATTCCATTCTCTTCAAATAGAAGGTCGATGGTACCGGGTTGAGCCCCTCTTTGCCGCGTTGTTTTAATAACGGCTCTGAACATCAGTTTCACAAAATTATCATCGTCCTGATAAGCAATGATTCCCGCATTTTCGGGCTGAGAGGGTGCCCTGGAGCCCACGAGTTTTGTATCAATAGTCCAATCGTTATTGGCACTTTGCAACAACAGATTGCTCGCATTGTTACTACCTTCCGAAACATCGCCGGTTTCGGTAGTAATGGTGAGGTTACCGGGTACAGAAGTAAAGCTGTGTTTCGAATCATTTTCCCTTATCCATTGCCATTGTTTGCTGAGTTGAGTACTGTTGAACTCATCACTGACAGAAGCCACATCGAAATTTATAAGATAGGTGTTTTTCTCAAATGTGTTATAGTCAACAAAATTCACGATGGCTGTTCCGGGAATTCCGATGGCCTGTTGAATCTCTACAGCAACGTCTTTGCTCACAGCAGAGGCTTCAACCAACGGCACTTTTGAATTATTCTTAAGCAGATAACTGTATGCTTTGGTTTTTTCATTGAATCCGGTAATGGCTTTCCTGTTTACCTTGATACTGGCAGCCGTCAGATTTGGCATTACCTTAACCGGAAAATAATCCGTAACTGTTACTCCTTCAAACGTGACATTAACAAAAACAGAGGCAATTCCGGGCTTAAGGGCTTTAATTTTCCCGGACTCATCGACACTGATAACCGATGGATTATTACTTTTATATACTACCGATGCTTTTTTGATATCGATAAAACGATCGTCGGTCAGGCAGGCGGTCAAGCTGGTTTCTGTGACATCACCCGGACGAAGAACTATTTTCTCAGGCCTGGCCACCACTGTTTTTAATACGGTATTGAATTTCCCACTCATAACAGCATCCACTGTACCCTTAATATCGCGCGAGGATGCACCAATTTCAAAGATGTATTTTCCCTGGTCAAAGGTTAAATTGTTGTTTTTCTCATCCCAGAACCAAAGATCGGCGCAATTGATATCAATGGAAACCGTTTTTGTTTGTCCGGCTGGTACAGTAACCCTTTTAAAGCCTTTCAACCGTTTAATGGGCCGTTGCAATGAA
Source organism: uncultured Marinilabiliaceae bacterium (assembly GCA_964608615.1). Lineage (GTDB taxonomy): Bacteria > Bacteroidota > Bacteroidia > Bacteroidales > Marinilabiliaceae > CALEUX01. The sequence goes on from CAZSQG010000094.1 coordinate 7,117, forward strand.
GCAGGACTATCAGGCGTTTTAACATATATCTGAACAATTTCGTCGCCATCGACACACCCGCTGTTTTTAACATCAACGCTAACAGTAACCTTATCGTTAGGTGTAATTTTGTTTTTATTGATTCTGAAATTTTTGTATTCAAAAGTGGTGTACGACAATCCGTAGCCAAACTCATACGACACCTCCTTATCGAAATACCAGTATGTACGACCATTTTTACCATTCCCACCGCGCAGGGTATAATCATTAAAATCGGGCAGATCATTCACTGATTTATACCAGGTAACATTTGTTTTTCCTCCCGGGTTTACTTCGCCAAATAATATTTTGGCCATAGCAGCACCCTGAGCCTGTCCGTTATAGCCTGTACTAATAATCCCAGGAATATTAACATTATTCTTAATGGATTCCACTTCAACCATTCCCATGGTTTGCATCACCACAATGGTATTGGGATTAACAGCTGCAACCGATTGAATCAGTTTCATTTGGTTACCGGGCAAAGACAGTGAAAACCTGTCTGATTCTTCCCGTCCGGTATTTTGATCGGTACCAACAAAAATAATGGCCACATCGGCCGAGGCAGCTAAATCGAGTGTTTTTTGATCGGTTGTTTCAGCTTCGGGCTCACGAAAAACGAAATAAAGATTCTGAGGTCCGGTTATGCCAAGGGAATTAACCTTAGCCGGTATGGTTACTCTACTCCCAAAGAATCCACCGGATCCTTTACTGATAACTTTTTGCGATGCCACAATGTTTCCTGTAGGAGAGCTAACTCGAACTTCAATAGTTCCACCACTTAGGGCTACGTTCATATTGAAAACTATTGAGTCAAGGTATGTAATATCAATATTGTGATAAGCAGTCCAGTCTCCATTTTTAATACCCCGTAGCATTACATTGCCAAATCGTTCGCTGACAATGAGTCCGGGCGCCGATTCATCGAATTTAGCGCCTTCAAATTTAGAAACCTCCCCTTTACTGTTTTTCGTTGAAAAACCGGTCAAAGTGAAAAAATCGGTATTACGTTCAGTATTTCCACCTTCACCATGCAAAACATCAATGCTTAGGTTGTTCTGCTGAATATATTCAATAATTCCATTTAGAGGCGTGCTGGCAAGATGGTTTTCAACAGGTCCCGAATAATCGCCCAATTCAATTTTATTGGCTTGGGGCCCCAAAACAGCAATCGACCTGATATCGCACGATTGAAGCGGCAATGCCTTTTCTCCGGTAGTTACAACCTTGTCATTCTTTAAAAGAACAGGTGTTTTAGTTGCAATTTCAAGGGCAAGATTGTTATGCGCCGGATCATTGATAATAGCAGGTTTAATTCCTGCGAAAGGAACAATTTCCTGTGGATCAAACTCACCCAAACGCATGCGAATGGAAAAAATATTGATCAAAGCCCTGTCAATATCAGCCTCAGTTATTAATCCACGGCTAATAGCCTCAAAGGTTTGACTTTGGTATTCGCCGCCACAATCAGAATCAACACCTGTTATTAAACCCATAGCAGTAGCTTCAGGACCATCTTTAGCATACTTGTGTCCCTGTAACATATCTGATATTGCACCACAGTCACCCGTTACATAACCTTTTAGGCCATAGGTTCGGCGGGCAATGGTATCGACCAGTAATTTATTTGCCGACAGCGGAACTCCGTTAACAGCATTGTAGGCCGTCATTATTGATGGCAGGTTATCGCCTTCAATCAGGGCTTTATAAGGACGCAGGTAGAACTCACGCATATCGCGGTTATCCATATCGGAACTACCGGAGTGTCGATTAAACTCAGTGTTATTGGCAATAAAATGCTTGCCGCAGGGAACGGTTTTGAGGTATTTAGGATCATCTCCCATCATACCCCTTACAAAACCACTACCAATTTGCGACACTAAAAAGGGATCCTCGGCAAAGGTTTCAGCTGTACGCCCCCAACGAGGATCGCGGGTGGGTTCAATTACCGGTGACCAATAAGTTAGTGTAAAAATCAGGTCATGATTAAAACCACGGGCTTCATCTGAAATTACAGTAGCTTCCCTTTCCATCAGTTTTGGATCCCATGTACAGCCCATTGCAATACTATTGGGAAAAGAGGTTGCAGTCATCCCACTGTTATTATTTCGGCCCATAATGCCATGAAGGGCCTCTCCCCACACATCATATTTATTAATTCCTAAGCGAGGAATTGGAGTCATCGTATTTCCGAGCAACCCTTGTTTTTCTTCCAGGGTTAATCGCGAAACAAGGTCAGCGGCCCGTTCTTCAAACGAATAGGAAGTATTTAAATAAATCGGTTGCTTCGTTTTTTTAGGGGCAAGTACAAAAGCAAAAGTACTCGCCACTAAAAAAACAGATAAAATAATCAGAGATAATCGGTTTTTCATAGATTGGAAATTTAGTATGTTTCTATTTTTCATTTTTTTCAAAAAACTAATCTAAAGCCATTTACATCTGCATAAAGCAGACTCAATACACCTTTATATACCCCCGAGAGGAAAAAGAGAACCCAGCATAAAGCTGTTTAAAATCATCACTTAGGATATCATCCTGTCACTGGCCCCCGTTGAAATAATAACCAGATTACCGGCATACGGATCCCCGATTAATCCGGCTTTTAGCTGAACAAAAATATCTGTGTTAGACACAACACCACCTTCATGGTTTAATGTCAACGATGTTGAATAACCCTCATTTCACTAATCATTATCTTCCGAACGGATTAACCGCACAATATACACAGCCCCTGCTGTTGAGCCTGACGCTGCCTTGAATTTAACCCGAATGTTGCTTTTACCTTTGACCATTGAATCGGGAATGGAATAAACAATGTTTTGAAACTGCGAGAGGTTCCAACGGTTGGTATTGTCTTCAGAAACCAGTTTTTCATCGTCGATGTAAATATCAAATTTTCGGCTTCCCCATTCGGCTCCCCAATAACGGACAAACAAGTTCAGGTTTATTTCTGAATTTGTTGCCAAATCGTAGCTGAAATACCCCCCATCGCGTGCTTCGCGGAAGAACTCGTTCAGATTATTGCCCTTGCTCGATTTTTCAGTCTGCATGGCATGATCGGTTTCGGGCTGTTGTTCACCGGGCATTACATAATCGATGGTTCGTTTCTGGAGTTCCAATTTTGCTGTTTCAATTTTTGTTAATGAATCGGTGTATGCTTTGAATCCCGAATTAGTTAGCGCCAGCCAGTAGATCATGTACCTCGAATCGTGAATTTGGTAAAACGGCTCAAGCGTTAACTCCATAGGGTTTACCATTTTTACATCGAGAGTAAAATTAAGTGGCTTACCTTTAACCGGCACCAGCTTGTTGGCTATATTTTCGATATCGTCGCTCACCAAAATCGGGGCTTTATCAACAGGCAGGTACTCCCCGCCTGCGTATTGACTCCAACGACCATCATCAGCAATCAGGCCTTTTAAATCTTCTGTTCCTGTTTTAGCACCCAACAGAATAGGGCCATGCATGAAGGCAATGTATTCGGGTACATTGGGCAAACGCTCAATGCTATTATGCATGGGCAAAAGAACCTTAACTTCGTCACCTTTCTTCCAATTGCGATCAATGTTTATATACTTTGAGGGAAGTACCGTGTAAGGAAAATCCTGACCATTTACTGAAATTTTCAACGCACCTTTACTTACCCATGCCGGATAACGAAGCTTCAAATTGAAATTTCCCGAGCCTTCAGTTATGGTGAATTGAGTTTGTTCTTCAAATGGGAATTTCGTTTCTTGTTTGATTTTCAAACCTTTTTCTTTCCAGTTTAGTTCCGAAGCAATAAATAGATTTACATACAAACTATCTTTTGAGTGGGTATAAATAAACTGGTTGTACTTACAATGGTTTTCCATGCCAGTACCTACACAACACCACATGGCTTCGTTTGGTGCCGAATACACCCTGTAATGACGTGGGCGGGCCGATGTAAAATAAACATAACCACCATGTTCGGGATGTTGGGTTGAGAGAATATGGTTAAAAACTGTACGTTCATAATAATCAACATATTGAGCCGAAGGGTTAGAGCGAAACATATCTTCGGTAAGCTTCAGCATATTGTATGAATTACAAGATTCAGGACCATCGTTAACATGAACAAAGTCGATGCATGAAGTAACGCTTGGGAAATGCTCCCTGCGGCTATTTCCGCCAAAAGCAAGCGAACGGTTGGCTGTAACTGTTTCCCAGAAAAAACTCCCGGCTTTGTGGTATTTTTCGTTATGCTCCAGCTCTGCAATTCTCTCGAACCCTATAAACTTAGGAATTTGCGTATTTGCATGCGTGTTATCAAGCACATCTTTCCCCTGCGATAACGGATCAAGAAAAGCTTTGTGCGAGAACCGTTTGGCTGCTGTCAGGTACTTTTCATTGTGCGTCATCTGGTAAGCATCGGCATACATTTCGTTCATCCCGCCATGTTCATTCCCCAGCATTTCTTCCATTTTGGTATCCGAAAGTGTTCCCGTAAGGTCAATACCCCAGTCACAAAATTTCAAAAACATATTTTTAGCTTCTTCGCTGCCACCATAAAGCCATGCATCACGAAGCCCTGCATACATCTTATGAATATTATACCAGGGAGCCCAAGCACTCCAAATAACACTGATATTATCTTCCTTTATCTTCGACCACAAATCGGCACTATGAGGGACTCCGCCCACATAGCCCACTCCCCAAACCGGATTGTTTTTGGTATTGGCTTCCTGACAGGCTTTAAGTTCCGAAATCATGTAATCCATGCGTCTTTTGCATTCGACATTGCCAGTTGCTGCATAATTCATGGCCATTGCCGAAAGATAATGCCCCCCAACATGACCATCCAATCCATCCCAGTTAGGGTAGCTCTTAGCCTTCGCTGGCAGGCCAGCTTCTTTGCGATAGGGTGCCAACAACCGGTCAACATCGTATTTCAACAAAACCTCAAGATTTAAATCGCGGGCTTTTTTA
>CAZSQG010000094.1:12094-13364 GCA_964608615.1 uncultured Marinilabiliaceae bacterium
AAAGGTCCATCCAGTAAACTAACATCAGCCAAAGGAAATTGGTCGGGATACAACTTGTTTTGAGCATTTAAAGTGCTGTTCAAAAACAAGGTGAACAATAGTATACCTGATAGCGTTTTATAATACCTCATCTTCCTGTTTTTCTATTATTTAAATGGAATAAATTTATAAAACAACACACCGTGAACAGGCACATCAATGGCAAGTTCTCCGGTTTGTGTGTTAACAGTGGCAATATCTTTTTGCCTCCAAAGATCGCGAACAACGAATTTTCCGTTTAAACCCAATTTTGAAAAATCGGTGTACTTCATTTCTACTTTTTCGAGACCAAAGTTACAGAATCCCACAGCGCGGCTGCCATCTTCAAGCTCTTTCACATAAATGCGAAGTTCGTCAATGGTTTGTATGCATGTAGCTTGTTTACCCAGCGGGTCTTGATTCACTTCAATCACCTCATCGTTGGTGAGCAGATTTAACGTGAAATCGTCGAGTTTTTCCATGTCACAACCAATCAAAAGCGGAGCGGCAAAAAGACTCCAGAGGCTTATGTGAAGGTATTGTTCGTCGGGCTTCAGTTTGCTTGGATGAGTGTTTCCCCAACCTACGTGACCAACAACAAGCATATCGGGGTCGTTCCAGTTGCCGGGTTTGGCATAAGAAGCCGACTTATCCTGATCGAGCGCAATGCCTTTCATACTTGCCCAGGTATCGGTAATGTCGTTAGTGGTGCGCCAGGCATTACCGCCAACAGAACCGCCCCATTTCCACACGTCGGACATGCCATACTGGCAAACACTAAAAACTATATCTCGTGGTTGTTGCCTCAGTAAATCGCCCATCAAATGAAATGGTTTTTTGGCGGTTTCAAGTTCACTACCACCATTGTACGAGAGAGAAGAAACTTTATACGGATCATTTTCGGGTAAACCGTTTATGACGTTTCCGTAGCTGCACCAATCGTATTTCAGATAGTCGAATCCCCACTCTGCATAGCTTTCAGCATCTTGCTGCTCATATCCGTAACTTCCGGCACACCCTCCACAACTCCAAGGACCGGGAGAAGAATACAGGCCAATTTTTAAACCAAGCCCATGTACATAATCTGCAAGGGCTTTCATATCGCCAAAACGTTCGTTTGGAACAATGTTCCCATTTTCATCGCGAAGCTTTCCACGCAGCAATGGGTCTTTAGAATCCCGATGGTTATTCCAGAAATCATCGATATTGATGTAAGTCCAACCGTGATTTATAAGACCGCTATTAACCATTG
>CAZSQG010000095.1:0-12644 GCA_964608615.1 uncultured Marinilabiliaceae bacterium
CTCCTGCGTTGGTACCAATGGAGCGTGTTCAATCCAATTTTCCGCATGCATGGCTATATGAGTGAAACTGAGCCATGGAAATATGGGCCCAAGGTGGAAGACAACATGCGCAAGATGCTGAACCTGCGCTATCAACTTTTGCCATATATCTATTCCGAAGCCTGGCAGGTTACCTCAAACGGTTCTACCATGATGCGGCCACTAGTGATGGATTTTAGTAATGATACCCTAGCCGTGAGCCAGCCCTACGAATATATGTTTGGGAAAGCATTTTTAGTTGCACCAATTACCGAAGCTGGCAGTATACAACGCGATGTTTATTTGCCCAAAGCGACTGATTGGTACAGCTTCTGGACAGGAGAACGCTTTTCAGGCGGGCAAACCGTCTTGGCTGAAGCTCCAATCGACCAAATACCATTGTTTATAAAAGCCGGATCTATCATACCCATGGGGTCGGTGGTTCAGTATTCTGGAGAGGATTCATACGAAACCCTTGAAATTCGCATTTATGAAGGTGCCAATGGTGAGTTTACTCTTTATGAAGATGAGGGCGATAACTACAACTACGAAAATGGTGAATTTTCTACAATCACCTTTGTATGGGATGATGAGGCTAAAACTTTAACGATAAACAATCGGGAAGGATCTTTTGACGGGATGATTGAGAGCCGGCAGTTTAAGGTGAAGATTATCGGTCAAATGAATAATGCAGAAACTGTAAAATACAGTGGTGAAAAAGCAAAAGTGAATTTTTAACAGAATATATCGGCAATTAAACGGATTCTGCTTTTATTTGCAATGTGGCTGTCAATCAGTTGTTTTACTGGATAAAACATAGGCGGGGTTATACCAATCCGGTTGCCCGTGACACATCCATTGCCATTGTTATCCCAAGGAGACTGGGTATTATAATTTATTAATTAATGGTATGACAAATTTGAAGTATCTTATTGTCTGTATAGTTGTAATGATATGTAGTCGGTTTTCTTTGGCACAATCGGTTAACACATTGTGGTATGACGAACCTGCTGAGTGTTTTGAAGAATCACTCGTATTAGGAAATGGCAAGAATGGTGCTACTGTTTTTGGAGGAGTAACTTCCGACCAGATTTTTCTGAATGATATCACTTTATGGTCCGGCGAACCGGTGGATTCTTACATGAACCCCGATGCATACAAGTACATTCCTGAAATCAGAGAAGCATTGAAACAGGAAGATTATGCTCTGGCAGAACAGTTGAATAAAAAAATCCAGGGTAAATTCTCCGAATCATACGTGCCAATGGGTACCATGTTCATTGAATTTCAGCATCAGGGCGACTATAGTAATTATCATCGTCAACTGGATGTAAGTAAAGCTATTGCTAAAGTGAGTTATAGTGTTGATGATTTTTACTTTACACGCGAATATTTCATTTCCCACCCCGATAAGGTAATGGTAATTAAACTTTCAGGGAGTGAAAAAAAGTCGTTGAATTTCACAGTAAAATTTAAAAGTTTATTAAAATATTATGCTTCGAAAAGTGATAATACGTTACAAATTAATGGTTATGCACCCTACCAAGTAATTCCTGATTATTGGTATGGCGATGATCCGGTCCGGTTTGACGAAAACAGGGGAACCAGGTTTTCTTCTTTTTTCAGGATAAAAAATACTGACGGTCAATTAGTCTTGTCCGACTCGACTATTCAGGTATATAATGCCAGTGAAGCCATCTTGTTTATTTCTATGGCCACAAGTTTTAATGGTTTCAATAATGACCCTGCAATACAAGGTTTGGATAATAAAACTATCGCAGCCATTCAGTTGGAAAATGCATGCAAAAAAAATTATGATGTCTTAAAAAAGAGACATCTTACAGACCATCAAGCTTTGTTCAAGCGGGTGAATCTGGTATTAACTGAAGATAGCGTCCCCCGTTTGCCAACCGATGAGCGTTTGATGAACTACACAAAAGGCGCTGACGATAAGAATCTGGAAGCATTGTATTTTCAGTTTGGCAGGTACCTGCTTATTGCCAGTTCTCGTACAGAAAGCGTACCCGCTAACCTGCAGGGGTTATGGAATCCTTATATCCGGCCCCCCTGGAGTAGCAACTACACAATGAATATTAATGTGGAAGAAAATTACTGGCTGGCCGAAAGCGCTAACCTTTCTGAAATGCATAAACCCTTTCTAACCTTTATCGGTAACCTGGCAGAAACTGGTAAAGTTACAGCTAAAACGTTTTATGGTGTTGACAAAGGATGGGCTTCATGCCATAATTCCGATATATGGGCCATGAGTAATCCTGTGGGTGATTTTGGCAAGGGAGAACCTATGTGGGCATGTTGGAACATGAGCGGTACATGGGTTGTGACCCACCTGTGGGACCACTATTTATATACAGGGGATAAAGAATTTCTAAAAAATTACGCCTATCCGCTTATGAAGGGTGCGGCAGAGTTTTGTCTGGAATGGATGGTAAAAGATAAAAATGGCCACCTGATCACTTCACCATCCACTTCGCCCGAAAATACATACATTACACCAGACGGTTTCAGAGGTGCCACACTTTATGGGGCAACTTCTGACCTTGCCATGATCAGGGAATGTTTTACACAAACCATACAAGCCTCCGAATTGCTTGGCATTGATAATGGGTTCAGGAATAGCCTAAAAACCGCTTTAGTTCAGTTATATCCTTTTCAGATTAGCAAAAAAGGCCATTTACAGGAATGGTATCATGACTGGGATGATTTTGAACCCACTCATCGCCACCAAACCCATTTATATGGACTTCACCCGGGCCGGCATATTACACCCGAAAAGACACCTGAATTGGCTGAAGCCTGCCGTGTAACCCTGAATAACAAAGGGGATGAAACTACAGGTTGGTCAAAAGGATGGCGTATAAATTTATGGGCAAGACTTTGGGATGGAAACAGGGCCTACAAACTTTACCGGGAGCTGCTAAAATATGTTTCACCCAGTAGTGGTCAAAACATAAACTATAGCGGCGGAGGGGGTACCTATCCTAATTTGTTTGATGCGCATCCCCCTTTCCAGATTGATGGTAATTTTGGAGGAGCAGCCGGTGTCATTGAAATGCTAATGCAATCTGATGAAAACGGGATAATCCTTCTGCCCGCTTTACCTGATGCCTGGCCAACCGGTTCGATAGAGGGGATTTGTGCAAGAAATGGCTTTGAACTTACAATATTTTGGAAGGACAAAAAGCTGGAAAGTGTTAATGTATTTTCAAAATCTGGCAGCTCCTGCACGTTAAATTACAAAGGACATGAGAGCACGTTCAAAACAGAAAAAGGGAATAGCTACACACTGAACTCACAATTAGAATTTAAATAGAAATCAAAATGATAAAAATTAAACCATTCTTGTTTGTTGGTGTTTTGTGGACTTCAATGGCATGTTTCGCCCAACAAAACACTACAGGTAAAACAACTGATGGCAAAATAAACGAATTCAAATACACTAATCCTATAACTCGCGACACAACCATTGCCATGCGCGATCATTGCATCATAAAAATTGGCGAAAAAGGGTATTGTTCTGGAACTTCCAACCTTGTTAAGACAGGTCCTAACCCCGGTGTCCGACTGCTGGTATCCGACGATTTGATATACAGGAACAACATTCGTGGATTATTGATGCCAGTATAATAACTGAATATTTGATTTCATTGGTTATCACCATAGAAAAATCTCAAAAAAGGAAAAAACATGAGGGATTTTTAAAGTATCCTCCTAAAAATAAAAACAATGAAAAATTTATATTACAAAAAACGGAGAAACGGGTTTCTGTCAATTTTACCTTTTGTGTATCTATTGCTCTTTTCTGTTGCATGTATGCAACAAAAACAACCCTCGCGTGTCGAATCTCTATTCGATGATGACTGGAAGTTTAATTTGAGCGATGTACAAGGTGCACAAGAACCTTCGTTTAACGATGATGATTGGCGAAGCCTCGATTTGCCCCACGATTGGAGCATTGAGGACCTTCCCAACCAGGAGCAGGGAAAGGTGGTGGGTCCTTTTTCAAAAGAAAGCATTGGAACAACGGCAACAGGATATACCGTAGGTGGTAATGCCTGGTATCGCAAATCATTTACCTTGAATGATGATAATCGGTTCAGCCAGGTCATCATCAATTTCGATGGCGTTTATATGAACAGCGAAGTTTGGGTCAATGGTAAGTTGGTTGGAGAGCATCCTTATGGTTATACTGCTTTTAACTTCGATATTACCGAATATCTAAACCCTGCCGGAACACCTAATGTTATTGCTGTAAAGGTTAAAAACGAAGGGGAAAATTCCCGGTGGTACAGCGGCTCGGGCATATACCGTCATGTTTGGCTTATCCGCAAACAACCCATACGTATTACACACAATGGTGTGTTTGTAAATACCGAAAGCATTTCGGAAAATGGAGCCAATATATCAGTATTGGCAACGGTAGAAAACAGTACCAGCGACATTGCAGAGGTACAGTTGCAAATCAAAATTGTTGATGCTGACGGCAATGTTGCTGCCACCTCGGAAACTCCTCTGAAAAGTATTCAATCGGGAACCGAAGATATTTTTGAAACGATAAACATACCGCAAGTCAGATTGTGGTCAACCGATGCTCCCAATCTTTATACCGCGGAAGTTAAGGTTGTTGCCAATGGGGAAATGACCGACCAGACACTGACAACCTTTGGTATCCGCACCATACATTTCGATGCGAAAACTGGATTTACCCTAAACGGAAAAACAGTGCTGCTGAAAGGAGGAAACCTCCATCACGACAATGGTTTTCTGGGGTCGGCAACCATCGACCGTGCCGAAGAACGACGTGTGGAATTGATGAAGGCCAATGGCTTCAATGCCATTCGTGCAAGCCACAATCCGCCCTCGAAGCAATTCCTCGATGCCTGCGATCGTCTGGGTGTTTTAGTTATGGACGAAGCCTTTGACCAATGGGTGCGGCCTAAAAATCCACAGGATTATCATTTGTATTTCAGGGAATGGTGGAGAAAAGACCTTAAATCGATGATTTACCGCGACAGGAACCATCCATCGGTAATTTTCTGGAGTATCGGTAATGAACTCAATGAGCGTGCCGATTCGCTGGGGTATGCTGTTCGTAAAGAACTGGCGGCCGAAGCACACAGGCTGGACTCAACAAGACCTGTAACCGAGGGTGTTTGTGAATTTTGGGATCACTGGGGCCGGGAGTGGTCAACGGCAGCGCCTGTATTTACCGATCTGGATGTGGCAGGTTATAATTATCTGCAGAAACAATTCGAAGCAGATCATGCCGAATATCCCGACAGGATTATTGTGAGTACTGAATCGTATGCCCCTGAATCGTATGCCTTTTGGCAGGGAGTTGAGAATAACCCTTATGTGATTGGCGATTTTGTATGGACTGGCATGGATCATCTGGGCGAAACCGGTTGTGGCCATTCAAAAATTGCCAGTAAGCCGGGGCCTCGCGTAGGTCTTCAGCCATGGCCCTGGTTTAATAACTATTGTGGCGACATCGACTTGTGTGGTGATAAAAAGCCGCAATCGTATTACCGTGATGTGATATGGGATATCAGCAAAATTGAAATGATGGTACATACACCAATCCCCGAAGGCATGGTTGAAACCTATAGCTATTGGGGTTGGCCCGATGAGTATCAAAGCTGGAACTGGGTTGGTAATGAAGGTAAACTAATGGATGTAAGGGTTTTCTCTAAATGCGCTGAGGTGCGGCTCGAATTAAACGGAAAAGTTATTGGTGTACAATCCATAGATGTCAATACCGGCATTGCCGCTCATTTTAAGGTGCCGTACGAACCCGGAGTGCTTAAGGCTATTGCGCTGGATGAGGGCTGTGAAATTGCCTCGAAAGAGCTGAAAACCACAGGAGCCCCGGCAAAAATTAAACTCACTGCCGACCGACCCGAAATTAAGGCCAACCGTAACGATTTATCGTATGTAAAGGTTGAAATTACGGATGATCAGGGCAATGTAATTCCAGATGCATCCATCCCTGTCACATTTTCGATATCGGGTGTGGGTGAAATTGCTGGTTCGGGAAATGCAAATCCTACCGACATGGAGAGCTTTAATAATCCTGTTTGCAAAACTTTTCGCGGAGAGGCGCTTGCGATTCTAAGGCCACAAATGAAACCTGTTAAGGGAATAATTTCCCTGACAGCAAAAGCACCAGGCTTAAGTAAAGGTGTAGTTTCAATAACCGTACAATGATTTTTGAAGACCTATTTATCTCATAATTAATAAACACAAACCTTGAATCAGCAATGAAAAGAAGGGATTTTCTTAAAAATAGTGCAATTACAGTGGGCTTGGCGGGTGCGCCAACCTTACTGATGGCAAAAGCAAAAGTATCTGATAGCAAGATACCTCAAATTGCTGGATTAGACCTCGAAGAAATTCGTTCTGCGCAATATCTTCATAAAGTACAAGCAGACCTATTCCTTCCAAAATTACCAGAGTACGTTAAAACTGGCATATCTCCTATGCCATTGGCAGAGCGGATCCGACGAAAAATTATACCACCACAGGGATTTTGCTGTCTGGCTCCAGGAGAGACAATCATGTCGGGCAATGGAGTAATGAACGTTGAATTGGTGGGTGATCCGTTTACCGAATCAATTCCCTTCAGCCACGAAAGCTTATTTACCCCACGCAAAAAATCGCTGGAAGCGCCGAAAATTGCCAATGTGCTGCCACAAGTCAGACAACTCATGTTAGAAGGGAAATACCAGGAAGCGGTTAACATAGCTTTAAAAGAATGGCAGAAAAACCCGATTTCCCGAAGTGGCATGGGTGGCGGTAGCAAATTCTCCATTCAATTGGAATTCCCCAAAAGCGAATCAATAAAGAACTATCTTCGAACAGTTGATTTTGAAAGCACCGAAGCAAAAGTGCTTTGGACAGATGAACACGGCGAATGGGTTCGGCATCTTTTTACTTCGCGGCCCGACAATGTTGTGGTTCAATGGTTCACGGCACCAGCCGGCCAATTGGTTAATGTACGCCTTAAACTTATAGAAAGCAGAGCTGGCGTTCGTACTCCGGGTGGTCTTGGAGGAGTACCGCCTGCAAACAATACCTCTGGCAATAACCAAAAAGATTTCAACGAACAATGGCTGATTATAAAAGGTCAACTAGCCCCATCGGTTGATAACAGGGGATATGCCGGCATTACCCGTATTGTCAGTAGCGGCGGCAAAGCTTATATGGATGGCGATACCGTAGTGATAGAAAACGCCGCTTCCGTAATGCTAATTACCCGCATTGAATATTTCCCAGACTATAGCGAAGACAAAGTAATAGCCATAAAACAATCGCTGGAGCAACTTAATCCGGACTACCCAGTGCTATTAGAGGGAGCCCGTAAGGTTCAGTCCGAGATGCTCAACAGGGTGACGGTCGATTTCGGCGATGCCTCCAAATACGGCTTATCTACCGAAGAGTTATTGTCCGATCAGCAGTCAAGTTCTGGATATTCAGGCGCTTTTCTTAAAACATTTTTCGAAATGTGCCGCTACTGGTTCATTCTCACTACCGGGAAGTACCGTACTGTCACAGCCTTAACCAATGTAAACACCAACCTTCAGGTTGCATCCATGGCTTTAGGGTACCATCGCGAAGGCGAAAACGCTTACTTCGATTGGGTGGAAAGCCTTGTTCCTGACTTTCGCACCAATGCGAAAAACATATACGGCATGCGTGGTACACATTACGCCATAGCGCCAACAAAGGATTCGGGCGTTTTCAACATGTTCGACCATGCAGATAGTACCGGCGAAACATGGCCTCACCCCTATTGGATCAGTGCCGGAGGCTGGGTGGTGCGTCCCTTCTGGGACCATTACCAGGTAACCGGCGACTTGGATTTTCTTCGTAACCGCATGGTGCCAATTTACAAGGATCTTGCATTGTTTTACGAAGACTTCCTTACTGTTACTGACAAAAACGGGAATTACATCTTCCTTCCTTCTTTTTCGCCCGAAAACCATCCAGGCAACCTTAATCCGGGATGCATGGCTGTAATCAACGCCAGCATGGATATTTCCGTGTGCAGAGAGGTGCTGACCAATTTGATTGAAGCTTGCGAACTGCTAGGTGTCGAAGGCAGCAACATCTCTAAATGGAAAGCATTACTTGCCAAACTGCCACCATACCTGCTCGAACCCGATGGAACCCTGAAAGAATGGGCCTGGGAAGGTTTAGAAGAACGTTATAATCACCGCCATGTTTCTCAATGCTATGGAGCATGGCCGGGTGATGAAATCGATCCCGACCGGACACCACAGCTGGCAAAGGCTTCTTTGTTGGCAAACCGTAAACGCGTTCATGAACGACTTGCAGCACACAGTCATTGCCAGCGTGCACTGATTGGAGCGAGGCTTAAGGATAATTACATGGTGGATAGTGAGCTGCGACAATTGATCGAGCAGGGATTCGTAGGCTCAACTTTCGTGTGCCCACACGACCCTTATACCAGCATGCGTATAGCTGACGCACAAGGCGGAATACCTGCAATTATGATGGAAATGCTTGCATATTCCCGCCCAGGGGTGATTGAAGTGCTTCCGGCGCTTCCCCCAACACTTACCAAGGGGACAATTAACGGGATGCAACTTCGGACATTCGCCAGATTGGATAAACTGTCCTGGGATATGAACAAGCATACCGTGGATTTAACCATTACTTCTACCAAAAAACAGGATTTAATACTGATTGCAAGGTATGGCATCGAAAGTGTCTCTGCTTCCGGGAGTATTGTAACCACAAAGCCCAAAACGGGAGAAGCTACCTGCAACATACGCCTGCCCGAAGGAAAAGCGGTGGATATTCACCTAAAAATCGGTGGTCGTAATCCGCTTGATTGGGTGAATTGGGTTTAATTAACATAAATTGAAGAAAATATGAAACGCAGAAATTTTGTTAAAACAAGTGCCGCAGCAGTTGGGTTGTTAGCTTCCATGAAAATTTCACCCCTACAAGCTTCCAAATATGAGGAATATCCAAAAACAGAATCGTTTGAAAAAGATAATCGCTCTCCTGAATATCTTAGCCAGATAAAAAAGAAAGGAATGCTTTCCAAACCGGAACTCGCAGCTAATGCGTATCCCATTTCGCCCTTGTCACTGACAGAAAGAATTAAGCAGAAGGTTGTTCCGCAACATGGATTTTGCAGTATAATGCCAGGCAATAATGTCCGCGAAGCCCTTATTTCGGGCAATGGAACAATGAGGATAGAATTGATGGGCGATCCTTATGCGGAACAAATACTTTTCCATCACGAAAGCCTTATGATGCCTTGGGAAAAACCTATAGAAGCACCTAACGTTGCGCACATCTTCTCTGAAATGCGACAACTGGTACTCGATGGGAAAAACGCCGAAGCCACAGCCCTGGCTATTAAGCATATGAATGAAAGTCAAATCAAACAGGATACCGAGCCGCATCCTACGGTTCCGGCATTCCTGATGAAACTTGATCTGCCTAAGACCATATCTGCCAAAAATTACCTGCGTACCGTCAATTTCGAGAACAGCGAAATAAAGGTGATGTGGACTGACGAGAAAGGATCCTGGCTTCGTCAAACGTTTGCTTCCAGACCCGATAACGTGATTGTTCAAAAACTGGTAGCTCCTGCAGGAAAAAAAATGGATGTACGCATCTCTCTTGAGAAATCATCTGGTTGGAGCATGGTTTCCGGAATGGACTGGGGTGCCAAACGAGGTATAGGAACAACCGATCCCGACATGAAAGCATTTCAGGATCTTACGGAAGTACAAAAAAAGTTTACCCCAAAAGGGGTTGAGGCCAATGACATTCTGCAGGAATCCAACGTGCAGATGTTAATTTACAAATGCCACCTGGATCCTACAGTTGACAATAGCGGATTTGCTGGAATAACCCGCGTCATATATAATGGAGGATCTGCTAAAACAGAAGGCGCTGATCTAGTTATTGAAAATGCCGAATCCGTATTATTATTGACCCGAATCGACTATTTTGCAGACTTTACAGATAATAAAGTAACCTCCATAAAGCAGGATGTAGAAAAAATTGAGCCCAATTACCATGCTTTGCTGGACAAACATCAAAAAGTACAATCTGAAATGCTCTCGCGTGTTACGGTTGATTTTGGTGGAACCTCGCAATATGCCATGTCTACTGAGGAAATACTGGCCGATCAGTTAACCCGATCAGATTTTTCAGCAGTTCTATTGGAGAAAATATTTGAAATGGGACGCTATTGGTTCATTATCAATAGCGGAAAGTATCCGGCTATTGCTACAGGGGTAAATTCTACCATTAACTTGCAAACGGCTGGCGCTATACAAGGCGATCTCCGTGAGGGTATGGAAGCATACTTCAGGTGGATGGAAGAAATAGCACCTGACTGCCGAAACAACGCAAGAAATATCTTCGGTTTCAGGGGTGCTTCATATCCGCTTTTCCCTGATAAAGGCATTGGTAAAAGCTTCTATTATACCAATGCCAGCGAAATTGGTATATGGCCTTACTGGATTTCGGCAGGAGGTTGGTGCATCCGCCATTTCTGGGATCATTATTTGGTTACAGGCGATCTGGAGTTCCTTCGCAATCGTGTTGTTCCTGCATACAAGGACCTGGCTGCGTTTTATGAAGATTTTCTTTCCATTACCGATAAAAACGGCAATTATATCTTTGTTCCATCCATTTCGCCGGAAAATACGCCCACAAAAACCAATTCTCCGGGTCCTTCATTAATCAACGCAGCTATGGATATTGCTGTTTGCAGGGAAGTACTGATGAATCTGGTAACATCGTGCGAGACGCTTGGCATCGAATCAGCAGGCATAGCCAGGTGGAAGGCAATGCTGGACAAGATGCCGCCTTATCTAATGGAACCAGACGGTACGCTAAAAGAGTGGTCATGGCCTTCGCTTAAAGAACGTTACAATCATCGGCACATCTCGCATCTATATGGCGCTTGGCCTGGCGACGAAATTGATCCGGACCGAACTCCACTGCTGGCTCGTGCTGCTGAAATTGCCGACAGGAAACGTACTTTCGATGCCATGAGTACCTCCGTAGCCGGTGAAACACTGGCTGCTTATACCCGTTGCCATAGGGCATTGGTGGGTGCAAGGCTTAAGGACAACATCATTGTTGATGTACAACTACGTCAACTCATTGAACAGGGATATATCAGTAATGCCTTACGCTGTTCGCGTGAGCCATATAGTTACCCTATACCCGATGCACAGGCTGGAATTCCGGCAATACTCATGGAAATGCTTGTTTATTCAAGGCCGGGAGTCATTGAGGTTTTTCCGGCTCTTCCTTCAACCTTGAAAAAAGGTACATTGAAAGGGCTACTGGTACGGACTTTTGCAAGGATAAACAGGATGACCTGGGATCTGGAGGCAAGAACGGCTGATATTACAATTACCTCGTTGAGAAAGCAGGACATCACACTGATGGCTCGCTATGGAATTGAGGATATCACGGCTCCTTCAGGTGTATTGGGCGAATTTTCCAAAGGCAAGGCCAACTGCAAACTGCATTTGCCGGAAAATAAAGCCATTGAAATCCATCTAAAATTGGGACATCACAATCCGATGGAATGGCTGAATCACATAATCTATTAACATATTAGAATTTATATAATGATGAACAAATGTAAGTTAGCGGTTGTAGCATTTCTCATTATCGCTTTGAAACTGGCAGGAACAAATAGTTTTTTTGCCCAAACTGTTTGGCTCGACGAGCTAGATCTTAGCACTGCCACTCAAGGTTATGGTGTTCCAATGAAAAACAAATCGTGCGATGGCAAAACACTCACCATTGCAGGGGAAACATTCGAACGTGGATTTGGCAGCCACTCAGAAAGTTTATTAACAATCATCCTCGATGGAAAAGCAACTTTGTTTACCGCTAAAGTTGGCATCGACGATGAGGTGAAAGGCCAACAACCCGCAGCCGAATTTATTGTTAATGGCGATGGCAAACAACTATGGTCGAGTGGAATCATGCGCCTGGGGGATGCTGCTAAGCCTTGTTCTGTTAAGCTCGTTAGTGTAAAAAAATTGGAATTGCTGGTGACCGATGGTGGCAACGGAAATTATTACGACCATGTAAATTGGGTCGATGCCCGGTTTGAAACCACGGGTGTAAATACATTCCAAACTTTCAACCCTGTTTCAAGCGAAGTTTATATACTTACGCCAAAACCATCAGCTGAACCTAAATTGACCGGGACCAAGGTGTTTGGTGTTCGTCCGGGATCGCCTTTTCAACATTTGGTAACAGCCACTGGCGACCGTCCCATGACTTTTTTGGCTAAAGGGTTGCCAAAAGGATTAAAGATTGATTCAAAAACAGGTTTGATTACTGGTGTATTATCAAAGCCTGGTACGTATAATGTATCATTGGGCGCAAAAAATGCAAAAGGCAAGGCTGAGAGGCTGTTCCGTATTGAGTGTGGCGACAAAATTGCCCTAACTCCGCCCATGGGTTGGAACAGTTGGAATTGTTTTGCTCAGGAAGTTTCGGCCGATAAGGTGAAACGTGCGGCAAATGCAATGGTTAATAGCGGTCTGATAAACCACGGCTGGACTTACATCAATATCGATGATTTC
>CAZSQG010000096.1:0-12555 GCA_964608615.1 uncultured Marinilabiliaceae bacterium
GTAGCACCTGACTCATAATCAGGGGGTCGCTGGTTCAAGCCCAGCTGGGCCCACCCCAGAAAGAGAAGCACTTACGATGAATATTCGTAGGTGCTTTTTTATTAACATTTGCATATAACAATAGACCCCATGTGGTTAAAGTTTGGCAAGAGATACCATTGCAAGCTAGTTGTTGCTTTATCCACATCCCTGATGCTTACTTCATAGCTATCTAAAACCGTCAGCTTTAAGGTCGCAAAGTCCTTATCAGAATAGGTCAGTTTATTGCGTAGTTCTTCTAACAGGGTGAGATAAATCTTCAAATCCTCTAGTTTTATTGTCGTTTGTTTGCGGCGGGGCATTACTAAAGTTTATAGTTCTAAACCACTCATTTAACTCCTTAATGCGCTCTATCAACTTGTCAAAAGATAAGGACTTACCGTAAATCATCGAGTTCTGCATATTCTTGTAGTCTTCTCTCCAATATGGGATAACTTCATCAGGAGGGACAAACGAAATGGATTGCGGTTCCAATGTCGAATAGTCAAAGCCTTTTAATCCAATGAATTTACGACGATGTTCCATGACTGCCATGTATAATGCTGTATCATTCAATGCTTCTTGTGCAATCTGCGCATCCATAAGTTTCTCCAAATCGTAAATATGGCGGGACATTCTGTTTACACGGATTTCTCCTGTCTCTTTGGCAAATTCTTCATGAAGCAGGCAAGCCTTTTCTAAGAAAGTTCGCTTGGGTGAAACTGCATTTATCGCGAAAGAGGGTTCTGCAAATTCTGCTGAAGGAAAAGCTTGCGAAATTATTGAATTTATTCCTACTTCTTCCACCGGTTCAGTCATTGATCTTCCACTCACTTCGATCAAAATTCTGTTTTGTATATAAGAGGTTTCCGCCAGTATTGACTGATAATTGACTTCTATTATTTCCGGATCTGTAGTAGAAACGGATGTTCTATTGACAGTAACATTAAATAAAGACTTATCTATACCTTGCCCCAGCAATTGCTGCTCCAGATCTGATCTCATAGTCTCCCGAACAAAACTGCAGGATGCCCGTCTAAGTTTATCGCTGATTTGTGTTTTGGATAATTCTCCTTGAAATCCGAGAAATTCCCTATTGATTGCAATATCTACGTCTTCGGAAAATCTTTCTATCAAATTCCAACATTTACTTAACGATGTACCTCCTTTGAAAGAAAGATGGCTTGCGAACGATGTTAAAAAGAGAGCTCGCAACACCTCCGATACCCACCAGTCCTTTTCTATTGAACCAGGAGATAACCCGGTCTTCTTCGACAGGGTTTCAATGATAAATCCTCTTCTTTCTCTGTCTATTTGCAGCCATTTATTCATTCTCAGAATCTTTTATAATCGACATGATAACATTGGTAATCCAACGGGGAGCAATTTGAGCATCTGATAGTACAACATCCTTTGGCTCATGTTTAAGCATCTTTTGTATTTGCATAGTTTCTTCATTCGAAACTCTGTCTTTGCCTATTTCCTTTAATGCTGAAACGACCAAAGGAGTTATTTCTCCTTTATAAGCAAAATTCTTGGGTGCAGTTTGCTTAAACGTGATGGTTTGTTCTGCGATGTTGATTTTACGAGGTATCCCATCTGTCAGATAAACTACTTTCATAGGTACTTGGGTGGATAGACCCAATCTGTTAAGTGCATAAATACCTGTCGGTATGATGCGAGCTTTATCTCTTAGCGCAATGGCTTTTGCAATCGTGTCAACCGAAGGATATAATACACCTAATTCTTTATCCTCAACAGGGTATAAATAAACGCCTTGTGATAATCGGATTATCAACCCTTCTTTACAAATCCGTGAAAGGGTTTGCCTTACAGCATCGTTATTCCCAACCTGATCAAATTGTTCAGGGAAGAAAATCGTTCCTTGTTTAAAATCCCGGATAGTTTGTACTATTTGTTGATGAATGGATTTCATTTTGTCTAAGCCTATTCTTGTCACAAATATATGAGATTTTTGTGACAAGACGTGTTTTCACTTGAATTATTTACAGCCATACAACACGTGGCTTCCAATGATAGTTGACTTCTGTAACCTAATCACCAAAATTCGTTAGCAGAGCCGCATTTTTTTCTTCTCTTCTGTCTCAAAGGAGGCTAAGTAGTTTTCGGTAGTCTTTAGATCATTATGTCCAAGGTTTGTGGAAATATAAGTAATATTCACACAGCTACGTTTTAATACAGTCGCAAAGCTGTGACGTGCTCGAAAGAGAACTCACCTCGCGAGCAAGCTCCTCAACATTATGAAACGAACCATGATTCGGGAATCACAAACAGGGATGAAAATCTTCCTGCGAGTTCCATGCGACATTTAAAAAACAAATTATTTACGTATCAATATCCTTCCTCCAGTTTTGGTGCTTAATCAAAATTCATTAATTCATTTGAAAACTCCTTTTTGGTATTGTCATCAAAACCAGCAAAATAGTTTTGAGTGGTTTTTAAATTACTATGGCCTAAACTTTCCCTTATAAATTCCATACTTGCCCCTTTACGAATTGATTTTGTGGCAAAACTATGCCTAGCCCAGTAGGTAGAAACGTCTTCGGGTAAATCGTTGGTTAGGCAAATTTTCTTAATATGCTGATTAATGAACCGGGTAAAGTTTTTTATTTTATCCTTCTGTTCATGAACGGATAAGTAAGGGTCAACAATATCAAAAACAAAGTTTTCCGGACTCCTCTGTTCACTGCCATACTTTGCAATGATTGACTTTGCATAATCATTTAAAAAACCTGTAATTGGCTTTAGGTTTCCTTTTGTAGTAAGTTTTGTTTTTGCTCTGAAAAAATGACAAACTATTATGACTCATAATCAGGGGGTCGCTGGTTCAAGCCCACCTGGGCCCACTTAAAAATCAAGAGGTTACAGTCGTAATGATTGTATCCTCTTTTTTATTAAGTAAGTTTATAAAATTAACTCAATCAACATGTTTGCTCCAATCATCCTTAACACTATTAATCAGGCTGTTGACTTCATTTAAACCACTAATGATTTCTTCACTGCTTTCCCGGCCCGACTGATCGTACTCAACTTTCCTGGCAGTACCATCGTTATTAAAAAAGATCCACTGCCCGTTTTTTCTGTTATTTAAATACGCTCCGGCACTCCTGATCCCATCCTCTGATAATTGGATTGTTTTCCCTTCCTTTTTCCCTAGGCTGTAATATGTTATGTCCTTCAAAAGCCCAGTCTTGTAATATGTCTTGTTAATACCGTTAAGTTTATCATCTAACCAGTTTCTCACATATTGAATTGTTCCATTATCAAAATAAACTTTCTCGAGCCCACATTTTTTTGGACTAAGCCAGTCGTCATTTTTTCCATATCCTTCAACAATAGATTCATTCCGCAACTGACCGTTTGGATAAAAAACCTTTTTAATACCCGGTTTACCATTTAAAGGGTATTCTTCTTCGGTAATTTGTCCATTGGCCATAACCCTTTTACGTGAAATCATCTTGTCATCTTTATAAACAAGGTTCTCTTTTTCTCCTCCCGAGGTAATAGAAAACCATTCTCCATCACGTGTTCCATTCACATATTTCTGTTGGTCCGACTGGACACCATTCTCGAAATATTCTTTTATATATCCATGATACACATCATCTACATATTCCTCTTCTTTTTTAGGTTGTGTTGAGCCAGAGTAATAGGTTATAAAAACACCGTTCTTTTTTCCATTTTTATAGTTTCCTTCCATGTAGCAATGACCATCGAGCCATTTTTTAAGAATCCCATCTAAAACAACTTGTCCGTCAATAGTTTTAAATGTTTTAAGTTCAATTGGATTTCCATCAATTTCAAAAAGTTTATAGATTCCCTCTTTGCAGCCGTTAACATAATGTTCTTCCTCTTTTAGCTGGCCATTGGCATAAAAAGTTTGAAAAACTCCGTCTTTAATATCTTCGCCCACATAGTTTTCAATTTCTTGTGAATTCCCTGTTTCGTAAAATGATTCAATTATGAAACGTCCATTGCCAAGTATTTTCTTTTCTTTTTTGATTTTGCCGTTTTCGTGAAAAAACTGATAACTTAATGCTTCTCGGCCCTTTCCAGGATAAACCACGGTTGACTTAAGCTGCCCTGTTTCATAATATATTTCTTCTTTTACATGACCATTGGAAAGTGTTTTTAACAGTTCCCGCGGCTTCCCGTTTTCGTAGAAATGCTGATAATTCAATGGTTCATTTTCTTTACCGCTATATTCCAACACTGATTTCAAATTGCCGTTGCTATGGTATAATCGGAATTGCCCAACACGCTTGCCCTCTTCATAAATACCTTGTTTCTCAACTTGTCCATCCGAATAATAACTCAAATATTCTCCTTGTAGATAACCGCTTTTATAGTGAGCCTTTTCAACAATGTTCGACTCCATATTGGTTGAAACCCGCAAGCCATCCCAATTCTCGTATTTATCTACCGTACCATCTATTTGAATTTTCTTCCCATTTTCGTTTTCAATGAGGGTTTTTCGTTGAGCTATTCCATGTTCATATTCAACCGAACGTACAGGCTTATTACCCGATTCTGCATACCACGATGAAATCCCATGAAAAGATCCCTCGTAATAAGATATAGCACAGATAAGTTGCCCATTCAAGTACTCCTGCCAGATGCCATCTTTATCCCCTTTTTTGAAATGGCCTTCCAATACCTTATCTCTTTTTGAATTAAACACCTGAAAATCATTCTCCAGCAAGCCATCGTTGATGTTTACAAAAGCGTAGTTTCCCGAAAGGTACAATATTTCATAAGAGCCATCCAGAACCTTATCGCCATCAAAAAGCTGACCATTGTTTTTAACAATTAAGCGGCTAACCATTGATTGGTCCGACCTATTTTGAATAGTTGAAAAACCTGACAAGACGGTATTAGCAACCTCGGAGAGTTTAAAATCATAGGCACCTATATTATTGGCCTCCATCAAAGCAATAACTACTTGCAGCAATTCTTTTTTATCACTAAAACCGGCATCTTTTAGCTCCTTATCCAGTTGTTGATCGTCCATCTCAATGCGGGCTTTCAAATATAACTTATCGCCCATTTCTTTCTCTTCATCAACAAAAACTTTCATGTAGGCAAGCGAAATGCTTTGTGTTTTTTGTTCAAACGACTCATAGTAAGCAGTATCACGTTCGCCTCGCTTCATTACTGATTGACTCATAATATAGCCTCCCAGCTCATCGGATAACCGGCTTTTTAGCTCATTAATGGCCTTTTTGCGGATGTCAACAATTGATTCATCGGTTTTTACAGGATAATAAATTTCACGCACAAAAACTTTTTGAGAAAACACAACTGCTGTTATCTGACAAAACAGAATACTTAATATAACCCGACTAATATATTTTTTCATTACTAATAATTAAATGGTGTTAAATGTTTTTTTAAGCTTACTCTCCAGCAGATATGGTAGTTTTTGTAATCATCTCAAAAGGAATCCAGCCATTTATTTCGTCAATTTCAGAAATCTTTAATTTTCCATCAACATGTTCAATTACTTCGCCATTAATGAACCACCCATTAGCTTTATTATACGATGCACTAAGAGAAAACGAAGCTTTCGACATGGCCTTAGCACCAGAATCGGCCGAACCGAATTTGTGCTTTTCCTTATCCATCGTACCAGTCCCTTCTATATGATAAGTATCTGCATCAAAGTCAGTTATTTTATACATTACATTTATCTCTTCGTTTGGTATAAACGTGAGATGTTGGCTTAGAGTCCAATTATTGCTGTCGTGATCGGTTTTTAATGGTAGTGGCAGTGTCATTATTTCCAGATTTCGTGACAGGACTACCGAACCGTACCATCTTGTGAACATCTCCTCAAACTGAGAAGTCATATTCTCGGGTAAGTTCATAATTGCATTCCTTATAACTAATTCCAGCTCTTTTATTTCAATAACCTTTCCCCTTTTTGATAAACGAACTGAGAATGGTTGATCAATGATTTTAGCCATTATTGATGAGAGCAAATCATATGCAGAGGCCTTTTCGGGCTTGTATTCATAAGTGCCTTCTGATGTAACATTAACCAAAAGCATCTGTTTAAAACAAGATTCCAATAAATAATCTTCACCCCGCGATTCAACTACTTTAAACATCAACCGATAGCTTGTTTTCGTAACAACAGAATCAGTTTCACCATTGGCTGTAACAATTAAATGTTCAACATTCAGAACCGATTGAGAAAGGTTTTCTTCATTCTTTAGATGTAAAGAAAGGCCCTGACTTTGTGTTTTCGCAAGGCAAAAAATAGAGAGAATACTAAAAAATAATAGGTGTTTCATGTGTTTATAATTTTATAATTCATTCGCCAGATGAAACATCTGTCCTTATAGTCATACTCCTGTGTGTTGGCCGGCAAACATGGATGTCTCATCTGTTTATGCATTGTTTTTTTTGTCAAATAGCCTGCTCCGGTAATGAGAGGAGGAATTCGCCGGAATAAATATATGATTTTTTTAACGCCATTTCCCGAAAGCGGTTTAGTTACCCTGGTTAATTTCGTGCTTTCATATTTAGGTTACCCATAGAATTCGACATAGAGCCAACATTTATGAAAAATATGCGAAACAAAATCCTTTTTTAAACGTTAAAAATGATAATTAATAAATTATTAACATAAAACGTTAGAAATGAAAAAAACATTCTTTTTACTAAGCTTACTGCCATTGTTTGTTGCCTGTGATAAAGATGATGATACAACAATAGAGAAAAACAGTCACAGGATAAAACAGGCCATTTACAATGCTACAGATAAAGAGGTTTACACCTATGATGGTGAAAATTTAGTTGGTGTAACATATTATAGTTTGGATGCTAATGAAGAGTGGGTTGAAAGTTACAAGGAAGAATACTCCTACTCTGGTAATAATATAACCCGGATAAAATCCGAAATAGCTGATGGTACATGGATCCAATATGGAAAATCAGAGATTGTTCTTCAGGATGGGTTAATAACGGAAGAAATGCATTATAGTAATTCTGACGATGCATGGCAACCGGATTGGAAGTGGAATTATCAGTATTCAGCAAATAATATTACCGCCTGGCAGAGTTACGAATATAGTTCAGAAACAAATGCTTTTATTCAGGATGGTAAGAGTGATTATGTCTACAATGGTGGAATTCTTACAGAAAACATAGAGTATTCTTCGGGAGAGGGAGATGATTTAGTAAAGGATTTTAAATATAGCTTCTCTTTTGATGGGGGTTCTCTGAGTAATATTATTGGATACAATTGGAATAAAATTGACAATGTATGGGAAAGTGATTATAAGAATGAACTTATTTATTCGGGGAAAAATGTTTCCACATACAATCATTATAATAGTGATGAAGAATCGTGGGAACTTAGCTCTTCTATACAATATACATATAATAGTGAAGGTTATTTGTCAGGGTATACTGAAGGAGAGTATACCACAACCTATGAATATGAAGAGGGAAATGGGAATGCAGAATTATTAAGTTATTATCCCGAAGAGATTGTCAATGGTGAACCTACTTTAAAAAGTGCCGGGACTGATTTGACAGAGAAATATATCCCTTATTACCAGAGGATAAGGAATTGGTAACAGTTACAATATTACTATTTTAAGAAAGGGGCAATAAATAATTGCCCCTTTTTTATTCCTGTATATATGCCTTTTTAATATCCTTCAAACCGATTGTTTGCTATTCACTTTTTTCCGAACGGAAACAGTAGTCATGCGCGTCTTATTGCAGATTTCTTATTAAAAGATGTTTTCGAACTGGAGCCTTTTACATGGGGAAATCAAAATCTCTCAAGTGAGAAAAATGTCAGAATTGTGTATATTGCTGCATTACGTGCCGCCGACAGGCATGATTATAATCCTTTGAAGAAGTTTGTCAGGTGTTAACCAACATTGCAATTGTTACGTGCAAAATATGGGATGTTCATTTTTTTTGTGATTTTTGAATTTGGTTTTGAGTACTACAAGGTTTTTTCTTTGTGAAGCGAAAATATTTATTTTTCAAGCTACATTTGTACTAAATTAGACACACATAATATCCATTACTCCTATGAAATTCCTTTTATCCATTTTCCTACTTCTGCTCACCACTGTTATTCAAGCTCAGGAAAGGGGTTATTCCCTAAAAACCAATATCGCGTATTATAACGATTCGGTGCAACAAACTGATGAGTACCTGCGGGAACGATGTGTGTTGGACGTTTATTATCCTTTAAATAAAAAAGAGTTTGCAACGGTCGTTTGGTTTCACGGAGGAGGATTGAAAGGCGGGGAGAAACACATTCCCGAAGGCCTTAAAGAAAAAGGAATATGCGTGGTTGCGGTTAACTATCGCCTGTACCCAAAGGTAAAGGCCCCCAAATATCTGGAAGATGCTGCGGCTGCTGTAAGTTGGGTTTTTAAAAATATCCGTTCTTATGGTGGCGATGAATCCCTGATTTTTATATCAGGTCACTCCGCAGGTGGATACCTTACCAGCATGATTGGGCTGGATAAAAAATTGCTTAATGCCCATCATATTGATGCCAACCTTATTGCCGGCCTGATCCCTTTTAGCGGTCATACCATTACCCACATGACTGTCAGGGAAGAACGCGGAATTAGCGACACGCAAGCCATTGTGGACGACTTAGCCCCACTTTATCACGTACGCAATGATGCACCCCCAATGTTACTGATTACCGGTGATCGGGAATTAGAAATGTTAGGCAGATACGAAGAAAACGCCTATTTCTATAGAATGATGAAACTGGTGGGACACCCTCAAACCGTACTTTTCGAACTCGATGGCTACGGGCACGGGATGGTGGAGCCAGCTATCCCCTTGTTGTTAAAGGAGGTTGAAAGAGTGTGCAGGATAAAAAAGCAATAGACTAACCCTTCTCCCTTTTGCAGGTTCTTGTTTGTTACGTAAACACCGTGTCATCCTGAGTCGCCACCCAATAAATTGGGCATAATATGAACATGACAGGGAAAAACCATAAATCTGTCATTGATAGTTCTGCAACCGGATCTAACCTGCAACTCATTCAAGAAACAGACTGTTTGTAATGCATTCCGGAAGTTGTTGCTGATAATGGGTAACATAAATCATAGTAAGGTTACTGAGTGATGCCATTGAATTTATTAATTTCCGAAAGTGTGTTTGCTGATGTAAATTGAAACCCTGACAAGGCTCATCAAGAATAAGAAGATCTGGGTTTTTAACAAGTGCCCGCGCCAATAAACAAAGTTGTTGCTCGCTAACAGTGGTTTCGCACATTAGTTTTTCTTTAAGATCCGACAACTCCAGAATCTCCATCCAGGACTCTGCAATCATACGATTCTCTTTTCTGCTTCCTGGTAACAATCCAAATGTATCGTAAAACCCCGACTCCACAACTTTTAAGCATGAAAGATGATTTGGAAAAAATTGAAAAAGTTCAGGAGATATAAACCCAATGTGCTTTTTTATATCCCATATGCTTTCGCCTGAACCTCGTTTACGATCAAACAATACAATGTCGTTAGCATAAGCCTGTGGATTATCGCCGTTAATAAGACTTAAAAGGGTTGATTTTCCGGAACCATTGGGGCCCGATAAAGACCATCGTTGGCCTGGTTGTATTTCCCAGTTAATGTTTTTAAGAATTACTTCTCCTCCATACGACACATTAACATTTACCATCTTTACTATCAGTTTAAACTGATTATTTTGACCGGTATTCAATAGTTGTTTTAACTTGTTTTTATCTGGCTGCCTTGGCGGTGTATACTCAACAATATCCGTGTTATATATCTCCTTTGGATAAGTTAATAATTCATCATTTTTATTTAAGACAGCCACATGGGTAATGACTTCCGGGATATCGCCTCTCTCTGTTTCCATTACTATAGTAATGCCTGAATTAGCTATACTATTGAAAATCTCATTAAATGCTTTCCTTTTTTCCTGATCCAGTCCTGAAAATGGATTATTGAGCAATAACAAAACCGGATTTTTCAGCAAAGCCGCACCAATTCTCAAACGCTTGGTTTCACCGTTCGACAATTTAATAATATGCTTTTGCAGAAGAGATTTAAGACTAAAAACTTCAACTACATTATTGAAATCCCAAAACCCAACATTCGAAACACTCAATACAATGTTCTTTAAGTAGTCCTCAACTTTTACTGAGTTTTCTGAGTAAGCTGAATTATAACGCTGCTGATAAAATAAATCATTGGTGTTACTGTGGTTTTTGAAATTGTGCTTCATCTCAACAACCGAAATAAGATTATGATACGAAAATAACGGATCTGTTAAAATATGAACTCTCCGGTATTCGTCATAATAATTATGCAACACCTTACCGGAAGCAACAAAAGTATGCCCTGCCAGAGTTTTTAAAAGATCCATTTTACTTCGCCCGTTTTCGCCGGTGATTGCCCAATGTTCTCCTTTTTTTATTTCAAAGTTCAGATTTTCAAATAATGTCTGATTTCTATATTTTACTTTTGCTCCAATTATTTCAATTAGTTTTTCCGGATCCATTTTTATTAATTTCAATTACCCACTTAAATTTTATGACGCTAAAATGAAATATTACAAACCTCTCTTTCATCAATAGTTATTGCACACTTTAATAAACCCCTAACCAACCCCTATGTGTCATAACAAAAAGCCAGACGAAATATTTTAGTTTAACAAAGCTATAAAAACTATCTTTGAACTTATACTATACAAGTCATGAACAACTCTTTTACAGCCATAGATTTTGAAACAGCACAAGGTTCTCGCTGCAGTATTTGTCAGGTAGGACTTATTCGTGTTGAGCAAGGGAAAATTGCCAAGGAAATAAACCTTCTGGTACAACCTCCTCAAAATTATTACTGGTCCAGAATGGTGCAGATTCATGGCATTACACCAATGGACACTTGCAATGCACCATTCTTTGACGAAATATGGCACCTTATTGAACCTTACATAAAATACCAAACGGTAGTGGCTCACAATGGTCTGGCTTTTGATTTTCCTGTTTTAAAAAGTACGTTGGAATACTACGAGCTTCAGGAACCCGAATATGAGAAAAAATGCACTTATCGAATTTACCGCTCCAATCTTGCTGCTTTATGTCAAAAACACAACATTGCATTAAATCATCACGATGCGCTTAGCGATGCACGGGCCTGTGCTAAACTATATTTAATGCACCTTGCCCAATCCGACTCCATTTAACAAAACATTCCACAGAAATCACTCTTTATTTTTAAGCAATCCTCCATATCTTGAACAACCGGGGTTATAAAGTATTTATCTCCAACCTGGGGCGTTGGAAGTCGAGACTTATGTGATTTCTAATCCATCAACAATTAATGTATGTCAAATCAATTATAGTTGAAGATATATTATCTTAACCGATATGTACTATGGCGTAAAATGCTCAACTAAACGACGTTAATACTTAATTAGTTCTTTCATAAAATGAGAATTGCAAATAAAAAATTCTTATTAACTTGCGGTCTTTTAAAATCATATAAAATCATCTATCGAAATATATTTTTTAAACCATTAACCCTTGTTTTGTATGATTATAAAAAACAACAAAACTGCTTCTTCCTTATTTCATAGTCCCTTTTCGACATAGCCTTAACACAGTCGGTGTATAAATCTAATTAATAAATAGTTAGCCAAATAGTAAATTAGTAAAACAAATCCAGAAGTTTCGGGACTCGTTTCATCTGGTAATAAAAACAAATTTTAGACACATGAAAAAAGTATTATTTACAGTTCTTTTTGTGGCATGCTTCACCATGGCAAACAGCCAAATAAAAAACGCTATTAAGGTAAACCTCTTCAGCCCGATTGTACGCACGGGTTCTTTTTTCTACGAACGTACATTGTCCGAATCATCTTCTCTAAACCTTGGTATTCTTTTTACAAAACTGAGTTCAGGAGATACTGATTTTAAAGGTTGGGCAGTTACTCCCGAATTTCGCTTTTATCTTGGCGAAACAGCTGCTCCTGAAGGTTTTTATGTTGCGCCATACCTTCGTTACCAGCATTTTACTTTAACAGATGATGACTCAGATAATTTTGATTCATCAAAAGCTAAAATGACCGGGTTTGGTGGAGGACTACTTGTTGGACGTCAATGGTTGTTTAAACAAAGAGTTACATTTGATCTATTTATTGGTCCTTCATACACAAAAGCAGATCTGGAAGTTGAATCTGGAGAAGATGACGATTTTGAAACCGGTACATGGGATGGTTTTGGATTAAGAGCAGGCGTTACGCTTGGTATAGCATTCTAGTATGAATAATCCAATATAGTTTAATTAAGTGATTTGCCTAAGTAGTGTCATTAAGAAAACAACCTGTTTTTCAGTCTTTGCTAAGAAAGCGTCAAAGACAAAGCTTTCGAAGTACATGAAACCAAGGAGTCCCGATTTGTGATTTTTTTTGGTTTTTATTCTAAAAACCTTACAAAATCTACTTACCAATGACAGATTTTTGATTTATTGATAAATAGATCCTTCGCTGCGCTACCAA
>CAZSQG010000097.1:0-908 GCA_964608615.1 uncultured Marinilabiliaceae bacterium
ACGAAGAGCACAAAGTGAGTACAAGGTTTTCTTTTTTTTCTTAGTGAACTTTGTGGCTTAGTGGGAAAAACTAATCCCACAAAGGCACGAAGGACACAAAGGTTTTTTTGTTTTTTTCTTCGTGCACTTAGTGTCTTAGTGGGGAAAATATACTACATCTCATAGACTTTTTTGAGTAATCCGGGGCCAAGGTTTTTGTAAACCAGATAGGCACAATGTATAATCTACCTGCCAATTTCTTCGGTTTCATAATTAACAGGAGTGAATTCGCCTTGAATAATCATGTTTTATTATAAAATACAGCAAGTTTTAATTAATAATCAAAGTGTTTTTTTGTGTAACAATGCAGATTAGACGCAAATTCCGTTAATTTTGCAGAATAGTTAAATATTTTGTTGTTATGAGTACTGAAGCATTGGAGCCTATTGAAGGTGAGGTAAAAGGGAATTTTATTTATCAGGAAATTGATAAAGATCTGTCCGAAGGTAAAAACAGTAAGAAGGTTCTTACTCGTTTTCCACCTGAACCCAATGGTTATTTGCATATAGGACATGCCAAATCCATCTGTCTTAACTTTGGAATTGCTGAGCATTATAATGCAGGGTGTAACTTGCGGTTCGACGATACCAACCCTGTTAAGGAGGAAACCGAGTATATCAACTCCATTTTGGAAGATGTGAAGTGGCTTGGTTTTAAATGGAATGGAGACGTTAGGTACGCCTCCGATTATTTTGATCAATTGCATTTATGGGCTATTAAGCTCATAAAAAATGGGAAAGCATACGTTTGCGATCTAACTGCCGAGGAGATTGCAGCTCAGAAAGGTACTCCTACCGAATCAGGAAAGGAAAGTCCTTACCGGAATCGATCGGTAGAAGAAAACCTGGATCTTTTTGAGCGCATGAAAA
>CAZSQG010000097.1:918-3230 GCA_964608615.1 uncultured Marinilabiliaceae bacterium
TTTTCGTGACCGTACACCTGCCGAAAACCTTGATCTGTTTCAACGGATGGCTGCCGGGGAGTTTGATGAAGGTTCCAAAGTTTTAAGGGCCAAAATCGATATGGCATCGCCTAATATGCACATGCGTGATCCCATTATGTACCGGATCATCCATAAGGCGCACCATCGCTCGGGTGATAAATGGTGTATTTACCCGATGTACGATTTTACACATGGTCAGAGCGATTTTATCGAAGGAATAACTCATTCAATTTGCACTCTTGAGTTTGAAGTGCATCGTCCATTGTATTATTGGTTTCTTGATCAGATCCTTGATGGAGAGCCTACTCCGGATGTTAGGCCTAGGCAAATTGAGTTTGCACGTTTAAATATTAACTATACAGTGATGAGCAAGCGAAAGCTGCTCGAATTGGTACAGAAAGGAATTGTTTCGGGATGGGACGATCCACGAATGCCAACCATCTCGGGATTACGCCGAAGGGGTTATACGCCTGAGTCGATACGTCTTTTTGCCGATAAGGTTGGTATAGCAAGGCGCGACAATGTTATTGACGTGGCATTATTGGAGTATTGTGTCCGTGAGGACCTCAACAAACGCGTTATGCGTGTTAATGCCGTCCTTGATCCTATTAAGTTGGTAATAACCAACTATCCCGAAGACAAGGTGGAGATGCTAGAAACTATCAATAATCCCGAAGACGATAGCATGGGAGTGAGAGTTATGCCTTTCAGTCGTGAGATTTATATCGAACGTGATGACTTTATGGAAGAGCCATCAAAGAAATTCTTCCGTCTGGGTCCTGGCCTTGAAGTGAGATTAAAGAGTGCATATATTATCAAATGCGAAAGTTTTAAAAAGGATGACAAGGGTAACATTACCGAGGTTAGTTGCTCATATGATCCTGAAACACGTAGTGGAATGCCAAACAGCGATCGTAAGGTTAAAGGTACTTTACACTGGGTATCGGCCCGTCATTGCATCGATGGTGAAGTAAGGCTTTACGACCGGTTGTTTAAGGATGAAGAGCCTGATGGCCATAAAGATGTTGATTTTAAGGAGTTCTTAAACCCTGATTCGCTTAAAGTCCTGGTTAATTGTAAGTTTGAACCTGGACTGGCAGCTTTGAAGCCACTCGATAAGGTTCAGTTTCAACGATTAGGTTATTTCTGTGTTGATCCGGATTCAACGAAGGGCAAGCTGGTGTTCAATAAAACAGTTGGGCTAAAAGACAGCTGGTCAAGGATGGTGAATAAATAATATAAAAAGAGGTTGTCTCAAAAGTTCAAAATATTACACTGCAAAGTTTGCATTCATGGCGGTTAAAATTTCTTTTGAGACAACCCCTTGTTTTTTATTTGCAGGCTTCGTATTCTCTGGCAATTTTAAGAAACAGATTAACGCGCATTTGATCACTCGAAATCATCCCTACTGAATAGTCTTTGTCTTTGCTTGCAAGTTTAGATGCCAAATCAGGACATTGGGTTACATATTTGGCTATTTTCCTGGAAGGCATGAATTTTAGATCTCCAACAGGAAGAGCTTGTCCAACCTCATGCATAAAAACGTAATAACTGGTGGTTATTTCTGCGTTATTGTTAACTGCTATAATGGCCTGTGTTTCGCTTTTGTAAACCTGTATTTTTGTGCAATCTGGATTTAAAAGCTGCGCAAACATATATCCTTTGTCGGTCAATGAAATGGCATCTTTGGCAAGAATAGTTTTAAACACCATATCGCCTATCTGAAATCCAATCATTTCTTCAGGTCTTAATTTGTCATCTCTTCCTGTCTGCACCAGGCGCACGTGTCCGGGATACGACAGAGAATAGTA
This sequence comes from uncultured Marinilabiliaceae bacterium, assembly GCA_964608615.1. Lineage (GTDB taxonomy): Bacteria > Bacteroidota > Bacteroidia > Bacteroidales > Marinilabiliaceae > CALEUX01. The sequence goes on from CAZSQG010000097.1 coordinate 2,751, forward strand.
GAGGTCACCCTCAATAATTGAACTGTCTTTTAATGTTATAGTGCCATTGTCGCGATAGTGAACAAAATCCTGAGATGATACCGTTAAGGTTATCAGGAGCATGGCAATCACGAAAGTGATTTTTTGCATTTGATTGGATTTTAGTTAAGCTATAAATTAGTGAACGGGTAAACTATCAATGGCCATGGTTATGCGTTTTATGGTTTCATCTTTGCCCAGGAGTTCAACTATGGTGAAAAGATCGGGACCAAAGCTTCCACCAACTAAAACCAGGCGTAAAGTGTTCATGATATTACCAAAGTTTTGTCCATTGGCAGTAATCAACTCCGAAGCCGCTTCTTTAAGCGGTGCAGCCATCCAACTATCTTGTTTTTTAAACATGATGGCCAATTCCTTCATAAATTCAGGCACTCCTTCTTTCCATCGTTTTTGCACTACTTTTTCGTCGTATTTTGATGGAGCCTCAAAGAAAAAGGATGT
>CAZSQG010000097.1:3240-12263 GCA_964608615.1 uncultured Marinilabiliaceae bacterium
AACAAAAGTAACGCGTTCTTTAACTAATCCAACAATGGTTTCCAGTGCTTCACAATTTAATTGTATGCCTTTTTGCCTGACTACTGGCATAAAAAGCTCCGAAAGTTGCGCATTGTTTTTCCTGATCAGATATTGATGATTAAACCACCTTGCTTTATCGGGATCGAAACGGGCTCCTGATTTATTAACTCTTTCCAGGGTAAAGAGTTCGGAAAGCTCCTGCAGATTAAAAATTTCCTGTTCAGTGCCCGGATTCCAGCCAAGTAAAGCAAGAAGATTGTTAACTGCTTCGGGGAAATAACCCGACTCGCGATAGCCCGATGATATTTCGCCTTGGGGAGAGGTGTATTGTAAGGGGAATACCGGGAATCCTTCTTTATCGCCGTCGCGTTTGCTGAGCTTACCCTTTCCGCTGGGTTTTAGAATCAATGGTAAATGTGCAAATTGCGGCATAGTCTCTTCCCACCCAAAAGCTCTGTACATCATAACATGCAACGGGAGCGATGGAAGCCATTCCTCACCTCTAATCACATGAGATATTTCCATTAAATGATCGTCAACAATATTTGCCAGGTGATAAGTGGGCAAGCCATCAGATGATTTATACAGCACCTTGTCGTCTAGGGTGTTAGTATTAAACGAAACGCTGCCTCTAATCAGGTCGTTGGCTTTGACATCAACATTTTCAGGCATCTTAAACCGAATAACATATGGAGTCCCGGTTGCTAGTCGTTGCTTAGTTTCAGCATCTGACAGGCTTAATGAATTTACAAGGTTGTTTCGTGTGGATATTCCGTATGCAAAGGTTTTTTTGTCAGCTTCGTATTGGGTACGCAATGCATCAAGTTCTTCGGTGGTGTCAAAAGCATAATAGGCCCAGTTTAGCTTGAGGAGTAGTTCGGCATAGGTCCAATATATTTCTTTACGTTGCGATTGCTTATATGGGCCAAACGGGCCGCCTTCAGTCACGCCTTCATCAACTTTAAGGCCAAGCCACTGAAGCGATTCATTTATATATTCCTCTGCACCCGGAACAAATCGGGTACTGTCGGTATCCTCAATGCGAAGAATAAATTTACCACCATGTTTTTTAGCAAAAAGATAGTTGAAGAGTGCGGTACGAACCCCGCCAATATGAAGTGGTCCTGTTGGGCTTGGTGCAAAACGCACACGAACGTTGGTGCTGGCCATATTTTTTTTTGACAAAGATAAACAATACTCATTTAAATGTGGTCATCCAATTATAGGTACTCTTGTTAATATTCATGCCGTTTACATAAAAACAGAGGCGATGCTAATAGCACCGCCTCCATTTTTATGTAAACAAACAAAATAAAATCATCCACATTTTGAAGATCCGCAACTGGTGCAAATCAAACAACCTTCCTGGTAAACCAGCGAATCGGAGCCACAGTTTTCGCAATGGCCTTTTTGTACTTTGGTTCCGTTGGGTATATATTTTTTAAGAGCGCGTTCAACTCCGTTTTTCCAGTTATTGATACTTTCGTTGTCGAGTTGTAATCCGGCTACAAGGTGCAATACTCCTTCAATTGGCATGCCATGGCGAAGTACACCTGAAATCAATTTGGCATAGTTCCAGAATTCCTTGTTGAATTTGTATGAAAGACCCTCAATGGTTGTTTTATAGCCCCTTTTATTAACATATTGAAAGTCATAACGAGAAGTGCCATCTTCATCATAATTCTTAATAATGCTTCCTTTTAAAACCGATTTAGGAACCAATATACCTTCATCGTCATCGGCGAATCCTGTAAAAATTTCATAAGGTCGTCCATCTAAAAGGCCAACAAAAGCAATCCATTTTTCTTTGTTATTTTGGAACCGAACCACATCGGTTTCCAGAATCTGTGGACGTTTTTTGGGGAATTTAGAAAGATCCTCCTCTTTTTTCTCACCATCATTAGCCACAAGAACACCTGAACGCGATCCATCGCGATAAACGGTAACACCCTTACAACCGCTCTTCCATGCTTCAATGTAAAGTTGACCAACCAGTTCCTCTGTTGCGTTATTTGGAAGGTTAATGGTTACGCTGATGGAGTGATCAACCCATTTTTGGATGGCTCCTTGCATGCGAACTTTGCTCATCCAGTCCACATCATTAGACGTAGCCTTGTAATAGGGCGATTTTTCAATCAGATCATCCAACTCTTCCTGCGAATAGTTTTTTGTTGTGTCATAACCATTGGCTTCCATCCAGAGTATGAATTTATGATGGAAAACAATATATTCTTCCCAGCTGTCGCCAAGCTCGTCGATAAAATCAACGCGGGTTTCAGGATCATTGGGATTAACTTTTCTTCGGCGTTTGTAAACAGGAAGAAACACAGGCTCTATACCACTTGATGTCTGAGTCATTAAGCTTGTGGTTCCTGTAGGCGCAATTGTAAGTAAAGCAATGTTACGGCGTCCTACGCGCGACATTTTTTCATAAAGTACCGGATCAGCATTTTTTAAACGTTGTATAAAAGGGTTGTTTTTTTCACGTTCGGTACTGTACATGGGAAATGGTCCGCGTTCAACTGCCATGTCAACAGAGGTGTTGTAAGCAGCCAGAGCAAGATTTTTATGCACTTCGGTAGAGAAATCTGTTGCAATATCGCTTCCATAGCGCAAGCCAAGAGCGGCTAGCATGTCGCCTTCGCCGGTTATACCCACACCGGTGCGTCGTCCTTCGTTAGCTTTGCGACTGATATTTAACCAAAGGTTTCGTTCAACCCTTTTTACTTCATCTGTTTCGGGATCCTTATCAATTTTTCTTACAATGGCATCAATTTTTTCAAGCTCCAGATCAATGATGTCATCCATTATGCGTTGAGCATATCCAACATGCTTTTTAAATAAATCGAAATTAAACTTTGCATTTGTTTTAAATGGATTTTCTACATACGAGTATAGGTTTACGGCTATAAGGCGGCAACTGTCGTATGGGCAAAGTGGAATTTCGCCACAGGGATTGGTGCTTACGGTGCGGTAACCCAAATCGGCATAGCAATCGGGAACTGATTCACGTATGATAGTATCCCAGAAAAGGATGCCCGGTTCAGCTGATTTCCATGCATTATGTACAATTTTCGACCACAATGAAAGGGCATCAATCTCTTTACTGTACTTTGGGTTTTTTGAGTCAACGGGATATTGTTGAACGTAAGGTTTTTCATTAACTATAGAAAGCATGAAATCATCGTCAATTTTGACCGAAACGTTGGCGCCTGTAATTTTGCCCTGCTCCATTTTTGCATCGATAAATTTCTCCGAATCGGGATGTTTTATCGAGACGCTAAGCATCAGCGCACCTCTGCGTCCATCCTGAGCAACTTCGCGAGTAGAGTTGGAGAAGCGTTCCATAAAAGGTACGATCCCGGTTGATGTAAGGGCTGAGTTTTTTACCGGTGAACCTTTGGGGCGAATGTGTGAAAGATCGTGACCAACACCACCTCTGCGTTTCATTAATTGCACCTGTTCCTGATCTGTTTTCATTATTCCGCCATATGAGTCGGATTGTCCATCATCGCCAATAACAAAACAGTTTGATAAGGAAGCTATTTGATAATTGTTTCCAATGCCGGCCATTGGACCACCTTGTGGAATGATGTATTTGAAATTACGGAGTAACTCAAAAATCTCCTCTTCCGGTAGCGGGTTTGGATACTTCTTCTCAATTCTTGATATTTCGCGTACCAGTCTCCAATGCAAGTCATCAGGAGTTAATTCATATAGATTGCCGTCCGAATCTTTTAGTGCGTATTTATTTACCCAAACGCGGGCAGCCAATTCATCGTTCTTAAAATAATTTAATGCTGCCTGAAAGGCCTCATCGTTTGTGTAAGTTTTTTCAGTACTCGTTTCGGAATTCTTGTGCAATGCTGTTACTTCCATGATGACTTTTTTTAATCTGCTGTTAAGATGAAGGTTAATATTTTTGATTTGATAAATTTCGTGACTGCAAGATATAGAAGGTTCTTTCTTTTGGCAAATATATTTTATTAACAAATGAGGGAAGTTGTCTAAAATGGAATGGCAAAATAATGATAGTCAGATGTATAACGTTGTTGATGATGTGTAGAAGTTTTCCAAAAAAAAAAGTTTTTGGTTTTTTCTTATTTTTAATTTCCAATATGTGGAAACAACTCAAGGCTGAAAATATTGATTAACGAACGGAATTATATAATAATTAACACTCTGAAACAGGCAAAAAAAAATACAATTCCAAAAAATGGAATGTTATTAACAATTTGAATTTATAACATAGCCCCAGGAACGAAGCGTTAATTCTTAATTATTGTAAGTGGTAGATTTAAACCATGTTATTGAGAATAATGCTTAAAACAGTAGCATTTAAAAAGTCGACAGTAAAATAACAACTTAGTAACAAGGTAAATACGTAAATGAATAGTTGTTTAGCAATTTCATACTAAAAAAACCTTTATCAGGAGATATGTTTAATTCTATTAGCCAGAAAGTTGGTACACGATGGTCTTTTTAATTTTTTTTATATAAATTAGATGAGTATTTATTCATGTTTCGAGAAAATAAAGCTTAAATGCTGAAAGGAAAGCGAAGTTTTATTAATTACTGCTTAACTGTGGCCGATATTTTAATAGCCCTGGTTAGTATAAATATTGCTTATTACATAGAGTTTGGCGCACTATCACTAATCTTAGATGGTGATTATCTTGCACTTCATCTTTTGATAATTATTTTCTGGTATTTAATAAGTAAGGGGTTGGGGGTTGATGTTATGTTTCGATCACTACCATACTCTATTGTTCTGTTTAACTGTATAGGGCAGGTAGCTATAGGAACCAGCTTAATTGCCATTTCAATTTTAGCATTTAATCTGTTTTATATTGGGCTTAAACTGCTTCTTTTATTTGCATTGATTGATTTGGTGTTAACCTTTACCTTAAAGATAGTCCTTTTTATGTATATCAAAAACGTTAGGAGAAAAGGACGAAATTTTCTGAACGTTTTGGTAATTGGTGATCAAACTTCAAAATCATTTCTTCGCCAGGTATTATATCATCCTGAGTGGGGATACAGAATAGTTGCCGTGGTTAGTGACTTCTCGTTTGGAAAGGAAATTGACGACAAAATGTTATTATTACATGAAAATAGTGATATAGAAAAGTTGTTACGTGATAAGATGATTAATGAGGTTATTCTGATAAAGGAAAAACCTTCACAGTATGAACTTGAAAATCTGATCCATATTTGTTCCGAAGTGGGAGTTGTTTTTCGGCTCTATTCCCCCTTCTTTAATATGTTGGCAAATAAAACATATCTGAGGTATTATGGTACTTTACCATTGTTGACAATTTCGGGTAAACCTATAAATTATATTGAGCTTAAGGTAAAAAGGATTATTGATATTTCTTTTTCTGTACTGGTTTTGTCCTTTTTCTCTCCTTTGTTTCTAATTATTGGTATCGCAATAAAGTTTGATTCAAAAGGACCCGTATTCTTTAAGCAGAAAAGAGAGGGGCTTAGGGGACGAATATTTGATGTTTATAAGTTCCGATCCATGATTGTGAATGCCGAGGAATTAAAAAGAGAACTTGAGGGACGTAATGAGATGGATGGACCAGTGTTTAAAATGTCGAATGATCCGCGAATTACCAAATTGGGAAGGTTCCTGCGTAAAACAAGTCTGGATGAATTACCTCAGTTTTATAATGTCTTAATGGGTGAAATGTCGGTTGTGGGACCGCGTCCACCTTTGCCTGATGAAGTTAAAAAATATCAGAGGTGGCAGTTACGTCGTTTATCCATGAAGCCCGGTATTACTTGCATCTGGCAGGTGTCAGGACGAAATTCGGTGCCTTTTGAAGAATGGATGAAAATGGATTTGCAATACATTGATAACTGGTCACTAAAACTGGATTTTGTAATATTCTTAAAAACTATTAGGGCTATTATACGGAGCGAAGGCCAATAGTATGATGTTGTAACCGGAGTTTGTTTACATAACTTCTGGCTGGAACATCGCCTAAGGAAATATTAATTTCTCTAATATCCGCAAACGTTAACTTGTTTGGTGCTGGAAAAAGATAGTTTATTTCCTTCCTAAACCATTACTGAATGTTTATATTTTGGAAGTATCTTTGATGGTAAATTATTTTATTAAGTTGAGACGTGGTTGGTTATCAATTTATTTAATTGATTGTTACGCCGCTGGCAATTAAAGCAAGCCTGAATTATTATCCATGGAGGTTTGTTATAAACCGACTTAGGTTTTATTATTGATGAATTGAATTCATTATTTTTGTTGGTTATGTGTTTTAATAGGATTAATGAATATTTGAATGAAAGGTTTTAGGTTTTTTATAGTTGTGGTTTTTATTGGCATACTGGTTTTTCCGGGATGCAAAAAATTTAAGGTTCCTGCTGATTTTCCCGATCCGGATGAAATGGCTGAGATTATTGCTGAATTGCACCTTGTTGAGAGTACTATGAATTATGGGTCTAATTTTTCATATTCCAATGGAAATAATAATCCGGGGTATTATCGTGGTGTTTTGGAAAAGTTTGGATTAACCTCCGTACAGTTCGATACAATACGCAAATGGTATGTTGAGAATCCTGTTATCTATCAGTATGTTTACGATCGTGCCATTGTTATTCTTAGTAAGCGTGAAGCTGAGGTGCGTATAGCCATGGAGAGCGAAAACGAACAAGAATTGAAGAAACAGGCTGAATTGAAAAAACGGCAATCAAATATTTGGCAGGGCGAAACCAGGTTTGTTATAGGAGCCTCTGATACTATTGACAAGCGACTACCCTACAGGATTGCAGCCGATTCGCTTGAAATTAATGGAAAGTTAAGACTTATGGCTTTTTTTAAATTTCTTAAAGAAGATGTAAGTCGGTCGCCAAGGATGATGTTATCGGTATTTTATGCCGATAGTACTGCAGATACTGTTTATCAGGAAATAACATACTCTTTTCATAAAAAGGGAACAATGCTTGATCTTAATCTTAAAAAGGATGTAAAAGCCAAGGAGGTATATGGATTTCTTCTATTGCAGGATTCTCTTTTTAGCGCTTCAGTTGAAGTGGAAGATATTAGCCTTATTGTTGTTAAGGATAGTTTGAGAAAAGATCCTTTAAATAATAGCAGGAAATTAGAAAAAGCTGTTCAATAACTGAATTTTATGAAAATCAGGCGTTTCTCATCCCATTATGCATTAATGCCTGATGGAACACTTGGTAAATGGCCCGTGGTAGAAATATCCGGTGATGGAGAAATTGTTTCCGTTTTGGCATCACCGGGCGGTTTTAAAGAACAGCCATCTCTGGAGTTTCACGGTGGTCTTTTAATGCCTGGATTTATTGATCTCTGGGCCGAATGTAAACCACTGTCTCTTGATGTCATAAATCTTAATCGCCATGTTGCAGCGGGAACGTTGGTTTTGGGCTGCAAGCCGCCAATTGCTTCAACTTTATGTAATAGAGTGTACCCACCATTTATTATTGAAGACTCTAATAACGCCGGTGCACTTAATACTTCCTTAATCGTCTCTTCAGTTGGGTTTTCTATTCTGGACAGATTGAAAAATTTATCCATTGAGCGACCGGATATTTCACTTAATGAGCTGTTGTTGTTAGTTTCCGCTGTGGGAGCCGATCAGCTTGGGATGTCACATCTTTTTGGTAGGTTGAAACCAGAACTCTACCCCGGGTTGCTTGTTATAGAACAGCTTGACTTGCAAAATATGAGGCTAACACCACAAACACGGGCAAGATGGCTTGTTCAACCAAAAAATCCTTTATTATGAGTCTTCCCGGCGAATTTATTTCTGCTATTGAGCTTGCTCAGGAGGCTGGCTCAATTATTATGGATGTATATGAAAGCCACAACCTGGAGGTTACGTATAAAGCCGATGACTCGCCATTAACAAGGGCCGACATGCTTAGTCATCACTTCCTGGTAAGTGGCCTTGAAAAGCTTGGGTATCCTGTTATTAGCGAAGAAGGCGATCCTGAACTGTATAATAAAAGATTGGACTGGCCTCGTTATTGGTTGGTGGATCCGCTTGACGGTACAAAGGAATTTGTTAAACGAAACGGTGAGTTTACTGTAAATATTGCATTGATTGAGAACAATAAACCTGTTTGGGGTATTATTTATGCTCCGGTGCTGCTATCATTATATGCAGGTATTGTTGGTAAGGGTGCATGGATATGGGAGCATACACAATTAAATTGTTTTAAGAGTACGGATTTTATCCAAAGTGGCGAGTTACTTCCTTTACGGAGTAAGAATAAATCGTTAATCATTATTGGGAGTATAAGTTACTTAAGCGATTCAACAAAAAAATTCATCAAAGGGTTGGAGAGATTAAAAAGCAAGATTGAATTTATCAGTGCTGGAAGTTCCCTTAAGTTTTGCCGAATTGCAACAGGTGATGCCGATATTTATCCGCGTATGGACTCAATAATGGAATGGGATATTGCAGCCGGTCAGGCAATTGTTTTAGCAGCAGGAGGCATTATGGTTAAATGGCCTGAACAAACCGAAATTGAATTTACCAGTAGCGACATGAGGAGTCCTTGTTTTGTGGCAATAGCACCCGGAAGAGATGGGTTCAGGCTTTTTAAGGAGTTGTAACAAAGCCTGTCATGATGGTGCAGCGAGGGACACAACCCTTTAGGTATGAAAATAAAAACCCACTTACATTGAACATTAGATCCCTCACTTCGTTCGGGATCACAACACAATAATATTGGAAACAGAAAGGAACAAGGAGAAGGCGGGCGTTGCCCGCCTTCTCCTTGTTCCTTTTACCCAACGCAAGCCTTGCCTGTCATCCTGAGCGCAGCGAAGGATCTATCTATCAATGAATCGGCTATCCGTCAATGGAGGCACAGAGAAGGATTTAACATTCAATATATTAAAAGCCTGTCATTCAAAACGAAGCAGAGAACCTACCCTAAATTTTTAACAAAAAAAAGACCGTTGATTTCTCAACAGTCTTTTTAAAAAATGGCGGCGACCTACT
>CAZSQG010000098.1:0-2825 GCA_964608615.1 uncultured Marinilabiliaceae bacterium
AAGTGGTATACTTTTCGATTAAAAGGTGGAGTACTTCTTAATTGTTATAAACAAAAAATCCATTATTGTAACCACGGAGTGGCAAAAGAGTGGTGAAAGAACGATAAAATAACAGCAAAAGAGAACTAACAGTAAAGCCACAGAGTGGCGAAAGAGCGGTAACAGAACATCCACAGTGCGTTAACCATCTAGCCACGGAGTGGTGAAAGAGTGATAAATAGCAACCCTAGTGAGTTAACCATCTAACCACGGAGTGGTGAAAGAGCGGTAACAGAACAACCACAGTGCTCTAACCATCAAGCCACAGAGTGGCGAAAGAGCGGTAACAGAACACCCATAGAGCGATAACCATCTAGCCACGGAGTGGTGAAAGAGCGGTAAAGAGCACCCCTATAGCTGTAACCATCTAGCCACGGAGTGGTGAAAGAGCTGTAACCTAACAGCCCGATTTTCACTTCCCGTTATTCTGGTACTTGAAAAAATCCAGATTGTGCCCCATCCGGGTTTTTTTTGTATGCATATAAAACTCATTAAAAGGATTAGGCTTAATTTCGATAGTAACATTTTCAACAATCTTAAGGCCATAGCCTTCCAACCCAATTCTTTTAATCGGATTATTAGTCATAAGCTTCATTTTGCTTACGCCCAACTCCCTTAAAATCTGAGCTCCTACTCCATAATCCCTTTCATCGGCTTCAAATCCAAGTTCCACATTGGCATCAACGGTATCCAAACCTTCTTCCTGAAGTTTGTAAGCTTTCATTTTATTCATAAGGCCTATTCCACGACCCTCCTGATTCATGTAAACAACAACACCCTTACCTTCTTTCTCAATGGCCTCCATAGCTTTGTGAAGCTGCTCTCCACACTCACACCTTAACGACCCAAAGATATCACCGGTGGCACAAGATGAATGAACACGAACAAGAATAGCCTCATCAGGTTCCCATGTGCCTTTGATCAGAGCCATATGCTCCAGACCATTTGATTTCTGTTTAAAAGGAATAAACCTAAAAAGTCCAAATTTTGTTGGCAACTGAACTTCAACACCTTTAAAAATAAGACTTTCCTGTTGCAATCTATAAGCAATCAAATCTTTAATTGAAATCAGCTTAAGATTAAACATTCGGGCAATTTCGGCCAGTTGAGGAAGACGTGCCATACTCCCATCGTCATTCATTATCTCAACTAAAACACCAGCTGGATAAAGCCCGGCCAATCTGGCCAGATCAACAGCTGCTTCGGTATGACCCGAACGACGCAACACTCCTTTTTCTTTAGCTTTTAACGGGAAAATATGACCAGGTCGTCCAAGATCATCTGGTTTTGTATTGGGATTACTCAACGATAATAGTGTTTTTGCACGATCAGAGGCTGAAATACCTGTAGTACATCCCTCACCAATTAAATCAACCGATACCGTAAATGGCGTGGCATGAAGCGAAGTGTTTCGTCCCACCATTAAATTGAGTTCAAGTTCTTCGCATCGCTTTTCGGTTAATGGAGCACAAATTAATCCCCGCCCATATTTGGCCATAAAATTTACCTTATCGGGAGTAATAAGTTCGGCAGCTGCAATAAAATCACCCTCGTTTTCACGATCCTCATCGTCAACCACTATCACCAACTCTCCATTTTTTATGGCTTCAACTGCTTCTTCAATGGTGTTTAGAACAATATCGTTTTGTACTGACATGAAATTCAATTTTCAATCGTATAAATAATTTATTTAATAAACTAAATATCAAAGATGCTTATATAGCTACAAGCAGATATTAGTATTGAAATGTGATGCAAAATTAATCAATTAAGAAGGAGTATCAACTCATTTTTTGATTAACTTAATTTTACTGCTAATTTTTCTAAAGAAATTAACATACGAATCAGAATTCAACAATGCTGAATCGGTAGCCGATTTATAAGTAAGAAAAACACCTACAGGCAGAAGAACAAACGAAGAAAGCCACATTCCCTGATATACCAACCATACTCCTTCGCGCGCAAACTTAGCTCCCATTGTGTCAATAATGTAGTAAATAATAAAAAACAATATGGAAATAACTACCGGCATTCCAAGCCCTCCCTTCCTTATTATTGCTCCCAAAGGAGCTCCAATAAAGAAGAAAATAAGACAAGCAAATGAGAGTGTGAATTTCCGGTAAAGTTCCATCTGATGACGACGAATTTTCAGCTCCTCACGCTCAATAAAGCGCATCTGATCGTCAATTACCTGTTTGTTGTCACGAGCCTGCCGTAATGCAGATTCTATGACCATACGCTTCTGCGTTCTTTCCAGGGAAATAAATACAGAATCAACATTAACAACAACAGCAGTATCAATTAGTACATGTTTAACACTATCGTTGTTTCTTAGTCTGGTAAAATAAAAGTTCGACGATCGTTCTTCTAGATTATTGATATATACCTTCCGTTCCAAACGAATAGAATCAAGATCGTGCGCTAACTGACTGATATTCTTCATCCGGTCGCTCGAGCGAAAAAGACTCTCATCAGACTTTGTAAAGTCAAATCCCTGAAGTTGAATGTAAGCCTTCTGCTCTTTAAACTCATCAACCCGAAACAATTTATTATCACGACGCTGATGCTTTGATGTTTCATTGGCAACCTGCTCATCATACCTTACTCCATCAAAAAGCGTTAACAGAATAAACTTTTTATCACTCGACATTTGCAATCTACCGGAATCGGCCAATGTTACATTGCTGTTACGAGCCTGACGGTCTCTGTGATCGTAAATCATTACATCAAACAACAGGTTTTTCTCCCTGTCTTTATTCTCTATCTTAATACTGAAATTGTCTACT
>CAZSQG010000098.1:2835-8428 GCA_964608615.1 uncultured Marinilabiliaceae bacterium
CCTGGTAAAATACCTTTTCCTTAATATCCAATTCCAAACGAGTTTCTTTTATGCCATGAAGAATAGAATATAATTTTAAGTTGGCAACTGGAAGTAAATTGTTTGAAAACACATAGGCACTAATGGAAATAATAACAGTAAGAACAATCAATGGCATCATAATGCGTGGCAGCGAAACACCAGCCGACTTAAGTGCGGTAAGCTCATAGTTCTCACCCATATTTCCAAAAGTCATCAACGAAGCCAGTAAAATGGCTAATGGTAATGCCATAGGAACAACCTGTAAAGAAGCATAAAAAAGTAATTCGCCCAACACCCCCCATTCTAATCCTTTCCCAACCAAATCATCAACATAGCGCCACAGGAACTGCATCACAAGAATAAACATGGAGATTAAAAAAGTCATGATCAGAGGCCCGAGATAACTTCTTAATATAAAAAGATGCAGTTTCTTCATCAACAAATATTTGATTCCGCAATGTTATTTACATCCAGAACATACAAAAATCATGCTTAAAATGGTCAATTCTGTTTTGAATAAACCAAACTTGTAATAAAAATAATAAATGCTAAAACTTTATTTTCAGGCAATAAACCTGTTTGGGATTTACAATTCTATCATTCTTTATTACAGTTCCAAAAATAGGATAATTAAAGAAAACAATTGCTATAAATTGAAAGTTTACTTACGACTCAGTATTGTTTTGATATAAACAATCGATTGGTGTTAATCGTTGTCATTTTTAAAGTAGCATTTATTAACCTTAGTTTTTCAATATTAATCACATTTCTATTATTGCATAAGGAAATAACTTATTTTTGACACAAAAAAGGAATCATCATGAATTACCAAACACCTGTATCTGAAATCACTACACGCATGAATCGCTTTCGCCAACTTATGGATGCTCAAAATCCGGAATGGAGAATCGCGGTTATCTTTAGCAAGATCAATCTGTTATATTTCACCGGATCGATGCCCGAAGGAATGCTCCTTATCGACAGAGATAATGAAGCCACTCTATGGGTACGACGGAGTTTTGAGCGAACTCAGAATGAATCTCTATTTGCCAACATTAAATTCATGGAGAGTTTCAGGGAGGTAGCCGCTGGATTTAACAACTTGCCTGATACCGTTTATCTCGAAACGGAATTTATTCCATTAGCTATGTATCAGCGGTTTCAGAAATATTTCCCATTTACAGGATTTAAATCAATTGATTATCAGCTATCAATGACACGCGCTGTAAAAAGCGTTTATGAGTCAAATTTTATGGAACAGGCCGGCGCCATTCACCAACGTGTATTGGAACAGCGTGTGCCATCGTTGTTACGCGAAGGAATGACCGAGGTGGAATTTGTTGGTGAATTATACAAGGTGATGCTCGAAGAAGGTCATCAGGGAATAGCCCGATTTAATATGTTCGACACCGAAATGGTTGTGGGACAAATAGGCTTCGGCGAGAGTTCGGTTTACCCAACAAGTTTTAACGGACCGGGCGGTAATTATGGCATGAATCCGGCGATGCCAACACTGGGAAGCAGGGAGAGAAGACTTAAAAAAGGTGATTTGGTTTTTGTGGATATGGGTATTGGATATAATGGATATCACTCAGACAAAACAATGACCTATATGTTTGGTGCAACTATTCCCGAGATGGCAATTAAAGAACATCAACAGTGCGTTGATTTGCAACATAGAATTGCAGCCATGTTAAAACCCGGAAATATTCCTTCCATAATTTATGAAACCATTATGAACAGCCTCAGTAATGAATTTCTGGAAAACTTCATGGGATTTGGTTCACGTAAGGTAAAGTTTCTCGGACATGGTATTGGACTCACTGTTGATGAGATACCCGTATTGGCCAAAGGATTCAACGAACCTCTTGAGGAAAATATGTTTTTTGCCGTGGAACCTAAAAAAGGCATTAAGAATATTGGTATGGTTGGAATTGAAAACACATTTGTGGTAACGCCAAAAGGTGGACGCTGCATTACAGGTGACCATCCGGGATTATTGTTGGTAAATCCTTGATTAAATCACAATATTATACTTGGGAACTGTTTATTTTCGATTAGTTAAATAAAAAGGTGGGGAGATTTATTTAGTTCAAATTTTGCTTAATTATTGAGCATGTATGTTTTAAGGATTTTTCAACAGACTCTATTTAGTGAATTCATAGGATTTTAATACACGTAAACCAAAAAGGCCATCCTCAAAAACGTATGTAATCTCCTGTTTATCTTTCATTGCCTCAAAATTGAAGAACATCCTAAACCATTCGTATTGAGAGTAAGCATTATTTTCCAAATAAATAAAGCCGGTTTTTTCAAGTCTTTCTCTGGAATAGATACCACCATACCATTCCTCTTTGTGAACAAATGAGTATTTCTCAACACTTGGGTTAGATGAAAAAACAGAGTTTATCACGAAAAACAAATTGAACACACTCGGTATTAGCCATAGAAAAAGCGAAGTTTTTGAAAATGACCTTAATATCGATGGTTTCATATTATAAAGCACGAAAACCAAAGTATACAGTCCAAATAAAATGATGCATAATAATAAAAAAGTTATTTGTGTATTGAGGGTATAAAGGAAAAACAAAATGGTATTAATTAAGGTGATTGCAAAACTCTTAAATGTTCTTGTACTGGCAATTAATGCAAATGAAGAGGCAAAGGATCTTAAATTAATCTCAGTTTTATCTTTAAAAATTCCTGCCCAATAATGAGCCGAGAGAAATGTTAAAGTCAATCCGACAATCAAACCGTCTAAACCAAAAAAAAACACCCCAATTACGGGTAATGCTAATAGCAGAATGGACGAAAAAAAGTAAAAATGTTCCAGGATAATGTTTGCGGCAACAGTCTTCTTATAATAATCGGTCTTTTTAAACTCTTCATACTGCATTTGAGCGTATTCCCTTGCCCGCTGTCGGGCCTGATTTCGGCTTTGCTGTTGCCAGTCGGTATAATTTCCTGCTGAAGGCTTGCTGTTAGCCCTACCCTTTTTTAGAATAAAAAGACACTCATAGGCCTCAGTAAGTAATATAAATTGTTCATGAGCATTCTCATGCTTGTTCCTATCCGGATGAAGTTCTTTTGCTTTTTTCCTGTAGGCTTGTTTAATTTCCTCGCCTGTGGTATTTGCAGTCACGCCTAATATCTCATAATATGAATCAATACTGCTGTTCATAAAAATCTAGATTACTGCAAAGAAAAAATCTATAAATCATTAATGACCTAAAAACAATTTGACGTTGAGATTTCTCACTTCGTCTTAAACAACAATCAGCTACTTATGGTTTATCAGAGGAAATTTTTGGTTTTGCCGCCAACCACAACCTTCAACTACAAACTAACACAAACGTTTGTTATTATAAGCATAGCAAAGAATCTTGTTATTTTAGTTAGTCTGCAATGCCTATAAATCAAAAAACCATCAAACTTTTATCTATGTACTAATTGATAAAACAAAAGCCTATTTATCTGGTAATATTTCAAATACAACAACAATTTATCACAGGTATCATTTGGTTTCCAGTATTTTCCAGATCTCATTTAACACATTATTCTTATTTTTCATGTTCCAATATTGGGTGTGACCGGCCGGATAAATGGGGATATAATTGGTTTTCTTTATTTCAATATCTTTAATCCCTGATCCAAAAAGACCTTTTAATGGACCTCCTATATAATCGCAACTGTAAAAAATATTGGTCCATTTAGTTACTGCATAAGGTGACGAATGATTGAAATGTTTAACTAAGAATGGATGGTTAATCCCAGGGACATTAAAATAATCGGACTTGATGACATTGGTGGTATCGGGTTTTTGAAAATGTGGAGGGCAAGTAGGGTATTCCCTTTGATCAATAAGCTTTTTAAACAAACCTTTTTTATATACAAATAGATGTCCGGCATGTGCCAATGGAGATCCAATTGTAATTAAATCGGTAACCAGCCATTTGTTCCCAATACTTTTTAAATAATCAAAACTTTTTTCCTGACCCAGTTTCATATCTTTTAAAGTGGCCTTACCTGCTGCCATCTTTTTGGATACCTCCTCCGAGCTATAAACATTTTCAAGGATAATCTTATTATTACTGTTATATGTTTCATAGAATTTTTGAGGATCATAGGTTGTATTGTATTCATTCCATAGGAATTTAACTAAATCGTAGGCAATAACACTGCCAAGACTATGTCCCACAATAATAACTCTGTCGTACCGTCCTGATTCATGAAGTTTTTTTAACAGATTTATTCCTTCGGTACGAATATTTTTACGCTCACCAATATTCTTGGGCGACGGATCGAGATAACGAGCCGCATCGCCAAGGTAATTAAACAGAAATTTGGAGAAAACGCCTAAAACAATTGTTACAATTATACCTGAACTCACTGAGGTAATCTTGGAAAAAACATTGCCCCATCCAAAATTGCAACCATTTACAATAACAATTGTTACAAGGGAGACTAATAAAAGCCATAAAAAAAGATAAACAGGCAGGAGTCGTTTTGAAACATTTTGTGGAAAACGGAACACTACGCGCGATAACCAATCGTTAATATGCGAAAAATTTGTGTCTCTCATATTGTGCGCCCAATAAAACTCATAAAAATCTGTTGTCGGATGTTTCCGTCCCTGTCTCATGGTCATTTTGCGTGTTTCAAAATTACCTGAATCGGGGTCGGGTTTTTCCCAATAAATAACATCATCCTGTCGTGCCTGCTTTTTGATTTTCAAAATTTGGCTAACAGCCTCAACAAACTCTCTTAATGTGGTGATTGGATACTGTTCACCTATTCCGTGAATCAGAATAACCGCCTGACGTTTCTTTTGTGGGTTTGGATTCATCATAAAAGATTAAAAGACTTTCATTTTTTATCACCTGTGGCCTAAAAACAATTTGACTTTGAGATTTATCACTTCGTTCGAAATAACAATCAGCAATTTATGGTTTATTATTTGGTGCGAAGCAAAGAATCCTATTGTTTTTATCCATCAGCAGTGTTTTTTGTAATGCAAACTAATACTTAATAGAATAATCTCAATATAAAAAATAAATGACGCATAACTTTTTCATCAAGGCTTCAAAACTCATAATAAAAACTGTTTACAATTTACAATATTAAGTTTAATTAAAGTGAAACACTTTAATTCTACAAGTATAACTTGATTGTTTGATTAATAAAGCATCATGTTTAAGGAATCAATAAGCCATCAAGCCCCAGAGTGGCGAAAGAGCGGTGACAAAACACCCATAGTGATCTAACCATCTAGCCACGGAGTGGCGAAAGAACGGTAAAAAACAGTCCTAGTGAGTTAACCATCTAGCCACAGAGTGGCGTAAGAGCGGTAACAAAACAAATACAGTGCTGTAACCATCAAGCCACAGAGTGGCGAAAGAGCGGTAACAGAACAACCACAGAGCTCTAACCATCAAGCCACAGAGTGGCGAAAGAGCGGTAACAGAACAACCACAGTGCGTTAACAGCCGAGCCACGGAGTGGTGAAAGAGCGGTAACAGAACACCCATAGAGCGATAACCATCTAGCCACAGAGTCGCGAAAGAACGGTAAA
>CAZSQG010000098.1:8528-12231 GCA_964608615.1 uncultured Marinilabiliaceae bacterium
AAACAGTCCTAGTGAGTTAACCATCTAGCCACAGAGTGGCGTAAGAGCGGTAACATAGCAGCCACAGTGCTCTAACCATCTAGCCACGGAGTGGCGAAAGAGCGGTAACAAAACAAACACAGTGCTCAAACCATCAAGCCACAGAGTGGCGAAAGAGCGGTAAAAGAACACCCATAGAGCGATAACCATCTAGCCACAGAGTCGCGAAAGAACGGTAAAAAACAGTCCTAGTGAGTTAACCATCTAGCCACAGAGTGGCGTAAGAGCGGTAACAGAACAAACACAGTGCTCTAACCATCTAGCCACGGAGTGGCGAAAGAGCGGTAACTGAACAAACACAGTGCTCTAACCATCTAGCCACAGAGTGGCGTAAGAGCGGTAACATAGCAGCCACAGTGCTCTAACCATCTAGCCACGGAGTGGCGAAAGAGCGGTAACAAAGTGTTCTTAGGCAAACTGCTTAACAAAACAACATTGGCTCATATTTCGCGCCAACTCTTTTCCCTTCTTCCTGTTGATTTGTCGATAAATATATCAGAATCCATATCACCCAAATCAGTATTAACCCTTAACTTTTTCCGCACCGGCGCCTCAAGGTGATTTTCATCATCAGAGCTTTTAATAATCATCGGGGGAACTAAAGAAAAAATAATCAAAACAGTTCCAGCCATCCATTTTTCATACCAGTTTGAAAAAATAAAAGGACCTCCCAAATAAAAAACCCAAACTGCAAATGCAATTACTGATAAATATATTTGAGCCTTCCTGACAACTCCCAGTGTAAACACTAAATATAAAGGTGTGATAATTAGTAACACAAGCGAAACAATAAGCTGGGGCATAAACAAGTTTGGAATAAAAGTAATAAGAGTAGCATAAACAAGTACAATTTCCGATGGGATCATCTTAAGTACTTTCTTAACATAATCACCAATTAAATCCTGTTGTTTTCTTTCTGGACTCATAAAGATTAGTTTTAAATATTACTACCTAAAATAATTATCGTAAAAGACCTCTTGTGTACTTAACCTTTAAACTCTTAGCTCAACAAACTAAAGTTCAATCTAATTTACAATTACAATTAAACAAAAAAAAATATTTAACATCCACTAATTAAGGTGGAATAGTTAAGAATCCAATTAAGTGTAACTATTCAGGTGGATTATGTTGACATTTATGTTATTTCCGGCTTTGAAATAAAATTTATGCAAGTATATAAAAACATCCAGCATCAATTTTGACACATCAATTCCAATAATTTTCATAATTTTGGTTTTAAGAAAAAAAGCTTGCATGTAAACCAGACCCCTTAAACCTAAAACTCCAGTTGGTTTTAAGCAACACTGCCAAAAGAAAATACTTGGGACTTATTCAGTAAATAAATCTAACCAACTTTTTGATTCACCCAAGGTTCTCTTTTATCAAAACTTTAATTATTTAAACACAAAAACAAAGGGTACCATTAGCGGCAAACAAAAAAAAACGAACATGCAAATAGATCACATAGCCATATGGACAAATGATTTGGATAGTTTGAAGGACTTCTATTTAAAATTCTTCGATTGTAAAGTGTCCAACCGCTATGATAATAATGAAAAGCGGTTTTCATCATATTTCTTATCTTTCGCGGGTTGCGATACAAGGATTGAATTAATGCAACGTCCCGATATAGCTGATAGTATTAATAACGATAGGATTGGGCTTGCTCATTTTGCCATTGGTATTGGAGCAAAGGAGCAAGTGGATAACTTAACAAACAAACTGGAGAGAGCTGGCATTACTATCTCAAGCTACCCAAGGACAACTGGAGATGGATACTATGAAAGTGTGATTTGTGACCCCGATAATAATAAGGTTGAATTAACCGCATTTGTGGATTACGTAATAACAAATGCCAACGAGAATGATTTAGAACAGATTCTTTATTTGCAAAAGTGTTGTTATTTATCTGAGGCGGAGATTTATAATAATTATTCAATTCCCCCAATAGTACAGACTTTTGATAGCATAAAAAAAGACTTTAGCGACCAGACCATTTTTAAACTTGAATATAAAGGTAAGATTATAGGCTCAGTCAGGGCATTTGTACAAAATGATTCATGCTACATTGGCAAACTGATAATTGATAAAGATTATCAAAACAATGGCTTTGGCAAACTTCTCTTAGAAACTGTGGAAAAAGAGTTCAATAAAGCAACAAGATTCGAGTTGTTTACCGGATTTAAAAGTGAAAAGAACCTTTATCTTTATAGTAAACTTGGTTACAGAGAATTTAAAGAAGAACAGGCAAACGGAATGACTATAAAATATTTAGAGAAAAGTTTCAGCCGCTAATATATATAATCATGCACGAAATACTGAGGGTTTGCAGGAACAGTTTTCGTATCATATTTTCGCCATGATTGATACATTCGTAGCTACTTAATCCCGTGCTGCACATAGCTGCGACTGTTAGGCTGCATGCAGGAAGAAACCACCACAACTTAGTTTTATACACAAAATTGATAAATATGGATTTTTCAAATATTACAAATGGGATTCTCAGATATGTTGATACATGGGAACAAAAATTGATTAATTTACCATTAGATACAATCTCCAATAAAAGAAATAATCAAAACAGGACTATAAAACAGATTCTCGGACACTTGATTGATTCTGCTGCAAATAATCATCAAAGAATGGTTCGCTTGCAATACAATGAGAAACTTGACTTTCCCGATTATCAGCAAAATAACGACCTGTGGATTGCATTACAGGATTACCAAAATGAGGATTGGAATATAATAATTCAACTTTGGAAATATTATAACCTTCATATGATTCAGGTGATTAATTCTGTTGACCAGTTAAAACTTGATAATTCATGGCAAAGTTTTGAAGATATTACCGTTTCGCTTAAACAAATGATTGAGGGATATTTAGGCCATATAGAGCTACATTTTAGAGAGATACAGAAATTAATAGACAACTAGACATATGCAAAAGTATCATTTACATAATCGACCCAACCGAGAGATAAAAGAAGAATCTGACATAATTGCGATACTGAAAAATGGAAAGTTTGCAGTTATTTCAATGTGCCGAAACAATGAACCTTACATTGTTACCTTAAGCTATGGGTATGACTTTGAGAAAAAGTCTCTATATTTTCATTGTGCCCCGAAAGGATTAAAAATGGATTTTTTAAGTTGCAATAAAAAAGTTTGTGCAACAGTGATTGAAGATGGTGGTTACCTAATGGGAGAATGCGGACATGAATATAAATCGGTTGTTTTTTGGGGTGATATGCAAATTGTAGATAATTTGGACGAAAAAAAACATGGTATGAGTATTTTGCTTCATCACTTAGAGAAAAAAGATTCCGTTATTCGGGAAAAGATTATTAAATCCGAAGATTTTTACTCGAAAATGGAATTACTAAGACTTGATATTGACCAGATTCATGGAAAGGCAGGACGATAAATAAAAAATGAACAACAACACAACATCATGAATAGCGCATTTGGCGAATAACGCTAATTTTAAAGGCTTTACTATAATATCTGGCATAGAAGCTTGACTGGTTTGTGCTTCGAAACGCCACACGACACCTCACACATACTCGTTGGGTACAATATACCAGATTCCACAGCCAATGAATTTTAAATTAGTAAAAATTGACTTTAAGCCATTCACAAAAAAAATATTATTAGTCAGATTA
>CAZSQG010000099.1:0-12174 GCA_964608615.1 uncultured Marinilabiliaceae bacterium
TTAATGCTGATTCTTGGTGGAATTATCCTGGATAAATTAGGTGTTCGCTTTACGGGACTTTTATCAGCAGGAATTATGGTATTGGGTGCTGCCATTAAATATTGGGCCATTGCTCACCCGGCATTGGTGTCTGATACCATTTTTGGAATACCTTCACAAATTATATATGCTTCGGTAGGTTTTGCCATTTTTGGAGTGGGTGTTGAGATAGCAGGAATAACTGTTTCAAAAATTATTGTAAAATGGTTTAAAGGTCACGAAATGGCTTTGGCCATGGGTATGCAAATGGCTGTAGCCCGCATGGGAACTCTATTGGCTATGGCAGCACCTGTTCCTCTTGCTACCTTTTTTACCAATAAACATACAATGGTTATCGGGGATTCATTGATTGAAAAAGTTGGACCCAGTATTTCAGCCCCAATTGCATTTGCATTAGTGCTCTTGATTATTGGTTTTGTTGCCTTTTTTATCTATGTAGCTATGGATAAAAAATTGGATGCTTCGGTTGCTCAAAATGGAAATACGGAAGCTGAAGAAGCTTTTAAATTAAGCGATCTTGGGAAGATTATTACTAATAAAGGTTTCTGGTTAATTGCTATATTGTGTGTGTTATTTTATTCGTCAGTTTTTCCTTTTATAAAATATGCCACCGATTTGATGGTGAATAAATATGGACTGAAGGAAAATGTAGCTGGTTTAATTCCAAGTTTATTACCCTTAGGAACCTTATTCCTGACACCTCTTTTTGGTAGTATTTATGATAGAAAAGGGAAAGGTGCCACAATGATGATTATTGGAGCATTGCTTATAATTATTGTTCATGGTGTATTCTCGTTACCTGTATTCAACCATTGGTTGGTTGCCGTTGTATTGGTTGTTATTTTAGGCGTTGCTTTATCGTTAGTTCCGTCAGCCATGTGGCCTTCAGTTCCAAAAATCATCCCGGAAAATCAACTGGGAACTGCATATTCTTTAATTTTTTGGATTCAAAACTGGGGCCTGATGGGAGTTCCCTTGTTAATTGGATGGATCTTGGATAAAACCAATCCTGCCGTTTTGGAAGCCAAAGCAAATGGAACCCTCGTTCCTGTATATGATTATACTTACCCAATGATAACTTTTACTGTTTTTGGCATATTGGCATTTTTTGTAGCATTTATGCTTAAAGCAGAAGACCATAAAAAAGGTTATGGTATGGAGTTACCAAATATTAAGAAATAGATTTTTCACAACTTATAAATGATAAAAAGGATGTCCAAATTGGACATCCTTTTTTATGGGTATCTATTTTGACTCAATAATGTGTGTCAATTTAGGGCTTTAATAGCCTTATCATATCCACAATCACGGTGTCGGGTTTAAAACCCAAATCAAAAACAGGAACACTAGAGGTCATGTCAATTATGCGTTCCAGGTGAACTGTGGTCATCTCTTTGTTGTAGAAGTGTTGAATGCAATTGGCCATCAGCCGCAGTGATCCTTGAGTTCCTTTAATCAATACAGATTCGTTTTGAGCCGATTGCTTTAATAAGAAAGCCTTTATTAGTGGAGCCATTAAAGGTTTCTGAGCATATTGCATCATTGGAGTATTAAACATATACCACTTCTCATTAATTTTATGGAGCCACAGTCTGTCATCATTAATTACAATGGCTCCTTTTTCTTTCCATAAACGGCTCATGGTGCTTTTTCCAATCCCTGAAACGCCAGTGAAGAGGTAGCCGTTATTTATATCTTTTATACCCGAAGCATGAATAAGCATTCCACCTGAATAATAAGCCAGGTAAACCAT
The DNA here is from genome assembly GCA_964608615.1 of uncultured Marinilabiliaceae bacterium. Taxonomy (GTDB): domain Bacteria; phylum Bacteroidota; class Bacteroidia; order Bacteroidales; family Marinilabiliaceae; genus CALEUX01. The sequence continues at coordinate 1,793 of CAZSQG010000099.1, forward strand.
TAATAAGGATCCAAGCGGATGAAACAGAGGGTCGATTGTAATAATATCCGCAGTCTTTGATACCAATTGGACGTCAATTGTCATGGTATGTAAACTCAAAATTGCAGCTGCTTCAGATAGAGTAGGGTGGTCGAAAAATGTTATAAGAATTTTAGTTTCTTCAAGTTTCTTTAGTATTTGCCATTTATATGGAATGATGGCTTTTTCAAATGATTCGCCCGAAAAAACGACATCCCAACCACTTTTGTTTATCGATTTGATACAACTATAATGGCAGTTAAATGTAAATATAGGATCTATTAATGGTTTTTGATAATAAAAAGAAATTTCAGGAACAAAGCTGATTGAGTCTGTTGTGGAAATATTAATTTTTACCGAAGCCAGAAATAACTCCATAATATTTCGGTTTCAGGTATCTGTTTAAATTAATAATATACAGGTTTTGAACCTCCAAATGGAGCTTCACTTTGGTAATCTCCCGATTCGTAGATAGGCTTGGAAGTGGTTTTGTCAGCTTCACTGGCAGACACTCCTTTAGGTTCCACAGGCGGAGGACTATACATTACCAATGACATTTCCCTATCAATGAGTATCTCTTCGATAGTAGGTTTTTGATATTCTTTTTTGATTATATGAGAGTATATGTGTTTCATTCAATTGTGTTGGGCTGTTAGTTTTCAATCTTTTCAATTAATTGTTTTGCTTGTGCTTGCATGATGAATTGCTCAACATCATGTTCAAGAACATCCCGCTCAACATCATAAATTTCAATAAGTTGCGCTATAATGTCGTTTATTGAATTTTCACCATTAATAGCCTCAAAAAGAGAGGATGCTACTTCATTTAAAGTTAAAACACCTGTCATATCAACAACATTGCTTACCAAAGGAACAAGAATAGTTTCATTCTCAATCTTCCGGATTACAAAATTATCACTTTTTATTCGAAATATTGCATTTAAATCTAACACAATTCTGTATACTACAAATTAATATGCAAAGATTGTAAAAAATGAGGAAACATATATAATCATTAGATAAACCATTATTTTTATTTGACGAAAAATAAAATTAAATAGGTAAAAGGCTTCACTTGCTCAACAAAAATATTTATATGTTGATATCTGTATTATAATTCTAAGTTTTTCGTTTTATTATTCAAACTAAAAGTTAATGTAGTTTGGTTAAAGATGCAAATAATTTAATATTGTTCGGGTGCCCATCCCTCATTTTCGTAAAGCAGAACTCCCATCCGTTTAAAAACCTAATTGCCAGGGATATATGGTGTAACGGCAGATTAGCGAAAGAGAAGGAAAGAGAGCACTAAGGCAAATTACCTAACTAAACAATATTTAATTATAAGGTTATATTCCTTGCATATGGTGCAGCATCCTGGGTTGTAAATTGCCCGAGTAAATATTTATGATAGCCGGTTATGGCAATCATGGCCGCATTATCAGTTGTATAGGTTAATTTTGGGATAAAAATTTTCCAGTTTTTTCTTTTTGCTTCCTCAGTCATGGCATTACGTAATCCTGAATTAGCTGATACTCCTCCTGCAAGGGCAATATTTTTTATCCCGGTTTGATTTGCAGCTTTTATTAATTTATCCATCAGAATATCAACAATGGTTTTTTGAAGCGAAGCGCATAAATCAGGTGTGTTTTGTTCAATAAATAAGGGGTTTTCTTTGAGTTGGTCGCGCAGATAGTATAGAAATGAAGTTTTTAAACCGCTAAAACTATAGTTCAGGCCAGGAATTCTGGGTTTGCTAAAACTAAAGGCATTGGCATTACCCATTGCAGCGTATTTGTCAATCAAAGGGCCGCCTGGATAAGGTAATCCCATTACTTTGGCACATTTATCAAAGGCTTCGCCGGCAGCATCGTCAATTGTTTGTCCAATCATCTCCATATCCAGATGGTTACGTACCAGAATAATCTGGCTGTTACCACCCGAAACCAAAAGGCACAGAAAAGGGAATGCCGGAACATCATGTCTTTGGTCGGGTTCTTGTATAAAATGAGCCAGAATGTGTCCCTGGAGATGGTCAACCTGTATAAGAGGAATATTGCGGGCCAAAGCAAATCCTTTTGCAAAGGATGTTCCCACCAGTAGAGAACCCATCAATCCTGGACCTTGGGTGAATGCCACAGCACTAATGTCGCTGGCGTTAATGCCGGCATCTTTAAAAGCCTTATGTACCACTGGTATAATGTTTTGCTGATGAGCTCGTGATGCCAGTTCAGGAACCACACCCCCATAAGCTTCATGTACCGCCTGACTGGCTATTACATTTGAAAGAATGGTATCGTTTTTGATGATGGCAGCAGAGGTGTCATCACATGATGATTCTATTCCGAGAATGATTATTTCCATATTTTATGATTCACTTTTTGCAAACATCTAATTTTTATTATAAGTGTTGCAAAAACAGGCTGATTCTTATTATAAGTTCTTTATTTTTGTACAAATAATTAAGCGGCAAAATTATTAAAAAATTACGTAAAATATTACTTTGGGTGCTTGTTCTGCTTTTGGGAGTACCAAGCACATTGTCAATGCTTTTGCTGCTTCCGGGCATACAAACTCAATTGGTAAAGATTGTTACAAATCGTCTTTCTACCGATTTTAATGCTGAAATTTCTATTCAAAGAGTCCATATTTCCCCTTTCTCAGGGATTAAACTGAATGGATTTCTCGTTCGCGATCAACAACTCGATACACTTTTTTTTGCCGAAAAGGTCCGTGCAGGAATTGATAATCTGTCACTTAAGCACAAAAATATATTTCTTGGTAAGGTTAGGTTTGAATCGCCGGTAATACATATTTATCAGTATAACGAAAGAATGAATTACTCGTTCATACTTGATTCGCTTGGCACATCATCACCTGATTCAATAAAGTGGCATTATTCCATTGATGGACTAATTGTTTCAGGGGGTAAAATAAGGTTTGAACATTCAATTTTAAAAAATCCTGGTTCCATTAAAGATAAGCTGGAGTTTTATGATCTGCAGCTTGACGTGGTTCGAACATCATCCTTGAACGATAGCATAGCTTTTAGTGTCAATAATTTTTCAGTAAAGGAAAATATTGGGCTTTCTATTAAAGATTTAAGTGCCAAAGGACATTTGGAGAAAGAACGAATTGTGGTTGAGAACTTGATGTTCAGAACCAATGAATCATACTTTAATCTGGCCCTTATCGATATTCCAATTAATAAACGTGAGGAGTCAGCAACTGATTATCAGTTTAGGGGTGAAATAACAGAAATTTCTATTGGCTCGCAGGATGTTAGGAAGCTTTTTGCGGGTTTCCCTGCCTATAAATACCCAATACGACTTTCGGGAATACTGTTTGGTTCGCTGGATAATTTAAAGGGCCGAAAGGTGACCTGTATGTTTGGGGAGCAGTCGCGGCTGGTTACCAGTTTTGACATTAGTGGTCTTTCAAATTTTAATGAAACCTTTGTTTTTCTTGATGTTGAGAATTTGCAAACCAACATCCCCGATCTGGAAGATTTTATTGCCGGCGATAACCAGAAAGGCCCCGTTTTACCTCTCTCATTCCGCGAATTGGGCACTATATCCTATAAAGGAAACTTTACAGGCTTTATTAACGATTTGGTTGCATTTGGAACATTTCGCACTAATCTTGGAACCATCAATACCGACCTTGGACTTAAAATACTTCCCGAAAACAATATTATTTATGGGGGGCTCTTAAGTACTTCGGGTTTTAATTTGGGTCGTTTGCTGGATATGGAACCAACCATGGGAGAAATTACACTCGATATGGAAGTGAGTGGCAGCCGAAAAAGTTCAACCGATTATTTTACTTTTCTGGATGGTAATATTGGTTCTCTGGAGTTTAATGATTATCAGTATCGAAATATTGGACTTCAAGGATTGTTGACCTTCCAGAAGTTTGACGGAAACATAGTTATTGATGATCCAAACGGACGAGTTGATTTTAAGGGAAAGGTAGATATGTCGGGTACGGTGCCGCATTTTAATTTCTCAGCATTATTGGCTAATGTTCAGCTTGATCGGCTTAAGTTACTGCCCACCCTAAAGGATGGCGTAATTTCACTTATGGTCGAAACAAATTTTGAAGGCGATAATTTTGATGATCTGGTTGGGGATATTAAACTCAGCGATGGATTGCTTTTTACACCCACGGCTTCAGTTGAGCTGGACTCTTTTTCGATAACAGCAGTTAGGGAAGGAACCAGCAAACATCTTGTCTTGAGGTCAGATTTTGTTGAGGGAGATTTAAAGGGGCATTATTATTTCGGAGATATTAAGAATACATTCAGGAATTATATTGGTCATTTTATTCCTTCATTTAACAAGGGAATTGTAAAATCGCCTTATTCTGGCCGTAATAATTTTGAATTTGATTTACGTTTTAAAGAGATAGGAAAACTAATGTCTGTTTTTCTTCCTGATGTTAATATTTCGGATAAGGGAAATGTTAGAGGAAAATTCAATTCGGAGTTGGCTCAATTGAATGTGGAAGGAGAACTTGATTATTTCTCATTGAACGATATAAGTACTATTGAACCTGAATTTAAAATTATAAGCAGTAACAGTGATAATCTATCTTTAACTGTGCGTACCAGTAATGCTAAGTATGGTAAACTGATAGAGTTGCCCAATTTCTCAATCTATCAGAAAGCAGGTGGGGACTCTCTTCAAACAAACGTTTTCTGGAACAATTGGGATGAAACAACATATGGGGGAGCGTTGTATTCATCCACTTATTTTAGTACCGACGTGGAAGGGAATCTGGATACCAGAATAAACCTTGATCCATCATCAATTATTATTTCGGACATGATTTGGAAGATAGACAAGGCCCGGGGTAATATTTATGCTAACGGTTATTCAGTTAATGGATTTAAGATAGAGCACGAAAATCAATATGTTACTATAGATGGAGCTTTGAATCGTGAGGGTGAGGATGGCTTAAAAATGGAGTTTCATCAACTTGATTTGTCAAGGTTTATAAGCAATCAGGCCGAGAATTTGTCTTTTTTAGGGACAGTTAATGGGTACCTTTTACTGAAAGATTACTTTCGCGATCCGCTACTCTCGAGTAATCTCGAAATTGAAGATTTTATTTTTAATGGTACCGAGCTGGGAACTTTTAGCATCAATAGTTTATGGAACCAGGATTTGGAAGCTTTAACGCTGACCACACTGCTTTCTGCAAATGGGAAGAGTCAGTTACGGGGCTTTGGCCTCTTTCATCCCAATCAGCAACATCTCGATTTTCAGTTTGATGTTGACAGTCTTAAGGTAACCTTTCTCAATCCTTTTCTAAAAAAAGTTATACAGAATCTTGATGGAACAGCTTCAGGTAAAATGTATTTTAAAGGTCCGTTATCGCATCCGTTTTTAACGGGCAGGGTAAAGTTGAATGATGGAAGTTTTTCTGTTGATCTGCTTCAGACTTCTTATACAATTAGCGATTCAGTTGTTTTTTATCCCAATGAGATGCGTTTTAAGAATATGATTTTAACCGACGAATATGGAAAAAACGGAAAATTCAGAGGATCTATTTATCATGAAGGGTTTTCGGAAATGATTTATAATCTGAGAGTGGATGCCAGTAATATGCTAATGCTTAATACTAAGTTAAAAGATAACTCCTATTATTATGGTAAGGTGTTTGGTGATGGATATATGGCACTTACCGGAAATAGTAATAATGTTAATATTGCTATCAAAGGACGTACCCGTACCAACACTCAGTTTTTTATCCCTATTCAGAATAGTGAGGTTGCCGCTGAAAGCAATTTTATTCGTTTTTCTTCTGACAACAATATACCGTGGACTTTTCGGGCGTTAAAATGGATATGGATATTGAAGTTACTCCCGAGGCGCAGGTTCAGATTATTTTCGATGCCCGCCTTGGTGACATTCTGCGAAGTACCGGGGCTGGGAATATTCAGATACAAATGGACAGGCAGGGAAATGTTCGTTTTTATGGCGATTACACCATAGAGGAGGGAGATTATCTGTTTTCGTTACAGAATCTTATTAACAAGCGATTTACTATTAATCAGGGAGGTACAGTAAAATGGCAGGGAGATCCCTACAATGCAAATATTGATATTACTGCTGTTTATAAACTCAGAGCATCTCTTAGCAATCTTATTGGTTCGGCCAGCACAAGTAGTAGCTCAGAAAATTCCGATTTACAACGAAGAATTCCTGTTCATTGTAATTTGATGTTATCAGATATGCTTCAGCAACCAGCTATTAAATTTGGTCTTGAAACACCCACTCTGGATGAATCAAGAGAATCGCTAATTCTTCAGTATATCTCTTCAGAGGAAGAGCTTAATAAACAAGTCCTTTCGCTTTTATTACTTAATAAGTTTTATACACCTGAATACCTGAGAGCCTCGGATAATACCACTACTCGTAACGATAATACCGCTTTGGCAACAACTACTGAGATGTTATCATCGCAAATAAGTCGCTGGTTCTCAACTATAAGTAATGATGTTGATGTGGGAGTGGCATATCGTCCTGGCGATAATATTACAAGCGAAGAGTTTGAAGTGGCGCTTTCAACGCAGGTGTTTAATAACCGTGTAACCATTAATGGTAATGTGGGTTATGGTAAATACCAGGCAAATACCAGTAAGATGATTGGCGATTTTGATGTTGATGTAAAGCTCAACCGCACGGGCACGTTAAGGGCAAGGGCTTATACGCGGTCGAACGACGATCTGATTTATGAAACATCTCCTACAACACAGGGGATTGGTCTTTCTTTTAAGGAAGAATTCAATAATTTTAAGGAGCTCTTACGAAAGTACCGAAACCTCATTAGGGGAAGGAAAGAAAAGGAAGAAGAAGATGAATAATAAAAAGATATTTTTGCGCCTTATCTCTAAATATTGGTGTTTTTTGGCAGAATATTTTAAGACCATTATGCAGGCTGCTCATAATAGGCGCTTGGTGATTTGAGTTGGTACAGTAATGATTGATTAAGTTACCACTCTGTCAACACTTCGCAGTTTTAGGATTGTTAAACAACTCATCAGCTATTAATAGCCGCAGCGCGGCGACAAAACGGTAGAAAAAATGTTATTATTAAAGAAATAAGCTGCGGAGCTGCGACAGGTATTGTGAAAATTTGTTTGGCTCCGGCTTGTTTATTTTAGGTTTTAGGTAATTAGTTTGAGAATGGATCGTTATGGTTGAAAGGATAATGTTTAAGTAAACAAAAACCCATTACACCATTAAAGCCGCACGTCAGGGTTTAGTTAAGAATAAATCTGTCAAAGTAGAATTAATCAAAGAGTGAAAAGCTGACTGTCAGACAATATTTGTGGATTATAGGTGTACTTATCGTTTAAATCTATTCATCTGCGTTTGCAAATTTGATATCTTAATATAAGTTACTCATATTATTTTTTAGTATTTTAGCCATGTTAAAAATCTCAAAACAAGCAATTATATGAATCTTTTTTTAATGATACAAGCCGCCGGACGAATCCTCGAGAATGATGGCTCAACCGGTGAGGAAGTTGTTGTTCAAAGTATTGATCTTTTTGAATTAATGCTTAAGGGCGGATGGATAATGATTCCTTTGGGTTTCCTGTCAATAATAGCGGTTGCTATTTTTATTGAGCGTTTTTTAGTGTTAAAAAAAGCTTCTCGTGAGGATACCACCTTTATGAACCGCATTAAGGATTATATCCACGATGGTAAAATTGATTCAGCCCTTTCGCTCTGTCGGGCCAGCGATCATCCTATTTCACGTATGATTGAAAAGGGAATTATGCGTATCGGGCGTCCTCTGAATGATGTAAATACTGCCATCGAAAATGTTGGTAATCTTGAGGTAACACGTTTGGAGCGTGGACTGCCAACACTGGCTTCGGTTGCCGGTGGGGCTCCTATGATTGGTTTTCTTGGTACGGTAATTGGTATGATTAAGGCGTTCTGGGAAATGTCGAGTGCAGGGAATAATATTGAGGTGGGACAGCTTGCCGGAGGAATTTACACTGCATTGGTAACAACAGTTACCGGACTCATTGTGGGTATTATAGCTTATTTTGCCTATAATATTTTGGTTGCCAGAGTTGAGAAGGTGGTGTTTATTATGGAAGCCCGTACCATGGAATTTATGGATTTGTTGAACGAACCGGCCCGTTAAAATATTGAAACATGGGACTTAAGTCGAGAAATAAAATAAGTGCATCTTTCAATATGTCGTCAATGACTGACGTGGTATTTCTTTTGCTGATCTTTTTTATGATCACATCCACGCTGGTTAATCCCAACGCCATTAAGTTATTGTTGCCTCAAAGTCAAACACAAACGGCCGCCAAGCCGTTAACTACAATTTCCATAACCCGCGATCTGCAATATTTTGTTGGTACCTCGCGGGTTGCATTTGATAAGATTGAAACAACCTTACAACAAAAGCTTGGAAAAGAAACGGATGTTTACATTTCGCTGCATGTTGACGAAAATGTACCTATGAGGGAAGTAGTTAAGATAATGAACATAGCAAAGCGCAATGAGTATAAAATGATACTGGCTACCCGAGCAAGATAATTATGGAAGGTAAAGAGAAGGAAAAGAAAGAGCGTGCCATAGGTGTTATTGGAACCACCATTTTTCATGGCGTAATAATATTGTTGCTTCTAGTTTTGGGATTGAGCAGCATACCTCAGGAAGAAGAAGGCATCCTGGTGAATTTTGGTGATTCACCCACTGGCTTTGGTGCTTCTGAGCCTGTGAGGAATGAGCCAACAGGTGAAAAGAATACTCCTCCAGCCACATCTATACCAACGCCGGCTTCAACGCCACCTCCTTCGAATCCCACTCCAACACGTGAACAATTAAACACGCAGAATTATGAAGAATCAGCAGCAGTAAAGGCTGCTGAAAAAGCCAAACAAGAAGCTGAAAAAAAACGTATTGAAGAAGATAGAAAAAAACAGGCTGAAATAAATCTCCAGAAACGCATAGAAGAGGAACAGCGCAAAGCTGTAGAGGCCGAGAAACAACGATTGTTGGCCGAAGAAAAGAGAAAACAGGATGAGATGGAGCGACAGGCACAGGCTGCCCGCAGTAATGTAAAAGGCGCTTTTAGTAAAACATCAGGAACAGGGAATTCTGAAGGTGAAACCACAGGAACCGGTAACCAGGGGGCTCTCACGGGCGATCCTAATGCAACCGGCCGTACCGGCACAGGGTTGGGCTCATCAGGTATATCCTATAGTCTTGCAGGTCGTTCTGCTTCAGGTAGTTTTCCAAAACCAGTTGAGAATTGTAACGAAGAAGGTGTGGTGGTAGTAGAGATCACTGTTGATAAAACCGGAAAAGTTACTGCGGCTCAGTCAATTTTACGAGGTAGTCGCAATATGACCGCATGCTTGCGTAAAGCTGCCGAGCAAGCCGCAATGCGTGCCCGCTTTAATAATGATGTTAATGCCGCTGCATATCAAACAGGAACCATAACCTATTCTTTTGGTTTTGGATCGGCGAAATAGTTGTACGTGAACCTCAATAGGACAATAATCAATTTCCAAAAAAAACATTCTATTGATCAAATTAATAACCCGGATGTGGTATAATACTCATTTGGGTTTAATTCTGATATAGCCAATTCTATCCTTAATTGTGACGGGGTGGATAATAATAAAAGGACAATTTTACCACGTCCCTGCTGTAATTAGAGCCTTTTTTATGTAAAATACTTAATTATTTGACTTTACATTATGGTTTAATAACAAAAAAAGAGCTATTTTTATAAATCACTAACTTTTAATCTAAATATATATGAAAAAAGTTAAAATCTACTTAAAAATGGTTAAAGGTAGTCTTGAGTACCGTGATTCGGAAGACCACCATGGAAAAACAATTACAACTCATGTTAAACCCGGAAGTAAAATAATCTGGAAGCTTGACCGACATTCCGGGATTGGAGAAATTGTCAATATAAACATAAAAGGAGATGATTCCATACTGAAAGAAAAGCCTAAAAAGCTTGATTTTGATCATTGGGAAGCCATTGGTTCTGATTCTGGTGAAGGCCAACTAGCCTATATTGTGGAAGTTGAGAAATGCAAGGAGTGTGGCGATGTAGAGGTGGTTGCTAATCAGAATTTAAAAGATCCTTCAATACCATTTTTAAGAATGCCATAAGTATTAGACGAAACTGTTTAGATTTTTTTCGATTAAATGATTTAGATATGAGGTATAAGATTCGTAAAACATTACATCTGAACATTTTTAATCCAAATTTAAACAGTTACTAATTTATTATCATATAAAAGTCCCGGAAAACAATAATTTATTCCGGGACTTTTTATATATTTATCAACCTTTTAATTTTTAGCCTGTT
>CAZSQG010000100.1:0-2481 GCA_964608615.1 uncultured Marinilabiliaceae bacterium
TATAGTCAATTTCTGCATTCTTTAATTCACTTAATGTAACACCTCCCTTTTCGAACAGGGATTGCTGTTTTTCAAAAACCTGTTTTGATATTTCCAGCTTTAGCTCTAAAGAGGTTATCTTTATGTTGTTTTCGTACTCCAGATCTTCCAACGTAACAATCTCTTTGCCCTCCTTTACATAATCGCCAAGGGCATATTTTTGTCCCGTAGATGGATTGGTATTAAGACGATAAATTCCCGCTATTTCAGATTTTTGACTAACCTCCTTTATGGGGTTAACATTTCCCGTAGTTTCAACGAAATGTTGCATGGATTGAAGTTTTAAATCCATTACAGAAACAGGAACCGAGATATCCTTACTCAGGTCTTCACCGGATTTATTGCAGGCAGAAAGCAATACGACAATTGCGATGCATATAGCTGGTTTAATCATTTTATTGAATTAGTATGGTGAATATCTAGTTGTTTAGTTTTAAGTTATTCTGAAGTTCCACGGGAACAAAAGAGGTGTTGTTCTCAAAATCCCAGAGCGATTGAATTTTCAAATTAAGAAGTTCTAATTTATAGTTTATAAGCGCGTTGGATAAATCCAATTTCTTTTGTGATAACTGGTTTTGATAACGATCAAGGTCGATACTGGTTAAATCGCCATTCTTGTATCTTTCCAGATTGATTTCGTATGTTAACTGTGCGTTTTTTTCATTTTGTTCTGCAATAGTGATTTGCGTGGTCAGATTCTGTAAGTTTCGGTATACCTTACGAATATTGATTACTATATCTTTTTCCAATTCCTGAAGGTTAAGTTGTCCTGACTCCACTTTAAGTTCAGCAGCTTTTATTCGGGCCTTTCGCTCACCCCAGTCGAAAATTGGGATTGAGAATGTAACACCTACCTGTGGACTCTTGGTGGGTTTATCATAGATTCTTACAAACTCCTTATCATTTCCCATATACCCGAAGGATAAATCCATGTCGCCTCTGAATTTATTGGAAGCACTTGTTTCTATGAGGTCAAACTCGGCATTGTTAAGATCAATTTTTCGCTGATTCAATTCCAGTCTTTGGCTAATTCCGTTTTGAATGGCTTTATCCACATCCACAATTACTGGCTTGTACTGTATATCAGTTGATATTTGAATCTCGTCGTAAAGAGATAGCCCAATAAGTTGCTTAAACTGATCCATTGAGTTCTCGAGATCAACAATAGCGTTATCTAAATTTGATTTACTTGTGGCATAGTTTAGTTCACCCTGCAGAAGCTCTTCATGGGCTGATAGACCGGCTTCCACTTTGCTTCGAATAATATCTAAACCAATTGTTTGATTGTCAAATTCTTCTTTTGCAATTTGAACCGACAATTGTTTTTGGTATATTCCGTAAAAACTTTGCGATACATTACGTTCCATGCTAAGCATCTGAATGGAGTAAGCCAGTGTTGCATTTTCAAGATTTAACTGGTTTCGCATCAGGTTCATTTTTGTTTTATTGTAGGTAAACAGCGGTTGATTGTAACTCAAATACAAATTGTTGTTATAACCACTGTAGGTTGTTGTAATTGGATTCTGATTGAGAGGATTCTGATTGAGAGGATCCTGATTGTTACCTTCCGAAGTTCCCTTTTTGTATTCAAAGCTATTCTTCAGTGTAAGGGTTCCATCTGTGAGTTTTATGGGTTGAGTAATCATTAAAGTTCCATTGGATGTTAATCGTTTCGAATTATACCATTTGGAATAGTACTCTTCGTATGTGTCACTTACCGAGTATTCAACGGGAGTAACTGTGAGAGAGAAATTTGATTTAAGATGGGCCAGTTCGGCATTTAAGTATTCGCGGTTTTGCTCCATGGTTAGACGCGATTGCTTGATATCAGGGCTGTTGCTCAATGCTATCTGCATTGCTTCCTCAATGCTGATTGTGGTTTGGCCGGCTGATTTCAACGAAAAAGAGGCAAGCAATCCAAGGATTAAGAAAAAAATCTTATTAAACATACTATTCATTTTTTATCCATTTAATAGCATCGGCAAATATCATTTTACCAACCGATTTATTTGTTAACTCAACTTTAGCGTTTTCGGGCGAGATGTAAAATGTGCCCATGTAATTCCATCCATTTTCCAGTTCCTCATGCGCCAGGGTAATATCTTCCACTCCATCATCATGGTAAATACGAAAATTGTAGTTTGATTCGCGTTCGTTACGGTTTCTCTGAAAACTAATAATATCCAGATGGCAATATATATCATAATAAGCTCCCTGGGGCAAATTGGCCTTCCATTGAACATAACGACTACCATCACCACTGGCTGTGTATAATGCCGATCGGACATATCTGCCATAAAAATTCGACTGTAGAACTGGTTTCCATTGCGTTGAAGGATTCCAAAAATTAATACCGGAGTATTTGTATCTTTCCTGTTTATTCTTATTTAGCAATGATTTGAGGTAACTCTCGTTGGATTCCTGTATATAACTAAAACCCTC
>CAZSQG010000100.1:2491-12165 GCA_964608615.1 uncultured Marinilabiliaceae bacterium
CTCTGGTCTTTCTAACATCTTCATTGTCAACAATAATCTCATTCTTATTGTTTGTATTGCTAAACATGGGAATATTGGTAAAACCGCTAAATTGGGGCATCTTTTTTATTTCATCAAATCCTGTCAATTCGTAAGTCAGGATATTTGGCATGTTTTCGGATATACCGGTTGATATGTTTAATTGTTTTGGTTCAGTTTGAAACAGTACTCCAATTTCTTGTGCTGTGCCGGCAGGAATTATTACTCTATTAAAATAATCGGGCTGTCGAGGCTGGTTGTCGGTAAAGCTGCGTGAGCTGTTTTTATCATCCAGATTGATGGTTATCAACGCAATACCGTCCACCGGTTCGGGGTTTGAAATAGAGAACCTAACCTGATACTTTGTGAACTCACCATCTGCCACTTTGTAAGTTTGCAAATCTTTTATCAGAAAACCAGGCATCTGAGTAGTGGTGTACCAATCATCAATTTGGGTGCTTATCAATTGATTAAATTCTTGCTTTATTGATTGTTCCAGTTCGTAAAACGTAAGAGGTTTATGTTGATTGTTCGCAATAAGCTTGTTAATTATACGGTTAAATTCCTTCTCCCCAAAACGTGTCTTTAATAATGAAAATAGGTAATCACCTTTAGTAAGTACAATATCGTTAATAGATAGAGGATTGTATGTGTCTTGCTCATCATACATGTTTATAGAACCCTTAGCCAGTAAATCCTTAAGACTTGATTGCTTAAGCTCGAGGTTTATCCTTTCGGCATTTGTAATTCCTCTATAGGACCAACCCCGGGATTGCATTTCTGTTATATTACGTTCACACAGATAAACTTCCATGGCCAGATTTAGTATAGGCCAATCCTCACAATCAAGATGAGTTACATGCGTGTAAAACTGAGGTATTATTGAGTAGGTGAATTTATTAACAATATTACCAAACTCAATCCAATCGTTGTTTCTTTTCATCAGGTTGCGGCGTACAAATTGTTTGAGAATACGACACTGCAACTCTTCGGGGGTAACATCTTCATTGTTCGACTTCATTTGTTTCTCGAAACTGTTCTTTCGTTTTCTGAAATCAGCTTCTCCCATAATGATGCCTTTCTCGGGATAAAAAATAATTTCGGGCTGCACAGCGTCGCTCACCGCTGTCCATATATGCCTGTCGATGGCAAAATTTACCGGTACTTCGGCAAGCGTGAATCGTTGAAAACCGTATTTGAGATCCAGGAGATTTTCGAACTCATTTTTTAACTCACGAATAATTGTTGGGAGAGTATCCTGTATATCGGTAAATTGTTTCATGTAATAGTCGTTTCCTTTAATGGTGAATAAGGAATACTCCACCGAATCAACCGTAACTGATCGCTTACTGTAATCACCAATAAGCAAACTTATTTTAGGTAGAGGTTGTTTGTTAGTGAATTTGTAAACTCCTTTTTCAGTATTATTTACCTCTCCTTGTGAAATTGCAGTAAGGTTTTCACGAGTTCTTACTTTTAATGAATACCTGGTGAAGTCAGGCATATAGTATGCAGGTCGATCAGTGGCGTAGGTTACACCTGCAATGGGATACCAAAGCGATTCGCTGGTAAGGCAAACAAAGTTTTTTTCTATATAGGCAAAACGTTTACGGGCGTTATAAAGTTGCAGTGACAGGTTGTCGACATACTCATCAGGATTAATATCCAAAAAGTGTGTGTTTTCGTTTATTTTACCTGCATAATGTAAGGCAATATTTCTTGTTTCACCGGGATAAATGGTTATCCCATCTTTTATTTTTATCAGATGTAGCTCTCTGGTATAAGAATAATCCTTTCCATCAATTTCAATTTTGCTGATTTTTAGTGCCGGGTTGAGACTTAAAATCAAACTATCGATTACTTTATTGCCCTTGTTTATCACCTTTAAGCTGGCACATGCCTTAATGGTTGTTTTTGCATGGTCAAGATCAATGGTACATTCATCAACATAAACTCTGGGGCAGAAGGCATATTTGTTGTTTAGTTCAATCATTTGCTTCTTCTCCTCAATAACCCCTTTCTTTAATGCAATATATCTGTATCCTATATAGAAACCAGAGCCTATAAAAGCAAAAGCAAAAACAAGGGGCAGGTATTGGAATCTGTTCGATTGTGGTAATCGTTGAATTTTAAAGACAGTAAAGAGTATAAGCCCAATACCAATTAAAAAGTAGATACCGCGATGCATGAAAATTTCGGTCAGGTTACCAAATCCACCAATGGTAGAGCTGAGCATGGGTACATTATAGGCTATGTAATCGAATAAGTGATAGCATTTTTCGTTTAGGTAGAACACGGAGATTGCAATGTAGCCCAGTAAAAGTATAAAAGTTATAGCCTGGTTACGCAGTATTGTCATTAAGAAGAATGAGAGTCCGAGAATAAACGTAAGGGTAGGAATGCTGATTAGAATAGGGTAGAGGATGAATTCTGCTATTCCTTTAGCCGAGTCGCCACTCAAAAATGAAAATCCTATTCCAATAATAAGGATAATAAAATTAAGGATGATAAATACGGAGATAATACCTAGTGTTTTGCCTGTTATGTATTCAAAGTTGGACATTGGCCGTACGTAAATAACCTCAGCTGAATCGTTTTTTTTATCCTGCTTTAGAAACTCTGATGCCAGAAATACAGCCACAACGGCTTGTCCCAGATTCAGAATAATAAGATTGGCGTATGGTAATGATGCTGGTAATGCTCTGAATATCCAGGGTGAATCACTACTCTCAACGAAAACAGCAATATTGAAAATCCCTAATCCAATAATAAATAGTGCCGCAAATATTCTAAAAAACCAGCTCCTAAGCAGGGTTATCCGTTCAAATTTGGCAACGGTATGGATGGTTTGGAAAACGTTCATTTGCAGTTATTCTTTTAGATTCTGTTGGGCTAAATGTTCCATAAAGTACACATAGGCATGCTCCAGATTTGGCTCAATGGGCATAGCATTCATATTGTTAAGGACATCTCCCACAAGCTGAACTTCCCATCCCTCAACTGAGGGTATTGTTGATATAATTGCATAATTTTCCTTGAGCATTTCGTATTCGTATCCCGATGTAGTTATCTGCCACACGTGTCCTTGGGCTTTAGCAATTAAATCCTCAGGAGAGCCGTTGAATCTTACTTTCCCATCGTTGAGCAATGCCAGATTTTGGCAAATGCTTGATATATCACCCACTATGTGCGTTGATAGAATTATTATTACATCTCGCTGGCTTATTTCGGAGAGGATATTTCTAAATCTTATTCGTTCTTCGGGATCAAGACCTGTTGTGGGCTCATCAACTACCACTATTTGTGGTTCACCTATGAGTGCCTGGGCAATCCCAAGTCGGCGTTTCATTCCCCCTGATAGTTTATTGGCATCGCGCTCTCTTACATCGAATAATCCTACTTTGTCGAGCCATTCATCAACTTTGCCCAGCCGTATTTTCCTGCTTTTTATACCCGATAGTGCTGCTGCATAATCGAGAAACTCCCATGTTTTAAGTTTTGTAAAAAACCTGAAGTCCTGTGGTAAATAGCCAAGCATTTTTCGCACTTCACCACGGTTTTTCATTAAATCAAATCCATTAATACTGACATGTCCGTTTGATGGACTCATAAGAGTAACCAGTATTCGCATTAGGGTTGATTTGCCTGCTCCATTGGGACCTAAAAGCCCAAACATACCATTATCAATTTCAATATTAATATCAGTAAGTGCTTGTTTTCCGTTGCTGTATACTTTGCTTAAATTATTAATTATAATTTTCATTCTTTGTCAGGGCTCTTAAAAAAAAGTCTTTTATTCTTTTAATATTATTTTGGTTGGAATATACTGTCCATAATTAATTGTCATATTATGTACCAAATTACATAAAAACTACATTTTTAGGTATATGTATAATTTTTATTTTGACTTTTATGTTCATTATCGTTTACATACTGTGCGAAAATGGGCATTATTAACAACTAAAGGTCCTCACTTATCTATCTCTTCTGTTTTCCTGAATGTTTTGCACGTTTAGTTAGTGTTTGTCCATAAACTAAGTGTTTGAAATATAAAGTTCAAATACAAGACTTGCGAAGTCATAAAAGTCAAGGAACTAACGAACGAAGTAAAGGCAGAGGCAAAGCTGTTGCTGCAAATTTGTCGCAGGATTGCTTTGATTATGCTTTACAAGGAGGAAGAAGACGAAGTCAGTTTACTTTTCGTAAATGACTGGTTTCAAAACTAGCATAACGCAGTTATTGGACATTAGAGACAGACTCTAGTTAGTCTAATTGAACAAATGCATGGAAATAGTGTGATTGTATTGGCTATTCTAACTAAGGATAGAAGGCTAATGTACTACTGTCATCCAGATTTAACGTAACCTTGTTTGTTTTTTTAAATCTCAATTTTGAATTATTTAAAGCATTTCCTGTGATGGTTTTTAGCTGTGCATTATAGATTGAAAATTTGCCGTTATTTAGTTCGGTTATAATGTGGTTGAAAGCCCCTTGGGAAGCTTCTAATTTTGAGTTCTTTAGCGTGACATTTAAAACATTTACTTCACTATTGTTAAATCCGTATATCTGAGAATCGAGAGCTTCGAGTAGGAGAGAGTCTGTTTTAATGTTCTCTATCCAAATTCTTGTGTTGTTTGAAATAAGCTTTATCGCGGATCCTTTAGGTATTTTTATTGTGAGGTCGTCATACTGTTCAGATTTTTTGAGGATCAAGGTATCTCCACTAATTTGCCACTGAATCTGTGGAGGTACGGAATCCTTTAAGTAGAACACAGATAGACTATAAGAATCTCCGGCCTTTAGGTTGATTGTTTGTGATGTTGTGCTGATGATTTTAAAATCAGACAATTCAATTATGTTTTGTTCGAATTTGTTTTTTGTTTCTAATGGGCCACCGATTAAGCCAGATCCTACAATATAGAAGATTAAATATAGTAATGCGAGAAATCCCAGGTAGGAAAATAATATTAGTTTGCTTTTTTTCATTTTTGGGTAGTTTTAAGATTTTCAATAATGGCGGCAATCTCTTCTTTAGTTAGTTGAAGCAGTGCAACTTTATTCATGAACTCGGGTAATTCATGGTTAAAAAATTCCTTTTTTCGATGCGTTCTGATTTTCGGGTAGGCATTTTCTTCAACAAAAAAACCAATCCCCCTTTTGTTTTTAATAATTTCATTGCTTTGCAGCTCAGTATAAGTCCTCATGACAGTATTTGGATTTACACCTAGTTGAGCTGCCATTTCTCTTACAGAAGGCAATTTATCATTAGGTTGGTATTCCTGATCAAGAATTTTCTCGCAAATGGTTTCTGCTATTTGTAAGAAAATACCTTTTGTGTTTTTGAATTCCATATTAGACCTCCTTTTCTTTGAGTCTCATGAAAGATGAAGTGTGAATAACTAATGTAGATAGAATAAGAAAACCCGTAGATATATTATAAGCTGTTTCATGTGATATATTTGATTCTCTGTGGGTAATTATTTGTGTATTACCCATAAAACTGTGTAATGCCCAGACATAAATTACTGTTAATCCTATTATAACTGCCAGAGAAATAGTAGTTTTAAGCAAAGGATTTTTCGAGAAAAATGCTGCTCCTGTAAAAGGAACTGAAAGGAGGAAGACGATAAGGGCAAAAATGGTTATGACTCCTTCGGTTAATTTTATATTAGAAGCCAATTGCCTTATGGGTGACCAAAAATGATATTCCAGATCGTAGTGTCCTTCAACCATCAAATTTATAAAACTCCCAGCCAGGTTTGCAGCGATCCAAAATATGATTGGAAATGCAATTATGTACAGCAAAATGCGAAAACCCACTTCATAAAAATATTTCTCAGTTAATGAATTTGGGATTAGTAAGTAGTCCATCGTTTTTTTACTGTTTCTAAAGGCTGGGAATGCGTTACCTGTAAACAATATTCCTCCTATTGCAAAGAGTATAATAAACAGGATTGAAAAATCTTTTTGATCCCAGTTTTTATAATCATGATTGATAGTTAAGATAAAACTGGTGATACCAAAAATGGCGATAATTACGCCAACTAAAGAGGTTAATAAAAACGACTTGCGTAGTATTATTTCTCTTTTCAGAAGAAGCCCAATTCGTTTTACATTATAGGTTTGTTTTATTTTATTCATTGGATTGTTTTTTTAGTTGGTTGAATCTTACTCCTTGCGTGGTGGCGTTAAAAAGTATCTCTATATCTAAATCTGTTTCGTCTCCATTTCGAGGGATTACAATTTTATATCCACCGGGAACCATCTCTTTATAAATATATTCTTGAATCTCTGGGTGTGTAACCGACATAAAAGCATATTTTTCAGTAATTTCAAAAATACTGTTGTTTAAAATAATTTTGCCTTCGTCAATAATCAGTACTTTGTCAATTATGGTTTCAATGTCCTTAACTTGATGCGTTGATATTAGGACAAGCTGCTCCTCGGTTAATGCACCGGCCATTACTTTACGAAAGATCGCTTTTGAAGGTATGTCTAGTCCATTAGTGGGTTCGTCTAAAATGAGCAACTTGCTGCCACATGCCAGAGCTAAAGCAATTAAAAACTTCTTTTTCTGACCATACGAAAGTTTGGTGAGTTTTCTTGATTTATCCAATTCAAATTCGCTCAATATTTGATCCATTTTGGCATGGTCAAAACGAGGGTAGTATCCACTTATCGCTTTTATATATGCTTCTATTTTGGTCGCAGGAAGTTCAAACTCTTCGGGTATAAAAAATAGCTCTTGAAGTAGTTCCGGCCTTCTTTTATTTGGATCAAAGCCTAGCACCTGAATAAAGCCTGAGTTTTGTTTTTTTAACAAGCCGGCAATTAATTTTAGTAGGGTAGATTTGCCCGCTCCATTTTTACCTAAAAGGCCCACAATGCTACCGCTCTTTATATCAAGAGAAAGGTCTTTGTATAGATCTGGTTGCTTTTTATAGGCAAATGTAAGATGATCGATTTTTATCATGTGTTATATGTTTAGTGTACTAGCGAGGTAATACAGTGCAAAATAAATTATTTTATTTTACAAAAACAAATGTTTTTATTAAAAAACTAAAAATAACTACTTATATATTCCTTTTGATGAAAATTGAGGAAACAATTGGGCATAGTCAATAATGAACCTAAATTTACATGAGCATAGACAAAGAAATCTTAATTGAGAATGTAAAGATGAGAACTTTATGCTTTTTTGCACGTAAAAAAGCATTATTGTCAGGTCTGATTAGTAATTTGAAGCAGTCATGATTAATAATGTAAAAGTTGAAATATTCGATAAATGAAGCGATTTCTGTTGTTTATATATAATCTGTTTTTGGTCAGCTCATTGTTGGCGCAGGTTGGGCATGGCGGACAACCCGGTCTTAATCCCGGAGAATGCCTGAATGAGGTCGTTAAAGGAATTATAGAATTGGAGCAACTGCCTGCTTATGTGCAGCAACAGGCTAAACAAGCTATTAGGCCAAAAGGTGAGGCATTACGTTTTGCCCATCCCTTCTTTGTTGAATTAACGCCTGATAATTCGGGTGAATGGACTACAGTAGAAGATGGTACAAGAATTTGGCGTTTGGGGATTCGTTCACAAGGGGCTTATTCAATTAATTTGATTTTTGATCGGTTTATATTATCGCCGGGAGCTTCGGTTTATATATTTGATCCCGCCCAAAGTGTGGTTTTAGGTGCATTTACCCATCTTAATAATCAGTCTTCAGGCATATTAGCCACTGCACCTATTCCTGGCGATGAGGTTGTTGTGGAATTGCATGTACCTCCTGGTATTGACAAAAAATCCAATTTAATGATTGGTGCCATAAATCATGATTATAAGAATCTCTTTTTTCAGTTGAAAAGTGGTGATTTTGGAGATAGTGGCACCTGTCAGGTTGACTTTACCTGTAATGATAATGAAATATGGAATGAAGTTGGTCGTTCAGTTTGTAAGATTATTGTTGATGGAACAGAACTTTGTTCCGGAACACTTTTAAATAATACCCGTAACGATGGAACTCCTTACTTTCTAACAGCAGCTCATTGTTTAAAAAAAGAAAACTCTGCATCAACAGTAGTCTTTTATTTCAATTACGAGGTTCCAAAATGTGAAGGTGATATTGAAGGTTTTCCAAATCAAACTTTATCGGGTTCTTCCTTAAGAGCCTTTGCTGAGACATTGGATTTTGCATTACTTGAAATGTCATCAAAGCCTCCTGCAACTTATCGTCCATATTGGGCAGGATGGAGCAGAACAAGTTCTCCAATAGCACCGGTAATAGCCATTCATCACCCGGAAGGCGATGTTAAGAAAACAGCTCATTCCATCGCTTCTCCAATAGCTACCACATTCTACGCAGTTTCTCCATTGGGTAATTATTTTATATCTAATTCTCATTGGAAGGTAGCAAGCTGGCAAAGTGGAACTACGGAGGCCGGTTCGTCGGGTTGTGGTCTTTTTGATAGTAATGGCCAATTATTGGGAAGTCTGAGTGGTGGGTCAGCAAGCTGCAGTTACCCTGTTAATGATTACTTTTCGCGTCTTAATAAGTCATGGAATTATTTTCCCGATAACGATAAGCAATTAGCTTATTGGCTTGATAGCGATGGTGTTTCACCTGAATCAGTTTCTGGTTTTGATTATTATAATGGAGAGGTGGAACGTCTTTCAAATTTTGTTGACGATGATGTTGCATCACTTATTTATCTGAATCCGGGAAAAGGAGTTTGGTCGGGGCATAATTCTTTAGAGATTAGCAGTATAGCTGAAAAATATTCATGGATTAAATCGGCCACCATTCAAGGGATTTATCTGGAAACTGCAAAGTCGGTTGCGCAAAGCAATAAAACGGTGAATATTAAAATCTGGAATGGTTTATTTGAGCCGGAGGAACTTTTAGCTTCAAAAAACGGCCTTCTTTTGAGTCAACTATCAGCCCAACGCGAAAATTTAGTTATGTTGGATTTACCGGTAACAGTTGAAGGGCCGCTTTGGATAGAAGTGGAACTGAACTATACTGCAACGGTTGATTCCTTTGCCGTTTATCAGTCGGCGCCATTGGCTGCACGCATAAAAAACACGGCATGGCTGAAGAGTTCTCAAAATGAGTGGAACGAATTTGAAGACTGGCATGAAAGTAATTATCCTGCTTCTTTTTGGATTGATATTCTGGCTTCTGATGTTCAAAAAGTGGACACCTCTATCCTAAATCCGGGTGGTAATGAGCTTATTATTTATCCAAATCCTTTCTGTAATGAGCTCAATTTAAGTCTTGATAATGATGGGCCTGCATTAATAGAAGTGTTTAATATGATTGGTCAGCAAGAGTATAAGGGCACAGTTTATATATATCAGGGTGAAGGAAGCATAAATTTATCCGAATTAAAACAAGGACTTTATGTCATCAAAGCCTCTACTAATGGTAAGGTATTTATTCGCAAAGTAATGGTGACTTCCTGTGGAAATTAGTGAAACGAATTTAGTTTAACAAAGCCACCTTTATTTCTGTTATCCGGAATGTTATAAATTCTCATGCGAGGAGTAAAACTTCAAATAATTGCGTCTTACTAATTTGTATCTCATTTGTTTTATTAAACCATATTAACAATCACTATTGTCCGGTAAAAAATATTTTCTTCGTTCAAGTGCTCTCCCGCTAAAA
>CAZSQG010000101.1:0-12090 GCA_964608615.1 uncultured Marinilabiliaceae bacterium
CAAGTTATTTATGGAAATAAGCCTCCCGGAAAAGGACTATCTTTTTATCAAATCAAAACAAAAAGTTAATATAACTAACTATACACTTCCAAATGACACCCTAAATGGCTTAATAACTCAGATTTCGCCTGCCATAGA
Source organism: uncultured Marinilabiliaceae bacterium (assembly GCA_964608615.1). Lineage (GTDB taxonomy): Bacteria > Bacteroidota > Bacteroidia > Bacteroidales > Marinilabiliaceae > CALEUX01. Next base: position 139 of record CAZSQG010000101.1, read on the forward strand.
TGCCACAACCCGGTCGTTTAAATCTGTTATAACCATCGATAATTCTTCGCTTATTATACGACCAGGTATGTTTGCCAAAGTAGATATTGTGGTTGCTCACGTTGATAGTGCTATTGTTATTCCAAAAAGCGTAATACTTTCAAAACAAAGGGGTAATACGGTGTTTGTGGTTGATAAAGGACTGGCTCAGGAAAGAGTTGTTACTTTTGGGTTAGAAAACCAAAATGATGTTCAGATTATTTCGGGTTTAGAAAAAAATGACAGATTGGTAATAAAGGGTTTCGAAACACTAAGAAACAGGTCAAAAGTTAAGGTGGTTAAATAGTGTAGTGTAAAAGACGAATTAGAGACTGATGAAACAAGCCATGAGTAAAGTCATACTCACACAGGGTAAGGACTATCTGGCGAGTTCCATGTGACCATTGAGAAACAAATTATAGACACATGAAAAAAACCACCCAATTCTCGATAAATAACCCGGTTACCGTTTCAATGATTGTCCTTGCAATTATTCTACTGGGCTATATTTCGTTTAGTAAGTTGAATGTTGACCTGTTTCCTGATATGAACTCGCCAAGGATATTTGTTGAGATAAAAGCTGGCGAGCGTCCTCCAGAGGAAATTGAGAAACAATTTGTTGAGAATATTGAGTCACAGGCAATACGGCAAAAAGGTGTTGCACAGGTATCATCAGTATGCATGGTTGGCTCGGCAAGGATAACTGTTGAATACTCCTGGGGCGCAGATATGGATGAGGCATTTCTTGATCTGCAGAAAGCCCTCACCTCATATAGTCAAAGTTCAGATATCGATGAGTTTAATATAACTCAGCACGATCCTAATGCAGCACCGGTAATGATTATCGCCATGCTTAATCCAGGTATTACAGATATGGATGAACTGCGCAAGGTGGGCGAAAATTATATACGTAATGAGCTTGTTAGGCTTGAGGGGATTGCCGATGTTACTATTAGCGGAACTGAAGAGAAGGAGGTTTTAATTGAAACCAACCCCTACAAGCTTAAGGCCTTTGGATTGTCCACGAGTGATATTGCTTCGGCAATACAAAATATGAATCGTAATGTTTCGGGGGGAACCATTGTTGAGATGGGCAAAAAGTACATTATCAAAGGGTCAGGTCTGATAACAAATATTGAGGATATTGAAAACCTTGTATTAAGTTACAGAACCAGCTCGGACAATCAGGAACAATCAATAATTACTGGCGATAAAGCTCCCATTCTTCTAAAAGATGTAGCTAATGTAAGTTTTGTGAACCAAGATCCAAAAAACATTGTCCGAATAAATGGGCAACGTTGTGCAGGTTTATCCATTCACAAGGAAACGGGTTCCAACACCATAAAAGTAGTTGAGAATCTCACAAAATCGTTGGAATCAATAAAAAAGGCTTTGCCGGGTTACGAGTTCATCGTTATCCAAAATCAGGGTAGCTTTATCCAATCATCTATCAATGAAGTTAAGAATACCGCACTAATCGGTATTCTGATAGCTGTTTTTGTGCTATATATATTTCTGCGGCGGCTTAAAGCAACTGCAATTATCACCTTTGCCATACCGGTATCCATTATTGCAACTTTTAACCTAATGTACTTTAATGGACTAACCCTAAACATAATGACACTCGGAGGACTTGCGCTGGGGGCAGGTATGCTTGTTGATAATGCCATAGTGGTGGTGGAAAATATTTTCAGAAACATGGAGCAGGGCATGTCAGTGCGCGAGGCGGCTATAACCGGCACTGCCGAAGTAGGTGGGGCAATCATAGCTTCAACCTTAACAACCATTGTTGTATTCCTGCCAATTGTATATTTACATGGAGCATCGGGCGCCCTGTTCAAAGATCAGGCCTGGACTGTTGCATTCTCACTGCTGGCTTCACTTTTTGTTGCCATTTTAGTTATCCCCATGCTTTTTAATTCGGTTTACCGAAATGCTAAGAAGCAACAACAAATAAAGTCAGTTAAGATATCCTGGTACGGTAAATTACTATCCAGATTACTTAATATAAAGGGTGTTGTTTTACTATCAACCATTGTTTTATTGGCTATAACAGCACTGGTTTTCCCCCTTGTAGGATCGGAGTATATGCCCAAAGGAGGTGCAGGTGAGTTTAGTATTGAAATATCATTGCAGGAAGGAACACAACTCGAGCGAACATCCGAAACAGTGAGAAATATTGAAACCATGCTCTCTGATATTCTGGGTGATAAAATCGAAACAGTATACAGCCAAATTGGACCATCAAGTACCTCCGGCAGCGAAAAAGCCGTATTCCAAAACGAAAATACAGCAATCATTAAAATTGGAATTAACAAAGATTTTTTAAACGAATCAAACAATATGATAATGGCAGTAGAGAAACTTTTGGGCGATATTCCCGATGCCACTATCTCAATAATCCGCGACGAAACAGCTTTACAGGCAACCCTTGGCACCGACGAGGCGCCCCTTGTAATTGAAATAAAAGGAAACGATCTTGATGTTCTTCGCCAAATTTCCGAACAGATAAAAGATAGCCTGACAGAGTTACCAGGACTACACAATCTCAAAACTAACATTGAAGCGGGGGCACCCGAAATTGATGTGGTTATCGACAGATACAAAGCCGGTATACATGGCATGAGCGTTGAAAATATTGTGTCGCAGATTAAAAATTTATTGATGGGAACAAGTGCCGGTAAATATGAAAAAGGTGGTGAAATGAACGAAATCACTATTAAGCTACCGGAAATAAGCCTTTCAGAGTTTAATTCCATAAAACTGAAAAGCGCTGATGGAGATATTTATCTTCATGAGCTCGCTAAAGTTAAAAGTTCAATATCGCCGCGACAGTTATTCAGGCGTAACCAAAATCGTATTGGAAAAGTTATGGCCGATGTGGATAACACCCTCTCATTCGATAAGGTTGTTAGAAAAGTACGTGAAAAAATTTCAACCATTAACATCCCAACAGATTATCAGGTTGATGTTGTTGGTGAGGAACAAAAACGCAGTGAAGCAATGAATAACCTTAGCTTTGCACTCATACTTTCAATCGTTTTGGTATATATGGTTATGGCCTCACAATTTGAGTCACTAATCCATCCTTTCACTATTCTTCTTACCATACCATTGGCTGGAGTTGGGACTGTTTGGGCGTTTCTTATTCTCGGCAAACCATTAAGTATAATGGCTTACATTGGCATAATTATGCTGGCAGGAATAGCGGTTAACGACTCCATAATTCTGGTTGATGCAATTAACCGACTTAGGGCAAAAGGTATATCTCTGCGTGACTCCATAATTGGCGCCGGAGAAATTCGGATACGTCCTATTATAATGACCAGCTTGACAACAATTCTTGCCTTACTGCCACTTACTATTGGCATTGGTGAGAGTGCGGCCCTGCGCTCGCCCATGGCCATAGCAGTAATTTCTGGTTTGATTACATCAACCCTGCTTACTTTAATTGTTATTCCTTGCGTGTATTATGTTTTTGAGAAGGCAAAAAACAGGGTGCTTAAGGGTAAGATCTTTAACCATGAAAACTGAGGACATAAACTCCCGAATACTTGCCCAAAGAAAAAAAACAATTAGGAATGGAATCTAAATAATATATAGATGAACTTCATCATTAAACGAAAGATACTCATAACAATGCTCTTTACAGGGTTAAGTATGCTTGGGTATATCTCGTATCAGCAACTGCCCGTTGAACTCTATCCAAACGCTTCCCTCCCCATGCTTTTTGTTCAGGTTGGCTCACAGCTTGAAGTTGACCCAAAATACATGGAGAATCAGGCCATTATTCCTCTTGAGGGTGCTATTGGAGCCCTTGAGAAGATTGAGAAGATTGAATCACAAGCAGGGCAGCAACAGGGTACCATTCAAATATCCTTCCAAAAAAACACCGATATTAAATATGCTTACCTTAAGCTGGTTGAAAAGGTTGATGAAGCCCGAAAGAATCTGCCCCAGGAATTTAGTGTTCAGGTTCTTAAGTTCGACCTTGAGCTGCTCAACAATATGTTTATGACCATTCAGGTTAGGGGAAGCGGAGGAGTAGACAGGGTTAGGCAGATAACCGATAAAAAGATTATTGATAAAATTAAGAATATTGAAGGTATTGGTAACGCTGAGGTATTTGGGGGCCGTGAGAAATCCGTTGAAATTACCCTTCAACAGGATATCTGCGATGGCAATGGTATTTCGCCTGCTGATGTACGAACAGCATTAAACAATAACAGTAAATCCAGAACCTTTACAGGGAGAGTAACCCATAATAACCAGCTTCATTTTGTAAATGTTATAGCAGAATTCAACGATATCAACGATATTAGTAATATTGTTGTAAAGGAACAGGGGAATATAAAACTAAAGGATATTTCCACCATTCGCTTTGGAGTAAAGGAACAAAGCTCCTATAGTCGTGTTAACGGTTTGGACGCTGTTACTGTAAGCCTTACCAAAGATTCTCAATCAAACGTAATTGAGTTGGCCAATAATGTTAAGGAGCAAATTGAGATACTTAACAAGGAATTAAAGAATCAGGAAATTGAATTGATTGTGCAGAGCAACAGCGCCGAAACAATGGAAAATAATATCTCTTCCATAATAGAGCTTGCTCTAATCGGTGGCCTTTTAGCCATATTTATTCTTTGGGTTTTCTTGAAAAATATAAGACTGGTAGTTGCCATCTCACTTGCAATACCAATATCAATTTATACCGCATTTAACTTATTCTACGCCTTTGGCATCAGCATCAATAGTTTAACCCTCTTAGGAATGGCGTTGGCCATTGGTATGCTTCTCGACAATAGCGTGGTGGTATTAGAAAATATTTATCGACTGGCTTCTAAAAAAATGCATCCCGACGAAGCAGTGATACAGGGCACTAAGGAAGTATTAAGATCCATATTTGCAGCAACACTCACAACCATTGCGGTATTCCTCCCTTTTGTTTTTTCCGACAACTTTTTTATAGGCCTCATAGGTAAGCATGTTGGTGTTTCAATCATCTCCACCCTATTAGTATCATTATTTGTGGCAATACTGCTTATTCCAGCCATAACACATACATTTTTAAGGCATGGGCAAAAGCAAAATCCCGTACACTTCAAGAAATTGTCGCTTCACAACCGGCTCATTCAAGTTTATATGGTACTTCTCAAAACCTGTATGCGGAGTCCGGCTAAAACAATTCTTGGAGCCTTAGGAGCATTCTTTGCCGCCCTGCTTATCAGCCTGGCTGTAAGTTTTTCATCTTCACAGGAGGCTGAGATTAAGGAACTGAAGCTTTACGTAACAATGCCCAGTGGCTCCATGCTTGAGAATACCGATATTGTAATAGTTGAAGCCGAAAAGAAACTGGAAGATCTTCAGGAGAAAAAGGAAGTTTTAAGTCAGGTATATGAAGAGGAGGCTGTTTTGACTATTATTTTATCAGATAACTACCGAAGCATAAGAAACTTCTCTATCGCTAAAATAAAGAATGATATAATTTATCGGTTACGCGATTTAAACCCTGCCTCACTTAGCTGGGATCCTCCAGCCAGAAGCCAGAAGTTTAGTGGTGGTGGTATCGATGATGACGGATTTGCCCGTATGTTAGGTATTGGAGTACAACGCGAGAAGATTGTAATACGAGGACAGGATTTCGACAAGATGCTTAATCAGGCTAACGATGTAATGTTCTATATGAACCAGCTTACGTCAATCGAAAAGGTTGATATAAAGTTGCCTGATAAACGCCCCGAACTCACACTAGCATTTGATAAGCAACTGCTGGCGATGTATAATATACCCGTGACATCTGTTTTGTCGGAGTTAAACTCCTTCCAGCATGAGTTCTCCAGTGGGGTAATGTTTAAACAAGGTGGCGAAGAGTATGATATTCTGATAAAAACCATTGACAACAACGATAAGAAAGAACGGAACTTAAAAGACTTAAAAAGCTTACCTGTTAAAAACAGCGAAGCCAATCTCTTTGAACTGCAGGAAATAAGTAAGTTTAATTTCACCGAAGGCTTATCTACAATAAAACGGACAAACCAGGAGAAACAGCTGGAACTTGTTTATCAATTCTCAAATGAAATAAGCGATAGCAAGGATTTGCTTCAGGCGGCCCAAATTGAAGTTGATGAACTGGTGGAAAACCTGTCTATACCTGCCGGCATAGCACTGGAGGTTGTACATGAAGAGGATGATTTAGGAGAGTTTGCCTTTCTTCTATTCACAGCATTCATACTGATTTACATGATTCTCTCATCAGTATTCGAGTCATTCTCAACACCGTTGGTTATGATGTTTTCAGTGCCGATGGCTGCTATTGGCTCATTAGCGCTTCTTATTTTAACCGGCACATCAATAATGAATACCAATGTAATGACTGGTCTTCTGATTTTACTTGGAATTGTAGTAAATAATGGTATTATCCTCATCGACTATTCCAGATTATTACGCCAGCGCGGGTTCTCCGAATCACGTGCGCTCATTATGGCTGGTCTTGCCAGGGTGCGACCAATACTTATTACAGCCATCACCACCATTATAGCTCTTATTCCATTAGCCCTGGGAAAATCTGAGTATGTTGCTCTTATCGGAGTACCTTTTGCCATAACAATTATTGGAGGACTAACAGTGAGCACGCTGTTAACGCTGGTATTTATTCCAACACTCAACTCGGGCATGCAAGCGGCATTAAAATGGATATATGGACAAAAGCCTGTGGTAAAAATTATAATAATAATCGCATGGATTACTGGTAGTTATCTTATTATTACTGCAATTGAAGGTCGCATTTGGCAAATGATTAATTTTATTGTACTAATGATTGCTGTTCCGGCATGCATATTCTTTGTTCAAAACAGTCTCCGTAAAGCAAGTGAGAAACTGGTTGAAAAAGATGAAGTGCTTAATATTCAGATTCGCAATCTGGTGAAGATTTACAATTGGGACAGTCGTTTTATTAGGGATTGGAATGCGGGTATCAAAATAAGACGTAGGCTTGGGATTCAAAGCGAATACAAATCATTAAGCGATTTTAATGTATTGATATGGCAAATCCCTCTAATCGGATTCTTTACATATTTCATTTATTTCCATCTTGAAGGTACCCTTTGGAATCTCATTCTGCCAATTATCCTTTATATAATTGTAGTCAAATTCCTTGAGCCTGTTATTGCCTATGCCAGTAATAAAAAACTGGAAAAAGATACTTCCAGACTAGGTTCGGTAATTACTTTTGCCATACAGCTAATCATCTGGGGATTCCCTGTTCTGGCTCTTTACCTTTTTAATATCAGGTTTAAACTTCCCGGACTGGTTATTCCAATTGGTGTATTATGGTATCTTGTTTTGCTGATTAAAACAACATCTGACAATCTTTACAAAAAAAAGGTAGATGTAAACAGAATTAAAGGCAATTTTAAGAACACCCGTCAGTTTTTATATCGCTTTGTTCTTGCCATGCCTTTGATTGGCAAAAAGAAGATTCCCTTTAAGGCTGTTAAGGGCATTTCACTTGATATTCGCCATGGAATGTTTGGCTTATTAGGGCCCAATGGTGCCGGGAAATCAACTCTGATGAAGATAATTTGTGGTATTCTGGAGCAAAGCTACGGTCAAATCACCATAAATAATATTGATCTTCGTGAGAAACGCGAAGAATTGCAGGGACTCATAGGCTACCTGCCACAAGAGTTTGGTATGTACGAAAATATGACAGCATGGGATTTCCTGAACTATATGGGAATACTAAAAAAGTTATACAACCAGGATGAGCGTTATAAACGCGTTGAGTACGTCCTAAATGCAGTTCATATGTTTGAACAAAGGCATGAAAAAATAGGATCGTTCTCGGGTGGGATGAAGCAACGAATAGGGATTGCCCAAATACTGCTTCACCTTCCAAGAATTCTGGTTGTGGATGAGCCCACTGCAGGACTTGATCCACGCGAAAGGATAAGGTTCAGAAACCTTTTGGTAGAACTTAGTAAGGACAGAATTGTGATATTCTCAACTCACATCATTGAGGATGTTGCCAGTTCGTGTAATATGGTAGCCGTTATGAAAACCGGCGAAGTTAAGTACCTGGGCGAACCCTTGAATATGGTTAAAATAGCGGAAAATAAAACATGGTCGATCCAGATACCGATTGAGGAGTTTGACAAACTAAAAGATGAGTGCGTAATAATTCACCACATCAAGGAGGGCGACTATATACGTTGCCGATGTTTGTCCAATACCCCACCAATACCAGAAGCCATACCTGTGAAAGCAAATCTGGAAGATGCATATCTTTACTTGTTAAGTGATAAAAATGAAGATGCAAACAGCATTGAATTATAATAAATGAATACCACAATGGCAACTTCAAATATTTTACTTTGCACAGATTGGTTTACAACCGGTTGTTTGGTTTGTTAAACATTACAAAATATGATGTTATTATCGGTTATAAAATTATTTAATCCCAGTCCTGATTTGTTTATAATACAAATATGAACTACCTCAATCAAATAAAACTGATTACAGACATAGTCAAATACAATCTTAAAATTGTGTTTGCCAACAAGTTTGTGTATTTCCTTATTGCAGCCATAGCATTTTTCTTGCTTATAATTGCCATAAACCTTTTCTCAAGTTCGTCGAACCTTACTATTGACGATGTTTACGCATTACTTATTTCGCCCGGGATCCTGATTATCTTTTACCCGGTAATATTTAACATCCAGAACGATAAGGATGCCCGAATGCTTGAAATTATTTTTGGAGTACCCAACTACAGGTACAAAGTTTATCTGCTGAGGTTTGGAATAAGTATTATTTTAATGTCTTCGCTCCTACTGTCAATGGCAGTATTCACAGTCTTTGCTGTACTTAAAATTCCCGTTTTCGAAATGGTGTATCAGCTGATGTTTCCATTGTTTTTCATGGCATGCCTCTCTTTTTTAATGACCAGCCTAGTGCGTAATGCCAGTGGAGCAGCAGTTATAATGATTATCATTGGACTCTTCTTCTGGATATTGTACGAACCGCTAAAGTTTAATAAGTGGAACATCTTTATAAACCCGTTTAACATACCCTCCGATATGAGTCTTACCGTATTTAAAAATATACTTTTCCAAAACCGTTTAATGCTTTTGGTGGGTTCTGTAATTTCATTGCTCTGGGCATTAATGAACCTGCAAAGACGTGAAAAATTTGTTTGATGTGTAAAGACCAAACTCTTTTATCTGGTTTTATAAAACACAATTAACGTACTGGGAAAAATCATTCCTAAAAAAAGCAGAGCAGTAAGCCCATTGACCTTACTGCTCTTTTTGTGTTCTCAGTTGTGCCTTAATCCTCAAGTGTTATTCCACTATCAAATTTCTATATTTTGGATACTTCACCAAATATTTCAATTCAAATTCCTTTTTATCATTAGGTTTAAGTTCAAATTCCCATTTTATTTCTCCTGATTCAGAATTCTGTTTTGCTCCTGATATATTCTGAACATTAACCTCAATATCTTCGGTAGTTGAAACTGGTACCTGGTCAAGTATTATCATGTTAATCGCTTGGTTTTTATTGTTTTTAACAGTTGTTTTCCATGCACGGGTTTCTTCTTTTTTGTTTCCAATAAATTGTTTATCAGTGAAATCTTTTATTTTTTCACGATTTACAGATACTTTTTTATCACGCCCCAACGAAATCTCTAATGTGTCAGAGGCATAACGTACATCCAAAAGAGTTTTACCAACATAAGTATCTTCAAAAAATACATTGGCCTCTCCTTCTAATAAATTATATTTCTCCCAATCGACGATATTTGCAATTAAAAATGCGTCTTTATCAATTTTTGGGACACAGTAATATTGATAAAATGCAGGTAAATCATAGGCCTCCATATCAACCGTATAGTTTTTATTGTCCGATTTAATTGTGTATGGGGTATTGATTTCAAAATCTACTGTTGTTTGATTCTCAACCTGTGCTGTTGGTATCAATAAACTACTTGTGCCTCTTATTTTAATATTCGGTTTATCTGTTGAAACTCCTGCAACCCTTCCTTGAAGAGCTCCTGTAAACGACTCTTCTTTTTGAATACCATATCCTATTACTACTACTTCATCTAAAGCCATAGTATTTTCCTCGAGAGCTACATTCATTACAGAATTTGTAATTGATAGTGTTTGTGAATTAAAACCAATAAAAGAATATGTTAACTGACTTGAATTATTCGGAATTGTAATTGAATAATTTCCTTCGAAATCCGTTACTGTTCCAATGGTTGTGCCTTGAACAATTACGTTAGCTCCTGGTAAGGGTTCACCATTACTATCAAATACTTTACCCCGTACACTATTTGCAGTCAATTTATATATTGGAGGTAAAGTATTATAGTTTAAGAAATACGTTTGTAGTTCAGGTGCAACGCCAGAAACATTTGGGTCGGCAGAGGAGAATTTTAGTTTGACATTTGACCAGTCAACTTTTGTGTCTTGTTTAACATTTGCTTTATAAATCAATTGTACTGGTTCATTAACATTTTTTGCCCTGATATCATAAGATGGAAGCCAACCTGCATTTCCCACCAAATAGGTTAATTCCAATGAATACTTATTTGTCTGTTTTGCATCAACTTTTACTAAAATTTCCCCGGTAGGGTACTCTTTTTTACTCGTCAGGGTATTCATTTGATTTTGCAAATCATTCTTTTGTTCATTTAAAGTTCTGAGAGTTTTATTTCTCTCAATTTCTTTCATTTTCAAGGAAGTCAATTTGCCACTGTAAAAATCAGATGCTTGTTGAAGATTGGTAATACTCACCTGTTCATTTTTTCCACCAATATCGCGGTTCTCCTGAAGAAATGTAAGTTCCTCGCTGATTACTGACAAATAAGTATTTTCAATTATGATTTTCTCATCAATAGATTCAAGTTGTTTCTCTAAATCAGTTAATTCAGCAGATTTCTCCATTTTATCCAAAAAATTTTGCTGATGATTTACAGATAAAACAGTCAAATCTCCTTGGGCTTTTACTTGAACGCTTTTGGCATCTATAAACGGAGATAAATTAATAAATTTGATAATCGTCTTCCCTTTTGTTAGTTCAATAGTTTTTTTTCGAACTATTTGTGCTCCATCAAGAAATACGGTTACTTCATTTACTTCGGTTTTAACCTCTTTTTCTAATATCTCTTGTGAGAATGCGTTGCTGAAAATCAGACTTAATAGTAAAATGTTTATTGTTTTCATAATATTTGTTTTCTATTAGGATGCATCGCATTCCCGAATTCCATAATCAGGTTCCAAAAAATTATGCACATGGCAATTGCAAGCGTGCAATGTGTATTTAATTAGAGGTTTGCCTATAAATCGGTAGGCCATTTCAACAAGCTCAATGACCGCCTCCCTCCTTCTTTGGCAAACCTCTTTTCTTTATCTCTTTTTTAGCTTAAAGCCTTTTACAGTAAACTAAGGGACGAGAACAACCCGAAACCCGAAAATGCTTCCATAAGAGCTCGGGAAGCTATTGTTGCGAATAGCCGAGCGACAATACTGAGCGTAGTCGCCCCAACCGCCGCCACGAACCACACGGTACTCGCCCGATGTAGTACCAGTAGGATTGGTTTGGGCCGTTGTTGGATAATTACCTAACCAGTCGCTGCACCATTCCGAAACATTACCGTGCATGTCGTACAGCCCCCAGGCATTAGCAGTGTAGGTGCCTACGGCTTGGGGGTTGCCGGGGGAGGTGGTTACAGTGTTGGTGCCACCATTATAAGGATATGCCCAATTGTAATTAGCTTGCAGGTTGGTTAAAAAATCACCGGTATTAAAAGGCGTGGTAGTGCCTGCACGACAGGCATATTCCCATTGTGCCTCGGTGGGCAAAGTACCGCCTGCGTGGGTGGCAAACTCGGTTGCCCCGTACCATGTTACGTTTATTACGGGGTGGTTTTCG
>CAZSQG010000102.1:0-1985 GCA_964608615.1 uncultured Marinilabiliaceae bacterium
CTTGCAGGTTGGTTAAAAAATCACCGGTATTAAATGGCTTGGTAGTACCTGCCCGACAAGCATATTCCCACTGCGCCTCGGTGGGCAAAGTACCGCCTACGTAGGTAGCAAACTCGGTTGCTCCGTACCATGTTACAAATATTACAGGGTGGTTTTCGTAACCGGCAACCGGCTCCCATTTATTGCTATTGTAATGCAAACCCCAGTCGTAACCCCCACTGCTGGCATAAATTAATTCTTCTGTAGGATATGCACCAGCTGCATACAATCCATCGCTACCAATATTTTTGGCATTCAAAAAAGCTGCATACTGGGCATTGGTAATCTCGTACTTGCTCATGCGGAAGGCGCTTAGCGTTACCGGGTATTGCGCTTCATTACTCCTTCTGCCTACTTCGCCTGTGGGGCTGCCCATGGTAAAGGTGCCTGCGGGGATATCCACCATTAGCAGATAACCAACATTTATTTTAACAGTTTTACTTACGGCATTGTATGCTGACAAATCGGTGGGTGTAAAATCAACTTTCAAATCCTGATTTTCGCCAACAGCAAGGCTTGCTCCAATTGCAGGTGTATAAACAAAGGTTCCGGGCACATCGGCTGTGGCATTTAGCTGGGTGGTACTTAGTATTGTTTCAACTGTAATATCTGCCGGATTTGACCACGTAATTATTGGGTCGTTTTTTACAATTGGGTCATCTTTCTTGCAACTACTTGCAAAAAATGTAATTATACTTATCGCTATTAATAAGTAAACTTGAATTTTGCTTTTTGGGTTTTTCATAAATCTAATTTTGATTGTTAATATTGCTTTTGCTTATTTCTGTCTCAAGTTGTTGGGTGCTATTTTTATGTGGGTAAAATATGCCACCAAGGCTTGTTATACCTCTTCTATAAGGCTTAGCAGGTGTTATGTACTGTTCTTATTTAATTATTCACTGGCCAGATTGAACTTGCCATCGAGAATCAAATCTTAGTGTTTGTAAATTCACATGGTTCGTTTCATGGCTATTTAAATTGATAGATGATACTCAGTTTCATGTAACTCGATGCGGGCGTTTCGTATTCGGCACGGTTGTATAGGTCGTCGAAGATTTGTGAGCCCCGGTAAATGTCGAAACTGCACCCCAGACGCGATTTGTTGGCGAAGGTGAACGGCAAGGCAGAAATCCCAAGCGTTATGCCACCCGAAAACTTATTGATGGTGTAACCCGGAAGCAATTGACCTTGCTGTTGAACAGATGGCATGTTGTACTCCAACGCTCCGCCAAATTTCAGACTGATTGTTCCCGGATCGAATCGTTGTTTGAACAGATTTATGTTATAGGTTATAGGCACAATCAGTTGGGAAAGCGAAATCTTCCTCGTTCCGAAATATCCGTGAAAAGCATCGTTGTAGGTGAACTTTTGCGGACTGAATAGGTAATTGATACCCGCCTTAATATCGTTTCTGCCTACCGGAATGGTTGCATGTGCACCTGCATGGAAGCCAACACGTGTGGCACCGGTAAACCCATCAACAGGTGTTCCTTCAATTTTAGTCAGATCAGTGTTATCAACAATGCCGCCTAGATTGGTTCCGGCTTCAACCCCAAATTTGACCTTTCGGTTTTGATAGGCTTCCGTTACCTCTCGACTACCTGAACACCCGGCCATGGTAATTAAAGCAACTAAAAAAATTGTTTGTGTTTTCATACTAATTACATCAAAAAAATTCGTGCAAAGAAAACAGCAATCCAAATTTCGTAAGTCTCATTTAAGCCATTTCAAGTCTCAATAGCTTTTTTGCAGGTCTCAACTTCCGGAAGGTACTTATAACTACAGGAATGCAGAAGCCGTGAAGTCCACAAAAAAATCCTTTGTGTTTTTGGTGGCTTAGTTGGAATAAAAAAATTCTCCCACGAAGCCACAAAGTTCACGAAGAAAAGCATTTGTGTTTTTAGTGCATTTTATGGGAATAAAAATTTCCCCGAAAAATCCTTTGT
>CAZSQG010000102.1:2085-11973 GCA_964608615.1 uncultured Marinilabiliaceae bacterium
TTGTGCTCTCAGTGTCTTTGTGGGAATATAATATTCTCCCACGAAGCCACAAAGTCCACGAAGAAAAAATCCTTTGTACTCTTAGTGGTTTAGTGGGAATAGAAATTCTCCCACGAAGAAGCAATTGTATTAGTGCTTTTTGTTGGAATAAGAAATTTCCCCGAAAAATCCTTTGTGCTCTCAGTGTCTTTGTGGGAATAGAAATTCTCCCACTAAGACGCAAAGCTCATGAAGAAAAAATCCTTTGTGTTTTTGGTGGCTTTGTGGGAATAAAAGATTCTCCCACGAAGACACAAAGTCCACGAAGAAAAAACCATGAAGAAGCCGTTGTATTTAAAATGTACATGCCCTTCGGGCGTAGTCACGCGGTGTTTGACCTGTTGCATTTTTGAACACGCGGTTAAAGGTGGCTTTCGAGTTAAAACCACAATCAAAGGCAATGGCAATTAACGTGAAGTTTTTATTTTCGGGAAGAGGGCATCTGGTCTTGAATTCTTCGATACGGTAATAGTTGATGAAGTCGTAGAAATTTTTATCCAACCGCCCGTTGATAATTTTCGAAAGGTACTCCGACGAAACCTCAAGTTCAGCAGCCAATGCCACCAAGGTAATTTCGGAGTTGAGGTAGGGTTTCTTGTCGTTCATGTGAGCCAGCAACGTGTGGATGAAATCGGTCTCTCGTTTGTCGAGCGAATCTGTTTCGTTGAGCATGGGCTTTGATTCGGGTAAATCAATGGAAATTGGTCTGTCTGTAAAGAGGTTTCCCTGTTTGTGTCCGAAAAAGCCCAATACAATTAAGTATACCGAACCCAGAACAAAACTCACCTTGTGCATCAGCTGAAAGGAAGCTATCGGAAAAAAAAGATCGGCCACAAAAGATACATAAACAATGGTGTACACAATGGCAGATGCAAACATAACCACTCGAAGCCAGGCCAAATCGTAGTTGTTGGTTTCAGAAAAATATCCCTTGATTTTGCGGTTATACCTTCGCACCATCAACACCGCCCACGAGAAATAGACAAGCGACGATAGCGCCATGGTCACAATCATTATTGGATAATCGATAAAATACTTGAACGATTCGGTTTGCAGTATTTCAATCTTTTCGGC
The DNA here is from genome assembly GCA_964608615.1 of uncultured Marinilabiliaceae bacterium. Classification (GTDB taxonomy): domain Bacteria; phylum Bacteroidota; class Bacteroidia; order Bacteroidales; family Marinilabiliaceae; genus CALEUX01. Next base: position 3,199 of record CAZSQG010000102.1, read on the forward strand.
AATCGGAATGGTATAAAACTGAAGGGTGAAATCAAATACGCAAAGCAAAAATGGAAGCAGGTGGAGCAGGTACACAGGTTTGAATGAAAAGTGCTGGTCGGTGAGCGACTTTACATACACCCAAATGGTAGGGCCATGCAGTAACAACAGCGGGTTCGACACAAAAATGAAAGCAGGATAAGGAAACCCATGTGTGCGGTTGTATATTTCAAGGTAACTGAACAGCATATTAACCGTGTAAAGCATGAAAATACCGGCAAGTAAGTAATCGGAAATCGCTTTTCGGCGTTTCAGCAAAACAAGTAGCGTAATGATCAATCCCTCTAATACACCAAGTAATATAATGGATTCCATGTGGTTTGTTGAATTTGAATGGGCAAAGATAGGGATTGTGATTTGTTTGAATTAGTAGAAAAACTAAAAATTTCAAATTATTAAAAATTGTGTGGAATGTAAATTGAGCTCAAGTTTCGGACTAATATAATGAAAGTTCAATTATTTTTATTCCTTCACAGCATTATCAATTGTAGTAAATGTTTTTTCTCAGAATTGATTTCAGTCAATACTCCATAAGGTGTTGTAAATATGGAACTTGTATGACCAAAATCAATTTTTGTTGTGATGGGTATAATCGTTACCAACTTCATCCTTTATTACTTTCAATATCACTTTAAATTGCGAATTACCAATTGTTATGTGCTGGCCTTATTTTTGTTTGTCATGTTTAACCCATATTAGGTCAGCCGTGTTATACCCAATCTCCTCTGCCATCTTAAGATATTTATCTTTTATCTCCTCAGGAATATCAATCTCGCGAGATAAAATCCACAAATACTTAAGACTTTTTCCAATAATCAAAGCATATCTGTATTCATCATCAATTGCGATTACATTATAGCCGGAATAAAAAGGTCCAAAGAATGATACTTTAAGCTTGGCGATGTTTTCTTCTCCAACAAATTTCGCCTTACCAATTGCTTGAGTCCATTCTCCTTTTATTGTATTATACCCTTGATTGTCAACCTTTATGGTTCCGTTGTCATTTAAAGAATAATATGCAGTGGTGTTACTCAAATTCCGTTCATATTTAAAATCCTTTCTTGCAATCTCAAACCATTTACCGAGATATCTTTCTTTATCGAAAGATTTTACCGCAACTGCACCGTTCGGTATAGTAGCGCACGAGAATAATCCTGTCAAAATAGTGCATATTAAGAGTAAATAAATAAATTGTCTGGTTTTCATTCCTTTAGAATAAATGGTTGAACTATATTTTAAAATCAGGGCGATCTCTCTGCCAGGCCTGTAAATGTATGAAACCTTTGGGGGTAGGATGGAGTCGACACCGTTTACAGTTATAAAATTTGATGCAGGGCTGACAGATTCACGTAACCACTAAACCCCCAATGTTTTATATATGATGTTCCGCAAAGTGCTTGTGTACTGTCTTTATTAGGAGATCCAATTTATGAAATGTTCTTTGGATTTGAGTAACAAAACTGTAATCAAGATGGAGTATTTAAGTTTTCACATTCGAGAGGTTTAGGGGTGAATTGAAAATCGACGAAGTCAAACTCCCCCTTACCTACTCAACTTTATTATCCTTTATAGTTGATGTTATCCTTTTGATAAAATCAATTTTTGCTTCAGTATATGCCTCCCGATCAAACTCATAGAGTTTGGCAAGCTTTTTCTTTAATTCTGCATATTCTTGAGCAATTGCAGGGTTTGCTATTAAATAATTCTTAAAATTTAACCGTTCCCATAGTTGTTCTTGATCGTTTGTACCCATATGGATATGATAGCAGATCTCATCATACCCAACCTCGGTGTATCCTTTGACAAACATTAAATGAGTAGGATGATTTTCCATGTGATTGTAGCCGTTAGTTGTCATTTTGTCTATTATTTTCTCTTTGATACCTTCAACATCTGGGATCTCAACCAAAACATCAATAGTAGGCTTAGCCGGCATTCCAGAAATAGCAGTACTCCCAAAATGTACCACTCTTTTAATTCCTTCCGACTTAAGTAAATCTAATATAAACTTTTTTTCTTGTTCGAAATATCTTGACCAAGAGGGATTAAATTCTACAATCTTAACTGGGAAAAGTTTTCCTAATTCTATGGTAGACATTTTACTTAATTCTTTTTTCATAGCAACCCCTAAAAAATCTATGACGTAACGTTTCAGTGATTTATGAAGTTCATTAGGCTTTGGGCGACAACTCTTGCCGGATTAATTTGGGGTTGCGAAGCTGAGCCGGGTACTTGTTTTTAGATATCGCAAATAATTCATCCCTTGTAAGCGATTCCATCAATTTGAAATTCAAGTCCATTGGGTCCACCTGCATGAGCAAAATCAGTCGAAATAGTTTTCCTCGCCGGATACTTTCCTTTAAATCTTTTTTTGAATACTTCTTCCATAATTGGTATATTCCAAACATCTCTGAAAAGAGCATCCACTTTTACCACATCTTCAAGAGTAAGATTTACTTTTTCCAGACGCTCTTCCATATTGTCGAGAGCTCCTTCAATCTGTTCTTTTACAGACTTTCCTACATTTCCAACACAATAGTTCAGGAAGACATAATCTCCAGCTACCACATAGCCTGAATGTGCCCACTCTTCATTAACATCACCTCTTTCAATTTTGCTCATTTTTTTATCTTTTAATTCATGAATTATTAATGACATCTAACGAACAGCAACATGAAACGGTTGGGTTTGCGGGGGTCGTTATTGTCTACCATTAAAAAATTTGATGGGGGTTAGAAAGGTTCAAGTAACCACTAAACCCCAATATTTTATATGTGACGTTAGTGCAAAGTGCTTGTGTACAGTCTTTATTCAGGGATACAATTTAAGAAATGTTCTTTGAATTTGAGTAATAAAACTGTAATCGGATGCTGGATGTTCCGTGATTCTGAGGGCAACAGGATGTTGTCCCCCTCAACCCCCGCAGAGTCTTTCTTTTTGATACTTGACTTTGTGTTATGTTGATTTTATGTATTCCGTTGTATAGGGGCACCAGATCATGCACTTAAGACATAAAGTACAGAGTTTTCTAGTCATGATTTCATCACGGGTAGTCGTGACGCTCCATGTTTTACCGAGCAAGGCTTTGGTCAGACACGCATTCACACAGATATTGCAATCGCCGCATTGCGGTTCTTTCGGCATTTCACTCATGGCTATAAAGGGAGCTGTGGTCAAGACTTTACCCAGCATCAGTGCACAGCCGTACTGGGTAGTAACTAGCAGGTTGTTTTTGCCGATAAACCCCAATCCGGTCCTGAGCGCGACAGTTTTATGCGGTAGACGCCCAAATTTCAACTTGGCAATACTTTTGTACCCTTCTGTTTCTAACCGTTCAGCTAATTTTACGGCAAGAGCATCCATTTTGTGCTCGGTGTTAAAAACCTCTTTCCGTTTTGGTTCTTGACCGGCTCTGAGCGAGTTAATATACTCTCTCGATAGTGTTTTGCCAAAGAGAACTGCACAAGAGCATCCTTCGATAATATCCGAGGGTAACATAGAAATATCGACAAAATATACAAAATCAGCGCCGCTTTCTTTTATGCGCTGTTCCCATATTTCGTTTAGCTCCATGTTAGCTCCTTTTATTGATATCTCCATAGAATAACATCATCATACTTAGACCGAAAGAAAGTATAAATCCAATTACTAATATTGTTTTAGTCATGATTTTCAATCAAATTTTTAAACTGCCCATCAAAACCTAAACAGTCTCGTTTGAACTATTTTTATTTAATGCATCTACAACAGTTAATTGTCTCTTTTTTATCAATGTTTCAAAGTTGTCACCTTGGTATCTTGGTTGAATTATCATGGTTTTGCTCCTGAAATTCTGTCTTTTATAATCTTTGTCTCAAATAGTTTAAATAATTCTCTCCATTTTCATTCTGATATGGATAGTTTTTCTCATTAGCATATTTATCTAGCAGATCCATTAATTCTTTTGCTTTCTTTATATCATTATTTACTGTTAAATCGTCTATATACCCGAGGATATAATACCGAAAGCTATCAAAAAGCATTAATTGGTCTGTACTATTTATGTTTAAATAGCTTGATAGTTTCATGATTTCAATAGCTTTTTGAGTATTTAGCTGATAATTTTTTCTGATTTTATTTTCGGAAATCAATTTATCTGAAACTATATACGAGCTTAAAAAATCTTTTAAGCTTAAACGCATACTCTCAGTAAATCCGGTAGTGAAATATATGTCTCTTTTAAAATTGTTTTGTTTAAGCAAGCTTAAAAATACTCTATCGCCACGTAAAATATATCTGTCATAATAACTGGGTTTCAGTGTCCATGAAAAATCGTTTATCGTCATTATTGAATCTGTCCATAATTGATATTCTATCGTATCAAGGACTTCTTTTGGCAGGTCAAATTCAACGATGTTATTTTTTGAAAGCAACTTTGGATACCATATTGCATTTAGAAGACTAATATCAATAACAGAAATATCTGTCCGATAATTTTCGGCGATTTGTAAATACCATAGTGGTATTGTAAAAATATCTCCTGACGAAATCAATATGGAATTTGGTTCGCACGTATCTAATATCATTTTGTTTATTTCAAGCACATAGTTTTGGAAACCACCCCGAGCTTTACCTTTTTGGAATGCCCAAATTGCTGAATCCGGCTTAGAATTATGCCAATAACTCATAGCCAGAGACCCCCATTCAGCAGTAAGTTTTGTGTAAGGGTCAAGTGAAATAATCTCTCCTTGATATTTTGGGGATAATTCAATTACCTTCTCAAATTGCTCACTGGATTTTAACACTAAATCTAAATCCATATCAATCATGCTACGTCCATCCCTTGAATTAATCCTGCTGTATGTATAAGCTAAAAAATATCTAGCCTCTGAATTATTTGGATCAAGTTCAATTACTTCATTTAAAATCTCAACGATCTGGTTATAATCAAACTGGTCAAGTTGCTGTTGATTAAGATTTCTTTCCTGTTTAAATAGATTCTTTGCGCTATCCAGTTTTGTTTGGAATTCAGGAGTTTGTCCAAATGTATTTGCAAGGAAGAAAGTTGAAAAAATAATCAGTTTTATTTTCATTTGCGCTTTTGTTTTTCTTTTAGTACGCTTTTTATTCATAATATTGATCTTAAACTCATATCGCATCATCGTAGCGTGTGCAAGCAACGCTTACTTGGAGGCTAAGTGTTAGGGGTAGTTTTTTCTATTATCTGGATCTTCAAATACTTATACTTGTTATACTCATAATCAAAATCATATTTCTCCAGGTAAAGAGTATTATCATTTGTCCAAAATCCATCTCTAATGTTACATATTGAAATATTAGTTTCTCGTTTCACTTCTTCTTCCAAATTGATTATTTTTTCAAAATCTTCTTTTTTTGATACTTGTATAAAATAGCCATTACATTCTTGTCCATCATAGCTTCCACTTAATCTGTATTTTTTATTTGGTGAAAAAAGGAATAAATCTGGATTTCCTGTTTCTTCTGTTTCATTACCATTTTTCAAATTAAAGCTAATGTCTGTTGAGTGTCCGCCTTCACAAAGTAAAATATCCTCTTCGGGAAAATATGCAATAAAAAAGCTATAGTCATAATCACTTAATTCTGTGTACTTTTTCCCATTTCTAAAATGGATTTTTCTCACTGCTTGATTTTCTTCTTCAAATTCAACAGTTCCTTTTAATAAACGCTTTACTTCATCAAAATCTGTAATTTTAATCATATTATTCTCTCTCACTTTGCAGTTTTGCTTAACTGAATTGTATTTTGCAGAATCAATTACTTCAACTTTAATTGAATAATATATATTCTTTTCTTCTTTAATTTCAGATTTTAAAGTATTTAAGTTGGTCAATTTTGTGAGAGGTTGATTCTGTTTTTTTTCACCGGCATAGTTTTGACAATTCTGAAATAAAAACAAAAACAGACACATAATAGATATCTTTGAAATAAAAGTTTTCATTAGTTCTTAATTTTAAATGTTTTGGTTCAATATTAGCGCCAACGGTTACATGAAGTAACTGTGCCGCTACGAGCTTTGTATTCAATGTTGAGGGATACTTGTGTGCCCTGTATGACCAGCAATGCACGCCTGAGTATGTTTATTTTCAAGTTGAAAAATACAAATTTTTCCCTTAAAAATAAATTTGTTGAGTGTTCATAATTACTCAGAGGATACAAGTTTCATATTCGCAAGGGTAATTTGCCTAATTGGAGGCTAGGTGTTAGTCGCTGGTTGTTTGGCACTGATGGTTTTATTCCTTCGGATTTTATGTAATTGATCCATTTTTTGGAAAACCTTATTTTGAAAATTACCTTATTTGAAAATAGCCTTAGAATTAATGAAGGTATAGAGAAAATCGAGACAAAACTTTGGAAGCTATATACATCCAAATTATTTAGATCTGTATATTCATTCAGTAATATATTCCCAAATATTCCGATGGATTTAAATGAGATAAACCCGATATACTTTTTTCTTTTAGAAGTTTGATTAGCTGCTATTTTCCCTTTAGTAATGAATCCTTTATTGTAAAAGTCGTATTTGAATATCAAGCCACTTCATTTTAGACTAAAAAGCCACCTTCTATTACCATTAAGTGTCTTTTTTCGCCCATTTATCAAGATTTTGTTAATTTAGCCGCTTCTATTTGTTCAGGTGTTTCGGCACTATTTTCGTTGTTATGACATGAAAAACCCTAAGCCATGAAAATCATTAACTCCCAAATGATTGTTGCTGTTGTTATTCACGCAATAATTACCTTAGCCATTAGTTTTGATTCCCACTATTATCCTGTCGCGTTTCTTTCCGGCGCTATTGTTCTGGCAAATTTGTTGGGCTTGTTTCTTATTTCTGCGAGACAAATAAAAATTGGTGCTAAAATTTTTCTCATCTCATCGGCCATCTTAGTTCCAATAGGAATGATAGGAGTATTGGGTGCCAGAAAAATTCTGGAGGAGGAAGAAAAAAAGAAATTTTATAATCAAAACTAAAATATCAAACAAAATGAAAGTGAATAAAGAAATTAAAGCAAGTCAAAAACACATCAATCAACTTTTTACAATTGCAATAGTGATGATTGTTTTAGGCTTGATTGTTATGTCATTAGGCCTTTACCAATTAATTGGTTTTGGAGTATTGACTTTAGTTGTAGCTTTTATGACTCAAAACCTGACTTTGGTTAAACTATTAGATAATCATATGGAATTGAAATTGGGACCTTTTGCCGGCACCAAATATGTAAAATTTTGTGATGTTCATGATTTGAAAAAGGAAAGTGCTAAGAAAATTTATATTCATTATAAGAATGGAGAAAGCCAAAAAAAAATTAGGATCCCTGTTCATATGATTGAAGAAAATGACCTAATAGAATTAATGTCCGTTATTTCTAAACATACAAAATCCTAGATCAATTCCCATTTTGCCTTGTGAAGTTAACCGAAATCTAATCCTTATGAATAATCGTTTTTTTATCTTCGTGTTGCTGTTCGTGTCCTTTCTATTGTTGGGTGCTTCAGCGCTGGTGGCACAGACGTCTGTTAAACTTCTCTTAAACCCTGATGAAAATAGGGTTTACACCTATCACAGTCAAACGTATTCCAATCAACTACCGCAAAAGATTTTGTCGGTAGAGCAATCTTTTCAGCGTACTTCAGGCGAAAGCTTTATTCAGAAAAGCAAAGCCAGGGATATTAGACTTTTCAACTATGAAGGGATACCTTATTTTTGGATGGGCGACCGCTACGCCAGAGGCTCTTTGGATGCACGTTGTGCCGATTTGTTGCAGCAGATAATAGTTGAAAGTGAGCTGCTCACCAACGGAACTTATAAGCAGGAATTCGACTTGGATGCCTGGCTTCTGGAGCATGAGGCGGTGAATAAGGGTGATTATTATATTAAAGCTTTGGTTGGTCTAATAACGCCACTTTACAACTCTTTTTGGTTGAATGAAAAATTGGAAAAGGGAAAGCAGTTGAAATTGAAGAAGGGGAACATGGAGGAGTTTGGGCAATGGAAGGTGGTGGAACTAACCAACGAATATACGGTATTAAGTGCTTCAGCCAGGGAGGAGCCAAGCGCTGAAACCGACAGTACTTGGCTAGCACAAAGGGAGGTGATGTGCTTGGTCGAAAACTCGAGCGGCTTGCTATTGTTTATGGGTTCGGCCTTCAATAATGAGGCAGGCGAATATTCAGCCATGGCCATTTGGCGCGATGATTTTGAGATATTGCATCCTTTGACGTTTTTTGAAATTCAAAGCGATTTTGAAAAGGGCAAAATCAGACGCTTTGCACCACCGTTTGCCAGGTGTGACAATAGAGCACTAGCTGAGCAGTTGCTTGCAGAGGTAAAGCCGCAGTGTTATTTTCGTTTCTCTCAAGGGGCAAAGGAGTTAATTTTTCACAATCCGAGTAATCTAAAGCAATCGCAGATAAAGGTTTCTTCTATTAGAGGATTTACACGTGACTATGAAAAGGTGCCGGTATTTGGGGAGGACAGCAATTTTCCAAACCTGTTTTTGTACGAGGAGGGACTGGCGTCATTTTCGGGCGTTGTTTTTGGTTCTAACTCCGGGGTTAGCAAGGTGGTTGTTGAGCTGGATGAAATGGTTTTCTATGGTGAGAAGGACCTGACTTTATTTCCTAAGGATGTGGGTAAGCGACTTTCTTTAACAAGGGGCGAATTGTTTATTTCAACTGAAAAGTATACCAGTAGTTCAATCCAAAAGTATACCATTT
>CAZSQG010000103.1:0-11382 GCA_964608615.1 uncultured Marinilabiliaceae bacterium
CTAATTCCAGAGCCCTGACCAATTCAGGATTATCTTTTCGCGCGTGCATACCAAGTATAATTGCATCCAATCCGGCATTTATATTCTCCGGAAACCAGCCCATCTGAGAAGGCAATATTTTATGCAACACCAACCTCGATCGGCTGGGTTCAAAGACTTCATCGTCTGATCCGGTAACATCCGCGCCATTCTCTTTCAATGCAATGGCTAAATTATGCATGGCGCTCCCACCTATGGCTATAAAATGAACTCTCATAAATATTGGTTTAGTTGAATATTTTGTATCACCTTACAAATCCAGTGTAATATATTACTAAAAGTAAAAAACTCTTCTGGTCCACTAAATAATAAACGTCTAAACTTAACCCTGACTCCAGAAATAACCCAGATAATCATAAGTTAAGATTATTTCAACTTTAGTAAGGCTTTTAGATGTTAAATACAGGTTAAAAGCCTTTAATAAAATACAGAAAAAGTCACTGATAATTTCATGATAAATTTAGCACATAAAAATCAATTTCGTTTAGTTAAGCTCTTTCCATAAGTACACTCTTTACCGCTCTTTCGGCACTCTGAGGGTGACAACTGGCAAATGAATTCAAACAACACCTTGATTATTAAATCTAAAACCAGTAATTTGAAATACCAAACAACCAAAACAATGCAACGTTTTACCTCCATTCTTTGGTCCTATTTTAATGCTTTTTTATCATTGGCTTATCCCAACGTATGTTGCGGTTGCGGTATTTCATTAAAAGGAAGCGAAGTAATTCTCTGCAGGAAATGCACCTCCAACTTACCCCGAACAGGCTTTGAGTGGTCCGAAAACAATCTTACATATCAATCATTTTGGGGAAGAACTCCGGTAACTTTTGCCGCATCAGCCTATTATTACCGCAAAGGAGAGCTATTACCGAAGTTAATACACCTTCTGAAATATAAAAACCGTCGTGATGTAGGTTTGTTTTTAGGTGAAACTACTGGCCAGTTAATTTTGCAATCACCATTTTTTAAATCTCTTGATTTCATTATCCCCGTTCCGTTGCATCCCCGCAAACTCCGATCCAGAGGATTCAACCAATGTGAACTCTTAGCCAGTGGATTATCTGAAAAATTAAAGATCCCAACAGCCAGCAATTTATTGATCAGAGAAGTTTACAACCCTTCACAAACACGCAAGACAAGATTTGAACGATGGGAAAATGTGTCCGGCATTTTCAGTGCGCCAAATCCTGAATTGCTAATTAACAAGCATATTCTGCTAGTTGACGATGTAATAACTACCGGTTCAACATTGGAAGCTTGCTGTTTACCCCTGACTCAAATTCAGGGAACCAGAATTAGCATAATAACTATTGGTTACTCTAACCATTGATTCTTTTATTCCTGTTAATTAATAATTATATAAGCGTCTCAGCCTACCTAAAGCTTTTTCTGTACTTTCCGCTCTCATCGCACATTCTGGTGTCTTATAATACAATTATCATTTACATTTTTCATTTACATTTGCATTATTACTACAAAATCCAAAACAAAAAACGAAAACTCCGTTGAGAAATGTGCTTATTTTCTTATTTTTGCGATTATTCAATATGATTTTTCACTGATGAACACGCAAAAAAAAATAAAGTCAGCCCTTATTTCCGTCTATTACAAAGATAACTTAGACAAAATTGTTGCCTCTTTAAACAAGCAAGGGGTAGAAATATACTCAACCGGAGGAACTCAATCTTTCATTGAGCATCTTGGAATTAAGGTTACAAGTATCGAAACATTAACCGGATACCCTTCAATTTTAGGAGGTCGAGTAAAAACCCTTCATCCAAAAGTTTTTGGAGGTATTCTTGCCTGCAGAGATGATAAGTCACATCAATCACAAATTAAAGAGTTTAGCATTCCTGAAGTTGATCTTGTAATTGTTGACTTGTATCCATTCGAAGAAACAGTAAGTTCAGGGGCTTCACATGCCGAGATTATTGAAAAAATCGATATAGGTGGCATTTCTTTGATCAGGGCTGCTGCAAAAAATTATAAAGATGTTGTTATTGTTGCATCAAAAGAACAATACCCCAAGCTTCAGGAATTACTAACTGCAAACAACGGAAGCACCTCTCTTGACGACCGTTTATCATTTGCTACTGCTGCATTTGCTGTATCATCGGGTTATGATTCGGCCATCTTTAATTATTTCAGCAAATCAGAATATCCCGCATTTAGGCAAGCAGCCAACAATTGCAAGGTTTTACGTTATGGAGAGAATCCCCATCAAAAAGGATCATTTTATGGCGACTTCAATGAGATCTTTGAACAATTACATGGCAAAGAGATATCTTACAACAACCTTCTCGATATTGATGCAGCCGTTTCATTGATTGCTGATTTTGATGAAACAACTGTTGCCATATTGAAACACAACAACGCTTGCGGTTTGGCTTCGCGCTCTGATTTAACACTGGCGTGGACCGATGCTTTGGCCGGCGATTCTGTTTCAGCTTATGGAGGCATAATCATTACCAATACAACCATTGATGCCGAAGCTGTTAAAGAAATTGATAAAATCTTCTTCGAAGTAATTATTGCTCCGGCTTACGATAAGGAAGCTCTGGAGATATTAAAGAAAAAGAAAAACCGTATTATCCTCATTCAAAAAGAAAAAGTTTCACCGGCAAGTATGTCTCGAACACTACTAAATGGGGTACTAATTCAGGATAAAGATATGGTAACTGAAACACGGGACGATCTTAAAACAGTAACAGAAACCAGTCCATCCACTCAGGAAACTGAAGATCTTCTGTTTGCTAATAAAATTGTCAAACATTCAAAATCCAACGCAATTGTTCTGGCTAAAAACAAACAACTTATAGCAAGTGGAGTTGGACAAACATCAAGGGTAGATGCATTAAGACATGCTATATCAAAAGCTCACTCCTTTGGTTTCGACCTTAAGGGTGCTGTTATGGCTTCAGATGCTTTCTTCCCTTTTGCCGATTCAGTTGAAATTGCTCGCAAGGCAGGAATCACCTCTGTAATTCAACCGGGAGGCTCCATTCGAGATAACGAAACAATTGAGTTCTGCAATAACAATAAAATTTCCATGGTGTTTACAGGCATCCGTCATTTTAAACATTAAAAAAAAAATTAGATGGGATTGTTTTCATTTTTGTCTCAGGAATTGGCCATTGACTTAGGAACCGCCAATACCATTATCATCCACAACGATAAGATTGTTGTTGACGAGCCAAGTATTGTAGCCCTCGATCGCCGTACAGATAAACTGGTAGCCATAGGCGAAAAAGCCAGACAGATGCATGGTAAAACCCATGATAACATTTATACCATACGCCCGCTCAGGGATGGAGTTATTGCCGATTTTAATGCCGCTGAACAGATGATTCGCGGCATGATAAGTATGATCGACACAAAAAAAAGACTTTTCACTCCCTCTTTAACCATTGTTATATGCATTCCATCGGGCAGTACCGAAGTTGAACTTCGAGCTGTTCGTGACTCTGCTGAGCATGCCGGAGGACGTGAGGTTTATATGATTTATGAGCCAATGGCTGCAGCCCTTGGTATTGGATTAGATGTTGAAGCTCCCGAGGGGAATATGGTTGTTGATATAGGTGGAGGATCAACTGAGATTGCTGTGATCTCGCTTGGTGGCATTGTCACCAATAAATCTATTCGTATTGCCGGCGATGACTTAACCTCCGATGTTATGGAATACATGCGTCGTCAGCATAACATCAAGATTGGCGAACGAACTGCCGAAGAAATTAAAATCCGTGTAGGTTCAGCATTACCTGAACTGGATAATCCTCCGGTCGATTTTATTGTTCAGGGACCAAACCAGATGACAGCACTGCCAATTGAAGTACCAGTTTCGTATCAGGAAATATCCCATTGTCTCGAAAAGTCCATTAGCAAAATGGAAACGGCAATTTTGAATGCTCTGGAACAGACTCCTCCCGAACTGTATTCCGATATAGTTAACAACGGAATCTATCTTGCCGGAGGCGGTGCTTTGTTACGTGGACTCGACAAGCGGCTCACAAATAAATTAAACATACCCTTCCACATTGCTGAAAACCCACTGCATGCAGTTGCCAGAGGGACTGGTATTGCTTTAAAAAACAGGCACAAGTTCTCGTTCCTGATGAGATAGTGATTATAATATGAAATAGTTCAAAGGCAATTTCGTTTCGAAATCATGAGAAACTTCTTCCGGTTTATAGAGAGATATCATTTCTTTTTGTTGTTTCTTATTTTCGAAACGCTTTCTTTTAATCTTGTTATTAATTACAACCAATTACAAAAACAATCTTTTATAAGCACATCAAATCGGTTAGCAGCATCAATTCTTGAGATTTCGGGCAGTTTTAAGAATTATTTTACACTGAAAAAAGCCAATGAAGAACTCTCAAGAGAGAATGCTTTTTTGCGTTCGCAACTTCAATTAGTCCCTAATCAGGAACAAGCTAAGAGCCTAACATCATCGGTTGATTCATTGTGGTCTGACAGGTTCTATTTTCGCCAGGCTAAAGTGATAAACAACTCTGTTAACAAACAAAACAATTACCTTACTATAAACCGAGGCTCCATACACGGAATAAAACCCGAAACAGGGGTTGTTTCGGCTCGCGGGTTAGTAGGAGTTGCTCATAACGTTTCGGCCCACTATTCAACTGTTATCTCATTACTTAACACCCACCTTAAAGTATCGGCACGACTTCGTGATTCAAATTTTTTTGGATCCCTGGGATGGGACGGAAAATCATATAGAAATGCTATTTTAAGTGAAATTCCGGCCCATGCTCCCATTCAGGTTGGAGATGCTGTTGTAACAAGCGGATATTCAGCCATTTTCCCTGAAGGAATTTTAGTGGGTACCGTAGAAGAATTTCATCTGGGCGAAGGGGAAGGCTTTTACCGCATCTTAGTTAAACTTTCGGTTGACTTTAAAAACCTTTCGTATGTAGAAATAGCGGAAAAAATAACCGGTAAAGAACAGCTAGAATTGGAAAAACTGACTCAGGATGATTAACCAGTGGACTAAATATCTTTTAAACTTTATAGTTCTGGCACTCGTTCAGGTGCTTATTTTGAACCATCTAAACCTGGGCGGATTCATCAATCCCTATCTTTACATCCTGTTTCTTCTTGTTTTACCGGTTGCAATACCCGGGTGGCTTTTACTGCTTTTAGGATTTCTGACCGGTTTATTTATGGATGCCTTTTTAAATACACCAGGCATTCACTCTTCAGCCTCCGTATTTCTTAGTTTTATGCGTCCGCTTTTTTTAAGATATATAGCACCGCGTGATGGTTACGAACCTGGTAGTTTACCTAGTCCTTCTCATTTTGGATTTCTTTGGTTTTTTAAATATGCTGTTCTATGCGTTTTGTCGCACCACTTATTCTACTTTCTTGTAGAGGCTTTTACTTTTAACCATATTTTATCAACCCTCTGGAGAGTGATTATGAGTTCCCTCTTTACCTTACTTTTTATTATGATTGCTCAATTATTCGGGTATTCAAGGGAAAAACGGAGTTAAATTTATAAACAGTGGGAAAAAGTAACCGCGCCATACTAATTTCAGTTTTCTTTGGTTTGATAGGATTGATTTTCATAATCCGTCTTTTCATGCTTCAGGTTATTGACCCGTCCTATAAATTTTCAGCCGAAAGTAATACACAACGAAAAATAACCGAATACTCTTCACGTGGTTTGATTTTCGACCGCAATGGAAAACTACTGGTATCTAATCAGGCAGTTTATGATGTTATGATTATACCACGCGAAGTAGTGCCATTTGATACGCTTGACTTTTGCAACGCTCTTAATATAACCAAAGAAGAATTGGATGGTCTGTTCCAGGAATTACGCCGTAATATCAGGAATAAAAAGGCTTCTACATTTAAACCCAGTGTTTTTTTTAAACAACTTGCAGCTGAACAATATGGCGTTCTGCAAGAGAAGCTATATAAATTCACAGGTTTCTATGTACAACGCCGTACTTTGAGAAAATATGAATATCACAATGCAGCACACGTTTTGGGATATGTTAGTGAGGTAAATGAGGCCATGATGCAAAAGGATTCATATTATGCACTTGGCGACTATATAGGCATCAGCGGAATAGAAAAAACATACGAGAATTACCTTAGAGGCTCAAAAGGAGCCAGGTTTGTTATGGTGGATGTTCATGGACGTGAAAAAGGCTTACTCAGAGGTGGCAGGTTAGATACTGCGGCTATTTCGGGGAAAGATTTGACTCTTACCCTTGATGTTGATCTTCAGGCTTATGGTGAATTTTTGATGCAAAATAAAACCGGTAGTATAGTTGCTATTGAACCCTCTACGGGCGAAATTCTTGCCATGGTTTCCAGCCCCTCATACGACCCGGAGCTACTGATTGGGCGCAAACGATCAGAGAATTTCCCAATTCTGGCATCCGACACGCTGTTTCCGTTGTTAAACCGCGCCATTATGTCTGGTTATCCACCAGGATCAACATTTAAAACAGTAATGGCCCTAATTGGGATGCAGGAAGGCGTTTTAAAAGAATCCACCCGATACGGTTGTCAGATGGGTTACCACGCCCATGGTATATCAATTGGCTGCCATTCACACATATCACCTCTCGATTTGCCTTCTTCCATCTCGAACTCCTGTAATGCTTACTATTGTAATGTATTTCGTTCTATTATAGACAATCCTGTTATAGGGTCACAGAAAACAGCACTAGACCGATGGAAACAATACCTACTCAATTTTGGATTTGGGAACCGACTTGGATCTGATTTCTTCAATGAAGCCAGAGGTTTTATTCCCGGAAGCAGTTATTATGATCGGATTTATGGAGGCAGATGGGGCTCTCTGACAGTTCTTTCACTTTCCATTGGTCAAGGAGAGCTTCTTACCACTCCAATACAGATGGCCAATATGACCGCAGCCATTGCCAATAAAGGCTATTTTTTTACACCGCATATTTTAAAGTCGGTTAAAAACGACACTATACCAACCCGATTTAAAACAATTCATAATACCGGAATTGATTCAATAAATTTCGCTCCTGTAATTAAAGGTATGGAACTGGCTATTTGGGGCGAATATGGCACTACGGCCCGTATTGCACGAATTCCCGATATCAGTATTTGTGGAAAAACAGGCACAGCCCAAAACCCCCATGGCAAAGACCACAGTATTTTTGTAGCATTTGCTCCCAAAGAAAATCCTAAGATAGCAATTGCTGTTTATGTTGAAAACAGTGGATTTGGAGCAACATACGCTGCTCCAATTGCCAGCCTGTTAATTGAAAAATATCTGAAAAGAGAGATTCATCCCTCACGCAAGTGGCTTGAAACCAGAATGGCAGAAATAAATCTGATCAATGAGAACAACAAATAAAACAATAGAAGGACTCGACTGGATTACCATAGCACTTTATCTGAGTCTGATAATATTTGGTTGGCTAAATCTTTATGCTGCAAATACAACCCCCGGTGCTACCGATTTTTTTAATACCAGTAAAGAATACTTCAAACAATTGGTATGGATCATTATTGCATTTATTTCAGTTGGCGTTATATTATTATCCGATAGCAAGTTATTTGTTGAGTTTGCTTATATTTTTTATGCTATTAGTATTCTTCTGTTGCTTTCCGTGTTATTTTTTGGTGTTGAAATAAATGGAGCCAAAGCCTGGTTCCAGTTTGGATCAACCCGTTTTCAACCCGTAGAAATTGCCAAAGTTGCCTCAACACTTGCTATTGCCAGAGTAATGAGCCGGTTTGAATTTTCAATTTATAAAACCCATGACATTATAAAATTGGGATTGATCTGGTTCACCCCCTTTGCCATTATTATTCTCCAGAATGATACCGGCTCGGCTCTTGTATTTATCGCTTTTTTCATTCTGTTTTTCCGTGAAGGAATGTCGCCTTATGTTATTCTTTTCGGATTTATTGCTGTCATTGTATTTATTCTTACTCTCATTATTCCAAACTTCATTATTCATATTGTTTTGGCCTGTGGATTAATCCTTTTTATCTTTTATAAAGGATTAAGGGTAGAGTCACTTATAGCTTTAGGAATTGCTCTGAGCCTCTTTAGCATTTCAGCTTTGTTAATGAAAGCACGTGGAGGAGTCATTAATTTTGACATAGCTTTAGCCATTGCCATGGTTGGCAGCACCTTTTATTTAGTAATCAGAGCTTTAATAAAAAGAATATCAATTATCTGGATTTATCTTATGATGTTCTGGGGATCGATATTCTTTGCTTACTCAACTGATTACTTTTTTGAAAAGATTCTAAGCGAATACCAACAATCACGAATAATGGTTCTTTTAGGTTTAAAGGAAGATCCACTTGGAGCAGGATACAATGTTAATCAGTCCAAAATTGCAATTGGTTCCGGAGGCTTTTCTGGAAAAGGATTCCTGCAGGGTACTCAAACAAAATTCGATTTTGTTCCTGAACAAAGCACCGATTTTATTTTCTGCACTGTTGGAGAAGAATGGGGTTTTCTTGGAACAACTACTGTTGTAATTCTCTTTGTTTTTCTTTTAATACGACTGCTGATTATTGCTGAACGTCAACACTCCGATTTCAGCCGCCTTTATGGTTATGGAATTATTGGAATTTTCTTTTTTCATTTTGCCATCAATATCGGTATGACCATCGGTCTGGCTCCGGTTATTGGGATACCTTTACCCTTTTTTAGCTATGGAGGCTCATCTCTATGGGGATTTTCAATACTGCTCTTTATTTTCCTGAAACTCGACACCAACCGAAGTGAACTTATAAGGTAAAAAATAAAAAGAGCTATACAATGGCACAATAAATAACTTAACTGTAAAACAAAAACAGTTCTCAATTATTTCCACAAAGTTATAATTGATTAAAATTATCGGGATTTGCGTTTTTACACCTTTTTTAACATTTTGTTAACACTTGCCTTTTCAACCTTAAAACATAGAGGTTTGTTAACTATTTATTCTTCCATATAGCTATAATCGTAAAGTGGGTAAATAGAAATTACTTGCCCACCACCCCATTTTTTACTATATTTGATAATACATGGGAATTTCCCAAAAATAATTGTCAGGCCCCTTTCATTTTCGTAGCGTTTATAAGCACCACCAAGCTTTATCTGTTATCAGAAACTGCTCTTTCAGACAAAAGGGAATAAAACACTAGCCCTAATATACATAACAATTAATATCTTTAATGCCTATGAAGTATCAAATTTATTCATCATCCAATTACAGGCAAATACCGCAAATAGAAAAACTTTCGAAAGAGGATTTGCTTAGCGTTGATATTGTGGGATCTGTACTGCCATTTAAAACTAATAACTATGTAATAAACGAACTCATTAACTGGGATAATTTTCGTGACGATCCAATGTTTATTCTAAACTTTCCTCAAAAGGGAATGTTAAACCCGTCCTATTTTTCTACAATAAAAAAATTGCATGACCAACAAGTGAGCAGATCAGTAATTAATGATGCCGCCAATATTATTCGTCATAAACTAAATCCACATCCAGCAGGGCAATCGCATAACGTACCCATACTGAATGGAGAAAAACTTACCGGCGCCCAACATAAATATGCCGAGACAATTCTTTTCTTTCCCTCGCAAGGTCAAACCTGCCATGCATATTGCACTTTCTGCTTCAGGTGGCCTCAGTTTACCGGACTGGACAACCTGAAATTTGCCATGAATCAGGTTGATTCAATTATTGACTATATAAAAGAGCATCCTGAAATAACCGACATCTTAATAACCGGAGGTGATCCCATGGTGATGAAAGCCACAATTCTGGATGCATATATAACCAAGATTCTGGACGCCAATATTCCTAATCTGCAAACTATTCGCATAGGATCAAAATCTTTATCATTCTGGCCATACCGCTATCTGACCGACCCCGATGCAGATGACATTATCCGTACTTTCGAAAAAGTTACTAAGGCAGGGAAGTCCCTGGCTTTTATGGCTCATTTCAATCATCCACGTGAACTAAGTACCATGGCCGTTGAACAAGCAATAAAACGAATACGCAACACAGGCGCACAAATTCGAACACAATCCCCTTTATTAAACCATATCAATGCCAACCCAAAAGTGTGGGCCGAAATGTGGTCACGCCAGGCTAACCTGGGCATGATCCCCTATTATATGTTTGTAGCACGAGACACCGGTGCTCAGGAATATTTTGGTGTGTCATTATCAAGGGCCTGGGATGTATACCGCCGTGCCTTTAACAAAGTAAGTGGATTAGCACGAACTGTAAGAGGCCCAAGCATGTCATGCACTCCCGGTAAAATAAGGATTTGTGGAGTAACCGAAATAATGGGTGAGAAAGTATTTGTTCTGGAATTTATTCAGGGAAGAAACCCCGACTGGGTTGCTCGTCCATTTTTTGCCAAATATAACCCTGATGCTCAATGGATAAACGATTTGGAACCAGCATTTGGAAAACAGGAATTCTTTTTTGAACCCGAACTTGCCGAGATGCTTTTAGATTAGATTTATTTAACAAGCTGTATACGTTTTATAATCTATTTGCACTTGTTAATGAGTTAAATACAGGGTGAAGATTTATAATATCAGAACAACAGGCAATGAAAAAACCTTCCCGAACATTTCTCACCTCTATTGCTTAGTCATTTGGATTATATAAAAAGGGTTTCATTAAAGATGAAACCCTTTGATATTTTTGCCCACAACAGCCCATTATAGGTGAGCCGATGACAAGCTTTTACCTTACTGCAAGACTAATTTGATTAAACTACTTATTTGTAACCGAACCTTTAGGTGCATCAACCACCGTTTTAGCATTAATCAGGTTGTTATTCCACAACTGTATATTTTTTGATTTTTCGCCTGATACTTTTAGGAAAAGATCAACCGGTTTTAGCTGAAGACAGTTAAATATGAACACATTATATGTATTATTCAACTCTATTACAGGTACATTTTTTAACGAATTTCCACTTTTCACACCGTTAAAAACGATTGAATGAGAATTTTCAGCACTAAATGCCGACCCATTTTTTGCATTTACTGTAACATTGATAAACTCAATATCATGTGCTCTTGTTATACTAAATCCATTTTCTACATCAATATTAATATTGTTAAAACTAATGTTTTCAACAGGCATCTCGGCAATACCAATAATGTCTCCAGCGTTTTTAATCTCGCTTCCTGTGACATTACTTATGTGAATATTACGAAATATCGGAGTCTTTTCTGAAACGGGTCCTTCAGGGAGTGATTTATCATATAACAAGTTAAAAACAAAAGCTTGATTTCTAATATTTTTCATCACAATATTGCTAACACGAATTTCTTCCACAATACCCC
>CAZSQG010000104.1:0-11326 GCA_964608615.1 uncultured Marinilabiliaceae bacterium
AGGAATCAAAGAACTATCGTTTCTCTGAGGCGGAAAGTAAGCCCCAAGAAAACAAAACCTCCCGGAATCCTTATTATTTAAAGCATTTAAATGATTTTCTAAAAATTTTACCGGACACCAATGTATTGAATTAACAGATAATAATTAAAATACCCTTAAAACCAGATATTTCCGACAATATAACAAATCAATCCTTCAAAATGATTCCATTCATTTCAATAAAAACCAAAGTTAAACAGTATCTTAATCATTACTTAAATAATATGCATAATTTTATTCCTGAAGAAAAAATATCTCATTTTTCAATAAGATATCTAATAACCACCTAAATACTATTATACAATTCTGCTTATACAAATTAAATATTAAGCATTATTTCAACTATAATTTAATTCATTTGCCCTATCAAGACATAAGCAGTAACATGAGGTAAAGGCCTATAAAAAAAACGAATTTTCAACTAACGATAATTATCAATGCTATAATTTATCACAAGATTTATTGAGATCAACTATTTAATAACAATGTCAAGGTAATCACTTATAAAATACTAATTATATAATTTGTTATACATCAGGATTAATTTACAAGTACTTGATTTTATATTTTGAGTTTGTTTTTATAAATAAAGACATAAACAGTCACGAAATTGTTTTGAGTTTTTACTAAACTGGTTATATGTTTTTTATAGTGTTTACATAAAGTGTTTATTTATGGTTGTACATCCTTACAAAATCATCTGTTATATCTATGTCAAGCATACTTAAAACCATCCATCTCATACCATCTTATTACTGTTAAACTGACATGAAGACAATATCATTACTAAGCAAATCGAACAATCCAGATTTCAATCTGGCAACAGAAGAGTTTCTTTTTAAAAACAGAAAAGAAAACATACATTTCTTCTATGTCAATTCTCCATCGGTAATAATAGGAAAACATCAAAATGCATTAGCTGAAGTAAACCTTTCGTACCTCGAAGAAAACAATATTCCATTATATCGAAGACTATCAGGAGGTGGAACGGTATACCATGATGAGGGAAATATTAACTATTGCTTTATTAAAACAGGGGAAACATCTGATTTAGTAAATTTTAAAGAAGCTACAAAACCCATTATTGCAGTTTTAAACAGTTGGGGAATTCCTGTGCGAAGCGGACAACGTAATGAACTTCTTTTTAACTATAAAAAGATATCTGGTAATGCCTGCCATGTTTCAAAAAACCGAGTTATGCATCACGGAACATTGTTGTACAATTCAAATCTTAATGTCTTAACCAAAAGTTTAAAAAATGATCCCCTACAATTTAATGATAAGGCAGTTAAATCAGTTCGTAGCCAGGTAGTAAACATAAAAGATGTAATAAAAAATGAGTGGAGTTCTGAAGAGTTTATGAAAAAACTGGAATCTTCAATACGAAAATCCACCCCTGAAATTCAAACTTACGAATTATCAAACGAAGACATAGCTGCTATTGAAAAACTAAGGGTAGATAAATATAAAACCTGGGAATGGAATTATGGTTACGGACCTACCTATACATTTAAAAAAAGGATTAAAGCTGATGATTACGTTTTTGCAATTGAGATGGAAGTCAATAAAGGAAAAATATCAGCTTTTGTGGTAAAAACAAATTATCCCGACGCAGAATTTCCCGGAAAATTAGCTGAAATGATAAACAACTCTTATCATGAAAAATCAATACTTCTTGCCCGAATATCTGTTCTTAGTGCCAATTTTCCCTCCCTTCCTAATGTGGATAAACTGATAGAATTATTTTTTTAAAGATAAACGATACTCAATTACCACAAAGGTTCAAGTTGATTTTACACCGATTTAAAATACTCCAAAACGGCCTTTGCCCTGGCAGCCCCAACTACTTCTTGAAGTTCTTCAAAAGAAGCAGCTTTAATGCCTGATAATGACTTAAATTGATGAAGCAAGGCTTCAATACTTTTCTCTCCAACCCCGGGAATATTCTCAATTTGGGATTTTAAGAATGCATTACTTCGTTTGTTACGATGGAAGGTTATACCAAAACGATGCGCTTCGTTCCTCAGGTGTTGAATAAGCTTTAAAGATGGA
Source organism: uncultured Marinilabiliaceae bacterium (assembly GCA_964608615.1). Lineage (GTDB taxonomy): Bacteria > Bacteroidota > Bacteroidia > Bacteroidales > Marinilabiliaceae > CALEUX01. Next base: position 2,092 of record CAZSQG010000104.1, read on the forward strand.
GTTGTTTTATCAAGGTATAATGGAACTGAATCGCCAGGGAAAAAAATTTCTTCAAGACGTTTTGCTACGCCAATAATTGCAACATCCGAACCAATACCAATAGTGTTTAGGGCATTTACTGCCGAACTCAACTGCCCCTTACCTCCATCTACAATAATTAGCTGAGGTAAAGAAGATCCTTCTTCAACAATTCTTTTATATCTCCTGAACACAACCTCTTCCATTGAGGCAAAATCGTTAGACCCTTCAACAGTCTTAATATTAAAATGCCGGTAATCCTTTCGAGCAGGTTTGCCATTTTTAAATACAACACAAGCGGCAACAGGAAAAGCACCCTGAATATTTGAGTTATCGAAACATTCAATATGTACAGGAAGTTTTTTTAAGTGCAAATCGTTCTTAAGTGTTTCAAGAATTCGTAGCGAAGGAGATACTTTTGTTTTGTTGGCTTCTTGCTTTAGCTTTTCGAGTCGGTAAAACTTTACATTTCTCTCGGAGAGCTCAAGCAATTTTTTCTTATCCCCGATAATAGGAACTACAAAATCGACCCCACGAAACTTAATATCGGGTAAAAAAGGCACAATAATTTCAGGTGAATTACTTTGAAGACGATCACGTAATTCAACAATAGATAAAGCTAACAACTCCACATCTGCTTCGTTAAGTCTCTTTTTATACTCGATTGTATGTGCCTGAACAATTGATCCGTTTATCACTTTAAGAAAATTCACATAGGCCGTATCCTCGTCACTAAGAATAGAAAAAACATCAACATTGTCGATTTTCGGATTAACAATAGTTGATTTACTCTGGAAATGATCAAGTAGTTTAAGTTTTTGCTTTATTCCATTTGCTTCTTCAAACCTATATTCAGAAGCAAAAGCATTCATTTTATCTTTCAAATATCGGATAACGGATCCAATATTTCCCTTTAATATTGCCTTAATATCTTCAATTTGCTTTTGATAATCATCCACATTTTGCAATCCTTTGCAGGGTCCCTTGCAATTCCCAATATGAAATTCAAGGCAAAGTTTAAATTTATCTTTCAAAATATTTTCTTCCGAAAGATGGTGACGACAAGTTCGAAGCGGGTATAAATGCCGAAATAAATCCAGAAGAGTACGAACCATCATTGCGGATGTATATGGTCCAAAATAAAAGCTACCATCCTTTATTAATTGTCGTGTTTGATAAACGCGTGGGAATGGTTCATTACTTATAACAATCCATGGAAATGTTTTGTCGTCTTTAAGCAGTACGTTGTATCGGGGTTGGTGCTTTTTTATTAAATTGTTCTCAAGTAAAAGTGCATCTTCTTCCGAGTCAACAACAAAATACCTGATGTCTATTACCTTTTTAACCAGGACGCGTGTTTTTCCATTTTCAGGTTCTCTGTTAAAATAGGAGGAAACCCGTTTCTTTAAGTTCTTTGCTTTTCCTACATAAATTATCTTTTCGGAGACATCCAAAAATTGATAAATACCAGGACCCTCAGGAAGATCTTTAACAACAGTCCTTAAATATTCTATTCGCGAGGTCCCCGATTCAGCCATAGGAAAATGTTTACTCAAATAAGGATGTGAAGCCAAATTTATTTACATCAAACAATCCTCTGTCGCTAAGCTTGAGGTCAGGAATAACTAATAGAGATAAAAACGACAAAGCCATAAAGGGTGCCTTAAGCCAGGATCCTTGCTGCTTAGCTTGTATATTTAGCCTTTGGTATTGGTCGGCCACAATTTCGCCCTCCTCAAGACTCATTAATCCGGCAACCGGTAATTCAAGAACTGTTGCCCCAGAGTTATTCACTGCTACGATCCCGCCGTTTTTATCAATTAATGTATTAATAGCATTTAAGAGCGACTGATCATCAACTCCAACGGCTACAATATTGTGACTATCGTGCGCAACCGAACTAGCCAAGGCTCCAGTTTTTAGACCAATATTTCTAACAAATCCAACGGCGGCAGGAGCATTCGTATATCTATTTACAACCACCAACTTCAAAACATCAGCCGAAGGATCAGAAAAGACTTCACGGTTATGGTCTAAATCAGGAATCCATCGTCCCTCAGATGTCAATAAATCTCCATCTTTAACATCGATAACTTTCACCTTGCTATATTCAGCAGGCATTACAACTTTTAATTGGCTCAATGAAACTAACTCAGAACGGAAGTTGTTAATTGCAGTGACGGAAGTAATTGGAAACTTTAATCCATCGTTGCTATCAAAAACACATTGTCCATCAATAAATGTCTTTTTTACATCAAAGCTATCTAAAGAATCAATTACAATAAAATCGGCAGGATCACCTACACGTAACAAACCCACCGGTAAGTTATAATGAAGAACCGGATTAACAGTTGAAGCCCTAAGCAGATTAAATATATCAATTCCCATATTTAACCCAAGCTTAATAAGTCGATCAATATGTCCATTGTTCAATATTTCATCCGGATGACTATCGTCAGTGCAAAGCATAACAGAGTCGGGAAAAAGCGTTAAGAGAGGAGCCAGGTTATTAAAGTTTCGGGCGGCACTTCCCTCTCGTATTTGAATTTTCATTCCCAAATCAATTTTCAACTTTGCTTCCTCAAACGTGGCACATTCATGATCGGTTTCAACACCTGCATCAATGTATTTTCTTAAACCTTCACCTTTTAAACCTGGTGCATGTCCGTCAATTCTCAGATTATTTTTTTTTGCAGCAGCAAGCTTGGCCAACACCTGAGGCTCTTCATTTATTACACCCGGGAAATTCATCATTTCAGACAGAAAATAAATATCCGGATTTTCAAGAAGACTTGTAACGTCATTTGCATTAAGTACAGCTCCAGAACTTTCAAACGAAGTTGCAGGTACACACGAAGGAGCTCCAAAGTAGAATTTAAGCGGGGCCTTCTTTCCATCTTCAATCATAAATTGAACACCCTTCACTCCCATTACATTTGCTATCTCATGCGGATCTGTGACAACACCAACAGTGCCATGCGGAATAACCAAACGAGCAAATCTTGAAGGCGTAAGCATAGAGCTCTCAATATGGACATGGGAGTCAATTAATCCGGGTAAAATAAAAACATCAGGAGCGCTATTTGCTTTTGCGATGCTAATTATTTTACCGTCACGAACAACGATTTCCCCATTAAAGATTTCTCTTTGAAAAACATCGACAACCTTACCACAAATAGAAAAAGTGCTCATTTTATTGATTTTAATTACATGGCCCAATTAATGTTTAAAAATATTCTGTTCCACGTGGAACATTAACGACCCAATAACACTAAAAGAACATTTATGTCGCTTGGCGAAACACCACTTATTCTTGAAGCCTGTCCTAAAGTTTCAGGATTAATTTTTTCTAACTTTTGACGACCTTCCGTTGAAATTGTATGAATAGTTTTATAATCGAACTTCCCTCCAATTTTAATATTTTCCAGCCGCTTTAGTTTATCGGCAATTAATCGTTCCCTTTCAATGTAGCCCTTATATTTAATAAGAATCTCGGCCGACTCAACAATTTCATCAAAATTGTTTTGGGGAATATTTTTGCAATAAAGCTTTAGTGGTTTATAAAATTCAATAAGATTGAGAAGTCTAACCTGAGGTCGTGAAATAATATCCAGAAGTTTTATTCCCTGCGCAAGAACCGCTGTTCCGCTTTTTTCCATAAAAACATTAAGCTCATCCTTTTTTACACTTAAATTTCCTAAAAAGCTGATTAAATTATCACGTAATTCAGTTTTTTTCCTTAACAAATCCATCCTATCTTCCTTAACCAAACCAATTTCATAACCTTTAGGCGTTAAGCGTTGATCGGCATCATCCTGTCGAAGTAAAATCCTATACTCCGCCCTACTAGTAAACATTCGATAAGGTTCATCAACCCCTTTTGTAACTAAATCATCAATTAAAACGCCAATATAAGCTTCATCTCTTTTTAAAACAAAAGGTTCTTTACCCAGTATTTGTAATACTGAATTAATGCCAGCCATCAATCCCTGAGCTCCTGCTTCTTCATAGCCCGTTGTTCCATTAATTTGACCAGCAAAATATAAACCCTTAATAAGCTTTGTCTCTAAGGTGTGATATAGCTGTGTTGGATCAAAAAAATCATATTCAATAGCATATCCAGGACGAAATATGGACGCTTCTTCCAACCCAGGAATTTCCTTTAGTGCATTCAATTGCGTTTGTAAAGGTAACGAACTGCTAAATCCATTTAAATAGTATTCTACTGTAGTCTCTCCTTCCGGCTCAAGATATAGCTGATGCTTATCCTTATCTGAAAAAGTAATGATTTTGGTTTCGATGCTGGGACAATACCTGGGCCCTAAACTTTGAATTGTACCATTATACATAGGACTTTCACTTAACCCATCCAAAATGGCCGAATGAACTTTATTGTTTGTATAAGTAATATAACAATTGCGTTGTTTTAATGTTTTATTCGAACCCGGTAAATAACTAAACTTATGAAAATCGTCATCACCTTCTTGTTCAACCAATTTAGAAAAATTAACGGTACGTGAATCAATTCTAACCGGTGTACCAGTTTTCATACGACCAGTTGAGAATCCTGCTGAAATAAGTTTTTCAGTTATTCCATAAGAAGCATTTTCTGAAATACGACCTCCTTGAAGTTGTACCGATCCAATATGAATAAGTCCATTTAAAAAAGTACCATTAGTTAATACAACGGCCTTGGATAAGAAATTAACTCCCATTTGAGTTTTAACTCCCTTAATTACTTTATCGTCAATAAGCAAATCAACCACAAAATCCTGCCAAAAAGAAACATTTTCATTATTCTCTAATACCTCACGCCACTTTTGAGAAAACACCATTCTATCGCATTGAGACCTGGGGCTCCACATTGCAGGACCTTTAGATTTATTAAGCATACGAAATTGGATAGATGCTGCATCTGAAACAATACCCATATATCCACCCAATGCATCAATCTCCCTAACAATTTGCCCTTTAGCTATACCTCCTATTGCAGGATTACAACTCATTTGAGCCAACTTGTTTAGATCCATTGAAATTAACAGAACCTGAAGACCAATATTTCCAACAGCTGAAGCGCATTCACATCCTGCATGGCCACCTCCAACAACTATAACATCATATTCAAATTTCATCTGAAATAAATTTCTATAAATGATAATGCGCAAAAATAATAAGAAGAAAGCAATAGTCGAAAAATTATACAAAGAAAAAGGTTTATTAAACATAATTAAACCTTCCTGAGTACGATATTTAAACAAAAGCCTTACCAATGGTGAAACAATACGAGTAATTTAATTAAAAAAACGCGTATCTTACTGCACAACTGCGTATTGCGAGTTAAATAGAATTATTTTGTTAGCTTACTTAACCAATAATTTTCCTTTTCACGCATAACAATTCGTTCTTCATCGGTTTTATCATCCCAACCTAAAAGATGAAGAACACCGTGAACTATTACCCGAGATAATTCAATATTAAAATCGGAACCGAACAATTCCGAATTACTTTTAACAGTATCAAGACTAACAAATAAATCTCCTGAAATTAAACGTTGAGTAGAATAATTAAAAGAAATAATATCTGTAAAATAATCGTGATTTAAAAACTGTTTGTTAATATTAAGGATATAATTGTCAGAACAAAAAACGTAAGTTATATTACCTACAGATTTCATATGATCTCCAATAACATCTTGAAGCCAACTTTTAATTTGCTCAAAATCAATGTTTGGTAAATCGATATCTTCGGTATAGAAATTAAAAGCCACTTTTAAGCGATATAAAATACCATTTTTACCTGATTACCAGGATCATTGAACTCCAATTCGTCAGCCAGATGATTCATTAAGAAAATACCTCTGCCATGAGTTCTCTCAATATTCTCAGGTTTTGTTGGATCAGGAAGGTTCTTATAATCAAAACCATTACCAGTATCACTTATAAAAAATTCAATCTTGTCATCGGAAACATTATATTCAACAACCACATCTTTATCGCTTACCAATTTATTTCCGTGTACAATGGCATTATTAACTCCTTCTACTACAGCAAGTAAAAGCTTTCCATATACATCTGAATGTATCTGATATTTAACAGATATATCATCTATTAACCTTTCAATAAGGTTAATATTTTGTATTTCAGATTTTATAACCATTTTATCCACGTTTCCATATTTAAAATTCATTATAATCATTACTATAATTACAAATGATTATCACTGTTATACTCAAAACAAAAAAAGAAGTTTCCTAAATCAGAAGTTTTTTTAAGGAATTAACCATTTGGCCGGATCCAACTTTTGACTTTCATTCCAGATCTCAAAATGGAGTAATCCTCCAGCATCGTTTTTCTCTCTAAATACAGTCCCAAGAACCACTCCAGCATTTACTTTTTGATTTTGCTTAACTCTAATCTCTTTTAAATTAGCATAAACAGTCAAAAACTTACCATGACGCATAATAACAGCATTATTATATCCCGGTATACTAATAACTCTACTAATCTCTCCTGAATGTACCGCAAAAACTTCCTCTACTCCAGTCGTTTGGATATCAATTCCATTATTTTTCACTAAAATATTCTTAAGAACGGGATGCTCATGCTCGCCAAATTGGCTTACAATAATGCCCTTATTAACAGGCCATATAAGTTTTCCCATAAACTTAGTAATATCATTTCCTGTTACACTTGTACCAGAAGTAGAAGTGCGAGCTGCTCGGATTATTTCCAGAATACGACTTTCCAGTTCTTTAGCTTTTTTTTCTTTTTCTTTTAGTGAAGCCAATAACCACTTTTCATCCTTTTTTAGTTCAGTGATTAATTTTCTTTTTTGATTATTATTATCATTAAGTGAGCTAAATTCATTCTCCAAATTCTTTAAAGAAACTTCCTTTTGTTCCATTTGCGATTGTACTTCAATAAGATAAGCCTTCAAACGAATTTGGTTTTCTATAAGTATTTGAACATGATTTTTTCTATAACGCGAATATTCTTTTAGCAAGCGATATCGACTATATGCATTTGAAAAACCAGTTGAACTTAAAAAAAAAACCAATTCATCAAGTGAGTTTCTCCTTTTATAAGAATCTCTTAATAACTTTCCATACTCTTCCTTGCCTTCCTTTATATCGGCTTCTAATCCATTTATAACAGCCTGGTTAACCTCTATTCTACTTTCTAAAGCTTCAATCTCAATGCTTAAATTACTGATTAATTTCTCACGTATTGAGATTTCTTTTGTAAGTATATTAACTTGTTGAAATGCAGCCTCACGTGAAGATTTCTTATTTTGTAATAACTTATTGGTATTCTCAATTTCCTTAAGAAGCGACTCTCTTTCGGACCGTAAATTATCAACATTCTGAGACAAACAAAAAGTTGTCACAGAACTTAATATAACCAGTAACACGAAATATTTAATAGGATACAACTTCATAACTATCAGGAATTCTAAAATTTATGGAATTAGGTCCATTCAAAATAATTTCGTCATAATTAAAAACCAAACGATAACTATTATTAGCTTGTTGTGCTATAATACTAATTAAAGTTGGGAAATTATTACCATTTAGGTTAGTGAATTTTTTATAATCTACATTCAGAGATATCCCCGAAGAAGTATTAACAACTGTACTTCCTAATATTTTATAAATACCCGGTAAAATACGAACTTCATGTAAATAAATATCAGTGTTTTTTCGCGATAACCTTTCAAATCGCTTAAAGTTCAATGATCGTAACGAGTAATATTCATCCTGATGATAAGCCGAATATTTCTTTAATAACTGAGGATCGTAATCGGGATATGAGAAAAGAGAATTCGTTAATATTGCCAAAACAAGATCAAAATCAACATCAATCGCATATTTATCAGACAAATATTTATAATCGGATACAATAACCTTTTTGTTAAGGCGATTAATTACTCTAATATTATTCCTATCAATACAAACACGAAACATTTCTATTCCCATTAAAGGAATAACAGAAATAATTATTGCTGAATCACCCTTAATAAACAAGTTAGCCCTAACTGATTTTGAATTACCATTATCATCAAATTCAATACTAATTTTCTTAAAATATAATGTGTTATATATTAATTGTTTACTAAATAAACTATCAATTAAAACTGTCTCTTCAATAGATTTAATTGTTTCATACTTAAATACCTTTTCTTTGCTTTTACATGAGCTTAAAAACAAAAGAAATCCACAAATTGAAAATATTAATGAAAAGTTCAAATGTCTCATTACTTTTACTTTATATATTTTCTTTCACTAATTTTTTTCTGAATGCTTTTTGAAAGATCCACATCACCTAATTCAAATGCTTTAACCCAAAACTCAACTGCTTTTTCAACATTACCGTTTTTATACAGTATATCGCCATAATGCTCAAGTATAACTGCATTTGAATCGCCTCCATTAGTAATTGCTTGTTCTATAATAAATAAGGCCTCAAAATACCTTTCGCGTTTAAATAATACCCATGCATAAGTATCAAGATAAGTAGCATTGTTGGGTTCTAACTCAATAACTTTAGATATTAACCTCTCAGCCTTATCAAGTTGAACTTCCTTTTCACTAAGATAGAAGGCAAAATTATTAAGTACACCTACCTGCTTGTCATCTATATCAATTGATTTCTGATAGCTATCAAAGCTCTTCTCTGAATCGCCTTCCTGGTAATACAAATCGCCGAGAAAACCATAAGTTTGAGAAACAAGCTGAGGATTATCTTTGCTGAATTTTATTGTTTCATTTAAATGATTTATTGCTTCTTTTCTGCTTCCATTTAACGAATAAGCAACTCCCGTAAGATATTGAATAATGGAGTTTTCAGGAAAAACAGTAACGCCATTTTGAGCTTGCTTTAAAAAATCTTCTTTAGTACTATTGTTTAACGACAGAAACAAATATTCCTGCCAAACATCTTCCTGTTTTTCATCCATTAAAAGAGCATTTTCATAAGCCTTAAGCGCTTCATCTGCTCTATTGGTATGATTTAAATAATTGGCATATAACAAATAAACCTTACTCTCATGAGGATGAGATTCAATAACTGTAATAAATATACGTTCAAAATCATTCTTATTATACTTTGTAGTTTTTACTTTCGATAACAAACATGACAAACCATTCACATCAACACCTATAGAGTTACATCCAAAAACACTTGCTCCTTTAGCTGCTCGTGGAATTGAAGCATGGAGT
>CAZSQG010000105.1:0-11306 GCA_964608615.1 uncultured Marinilabiliaceae bacterium
GGCAATACCTCTATTGCCAGCTCCTCCAGTACCGCCATTAGCTATTAGATCCAGAATAGTGGTTTGTTCGCCGTTACCTCCGGTACCGGCATTGGTATTACCAGCAGCCCCACCACCACCTATAGTATAGGATATGTTTTGTCCGGGTATTACGGTAAAATTTTTGGTGGTATAACCACCACCGCCACCGCCGGAGCCTCCTCGTTCGTCTTGATTGGACCCACCGCCGCCGCCACCGGCCCCCCAGGCTTGCACGGTAATTTGTGTAACGCCATCGGGTACAGTCCAGGTGGATGTGCCTGCGGTAAATGTTTCTGTATTTGTTTGGGCTGTAACCCCTTGGGTGAATAATCCAAGTAGTATAACAGGTATTAGTTTCATTAAAGCATGAAACCAATTTTGGTTAGAGTTTTGTATGTTACAGGTGGTAGAAATGACCATATTTTTATGTTTTAATGATGTACAAATTTTATTTTCAAAGGATGGTTTATCCATTCTAATATTTCAATCGGCAAAAATACAAAAATTACTTGTTGTACGAAGCTTGTAACTGATTAGTTGTCATAATGAATTGATTATACTAGTTTTTTTGCTAAATAGATGAATATTGTTGATGAAAATAGTTTATGGTTCCATAAAAAAGGTTGGAGGAGGGGGTTAGCCATCGGCCCCATACCGTAGAGACAGGGCATGCCCTGTCTCTACGGTATGGGGCGTTTCCCCGTTTCCCCAATTTTTATTCCCGTGTCGTTAGGGTTGTCATCCCAAACGGCGTGAGGGATCTAATATTCAGTTTAATAGGGTGTTCTTTTCCATACCTAAAGGGTTGTGTTATTCGTTGCGCTGCCAATGACAGGTTTCTGATACATTGATTGTTAGATCCATCGCTGCGCTAGCAATGACAGGTTTCCGATTCATTGAAAGATAGATCCATCGCTGCGCTCTGGATGACAGGCAGTTGCGAATGAATTAAGGGTTAGATCCATCGCTGCGCTCTGGATGACAGGCAGCCGTTGGGTAAAAAGAAAAAAGCAGAAGTCGGGCAACGCCCGACTTCTGCTTTTTTCATTTCTCACACCACCGAGGGTTGTCATTCCAAACGACGTGAGGAATCTAATGTTCAATGTTTACGAATGTTCATTCCTTATAATTCTCCAAGTACTTTTTCAGTTTTCACTTCTTCTCCAGCCGTTACCTTAATCACGAACATGGCGTCAACCCGTGGCAGTTTAACCAATGTTTTATACGCGGCCGATAGTGTTTCGGAAACTTTTTTCCCATCAATGGTATAAACTTCAATGCGGGCGTTTTTGGTCATCAGATCATCACTAATTGTAACCCATGCCTCACCAATGGCTCCAGTAATGGTTATTCCACTGTTACTGTTATTTTCTTTTTCAGTATCAACAATAGAGGTTGGTACCTGGTTAACATGAATAACAAACCTATTGTGTACATCGCCCAAAGCCAAAGGTGTGTATGAATAATCAGGGTTGGTTCTAATATTTGTCCATACTCCTGTAATTTTATCTTCGAGCATAATAGAATGGTCAGATTGGAACATGCCAAGATCAAAATTCAGGATTACGGGGTTGTTTATCTTATTTCGCACGCTTAAAGGAATTGAACGTTGTTGAGAACCAAGTTGCGTTAACCCGTTTATAGCAGCAGCAGTGCTTCCAATGCGGGTGTAAATTTCAGGTACTACATCCGAATCATTAAAGCGTTTTTCGGAGTCGCCTTTATCCATATTATCCACCGATTCATCGAAAAAATAAACAACAGAGCCATCGCGCGAATAACTGTTTGATGAAGTAATTCTGATTATATCAGATCTATGGTTTGTTGATCTGCTCTTTAAATAAATACCTTCAGAACCATGTGTACGGGTTGTATTACCAACGGCAAGTATAGCTCCGCCGGAGTATGCCTTTACCCAAACACACTGCAAAGGCGGAATATTTGCCAGGTCGGTTTCATTGCCCCATGTGCCATCAGGATAAAGAGCTGCACGAGCCCCTGTAACGGCAAATCGGTTATAGGTAACGAAAGCCATCTCCTCGCCAATTTTTGTGCGGTACCACATTGTTCCGTCAATATTAGCTCTTGTCCATCCTTCGTCTTCCTGCCAATTGATAGAACTTGGATAGGGATTACCAAAGAGATACCATCCGCCAGTGTCGAACGAACGTGATATTGGCGTTACTCCTGAGTTTAGGATGCCCGAATAATTCAGTTGTTTTGGTGCATCATACTTTACCAATACACCTTCAATATCCAATAAAGGAGAGTTGAAATTATCGATGGTTTGGCTAATCCACTGATTATGGTAAAGATATACTAAGGCTCCTAAAGCCCCTGGGTCAAAAATTCCCATGGAGGCATTTTCAATTGGACTACTCAGGTAATACCATCTGTTAGCAGGTAATTCCAGCTTAATATTTGCAGTGCCCGAGATAGTACCCCTGGTAATTAGGGAAGCAAGACCATTGGTTGCGGTTATGTTAGCCATAATCAAGCCTCCATTGTCGGTTATTGACAAGTTGCCATTTACTGTTAGTTTTCCTCCGGGGTTGATGGTTAGTGTTGCTCCTGTTTGAATATCGAGAGAATTAGTTTGTGCTATTACAGCCCCCGCTATAACAGGATTATTGGAGGTGGAGGCAATGGTAGCCATGGCACTGGCCGACGGAACAATACTTCCCGACCAGTTTCCGGGTGTAAACCAGTTGGCATCAATACTGCCGGTCCATATATAGGCATGAATGCTTGTGGAACCAAAAGATATACGGTTTTTACCTGAGAAACTGTTAAAAGGTAAACCCGTGGCATGGGCATTACCTGAAGTGGCATCACCACTAAAAGAAGCAACAGTCTCGGTCCAGCCTGAAGGCGATTCTTTGTAGGTAACCAGGCAGTTGGACTCTTCAGCAGGATTAATACCACTATTTGCATCCCATCTAACCGTAACGTCAGCAGCGCCTGAAATATCCGGGGCAATAATATCCCAATACTCATTGTTACTAACATATTCAATGGGGTATACCATTGTGGTAAAACCATCAGCCGAAGGGGCATGGTTATAATATTTAGCGCTCCAGTAACCCGACAAAGTGTTAGGCTTTACCGTAACAGGGCCATACCGTGAGGTGTTACCAACAGGAAAAATAAATGTAGCAGTTGCATTAATATTTTTTTGTAATGGTCCGTTGATATACCTTGTTGACGATGCACCTGTTAAAAGAGTGTTATTGGTATTTGTCAATGTTAATAGTGCTTCATCGGTGGTGTTAATAATGCCTGATGTAAGAGTTAATGAATTTGATATATTCAACGGAATTTGCAATGTTAAGCCAGCTGTATTATCCAGTGTAAAATTATAGAATGCATTGGTGCCGGTAAAGCCTGCAGAAGCTAATCCACCAATATATTGTAATGTTTTACCTGATGCAACAATTGTACCTGTGTTTGCCACGAGACTGCCTGAGTCAAACACTATATTCTTTTTAATGTTAACGAGTTGGCTGTTTTCATTAATTAGTTTAGCTCCACTAATTGTTAACGAGCCAAGAATTGTTAATTCAGAAGCAAGCCGTCTCTCGCCGGTACCGCTGAACTCAAGATTATTTACAGAAGGTTTTTCGCATAGTACATCATAATTGGTGTTTCCGGTAAACTCAATTGTTCCGCCATTTTCCGAGAAAAATTCCTCATAAAAGCCGGCAGGGAAGGAGGAGTTCTGTAAAACCAGACGTCCCTGTCCGGTGACTGTACCAAACCGGTGGTTTATGGTATTACCAACAGTAATGATTCCTGTTGGAAGAGTGTTGGTACGGAAGGCCGACATAAAGTTTTGGGAAATGGTAAGATTCTTATTTACATAAATTATGCTGCCTCTTGGAACAAAGCCAACTTCACCAATAGTGTTTGTATCGGGAAAATACCTGGCCCAGGTTGTGGGGGTTGTCCAGTCGCCATTGTCCACCGTGATGTAACAAGGAATCTCGTCAGGGATTGCAAAAGCAGTACCTGCGGTGTAATCGCCGTTTATTTCGGATGAGTTATTATTGATAAATCTGAATTTTAACAGAGAGTTATCTTTGTCAAAACCTTCAATTAACTCACCCTCTTCATAGATATTCGACAGTTTTTCCCACTGGGAGCTGCCGGTAAGTATGCGTGCTGCAATGTAGGCATTAAGAGAGTCAAGGTTAGTGTAAAAAACATCCGATGGAACAGCCTGCATTATTACACTTCCTGATAAATCATTAATATTGGTTGCATCTAAAGTCCAGTTATAATGAAGAGCATTATCGGGATCGAGCACTGTGATATGGCACTCATTTGCGGCTTTCACCCTTACATATCCCGTTGAGCTGCTATTGCCTGTAATAGTTAATGATACGGGCGTGTATTTGCCCGATGAACCAATAGGAAAAATAAATGGCTCTGTTAAAGGCCCCGCCGGCAGGTATTTGAGGATGCCGGCATCGGTAAATGAGATGTTGGTCTGAATCATATTTGTTGCCGAGAAGGCTGAAACAGGTTCTATTGTGGCATTTTGTTCAATTGTTATTAGGTTACGGCCAATATCGAGGATGCCTTGTTTTAACCGTAAGGCCTCGCTGAAATTAATCGATGAAGCCTGAGTTGGGATTACAACCCCTGCTGCATTATCAATTGTTAAGCGAGCAAAAGTTCCGCTACCTGAAAGCTGTTGAGTTATTGTTCCCTGCATAATAAAACCTTCGCTTGCGTCACTGCTGTAGGTTTTAAATCCTGCGAAAATGGAAGCATCTCCCTTAACAACTACCTTGTTTTCGTTGGTGTTAAATATTCCTGTTCGCAGGGTAAGCTTGTTTGTTACTGTTATTGAGTCGGTTAATAGAGATAGTGTTGTTGCGCCTGTATTTTTCTCAAAGTTAAAGAAGGTTGACTTTCCTGTACCAGAGATGGATTGATTGGATGCACCACTAAAATAGGTAGAGTTTTCATTTGGCAGGAATAGGCCGTTATTTACCATTTCTCCAATAATAGTAACATCAAGGCCATTGGCATCGAAAGTGCCTGTGTTAATTGAAAGACTACCGTTAAGTGTTAACGGAACAATATTGAGTTGGGCTGTAGGGGCATTTGTTCCATCAATGGTTAAATTCATCATGCTTTTTCCGGCATATAATCCAATAGTCTGATCGACGGGTGTAGATTCATCACCAATAGTAAACCCGGAATTTTGAGCAATAGAAGATGTTTCAGGGTCAAAATATAGCGATGCAATTGTTGGAGCAGTCTGACTGCGAGCAATGGTAATATTACTGCCTTCTTCTGATTGAGTGAATGAACTGCCTGTGTTAATAATTTCAAACACGCCACGGTTGTTTACCGGAGCGCTTTGTGTGCCTATTGTGATGGTACTGTTAGCTTTAGCCTGGGTAAAATTCAGGATGCCTGCATCGGTGGTGGTGGCACGGCGTATTTGTGAACCAACAAAAAGCCCGGCAATATCACCAACCCATATTGTTGCATTGCCCGAAGATGAATACTCAATAAAGTTATCGGTGAAATCATTGGTTCCCTGGTTACAATAAACCTTTCCACCATTATCGATTATCAAACTACCATCCAGCCATATACCGGTGTTGGATGCCGGTCCGCCAACATTAACGACCGAACCATTATCAACGCGCAAGGCTGATATGGACGGGATTTTAAAATTAGCGCCCCCGGTGGATAGATCAATTGAAATATTGCTGTTGTCAAGATGACACTCGCCTGAAGTAAGAGTTAATGCCTTTGTTGTTCCATTTGTTGAACCCAACAGATTAAAATCACCGGTAAAATGAACCTGTTTATCCGATGGTTTGATTATGGTAATATTGTGAAAATCGGAATCTCCAGTCCCTGTTTTTGAAACAACAGCCGACTCAGCACCAATAAAATTAACAGTTGCAAAAGCTGTTTCTGATAAATCAATATTGCCATTGCCCTGAGTGATATTTCCATTAAGGTTGATCTGATGATTAAGTGGTGAGCCTGCTGTGTTAATAGCAAAAGTGCCGGAGCCTGTAAAAGCAATATCTTTTTCAATGCTGATGGTGCGGGCTACGCCATTGGGCAAAACCAGGTTGCCCGTGTTAATAATGATGCTGTCCAAAATAACCAGATCGCCTTGGGCGTTATTGCTTATTCTAAAGGTGGCGTCATCTACGTACAGATCGCCATTTATTAATAAGTCGGCATTCCCGGCTGTTTTTGTTCCAGCACCGGTTATATGTAGATTTGGGTATTCTACTAATTCAAAGATTGGAATTTCAAAACCAAATAAATCAAAGTATGTATAAATTGGAATAGTATAGTTATTGCTACCAGCATATTCAAATATTGCTTCATCATTGTTCACAAAATCAGTAAAATCAACGGTGGGCATGTCGTCATAATGATAGAGTAAAAAACGACCTTTACCTTTTATAAAGTTTAAATTATTTCCACCCCAAAGAGTTAGGGGTCCATCGGCCGATGTTCTTATTTCCAATGTTGGAGGAGCTATCTGGCTATTACCAAAACCAATTTGTGTTTCCGATTTACCTTTAATATATACTTGAGAAGCGTCTTCTCCGCCATCAATATAAACCTGATGGTTAATAGTTTCATCACCTCCAATAACAAACATATCATAGGAATGTGGCGAAGGATTTACAGGACTTCCAATATGTGTTGGACTTGTGGTCCATGTTTCGGCTGCGCTAAAATCGCCTGACTGACGGCTGTAAAGTGTTCTGACATCATTAAAAGCAGTGCTTACCCCATATGAATAATCAACCATTAAGGGATCGTTATAATCAAAGTCCAAATTATGTCCATCTCTTACATCATTACCGGCATCAAACCATGAATTATCTGTTTGAAAAACCATTCCGCGGCCACTGGGTAAATTCCATATATTATTATAATGTGTGAAAACATACCGCATATTGGAAGTGCCAAGAGACTCAAGTCCGGTATAATTAGCTTTCCAATAAAAAGGAACAACACCAAAGGGACTGTCAACAGTGGGATGGTTGTCATTAATGTATTTGACATTTATTTTTCCGGCATCGCTTAACGAGCCATTTACCATTATGGTAGCCGGAGTGAAATAGTAATTGTTATTATAAATACACCCAATAGGGAAAAACTGTGCTTCTTCATCCGTATAGGTTGTATTAAGGCTAACCGGCAAAGTCAACCCTCCATTTGAGGCCAATCCGGAAGTGGCAAACATACGTGAATTACCCCAGCTACCACCAGAGGTAAAAGTTCCGTTGGCAATATCAAGATTATAGATGTTTAAATCAACAACACCATTTGAATTAAAGTCAAAGGATTCAACATTCACATTGCTTAAAAGCTTTATTCCAGAACTGTTATTGAGGATGATTTTTCCAAAGCTTTGTTCTTTTCCTGTTTTTCCTTTAAGAGTTTGTTGAGTAGTACCAGCTAATATTAAAGTTCCTGATCCAATAATATTCCCATCAACAATGTTAATATTGCCGTTTTGAGGAATATTTAACCCGCCAATATTTAACTCGCCCTGTGTAACAGTAAGGTCTCCTTCAATGTTTACTTCTGCTGCCCCTCCAAAACTTACCTGATGCCAGAGCTCAGAAGTAAAAATATCATTTTTATTAATAACAAAATTATGGAACGAAATGGCATTGGCATTGTCTACAACCGAATTGGAGTTACCTGTAAACATAATGTCACCTGATGTTTGAGTAAATACTCCACCTGAGGAAACTGTTAAATTACCACCAATCGACAAGGTGTTACCTGTAGCATTAAAAGCAGTTCCTGTACTAATTGTTAAGTTATTTAGTATCGTTAAATCTTCCTGGAGAACAACGCTTTGAGTGCCTGGAGCATAAACCGATTCGGATATTGTTAAATCATAAAATGGAGCAGTGGAATTAATCTCAAATTGCGTTTCGGATGCTGCATCAAGAGTTGGTGTTTTTATCTCAATGGTACCACCTGTTACATTATAATTTCCATCGCTCACACCAATATGAATTCCGTTTGTTGGAGTATTATTTATGGCATCAATAATAATTTTGCCTCCACTCATTTCAAAAACATGCGACGATTGTGGCAAAGCAAAAACCGCCGATGAGATTCTTGAATCGGATAAGGCACTTATATATAGCTGGCCCCCCGACTGAAAATAGCAAAACTTACCGCTACCATTAGCTTGTTTTAGTTGTGTGGTAAAAATAGTACCTGTGTCTTCAATTTGTAAAACTCCCGGCGATCCGGTATTGCTAAAATAGGTGATTCCACCTGAATTGGCAGGGTTGGTAAATGATCCGTCCGAAACACGCAGAGTTCCAAAAACAGTTATGCCTCTCCAGCCACCTCCGGCATCAGATGTGGCAATAGTTGCTCCGTTAATCCATAGCATGGAGGTGTATGGGATGTGAAACTCATTAGGAGAAACTCCAACACGGTTCTCGCCTAATCGTGGAATATTTATATTAGATTCGAGCTTTAGGGTTCCGTTATTTAAAACTAACGCTAATCGCTCCCAACCGCCGGTCCCATCACTTCCTTCTATCGCCACGCTTCCTGCAATTGGGCCAAAAAGCTTAAAATTATCGGGATCATCGGCGTTTACCGAAAGAGCATAAGTTTTATCAGTTCCCTTATCAACAAACATACGGTAAAAATAGGTGGGACCGTTACAAACCAAATCATTATTGGTAGAACCCTTAAAATATACTTTTACAGCACCATTGAATGCTCCGGAGTATTGGGGTGAGTTGGAAAATACAACAGATCCTGAGTTAGTGAAATTGCCGAGTACATTTAAAATATGAACAGCATCACCTGTACCAACTGTTATGTTATTGTTTTCATTAACCGTGATATCTCCATTAACGGTTATATTACGAATAATTGAACCAATATCGTTTATTTTCAGATTGCCATTAATAAGTTTAAGGTTTCCGTTTAGAATAAGGTCGTTGTCAATAGTATAAGTATGACCAATAACTGTATCGTTGATTTCAAGATTATAAAATGTATGTGGAGATGAAAGAGAAAAGTCGCTTCCTCTGAGAACAACAGTACCTCCACCTTGTCCCTGGTTAATAAAGTGCGAAGCATCGGCTGTTGTAGGAAAATTATCGCCTTCCATCAGTATACGGCCATTACCGCGGATGGCTGTAAAGTTATGGCCATAAGAAGCATTTAGGTCGAGTCGGCCGTTTACAGTAAGAATTGCACAACTCAAATTTATTGCAGGGTCTTTAACGCGGACTTCTATAGTTATTCCGGGTTTTATTACCACATTATCATTAGTGTTTTGAGGATAGCTGTTTGTGGGGTTGTAAAAAACCGCTGAGGCAGGATCAAGTGTCCAGTTGTTGTAATTGTCCCAGTCGCCCGAGTTTATGGCATACCATGTAGTAACTGTTTGCGCCTGTGATAATTCATTTTTAACGGATAAGCCCAATATCAGAAGAACAGTCATCTTCAGAACGTATAACTTTCTCATATAATGAATTATTAATCAGTTATAAAGAAAAATATTTATACAACCTCTTTAGGCAGAGGTTTATCACGTAGAGGAGGGATATCAACAAACAACTTTTTGTTTGTTTTTTAAACAAATCAACACAAGTTAATAAGAAAAAGAGGAAAAAGTAAAATAAATTTTCACCTCGTGTATGCTATTGAGGATGAGTAGTTTTCGTTTTGACTCTCTAATGATTAGATCCATCGCTACGCTACTATTGACGGATTCCCGATTCATTGATAAATAGATCCATCGCTGCGCTAACAATGAGAGGTTTACGATTCATTGATAATTAGATCCATCGCTACGCTCTGGATGACACCGCACTTTTTTAATGGGAGATAGCAGAGGGTGCAACTTATTGTCATTCTGAACGAAGTGAAGAATCTAACCTTTAGGAAAACATGTTATCCTTTTTGGTAATAGCAACGATATAATTTGAAGATTATTGATAGTTAGATCCTTCGCTGCGCTACTAATGAGAGACTGTTAGATTGACAAAGGGGATAGTATTTTGTTTCTTCAATGTTTTAAATAGCCTTTATTTTAGCGGCAATGCCCTATTTAATAAGTTCTACTATTTTGCCCACCACCTTATCCAGAAAATCAATTTTCACGGAAGCAGCCTTACCGGCAATAAGGCTTTCGTTAAGCAGGAAGATTTTGTGCAGCCTGATAAAACTATCCAGTGGCAAAGGTTTATTACCTGTAAAATCGGGTTTTTCAATAGGAAGCGAAAGCGTGTCGTTTTTTTCTTTAGACGTAATTTGCACCAATAGGTAATCGCCGGTTTGGTTTACTGAATCATTAGAGATAACCAGCGCCGGGCGTTTCTTTGAACTGCTCAAATCGGTAAAGGGGAACCGGATAATAACAATATCGCCTTTAGTATACTTGTTCATAATACTTTATCCCAACGGTTGTCTTCTTCCGAGAGCCAGTCTTCGGCCAAAGATTGTTCAGACATTAGGGTAGCTTCGTCAATATCCGAAACCTTCTTGCCTTTTTCTTTCTTGGGCTTTATTGATTTTATAAAGTTCACGTTTTTTAGGAAGTTTAAAGCGAAATCCTGAGAAACATGCTCGTCTATTGTAATTACAAATTGGTTTTGCATGGCAGAATAATTTAAAAGTTAAGAGCCATAGGCTTGTTTAGTTTTAAAATCGAGCAAAAAAAGCATCCTCATGGCAAATAAGTGTCCTTTGTTTTCTTTGTCGAGTTTTTGGATATACTGTATGCTTTTATTAATGGTTTTATCGAGCAATAAATCCGTATTGCCTACCAGTTAATCCAGGTAAACCTCGAACGCCTCCGCAATATGGGCAGCCATCTCGATTGAGGGTTTTACGTCGTCACGTTTATAGCGTCCAATAACAGTCTCGTTCACAACGATTTTTTGGCAAATGGTCCTGGAATATTTCCTGATCATTGCGCACTTCGTTTAATTTCTTTCCCAAAGCTATTGACTTTATAAATGTAGTAAAAACAACAGTTTAAAGATGTTTTTAACAAAAATACAAAACATAAATGTATTAATCAAACTTCCAGCAGTAAGGGTAAAGGTTATGTTCTTAGCTGCGCTACTAATGAGATGTTATTGATTTATTGATAATTAGATCCATCGCTGCGCCGTCAATGATAGATTTCCGATTAATTGAAAGATAGATCCATCGCTGCGCCGTCAATGATAGATTCGCAATTCATTGATAAATAGATCCATCGCTGCGCTCTGGATGACAGGCTGCCGTTGACT
>CAZSQG010000106.1:0-11277 GCA_964608615.1 uncultured Marinilabiliaceae bacterium
GCTTTTCGTACCACAATCTGATAAGATAACTCTTTCCAAAGGATAATAGCACCAAGGACAATTAACGTCCATGCCTTAGGAGATTTGTGAGGCGTCATTATGTTCTGTACAGCCTCATAGGCTATCACAGTAGCCGAGGTAATAAGAAAGCCAACAACCACGAAAGTTACCAATGGCTCAATCCTACCATGTCCGTAGGGGTGATTCTCGTCGGCGGGACGGGTAGCATATTTCAAACCCAACAGCACTAAGGTAGAGGAAAACACATCAGTTGTTGACTCTATTGCATCGGCAATTAAGGCAAAAGAATTACCGAAGTAGCCTGCCAGCGCTTTAATTATTGCAAGCGCGGCGTTCCCCGCGATACTGAAATAGGATGTCCGTATTGCTACCTGTTCTGCACTCATTATGTAATATTAGTAATGCCGACTAATAGTCTTTAGCCCAGTTTTCCATTACAAAGTCAATATCCTTGTCACCGCGGCCACTAAGATTAACAAGAATCGAGGTCTTAGGCTCCTTCTGTGCAAGTTTTATAGCATAAGCTACAGCGTGTGAACTCTCAAGAGCCGGAATAATTCCCTCCAAACGACTAAGCTCGAAAAATGCATCAATGGCTTCTTTGTCATAAATCAAATCGTATTTTACGCGATTCAAATCACGAAGCATGCTATGCTCAGGGCCAACTCCGGGATAGTCAAGACCGCTGGCAACTGAATAAACGGGTGCAGGCTCACCTTTTTCATCCTGAAGTAAGTAGCTCTTAAAGCCATGAAGAATACCCGGCTTGCCTTTAGTCATACTTGCTGCATGCTCGCCCGGCTCCAGTGAGCGTCCTCCCGGCTCGATACCGTACAAAGCACATTCCTGATCTTCCAGAAAGCCTGTAAAGATACCCATAGCATTACTCCCTCCTCCAACGCAAGCTGTTACGCTGTCGGGAAGCTCACCTGTCATGTCCAAAAACTGCTCGCGGGCTTCGATACCCACAACCCTCTGAAAATCACGTACCATCATAGGAAATGGATGAGGCCCAACGACTGAACCAATACAGTAAATTGTGTTTTCAGGATCTTGCAAGTAGGCTTGAAAAGCTGAGTCTACAGCCTCTTTCAATGTTTTCAGACCATGAGTAACAGGAATTACCGTTGCTCCTAATATTTGCATACGCACAACATTAGGATGTTCTTTGGCTATATCCACTTCACCCATATGAATTTCACACTCAAGACCAAAATAAGCTGCAGCTGTAGCCAAAGCAACACCGTGCTGACCTGCTCCGGTTTCGGCAATTAATTTTTTCTTTCCAAGGTACTTGGCTAGCAATGCCTCTCCCATGCAATGATTAAGCTTGTGCGCCCCAGAGTGATTAAGATCTTCACGCTTTAAATAAATCCGACCGCCATACTTTTCCGATAAACGGTTACAATAATAAACCGGAGTTGGACGCCCCTGATAGTGTTTACGAATACTCCTAAGCTCGGAGATAAAATTGTGCGATTTACTAATAGCAAAATAGGCATCGCTTATTTTCTTCATCTCTTTTTCCAGGACAGGCGGAATAAATGCACCTCCATACTCTTTGTAAAACCCCTCTTTGGAAGGGTATTTCTTAAAATAATTTTCTGACATATTTATATAATTTTGGGTTCACTTAAGCTCAATCTTAGCGCTTACGTCTTATAACATTGACAATCAAGGTCTGAACTAACAATATATCTTCAATATGCTAAATTAATGTAAAATTAAAAAATTAAACCTAATCAAACCATTTTGCAATAGTTTTTTAATAACGAATACTATTAAACGATAAAATAACACATTAATCGCTGTCGATCTTAATGTTGCAATATGATAAAATCGTTTATCACCATTAACAATCTGTTTTTACAGAGTTATTATTCCAAATAATATTGCTGAATAGGTAAAGTTATACCTAAAACCCGTATACATTATTATGACTGACTGATGATGAGAATTTGGCTTAGGTTAAAGCCCGAAATATAATTTTTAATTAATCAAATAGTCAAGCCCCTTGCGAATTTGAGGTTATGTATAAAAAAAACGGGAAGCTGTATCAATGCACAACTTCCCAATACAATTAATAATATAACCAACTATTTCACGAGTTCTTTCCATACTAATGCACTTGCTCCAACAATGGCAGCATCACCTGAACTTAATTTAGATGGTAAAACTTTAATCTTATTCTTAAATATGGGCAACAGCAGGGATTCCATACTTGCAATGGTGGGTTTAAAAATATAATCGCCAGCAGCGGTTGGTCCTCCAAACAAGAAAATAGCTTCAGGCGACAAATGATGAACAGTATCTGCCAACCCTTGTCCAAGATATTTTCCTGTAAGCTCGAATACTTCGAGGGCAATTTTATCACCTTTTTCGGCAGCGTCATATATCATTTTAGAGCTAAGATCATTAAATGATTTATCGGCTAAGAGGCTATCAGTAGCATTGTAATGAGCCATAAGTTCAAAAGCAGTACGTTTCATTCCGGGAGCAGAACAATAAGCTTCAAGGTGTCCACGGGTACCACATCCACACATGCGACCATTAGGAATCAACATAGTATGACCACATTCGCCTGCAAAACCATCATGCCCATAAACCAGGTCACCATTAACAACTATACCACTGCCAACACCAGTACCAAGAGTGTACATTACAAAGTTCTTCATTCCTTTAGCACCACCATAAACCATTTCTCCTATGGCAGCTGCATTGGCATCATTAGTTAATGCCAGGTGCTTATATTCAGGAAATTGGGCCTTTAAGAGATCTACCAACCTAATTACACCTTTGAACGAAAGATTTGGTGCATATTCAATGGTTCCATTGTAATAGTTTCCATTTGGAGCCCCAATTCCAATTCCCAGCACCTCTGAATCGGGGTTCAGAAGCAAAACTGATTTAATCATTTCACGTACGGCATCAGTCAGGTCTTTCACATAGAGGTTAATATCGCCATGCGAAGGCGTATCAATACCACCTTTAACCAATACATTACCTTTCTCATCAACAACACCAATGGCAGTATTTGTTCCACCAATATCTATTCCAATAGCAAATTTCTTCATTTTATTACATTATTGTTTCCAGTGTAAAGATTATACCTTCACAAAAGAATAATTAATAAATTATTATAATAAAAAAAGACCCATCACTAAATTATGTAAATCGATGGGTTTTAATAATATTGTATATTAAACAATTCTGATCTTACTACCCTTTACAGCAAAGAAGAAGATGTAAAGATAACAGATAGCTGGTACAATATAAGCGTATGTATAGCTATAGTTATCGGCAATAGATCCCATCAGGGGAGGAATAATGGCTCCACCAACAATAAGAGCGTTGATTATTCCTGAAGCAGATCCCAATTCGTTTGATTTCAAATCCTTTACCGCTAAGGCAAAGATATTTGGAAACATAATTGAATTAAATAGACCAATTGAAATAACTGTCCACAGGGCAATCTGACCAGATGTAAAAGTGGTAATTAATCCAAGAATACCTGCACTCAAGGCAAAGATAGCAAGGGTACGAGCAGGTTTACCTCCTCCAAATTGCATAATCACAAAGTTTACAAATGCCACAACGGTAAAAACAGCACCAATTTTCCAGTTCCATTCTGTAACAAATGCTCCTGAAACCAAGGCTAAAACAAGTACTAATGCAATAGAAGCATACTTTTTGAAACCATTTTTCATGTCTGAGAACATTATAGAACCAAAGAAACGACCTACCATAGCACCACCCCAATAGATAGCCGCATAAGTTGAAGCCATTTCAGCTGAGAGACTCAGTGTTCCACTACGCAAATAGTTTACCATTAAACCGGCATTACCAACTTCAGCGCCAACATAACAAAAAATTGCAAAGGCACCCAGCAAAACATGGGGATGACTATAAATACTTTTTTTCTCACCAGCCTGCTTCTCAACAGAGATGGTAGGTAGTTTAATAAGGAATAATGCAATAGCCACGGTAATAACAATTAGAGCCATCACAATAAATGGAAAAGGAATACGGGTTGCAACCTGAAGACCATAAGATTGAGCATCAGCATCGCCCACAGGTAGTTCCAATCCACGGAAAATTACTACTGCAATAAGCCATGGAGCAACCATCGTGGCTATAGAATTCAGAGCCTGTGTAAGATTTAACCTACTTGAAGCACTATTTTCAGGGCCAATAGCTGTAACATAAGGATTAGCAGAAACCTGAAGAAAAACAACTCCAGTAGCCAAAATAAATGTAGCCATTAAAAATAAAGGATAGGAAGGAAGTTTGGCTGCCGGTATAAATACCACACTCCCTATTGCCATTAAAATCAGCCCTAAACTAACGGTCCATTTATAGCCAATCTTGTTAATCAGCATTCCTGTTGGAATAGACATTATAGGATAAGCAATAAAAAAAGCAGATGTCAAGAGTTGCGCCTGAAATTCAGTTAAATTGAAAACTGCCATAACGGGCGAACTCAATTGAATAATAAATGTAGTAGCAAAACCAAATATAAAGAAGATGGTGCCAAAAACGGTCATGCCAACCATAAGGTTATTACTCTTATTTTCCATATTTTGTAGAAATTAGATATTCATACAATGATACTTTAATTTTCAATTTATCACAAAATTTAAAGATTGAAAAAGTGTTCAGGGACTTTTTTTTTTAACAGTTCATTTATTTCCACTTGATATTTGCGTTATTAACCTATTAGCTCTTCTGATTTACTCTGACCAACAGACAGATATCAGCATTATCTTTTTTTTCCGGATTTATAAAAAATAAGCGTAGATAGATATGGATATATCACAGAAAAAGTATAATTTTGCAGCCGTTTCGTGTAATCTCTTACTGAACATAGGGGTCAGATAATATTGCACGTATAAGTTAAATCTTCAAAAGCACAAAAAAATGGACTTGATTAAAGTTGCTGAAGAAGCCTTTGCTGCCGGAGTAGAGAAACCTGTTTTTAATGCCGGTGATACCATTTTTGTTCATTACAAAATCCGTGAAGGAAACAAAGAACGGATTCAGATTTTTAAAGGAGTGGTTATCCAAATCAAAGGTACTGGAATAAACAAACGGTTTACCGTTCGTAAAGTTTCAAACAACGTGGGAATTGAGCGTATCTTCCCCATGAACTCTCCCTTTATTGATAAGGTGGAAGTGAATAGGCTTGGTAAAGTACGTCGTGCCAGAATTTACTATTTACGTGATCTTACTGGCAAAAAAGCTCGTATCAAAGAAAAAAGGGTATAATTTATATATTCTTTACAACAATAAAAAAACCGTTACCACTATGGCAACGGTTTTTTTATTGTTGTAAACTAAATAATTAAGTCGTAATATTTACTATTAAAACAGAATCTTGATCTTTTGATAAAGAATAGCAACCTATTATTGTCTGAAATAAAATATCTGTCAGGAATAATCCTGACAGATACAAATAAATATGAATATTCTTACTTGAAAAGTTTTTTAAGTTTTTCAGCCGCTTTTTCAACTTTCTTTTCAATTTCAGGATCACTCAAAACCTTTTCAACAGCTTTTTCAACTTCCTCCTTCAACTCTTCTTTAACCTGATCCTTGGCATCGTCTAAATTAATTTTCAGTTTTGGATCAGATGCTGTTCCGCTAATACCAATACCAACCATTAAGTCTTCACCTGATGATGAGAGAGAACTTCCCAATAAACCGGCTACATTGCTTAGTTCACTTCGGGTAACCGGCATTTTAATGTTATAATCCATAGTTTGGTCAACACCCTGGCTTCCGGAAATATTCAGATTCTTACCAAAAACATTTACATCAAAAGGTTCAACCGTAATATTTCCATTCTTAATGGTGAAATTCACCGTTAAATCTTTAATAGATGCCACTTTATACTTATCATTTTTAAGCATAGAGGCCATTGCGTTCTGAGCTTTTGATCCTGAGACTTCCAGATTGTTTGATTTAAGCGTTCCTCCACCATTCATGGTATTTAAGATCGGTGAAAAATCATCGCCAATAATGGTGTTAAACTTAAAATTACTCGACACTAACCCTTTTGCATTTTTTGCAATGGGAAGCAACGAATCAACCATGCTGATAGAATTAGATGCCTGATTAATATCAATGGATGAAATAATAAGAGAAAAATCAACAAAAGGTTTAATTGTATCCTGAGTGTTATACTCGCCAGTCATTACAACCTTACCGCTAAGCATATCTGTTTTTAACCCTTCAAGTAGGACCCTGGCATCGTTAATTTTTACACTTCCATTAGTATTGGTTAATTCCAGTTTATCGTAAAGCAGTTTATCAATTTTACTGGTCATAACAAAATTCAAATTAGAAGGTACCAATACTTTACCTATTGATTCTTCAGGGATTTCTTCAGCATTCTCAGTATCTTCAGGAACTAATCCCATTAGCTCATTTGTATTAAGGTATTTCGAATAATAATCCAGATTACCTTTTAAAACACCATCCTTTAAAACATAAGCAAGATAATTTTCCAGCTTTCCTTTAAGTCCGAAATCGCTTTCACCAAGCTGACTCTGAAATGATTTCAGCTCAACATAACGAGGGGTAAACAGCATATTAGCCTCACTGATAACAACACCTTGGGGTAAATCAGGACTCTTAAACTCAAAACCATTTAGGCTTATATTTCCATTTGCTTTAATATCCTCATACTGCTCTTTTTCAATCATGGCATAATTACCATCGAGAGTTAGATTAGATGTTATCACCCCTTTCATCTCAATACTATCCAATGGCAAAGCTTGTTGTAGTGAGGCAAGATCTATACTGCCATTTATGCCACCTTTAAAAGTTGCATTTGAGATAGGACTGGTAACACGTAAATTAGCATCAAAAGCATTTCCGGCAAGCTCAAAATGGAAGCTGGTAATATCGGTAATGGTTTGATCCAATGTTTCTCCCGGATTATTAACCACCATATTAATTCTTATCTTATCAATGGATTTTGGAAGATCGGGATACTTGATATAACCATCTTTTACATCGAGTAATAAATTAAATGCCGGTAAATGGTCGTTATCAACATAAACTCCTTTGGCTGTAGCCTCCAACTGAAAACTTCCACTAGTCTTTAAACCAGCCAGATCTTTAAGGTATACTTCCGGAACCAGAGCTAGAATTGTTTTAAACTCAGTTTCACGAGCTGCTAATTTCAAATCCATATCATAACCTTCGTCAAGCATAGCAAAGGTTCCATCCAAAAACAGCGGTATTTTATTAAAGTTCAACTCGTTATCCTTAAAGGTAAATATCATCTTATCCAGATCGGCTCCGATGACTGCATTTATATCAAAAAAAGAATTCTTTAAATAACGAACACCATCAAAAGTTAAATCCAGTGTGTCCACAAAGGCTTTAATTTCTAAATTGGTATAGTTTGCGCTCATATCACCCCTAATGGATGAGTTAAACCCTTTCACCGAAGTTGAAACATTCATGGTTTTATCAGAATACGCTAAAAAAGCATCCTTTATATCAAAAGACTTTAGCTGCATGGCAAAACCAGAAGATTCGGAGGTGGTGTCTTCAACAACTTCTTCATCAGAAACCGGCATTATATCCCAGTTGGCAATTGAGTCGGCATTCACCTTTAAACTGACAAAGGGTCGTTCAATTTTTATAGATTTAATCTCAATGCCATCTCCTGATATAGCCTTCCAGACATTAACTGAAAGAGAAAAATCCTTAACTGAAACAAGAGTATCTCCTTCAAATGGAGCATCGTTTACAATCAATAAACCTTCGAGTCCCATACCCAAATTGGGGAAGTTACGAATCATTGAAAGTGAAAAATGATCCCAGCTTACAGTGGCATTTACCTGTTCGTTGACAATTTCTTTTACTTTTGTTTCAATTTTACCTTTAAATAAAAAAGGTAATATTAGTAACAGGAGAAAAATACCTCCCAGCACTCCGAGAAAAATCTTAAGAAAACGTTTCATTTTATAATTGATTAAATTATTAATTATCCTAAATAAAAACTTATTTTATAACTATTTAAATATACTAATATAAATCCTTAATTTTGTGAGATATATAGCTTTTTAACACTTTAAGGGTTATATACTAATCTGCCAAATTTAAAACTTTATCTTGACTTAATTTATTGTCCTTATATGGAATTATAACCATTATAGTCTTTACCCCAAAATACCAAAACATAGTTTCACTTGTAGTTGATGCTTTATTATCAAAACTAAGAAACCCATGATTTTTTACCGGTAATGAATATGCAAAATTAACTCAATTCTCAGGCCAAAAGAATACTTAATAATCGATAAAAGAGATGTTACGACAAAAAATATTTTGATTTGTTTATTTTGTCCTCTCTCAATGATTAAATTTGAAAAAATATAAGAACTGACAATAACCTGAATTTTCAGAATTGTATTAACTCACAAAAAAACACATCAACAATTAAGCTTTTATTGTACAAATAATAAAATTTCTTCTGTGTAACCACCAGCTGTTGCTGCACATATAAGATCCTTACTTTCACTTTAAGAGTATGTTGTTGAATTAATTAACAATGGTCTGATTATTGAGTGAATACCATTATGTATTAAAAACACTAGATCGCAATAAGTTTTGAGTCGTTAAACTTTTTTACATTAGCAGATGATTTGTTGACAAAAAACATGATAAGCTCTCAATTATTTATCAATATACACATTGCGTATATTATTCCCTAAAGTTTTCGGGAATCTTTATATAGACCATATTATTACAGGATAACGATCTATTACATGAGAAGACTCCTTTTTATATTACTACTAATGGTTGTTTCAGCCTCCCTGACAAATTTGGTTGATCCTCATATAATAGAAAGTAAATCTATTATTGAATCGGGCAAAGCATCATACTATTCAAACCATTTTACCGGTAAAAAAACGGCAAGCGGAGAGCTTTACCAACCAAATTTACTTACTGCAGCCCATAAAACCCTGCCATTGGGAACGTTGGTTTTGGTAACCTGTCAGGAAACACATAAAAGTGTTATTGTTAAAGTAAACGACCGTGGCCCATATGCCCGAAACCGCATAATAGATCTTTCAAAAAAGGCTTTTCAGGAAATTAATTCAGTCCAAAAAGGCGAAATTGATGTAATGATTAAGGTATTACGAGATTAAAAATTGGCCATGACAACCTAAGACTCCTTTTTCCATTCTACTGAGAGCTTCCCTTCTATTTGAATCGCGATTTTGCAAACAAAAAGGTTACCATTTTCATGATAACCTTCTATGCGGAGAGTCAGGGATTCGAACCCTGGAAACCCTTTTGAGGTTTACACACTTTCCAGGCGTGCGCCTTCGACCACTCGGCCAACTCTCCATTATTATTTATAAAGCACGGGAGGAGAGGCTCGAACTCCCGACACCTGGTTTTGGAGACCAGTGCTCTACCAACTGAGCTACTCCCGTGTTTAGTGCTGCAAAAATAGGATTTTTACACTATTAACAACTACTATTAGATTATTATTTTTTTTACAAGAGGTAATAAACTGAATCTCAAAGTCGTTTTTTTAATATTACCCATCCTAAAGTAGTCCAATTTGCGTACCTCTCTTTGTATTCCTATCTTTACAATATCAAAAATCAAATAATTTTTTAGTTCAATTTGTGACCTTTTTCCAATTATGTTAATACAATTATTATCATGCTAAAGAAAATTTCTATCCTTATAATCCCAACCCTTCTTTTGATATACTCGTGCGGCAGTCAAAAAAATATTGTTTCGCTCGAATCAAAAATAACAGCAGCCTACGAAGCTCAAAATTATGACTTGGTTCTTCAATCATTCGAGCAACTCGAAAACAGTAAAAAAGCGATTGAGCCAACCCTTAAAACAATTCAAATGGCCGGATTATCGGCATTTAAAACCGGACGCTGGGATAAAGCTCATATTTACCTGTCAAGAATTGCTGACACCTCCTCTGATCCTGAAGTTTTAGGCATACTTGGAACAAACTATCAAAACTCGGGCGAGAAAGAGCTGGAATACCAACATTGGAATAAGTACTTACCTCAAC
This sequence comes from uncultured Marinilabiliaceae bacterium, assembly GCA_964608615.1. Lineage (GTDB taxonomy): Bacteria > Bacteroidota > Bacteroidia > Bacteroidales > Marinilabiliaceae > CALEUX01. Next base: position 10,085 of record CAZSQG010000106.1, read on the forward strand.
TTGAAAACACGACATATTACAATACCGCTACAACCAGACTTTTTATACTAGAGACGGAAAAAGAGAATTATAAGAAAGCACAGGAATTATGGGAAAAGATCCCGGAAAAGACTGATGCCGACTTACGGTTTAAGTACCTTAAAGTGCTCGATGAACTAGACTTGGATGCGCAAGCCTTAAAATATAGCCAGGAAATATTAAAAGAAAATGCGACTCACGAATCAACAATTTCCTGGAGAGCTCGCTATTACTACGAAAAGGCAGAAAAATTGTATCAAAGTGAAATGAACAAATACAACCGCAATCCCGATTATACCAGTTATGCTTATCTGCGTAGAGAATTAAAAAAAGTATCAGCTGATTTCAGAATAGCTCGCGACCTTTTTATTCAACTTCATAAAATGAAAGCCGAGAATAAAACATACATCCAATACCTTAAAAACTGTTATATAAGACTTGAAATGAAGGCCGAAGCTGCTAAGATGGAGAAGTTGCTTAATGAACCCTTAAAAAAGTGAGATGAAGACAATTATCGACCTCATTCAAAAAAGAAGAAGTTGTCGTTCGTTTTTGCCACAGTTTATCCCTGAGGATGTTTTAAAGTCAATACTTAAAGCCTCTCTTTTGGCACCAAGCTCCAAAAACAGCAGACCCTGGGAATTTGTGATTATCGAAAACAAGGAGGTTATTCAAAAACTATCTGAGTGTAAACCACATGGAGCTGCTTTTTTATGTAAAGCGCCCATGGCAATAGTCATTCTTGCCAATCCCCTTAAAAGCGATGTTTGGATTGAAGACTGCTCCATTGCCACCATCCTGATGCAATTGGCTGCCGAGGACCTTGGACTTGGTTCAACTTGGATACAAGTACGTAATCGCATGCATAATGATAAGGTCAATGCTTCTGATTACATTAAAGGATTAATTAATGCCCCGGAACATATAGAGGTAGCGGCCATTCTGGCTTTAGGATTTAAAGAAAAAGAACGTGCACCATACAGTGAAGAAGACTTATTATGGGAAAAAGTTCACCGGGAACAATTCTGAAAAATAGAAGTTTACATATATCGTTTCTATCTCAACCCCTAAAAAAAAACCTCTTGTAAATAATTAATTTACAAGAGGTTTAACTTAATTATTGTGCCCAGAACAAGACTCGAACTTGCACACCGGAACCGGCACCAGCCCCTCAA
>CAZSQG010000107.1:0-11163 GCA_964608615.1 uncultured Marinilabiliaceae bacterium
TATTCTGTCGAACCGTCAATTCTCACTAATTCAAACGATTTTGTGTCATATTTCAATTTTGCAACTCTTACTTTATCAATTCCGACACCAATTTTTTCTATTACGTTTGGGTGAGTTTCAAGCAAATCGAGAATATCATAAAAATCATTTTGTTTTAAAGTTTCGCCAAAGTCATAAGAATTTAAAATCGCCTTGTAATGACTCAATGCTTCTTTCTTTGACGTAAATTCTTTTTCTCCTATTTTAATTGCTTTTCTCAATGCTCGTGTCTTTTCTTAAAATGCCCTATAACGTACTTATAGCGCTATTGACGTTATGGATATTATATCGTATTAATTTGTCTTCCTAACTTGTTGATATAAACAACATATATCATTTTTTGCTATATTTTATTATTCCTCTTTTATGTAAAAAAAAACCAACCATTTCTATGCTTTTTTATTGGTTGGCTAGCGTATTGTATTTCAAATGTATAATTAATTCGAATACATCCCAATTTTATTCAATAAAGTTTTGATTAGGCACGTAATATCTTAACCTTGGCAAGCAAAATGTCAAAGCTAAAAGTTTTTTGTGTCTCGATAATGCTACCTTATCGGCTTTAATGCGTAATTGGTCGTGCTAAAGGAATAGGGTGAGTTTTATTCCTCATTTTATAAGTTAAGGCGGATTTGGCTTTTTTGTTATATTAAAGCCTGATTCACTTATTATTCTGTCAAATGGACTTGCAACAGTAGTAAGTGCATCGCTTATTATGTGTGTATAACGTTCAGTTGTTTTAATGCTTCTGTGTCCCAATAACTCCTGAACATAGCGTATGTCTTTACCTTCTTCTAACAGATGCGTTGCAAATGAGTGTCGTAACATGTGAAGATGTACGTTACGCTTAATACCGGCATCTTTGGCCATTTTCTTTAGTGTATTCGACATGCTGGAGGTACTGTACTTCACTCCTGGTAAAATGCTTTCAAAAACATATATTTTGGGTTTTTCTTTCTCCAGATATTCCTGGTACAAACTGTGGAGGTATTTTGAAAATAATGAATATCTATCTTTATTTCCTTTGGCATCTCTAATGAAAACTCTGTTGTGTTGTAAATCAATATCTCTAATCTTCAGGTTTTGTACTTCCTCTCTTCGCATTCCTGCAGTATAGGCCAGAGCTATAAGAAATTTGTGTTTGGGATTCTCAGTACAGCCAAGCATCCCTAAAATCTCTTCGTGCGAAAAGTAATCAGGTAACGAAAAACCTTTGCGCGGTCGCATTACATACTTATCGGAGAGTGTTTGATTGTGAATTTTTTCAAAAAAAAATTTAAAAGTACTTACCAGACTATCCTGGTGCGAGGCCGATTTTTCGCGATGCAATATCATATAATCCTTTATGGATTCATCATTAATAAAGGAGGGATGTTTGTAATTAAAATATTCAAGAAATTTCATAAACGCGCAAAGATACATCTTCTGTGTTTTTATGCTGTATTCAGTGTTTTTAAGTATTAGTTCATATTGTTGCTGATATATATCTTTTAATTGGTAATGCTCTAATATCCTGTATAGTTTTCCTTTCAAGGTTGTTAATGAATGTGGTTTTCCTTTATTTTCAATCAGCAGTTTGGTCTGATTATATTGAGTACGGCATTCGTTAACCAACTGCTTAAAGTAATCTGCTGATTCTATGCTGTTTCCCGGCAATTTGTATTTGGAACTAAATATATTTTCTGAATCAATTGGTAAGGTGCAAATTTCATTTAATCTGATATTGGCATGATATACCAAAAATAAAAGGAGCCGGTCACCGGGAGAGTCAATATCCTGTAAAAGAATTTTTATTTCACTAAATGGAATAAATAGGGTGTCTTTTTTAATTGCTCTTTTATCCGATAAATAAAAATACATTTTATCCCAACCTAACGTACGTTCATAATAAAATTTTATGGCCGCAATAGTTTGCTGAAGCGAGGTTGGACCTAGTATTTCAGATTGTTTTTTTATGTATTGGTAAAGAGCCTGATAGTTCAATTTTTCTATTTCCTGTCCTTGGTGATCGGCTAAAAATTTCTTGAAAAAGCCTTCGTAAATAATTTTTGTTCTGGCGCTTAGCCGTTTCAGTATAATCGTTTCGTGATATGCTTTTAATATGTATTTAAATTCATCGGGTACTTTAACACTTACAACAGGTTCAATGGTATTTGAAGAAGATGCTTTTTCGCATAAATAACCATTCTTTTCAATAATGTCAATAACTTTTAAGTATAGTTCATTAGAACCTTTAAACACCCATTGTCTTTTACTTTTTAACCAGAATCCATCTTCCAGATGATTGAAGATGTCAAATAATTTGGGTGAGTAATCATGATTTACATAAAATTTTTTGTTGGTCTTATCAATGGTTATCAGAACCTTCTGTTTGGATGTAATTTCAATTGTAGTGTTTTGTTTATCAGCAGGTGTTGCAGCGTCACAAAATAATACATTAAGATTGGCTACCAATTCATATTGATTAGCAAGCCACACCTGAAAATCTTTGCGAAAGGGAATATGCCAAACTTTTTTTGTTTTGCTGTATTTCCGTCCGGGTAAATTCCTGGTAATATTGTCAACCATACTGTTTGGAATATAATCATATTCCAAAGCAATGCGGTCCTCTTGCCTATGAAAAATAGGATATATCTTTAATTCAGGCATATCAAAAATAATAATTTAAAGTCGTTTAGTTAAGCACTTTGCCTAAGTATAATCTTATAGCTATTTCGCCAATCTGTGGCTGAAATGGCGTGCAGCGTGACTTTAATATATTAATTAGTTATTTTTCATTTAACACAAGTTACAATAGAATATTTCAAAATCATAACAACTTAAAGACAAAAATATCAAAGTCCTACATGAATTATTGTGGATAAAATCAATAAAGCAGTCATAATAGTAAATTGTGCATCTTTATGGCCTTATAAGAAATAAAATTCCCGGTCAGCCAGGTGTCAGATCAACAATGAAATAACGTTTTTTAGAAGTGTGTTTTTGGGTTCCCCCTTGGGGGACAGAGGTTACGTGAGGGGTAATCTGTATTTGATATGACACTATACTGTTTCGTTTTTTGTGTCATGTCAAAAAAGTAATCCCGCTTTTTAGCGTGAGAGGACTACTTAACATGGATTATTATTGGACTCACTTCATATCATATTGATCCAAAAACAGTAACAATGTTATTTCGCCGGGCACTCCTGTAATCGAAGAGTAATTTTTTGTTTTATAAAACTCTTATCTTTGTCAAACCATCTTATAAATCATGGCTTCAACACAACCTGTATTGCTTACAATTGACGATATTGGTCCGGTGCTTTTTAAGCCCGACAAACGTTGTACCCGACTATCAATACGTGTAAAACCTTTTGATGGAGTCAGAGTTTCTTTCCCCCCGGGATTTTCTTTACAACGTGCAAAAGCCTTTGTTGAAGAAAAAAAACCATGGCTAAAAAAAGCGCTTCAAAAAATGGAGGATAGGGAGGAAAAACTTACTGTGTTTGATGAAAATACCAGTTTTAAAACCAGAAGTTTCTCTTTATCAATACAAAAGGCAAATCGAGCTGATGTGCGATTACATTTAATTGATGGTCAGTTAAAAGTTTTTTATCCCGCACATTTATCAGTAACAAATACACCCATTCAGGAAGCCATACGTTATGGCATTGAAGAAGCTATGAGGCGAGAGGCCAAACATATTTTACCTAAAAAAATTAACTTACTTGCAAAAGAACATGGGTTTAAGTACAAAAACCTGTTTGTTAAAAATTTAAAATCGCGATGGGGAAGTTGTTCAGGAGCTAATAATATCAACTTAAATTTGCACCTGATGCGTTTGCCTGAGCATTTAATCGACTATGTCATTTTGCACGAACTATGCCATACTGTGGAGAAAAATCATGGGCCGGGTTTTTGGCGGCTTCTCGACAAATATACCGGGGCCAGGGCTAAGCATTTTGCTCACGAAATGAAACAGTATCGCACAACTATTTACTAAATGGCTGTTTAATTGATGCAAAAAACAGGCTCTATATGGAAGATAGTGGGTAAAATCAATGAAGTAGCATTATATTTACTTGTGCATCAGGGTGCCTAATGTCTGGTCAACAATGAAATAACGTTTTTTGTAAGTGTTTTTTTGGTTTCCCCCTTGGGTGTCAGGGGTAACGTGAGGGATGATCGATATTTTACATTGTTTATTCCAACAATAAAAGAACGTTTCTTAATTGTGTGTTTTTGGGTTCCCCCTTGGGGGTCAGGGGTAACGTGAGGGGAAGTAAGAAATCACTTAGTCAAATTATTTTTCGGTTCTTTTTACCCTTATTTGTATCATTTATATTATCTTTTTAAATTATAGAATTCCAAACAAAACAGTCCTATGAATTGGGAACAACTTTTATCAACTAAACGAACCGGCCAGGAAAATCGTGATATTACTCACCACGACCGTACACAGTTTCAACGTGACTACGACCGACTGATTTTTTCATCTCCCTTCCGGCGTTTGCAGGATAAAACACAGGTTTTTCCATTGCCCGGCAGCGTATTTGTTCATAACAGGCTTACGCACAGCATTGAGGTAGCCAGCGTGGGGCGTTCGCTTGGAAACAATATTGCAAAGTTTCTTAAAGAAACTGTAAAAGTTAAATCTCCATTGGTTGAAGAATTAGGTTCGGTAACTGCTGCTGCCTGCTTGGCTCACGATATGGGTAACCCTCCTTTTGGTCATAGTGGAGAAAAAGCTATATCTCACTTCTTTAAAAATGGTGAGGGATGTCAATACCGCGATGAGGTTGCCGAACGTCATATCTGGAATGATTTTATTGATTTTGAAGGTAATGCCAATGCGCTTAGGTTACTTATTCATCAGTTTGCCGGACGTCGCCGGGGAGGATTTGCTCTTACTTACACCACGGTGGCATCTATTGTAAAATATCCTTATGCCTCTGGTACTCCGCATCTGAAAAAGTATGGATTTTTTCAGTCCGAAAAAGAATTGTTTAATGAAATTGCACATGAGCTTGGACTGAAAGAGGAACCAGGTAGCCCTGGCGTTTTTTTGCGGCATCCATTGGTTTACATCGTTGAAGCTGCCGATGATATTTGCTATCAGGTAATGGATATTGAAGATGCCCATAAATTAGGCATTCTTTCAACTGAAGAAACCAGAAATTTGTTTTTGGCATTCTATGATAAGGAGCACGACCAGGCATCTCTGAAGCGTATTAATCAAATCTGTGATGAGGTTACTGATACCAACGAACAAATTGCTTTTTTAAGGGCGGGAGTCATTGGTAAACTCGTTGAGACTTGCACTATGGCGTTTTGTAATAATCACGATGCCATTATTGAGGGTTCCTTTAGGGGCTCACTAATAAGGCAATTGGTGGGCAGTCAGGCACAAGCTATGAAACAATGCGAAAAAACCGGACTTGAAATTATTTATAAGCATCCTTCGGTGGTGGAAATTGAAATAGCGGGATTTAAGATTCTTGGCTCATTACTAAAAGAGTTTACCAATGCCGTTATGTCTCCTGGCGACTACTATTCGGGATTGTTACTGCCGTTTATTCCTCAGCAATACCGCGTTAATGAAAAAGCCCCTGTACATCAGAAAATTCAAACTGTACTCGATTTTATTTCCGGGATGACTGATGTTTATGCACTTGATTTATTTAGAAAAATTAACGGACTTGGCCTTAATGATAAACGGTTAAAAGTCTAGTCCAAAGAAGGTAGGGCTCTGATCGCTGGTATGCCGGTTATGCTTGCATCCAGGGAGGCGGAAAGTGGGAAATGAATACTAAGAATAAATAAAAAAATCCCGTTTACAAGTTTTTATTCCCTCATAAATCCCCCAAACGGGCAACTTTATGTTATTTCCCGTCATCAGAAACTTTTAGTTTTCCAATTCCTATTTGCTGTAAGTTGGGATAAATCTCTTTAACCCCAACGGGTCGACAAGTATAAGCCCGATTGTAACACCCCGGATTTTAAGGATTAAAAATGAATAATATTGACAAGGTTAAAAAAAACCAAGAATTATTTATTTCCTATTTTACCCCTCCATCTCCCTTGAAACATGGGAGTGCTTTTCCTGACAACCAGTAGCTTTTTGTTTCTCATGATTATTTGCTGTAACCCGGGATAGGTTATCCCCTGTCATCAGGGGGACGGAAGGGGATTGATCAAATTAAAGGCGATTTTGGCTTCCCTGCTTAACCCCACAGGGCCGTGTCTGCCTCAGTCTCAACGGAAGAGGGTAATTTGGTTACTGGAGAAATCCTTAAATCAAAAATGAAAACTGTAATCATTACCCTGTCGAATATAATTACTTGCTGGTTTGGTTGGTAATATTTGTTGCTTTGCCTATCTTTCGGACAACACAACTCTGAATCGGCAACTCTGAATACTGGTAAATATTATCACTTAGTGAAAAGTGCCGACCAGAATAAACAATCCTACTACTATGAATAAAATTTGCAAACATTTTGGTTACTTATTGTGGATTCCATTATTGGCCTCTTTTCTAACCCTTGAAAGTTATGGTCAGCAAACCGTTTTCAAGCTCGATGAACTGGGTGTGTTTAAAAAGCCCGGTGTCGACCTGATGATCTACAACGATTCGTACAATACAGGTGGTTTTAACGATGAAAAGGTGAATGGTATTCAGATGATCCAGCATGGAATTCGCACGGTAACAGGAGGAGCGGTCCGACTCAGTCCTACTCCAGAGCAATGGGACCTGATACCTGTTGTTAAAGAACGTCAGATAATTGCGGAAGACAGTGCTGTAATCCTGACTCTTTATTATAAGGAGTATGATTTTACAAGCAAGGTTAAGGTTAAAGCAAAAAATGATGGTTGCCTCATTACGGTGATTCTTGATAAACCATTACCCGGAAATCTCGAGGGGAAAGCCGGTATGAATATCGAATTTCTACCATCAGCCTACTTTAAAAAGACATTTGTAATGGACGATCAACCCGGCATCTGCCCGTTGGCTCCTACCGGTCCTGTGGTTGCTGATGATTTTTCTGAAAAGATACCTCAATTTAATAATCTCCTTACATTGGAGCGATTTGGCGATACTTATGCCAAAGCAACTCCTTTTGCTGTGGGGAAAAAGTTGGTTTTATCACCCGATAATCCCTTGTCGCAGGTAACCATCAAATCCTTGACAGGTGAAATTGGTCTTCTGGATGGCCGCAATTTGGCTTCAAACGGCTGGCTTGTGGTCCGGGAACTGATTCCCTCCGGAAAAACCGGAACTGTTATTCAGTGGCAATTTACGCCTAACAACATTCCTTCGTGGGTGAGAGAACCGGTTATATCGCATTCTCAAGCCGGATATCATCCACTTCAGCAAAAAGTAGCGGTTATTGAGTTGGATACCAGGGATAAGTCGCTGACATCAGCCGGGCTTTTCCGCATGACCGAAAATGGCCAGGAGGTTAAAGTGTATGAGGAAAAACTATCGACCTGGGGAAAATTTATGCGATACAATTACTTGAAATTTGATTTTTCGGGTATTCAGGAGCCGGGTATCTATAAAATTCACTATGGAAATGTAGTCTCCGATCCTTTCCCTATTGGCAACCAGGTATACAATAATATTTGGCATGCCACGCTCGATACCTGGTTGCCGGTACAAATGGATCATATGTTTGTTAAGGAAGCTTATCGTGTTTGGCATGGAAATCCCCATCAGGATGACGCTTTACAGGCGCCTACCGATACCCTGATCCATGACGGATACCGAATGGGATCCACTACAGGTACAAAATATAAACCCTATGAACACATTCCCGGTTTAAACATTGGCGGATGGTTTGATGCCGGTGATTTTGACATTCAAACAGGTTCACATAATACAACGGTTGGATATCTGGTAAGCGCATGGGAAGACCTGAGGATTATGCGCGATCAGACAATGGTAGATAAGGATCGCAAATATGTGGCCATTCATCATCCCGACGGAGTCCCTGACTTGATTCAGCAAATTGAGCATGGTACTCTTGCCCTGGTGGCTCAGTTTCGTGCATTTGGCCATGCCATTCGCGGAATAGTTCAGCCTAATCTGTGGCAATACAACATGATTGGTGATGCTGGCAATTTAACCGACGGTTTTGTTTATAATCGCAACCTGAAACCATTCGAAACCGATGGGTTCTCATCAGGAACGATGGATGACCGCTGGGCCTTTACCAATATGAGTCCAATGTCGGACATCGGATCGGCCACTGCTCTGGCAGGAGCCGGTAGAGCCTTGAAATCGTATAACGACGATCTGGCCAGAGAATGTTTGGATATAGCCGGCAAAGTATGGGATGATAATATTGCCCATAAACAGAAGCAAACCGAGAACCAACCTCCGGCTGACATGGATGAAGGTTTTCCATTTTTCAGCAGGTCTGTGTCAGCCAGTCAGGAGGCCGGTTTAACCATTGAATTGCTGCTTGCTACCAGTGATAAGAAGTACTCGGATTATCTGACCCGGATATGGCCGGATGTAAAACGGACTCTTTGCAGAGGTCAAAGATGGTCTTTCAGTTCCAATCAGGTAACAACCCTGCTAAAGGCAATACCTTATATGGATAAGGAATTTAAGAATGACCTGCGCATCCTTGCTGAGAAAACAAAAAAACAAATCGATTCAATCAGCATTACTAATCCTTATGGCGTACCCCTGGGTCAGGGAGGTTTCTATGCTTCTGGAAGTAACTTTTCAATAATGGATTGGTCTCTTACCAATGCAAAATTACATCAGTATTTCCCTGAAGTGATCAGTAAAGAATATGCCATCAGGGGCCTGAATTATATTCTTGGCTGTCATCCGGCATCCAGTATCTCTTTTGTTTCGGGAGTGGGCGTTAATTCTAAAAGAGTGACCTATGGTAATAACCGAGCCGATTTTACTTACATCCCAGGTGGCATGGTCCCCGGAAACTATTTGATTAAACCTGATTTTTACGAGAACCAGGAAAACTGGCCTTTTATCTGGTACGAAAACGAGGTAGTTGTAGACGGTTGTGCAGGTTATATTTACTTGTCGGCCCTGGTTAATTCCATACTAAATGAATCGGAGAAGTAGAATAAATTGAGAAGGCGATGGGTGAAGCATAACGCCAGCAGGGAAAGAGAAGGTTTCAGCAAAAAAAAAGAAAACCAGAAGGTTATCGGTTGACACCTAATTCTTTCTGCGGTTTTGCTATTCGTGAAACTTCGCTATGCTTCGTCTCCCATCTCTTTCCACCTTTCCTCTCCTTCCATATTGTTATCCGCTCTCCTTTTTGTATCTTTCCCGCAAAATTAGGTCAAATCATTATTTTGCTTGACAGAATTCTTACAATGGTTTGTAGCTTGTTTGTATTAAAAAAGTAGTGTTATGATTGAGAAATTAAAACCCATTGGCCCTTATCTGGCAGCAATAGCCTTTTTTATTATTATCAGTATAATATATTTCAGTCCTATACTCGAAGGGCGACAATTACCCCAGATGGATAATACTCATGCCATTGGTATGGCTAAGGAGCTGGTAAACCTTGAAAAAGATACAGGCGATAAAGCCCAATGGACAAATTCTATGTTTGGAGGAATGCCTGCTTATCAGATTAAAGCCGATGCTTCAGCTAACGTATTTGGTTATATGAACCGTTTATCTCGTTTGGGATTGCCTTTTCATACAGTTGCCATTGTTTTTCTGTATCTGCTTGGATTCTTTTTGCTTTTACGAAGTATGGGCTTTTCGCACTGGCTAAGCATTGCAGGTGCCGTTGCATTTGCTTTTGGATCATATAATTTTATAATCATTATAGCCGGCCACATTACTAAAGCTTATGCTATTGCCTTAATGGCTCCCGTTTTGGCCGGAATAATATATGCCTACAACAAGAATAAGTGGGGTGGCGCTTTGTTTACCGCTGTGGCTCTTGGTGCCGAAATTGCCTATAACCATGTTCAGATTACATATTATCTTGCCATCCTCGTTTTTATTCTGGTTTTGGATAGGCTCATACGTGCCATCGTTAATGGTACAATTAAAGATTTTGGAAATCGTACGGCCCTGTTGGCTGTGGGTGCTTTATTAGCAATTCTACCCAATATCACCGGTTTGTGGACTACTTATGAATATGGTAAATACAGTATTCGCGGTAAGTCGGAACTGCAAATTGAAGCCAATAAAGAGATAAAATCTGAGGATGGCGATAACGCTGAAAATAATAAGAAACCTCGTGCCACAGGTCTCGATCCTAAATATGCATTTGACTGGAGTTATGGAAAAATGGAGACTTTTACGCTTCTGGTTCCCAACCTTATGGGAGGAGCTTCTGACCCCATTTCCAGTAATTCTGACGTAATGGCAAACGTTGATGAACGACTTAAAACCATTGTGGGTGAGCAATCGCAATACTGGGGAAGCAAACCATTTACTTCAGGTCCGGTTTATGTTGGTGCTATTGTTTTGGCCTTGTGGTGGTTTTCTAGAATTAAGCGAGCGATTATTTCCATCAATTCTTCCATTGTTTTAGCCATATTCTTTTATAAAGGTCGCGAAAAATGGTGGTTGTTGGCCGGTACATTTATTTCTATTATTCTTGCATGGGGATATAATTTGGAGTGGTTTAACATGCTGATGTTCGATTATTTCCCGCTTTACAACAAGTTTCGAACTGTTGAAATGGCCCTGGTTATTGCAACAGTCACTATTCCTCTGCTTGCTATGCTGGGCTTAAAGCAAATAGTTGAGAATCCATCTGTAATAAAAGAAAAATCATCATATTTCCTGTCAGCTCTTTTTCTCTCCGGTGGTGTTGCATTAGTATTTTATCTTTTCCCAACAATGTTTTTCGACTTCATGTCAACACAAGAGTTGGAAGCTCTGGGTGCACAGAAACTTTCAACACCCGAACAGGCAGGCACCATCGATCTCTTTATTCAGGAAATCCAAGGTGCACGAATAGCAATGCTCAAAGCCGATGCCTTTCGATCACTGGTTTTTATTATTCTTGGTAGTGCATCCATCTGGTTTTTTACCACAGGCAAGCTTACACAAAAATATCTGGTACCAGGATTGCTTATTCTGGTTTTAATTGATCTTTGGGGTGTTGATAAACGTTACATTGATAATAGCAATTT
>CAZSQG010000108.1:0-11089 GCA_964608615.1 uncultured Marinilabiliaceae bacterium
TCTAATGTTTCTTGCAGTTGATTGGTTGCTTTACCCACTGTTGCATAGATTCCCATATATTGCCCCTCAACACGCGAAGAAGCATCATTAAGTGCCAGTTTCTGTAAAACAGCATTGGATTCCACGAGTCCACCCAACCCATCAATACATTCATTAACGCTGTTTTTTAGCACTGCATAATCACCTTGATACTCCTTTACAATCTTATCAGGAATTTCGCCCTTGGCTATCTGCCTAATACATTTAATGGAGGTTTCAATTGGTTCAGCAATTGCATCCAGAATTCGGTTAATGCCTCTTGGTATGGCTCTAAACTCAAAATTAACTTTATCAACATCCGATCTGGCGCTTAATTTGCCAATCGAAACAGCCTCAATCAAAGCACCAATCTCCTTGTTGAGGTTTTGTATAATATACCGAACATTCCGAACAACCACCAACCCAACAATAATGCTGAAAAGAATGGATAGAAGAACAAACAGTCCAATTCGGTAGTAGGCAGTAGCTTGAGCCTCATTAATACTGTCTTTGAGTTTTTTTATTTCATTTTTATTGGCCAGCTCCAAATCATCAATAATACCATCCAAAGGCAAATAAACCAATCGTGACCGGGCTGAAACATCAGCTATCTGCAAATCTATTTTCCGTAAAGTCATCTCTGAAGCACTTTTGCTAATAAACACCAGACTGTCGCGTTTTTGATTTAAGGTAATAAACTCACGGTGAACAGGTAAATACTTTTCATACTGCCCTATAAACTGCACAAGCAAAAGTCTCTCATTATCACCCAAATCGCGTTTTTTGTATTGTAACAAAACCGAATCAACCTTCTGCATGGCATTACTAATGTAATTGTATTGAGCTTTACGAACCTCCAAAGCAGTAACATTTGTATTGCCTAGTCCTCGTTCTCCAATCACAATTTTCAGCATACCTTCTTTTATTTTAGAGATATGCTCGGTTACTGTTAAATTATTATCGGATAATTGATTAAAAGCATATGTGTTATGTTTTAAGGCGCTAAGGGAAAAATAACTAATGGCTAAAATACTAAGAATTACGAGTGTAAATCCAACAAGTAATTTCGTTCTAATGGTCATGGTTTTCATAGCAATCTGTTTTATTTGTTATAATTAGTTTATCTCTTCACTTTGATTTAAAATTTCAGAATCGGAAATCAATAGCATTTTACCAACATCCAGCAAAAGAATAAAATCCTCATTTCGGTAAATCACACCCGACACATATCGGGCATCATACCTGAGGCCCATTTCAGGTACCGGTTTAATCTCGTCCAAAGCCACCTCAATTACATCCTTTACACCATCGGCAATGGAGGTAATAAGGTATTTCTGAGCATTCTGCTCCAATTCAAAAACGATAACATATCTTTTCAATTCTTCAGAGGCTCCCGCAATATTCAGCTTTATCCGGGTATTAACAACCGGAAGTATTTCACCTCGAAAATTGATAATACCCATGATATGCTCAGGAGCACCTGGCACTGGTGTAATTTGCTGTTGTTCGAGCACTTCGAGTACACTTACAACATTAACAGCAAAAAGCTCCTTGCCAATGTTAAACGTTAAGAGTGTTTCTTTTCCCATTTTTATCAGTTTTACAGTTTCCTTGAGTCAATTAATTATTTCGTACCAAAGTTTGTCAGTATCGAGCAGTAAGGCAATTCCACCATCACCTAAAAGACTGGCGCCTGAAAGGTATCGGAGGTTAGAGAAAGTCTTCCCCAGCGGTTTCACGACAGCCTGATATTCACCAATTATTGTATCGACAACCACTGCGTATTTACGGTCACTTTTTGTAATAACCACCATCTTCCGGGTGTCGTTCGTATCCTGTTTAGTATCATTCTTTTTTCCTGAAAGAGCGATGTAAGGAATCATTTCGCGGTTATATCTTACCAGTCGGTTTGTCTTTTTTGTAAAGGCATCCGAGAGTTCCAGCACACACGATTCAATATCTTCGATTGGGATGGCATAGGTTGAAGTACCGGATTCAACGAGCAGGGTATCGACAATGGAGATGGTTTGCTGTAGCTTTAGGATAAAAGTTGTTCCCTTGCCTTTTTTGGATAACACAGTTATTTCACCTCGAATATCTTTAATCTTTCTCAGCACAATATCCATTCCCACCCCACGCCCCGAAATATTGGAGAGGCTTTGGGCAGTGCTGAAGCCGGGCAGAAAAATCAAATCGTAAATTTCCTTCTCCGTCAAATTGGTTCCAGCCGGTATAAAACCCTGCTCAACGGCCTTATTGTATACGTAGTCAATATCGATTCCATTGCCATCGTCACCAATGGAGATAAAAACATTATTGCCGGTTTTTACAGCTTCAAAGGTTATAGTACCGGTTGCCGATTTACCGTCGGCTAAACGTTTTTCGGGAGTTTCAATGCCATGGTCGATGCAATTACGCACCAGGTGCATTATGGGTTCACCAATCTTATCGATAATGTTTTTATCAAGTTCGGTTTCTTCGCCAATGGTTATAAAGCTTACCGATTTGCCCAATTGCTTAGCCAAATCGCGCACCAACCGTTTAAACCGCGACAACATTTCATGTAACGACACCAACCGGATTTCCAACACATTGTCGCTAAACATTTTTGACAACTTCTCAATCTTTTCGGCAGTATCCATTGCCTTAGACAGACTATTCTGCTTTAGCACCAATAACAGCTCCGACTTAGAAGTAACCAGCTCACTTACCAAATACATCAAAGTATCGAGCTTATGAGAATCAACATTTATGTGGGTTATTCCATGTTTGGGAAGATCGGTTGAAATATCCTTACGTGTCTTATCGAGCACACTTGCCTCCATCGACAGCTCCTTTTCGGTACTTTTCATCACAGGAGCCATCTGAACAGGTTGTCGGGCCTCAAAAGACTGGTCTCTTTTTTCAAACTCCGATGCATCGAAAATATTAAATGGAGCTATCTTCGCTATTTTGCAATAATCCATCACAAACAGCAAAGTATCTTCTATCTCTTCATACGTTTTATCAGTTACCAAAAAAATGCTCCAGTAAGGTTCGCCATTTTTTAGGAAAGGACAATTGTTAACCTTATACTCTCCCAACTGAAGTAAATCCTGAAAAGTACAAACCAGATTAATAGCGCGTTTAACTATTTGTTCATCAGGATAAAAAAGAATATTCCAGGTCGACAACACATGCTGCCCCATTCCATTCATTGCATCATTGACGGGCTGAACAATATTGCTAACTATGGCTCCTAACTCATCTTTTACCCGGTCGATAGTTGACATGATGGTTGAATGCCTCAAGATATTATCTTCATTTGAAAAAGACTCATCGGCAAGCAAACTCCTCATATGGTCACCTACATTGTAGGTTAAATCGATTAACACACCCGGCATCTCCTGTTTATTGTTGCGAAAAATATCGTACAACGATTCAATCTGGTGAGTAACCTCCTCCACTTTCACGAATCCGTACATCCCGCTAGTTCCCTTCAAAGTATGCAATACTCTGAAAGCTTCTGCCACATATTGCTGGTTAGCCGGTTCCTTTTCCAAATCAATTAACGTTTCGTCAAGGTGGGTTAGCAAACTATGCGCTTCATTTAAAAAAACCTGTTTAAATTTTTCCAAATCCATTTTAGAGCTTTTAAGAACACGTTGTAATGACTACCTCTATACCAACAAGATACCGAGAGGAAAATAACGCTTGTTATTCATTACCGAATCGAGCGCAACCGACAATTCCTCAAACAGAGTGTTTTTAAAAACACACCCCATAAAACCTGCCTCAAGAAGTGCTTTAAGGTAAACCGCCTCGTTGTGCATGGTTACGGCAATAAATTTCAGCGAGCGGTAATCCCATAAGGTTTGTTTAGTAATGGTTATTCCATCCACGCCCGGCAACATCACATCCATAAAAATGACATCAGCCAAAAACAGATTCTTTATGGCAAAGAATTCTTCGGCATTGGAAGCTTCTCCCATAATTTCGGCCTGGTACTCATTTTGAAGAAGTGCCTTCAAAGCATTTCGAAATGCCAGACTATCATCCACAATAATTACCCTTAGTTTCTTCATAGCATTCAGGAATTAATGACACTTCAAAATTACATGACTCAACATGATCACACACCATGAGTTTTCACTGATTGCGACTGAAAAAAGAAGGGATTTTTATTGACCAAAAGAAGGGGCGTAACTACCCAAAAGAAGGGGTACTGGTAGTAAAAAAAATAGAATAATTGAAGCATATGGCACTTCAATTACCCTAGTTTGACAATTATTTAATTTGTTTACTATAAAAAAACTTACAGGCCTTGAAGACCTGCAAGGTTTAAAGCAAAAAATAAATTTACTTTTCTACTAATCATAACACTAGTTCTACTTTGACAGATTAGGATTGTCTTTCTAAAAAAAGGCCGATAGTCTTTGAGCAATAGCTCCTCCGGGTAACGCCCTGGGCTAATTACTTTCAGGCCTTCAGCCTGATTACAAGAAAACTGTCAAAGTATAATTAAAGAACATTGTAAGTTTTGACACGAAGCACCGCGTAGTATCGGGAAAAGACAGAAAGAATAGTAGTAAAATTTAAACAGCTACTTAGATTTCGATAAACTTGTTTTTTATGGCATAAAGAACTAACCCAGCTGAATTTGTACAACCTGTTTTAGAAAGGAGATTGGCTCTATGCCATTTTACCGTGTCATAGCTAATATTTAATTTTTGCGCAATTTGCTCATTGGTTAAACTTTCGCAAACCAGCTTCAGTACTTCAATTTCCCGGTCGGACAGATCGGTTTCGTTATTAGACTTGGGTTTGGCATTGAGCTGAACAATAATTTTCTGTAGCAACTCGGTTGAAAACCAACTTCCGCCGGCAGCCACCTCTTTAATGGCAGCCTGAAGTTCATTAATCCCTGCATTTTTTACAACAAAACCTTTGGCACCGGCCTCCACCATACTGAAATAGTACTTTTCATCACCGAACGACGACAGGGTTAAAACTTTCAGATCAGGAAATTTCTCCAGCGCTTTTTTGGTGGCTTCAACACCATCCATACCCGGCATCGAAATATCCATTAAAATCACATCGGGTTGATACTGCTCTAGCAGCTCCAGCACTTCCGCTCCGTTGGAAGCCTCTGCAAGAACCTCCCCAACCTTTTCAATAGTTAAAATCTTCCTAAGACTCTCACGAAACATCCGATGATCATCGGCTAAAATCAGTTTTATCATGGTTTGCTTTTTACGTTTTTTATTTATGGTTACGTGACTATTTAATTTACTCAATATTTTTCTTTCCTATAAGCCCGGTTCCGTCTTTTTTAGATTTATAAACCTTGAATACGGCTTATCACAATTGTTATCCTGGTTCCCTGGTTAATGGTGCTATCAATCATCATCTGCCCATTTATGGTTTTAAGACGGCTTTTAATATTCATCATGCCAATACCCTGATGTTTCGATAAAACCTCATCCACGTTGAACCCTTTTCCATCATCGGTAAAGATAATTACTGTCTGATTCATTTCTTCAGTAAATGCGATGGTAATAAGGGAGGCCTTACCATGATTTATTGAATTAGTAATACACTCACATAAAGCACGATACAAAACAATCTCCGTACTTTCCTCAAACCGGTCATCAATATCAACCTTTAAGAGAATCTCAACGGCCGAGGTTTTACTTATTTTCTCAATAAAAGCGTTAAGGGCCTCCACCAGCCCATAATTTTGTAAAATATGGGGACTCATACGAAAAGACATCTCCCTTATTGCCTGGGAAGATTCATCAACCAGTTTTTCAAGGTCTTTAATCATTTCCGATTGCTCCAAACGGGCATTGGGCTTCCCCAACCACTGAACATACATCTTAACTGCCGATAAAATAGGACCTATACCATCGTGTAATTCCTGAGAAAAGACCAATCGTTCCTGCTCCTCAGTTTTTAGGACACTGTTTAACAAATCTTTTTCCAGTTTTTTACGTTCCGAGATATCCCTAACCATCAACAGTGCCAATGCCTGATCGTTTAATTCGATAGATATCCCACTTATTTCAACAGGGATAAAACTATCAATATTGGTACGAAGCAATGTTTCAAAGTTAGATACAAATTCTCCCGTAAAAATCAGATCAATATATCGGGTAAAATTAGCTTTAAAATAATCAGGCACAAAAAAAGAAGCATCGTTACCTATAAGAGATTCTTTGGTAAAGGATGATTTATTATAAATAGCAGGATTTAAATCAATAATTTTCAAGTCTTTATTCAATAACACAATCCCGTCTTTATTGGCTTCGAAAATAGTGCGTAATTGTTTTTCACTTTTTCTGAGTAGCTCCAACATTTCATGTTCATGCGTAACATCCTTCATGATACCAAGCGAACGATAAGGTACATTATCCTTCCCTAAAACAAATGACTTTAATTCGACCCAAATGTAATCGTTCTGTTTTGTTAATAATCGAAATGAAATATTAAAGGGCTCAATATTATTCAAAGACTCATTTCGGATGCTTTCTACACGTTCCCTGTCGTCGGGATGAATCATCTCAGAAAAATCTATATCCGTAAAATTGTTAAACTCATCGATTGAGTATCCAGTAACTTCATTAACGGCTCCGTCCCAGGATGCTTTTTCTGTAATCAAATCATTATCGAAAATTATAAAACCAGATAATTTAGTTATTAAACTGTATCGTTCTTCTCGCTCTTTAAGCTCCTCCTCGGCTTTCTTTCGTTTAGCAATATTACGGGTTACGGCCACCATCTGCGAAAGCCTACCTGTTTCATCAGTTATTATCGTGGTAATAATCTCCACCCAAACCGATGACCCATTTTTATGCCTTAGCAACAACTCATAATCTTTGGTAATGGCTTCAGTGTCGCCCTGGTTAAATGCCCGAATTCGTTCCGGGATTTCCTTGGTTATTATCCTATATGACTCAGGCGTCATCATTTCATTCAGTGATTGATTCATAGCCTCCTCAGGTGTAAATCCCCTAAGCTTATAAACCGAAGGACTAACATAAACGATTTTCATGGAGGGTACATCCATGGTGAAAATAACATCGGCAATATTATCAGCCAGTAACCGATAAAGCGCCTCGCTTTGAGCAATTTTTTTCACCTGAGCAATCCTTTCGGTTAAATCCAGACCCAAACCCAGAAAACCATCCGGTTTATTATCAATTAATATGGGTTGAAGTGTATAAAGGATATGCCGGTTTCCTTTATCGGTGTTAAATGTGTGCTCAAATTGAACGGCTTCACCATTTAATGCTCTTTTTTCAAAATCAAGAAACTTATTCTTAGCAGTGGTGTCAATATCCATTTGTTGAACCCCTTCTCCAATTCTAATTCCCCAATTTTGTTGTGATACTTTATTCTGCAAAACTGGTTTACCATATTTATCGGAAATCCAAAGCTCATGAGACCAGCTTTCAATGGCCGACTTTAAAATAGCCGAGAGTTTTTTGTTTTCATAAAGAACCGTTACATCAGTTGAAACCGAGGCTATCCCCCTAACCTGTCCATCCTTGTCTTTAATAGGGATTATTGAAGAATCCCAAATACCGTTTCCCCGGTTTTCGTCTTCAGTATGCCGAACAACTTCCCCTCGTAAAAGCGCAGGAAGAATATTTTTTTGGAATGCGTTATAGACTGATGGTGACAATATTTCATCGGCATAAAGTCCCTTTTCAATTTGCTCGGAAGTAACCCCAAAAATACGGCATGCGACCGGATTCATATCAAAAAACTTCAGCCGGGTTCCATCCTGTTCTACATCCAGGAAGGAAATGGCATTGGTCGATCGCTCATAAATCTCATTATACCGTTCTGAAAGCTGCGTATAACGTTCTGTATTTTTTTCAAGCAGTTGCTCCAACTCAAAACGATAATCTTCCAACGCTTCTTCATCATTCTTTCGTTGTGTGATATCCGAAATAATAACCCCGCCATAAATCCGGCCTTCGGTAATAATGGGATACAGCATAATTTCAATCGTCTTAATCTGGGATTTTTTACTTTTGATTTGAGTTTCAAATGATAACCGACGATATAATCCGCTTTTCACATCTCTGAAAAAAGAACGTGTTTGATTTTCAAATCTGTTGTAAAGATCTTCATTCCCGTCAGGACTCATCTCTCCCACTATATGCCAAATGGTTTTACCAATGGCATATTCACCTGATATGCCGGTAATAATAATCATGCTGTTGTTCCATTCCTCAACCAAACCCTTCTCATCCAAAATAATGATACCATTAGTTGACTGCGTAATAAACTGCCTGAGCTTTTCTTCCAGCACACTTTTCTCAGCCATGGTTTTCTTATGCAGTTCAATTTCCTCAGCCAACCGCTCATTGGTTAAAAACAACTCTTCATTATTTGCATGCAACTCTTCGTTGGATGTATCCAACTCTTCCATCGCTGCCAGCAACTCCTGATTGCTTATTTCAAGCGCTTCGGTTTTTTCATCAACAAGCTTTTCCATTCGCCAGCGATAAGCCACAAGCTCATCCTTATCTCGCTTTTGCAAAGAAATATCCTGAACATCTAATGCCGTGAAACGATTACCATTAGATGCAACAGGCCACATCCTAATTCTTGAGAAGAATAGTCGTCCATCCGGTTTTTTGCACCAGGCTTCAAATGTTTTTCCTTCCTGAACCTCTATAAAAATGGAGTAAAACTCTTCTGCTGTTGTAACGGTATAACCGTTCCAAACTACATCTGACAATAAACTGAAAAAGGACCTACCTATCAATGTCTGGCCGTCGCCCCCCAATAATTTTTGAGCTGCCTGATTTTGTTCGGCAACAAAAAGCTCATTCAACAACAACAAAGCATCCCCTGAATTTTCAAACACAAGACGAAACAGACCTTCAGGCACGGGCGCTCCTTTATAAATCGAATCGGAGTTTTTTTTACTTCTACTTTTAAACAGTTGCTGAAGAGACCAAGACATGATTCAGATATAATGGGTTTAATCAAATATACTAAAAAATGCGGGATAGGTTTCTGTTTTTAAACATAGAGACGAGTTCTCTGGCTATTATTTTCATACGTAAATAATTTGTTTTTCAGTTGCCACAGTTTTCAGTTGCCACATAGCTTCCCGTCTTTCAGTCGGGAGGCTATTCCCCTGTGTGAGCAACGCTTGCTCATGGCTCGTTTCATCTTTTCTTTTTCATAAAAACAAAAGAGCCCAAATGTTATATCTAACTTTTGGGGTACACTTCAAACATAGCCGGGCTTTGTTACTGCTTTAATAACGTAATCTGAAATTAAATCTTATTTTGCCTAAGGGCCGCTCGGCTCTGCCGCTTGGTTTGCAAAGAATGGCAGTTACAAACTGTCGGTTAAAATTCGACGTAATTACAAATTAGGCCTAGCTTGGAGCTTTGTTTATTGGTTGTTTTTAAAAAAATCATTTCTTTTGTTTAAGCGCTCTTCTTATAAAGTAAGTTAAAACAAAAAGTACTCCTGTTACTAACATCAACTTGCCAAGCTGACTAAAATCCTTTGAACTTACTCCTTTCATTCCAGGATTCGAAATGTTATGTATAAAACCTAACAAGAACACAACCATTTCAATACTAAGGCATATTAAAAATATTACATAAAATACTTATACTATTGATAATCCTATTTTAGTTTTCATCTTCTTCTCTTTGTTTTTGAAAATATAATCCAACTTGCCATAAAACTTGCGTCTTCTGGGAAATCCCATGTTTTTGCCATGCTTTTTATTACTTAATAGGATATTTAAATCCTTGGTATTCTTTCATGTATTCCTCATTTCCATCTTCTTCCAAATTTTTTCTAAAATATTCTTCAAACATAGCAACTGGGGAAATTCCCTCACCATTAGGATCAATAAGAAGAATTGGATTATTTGCAACGTAATTATAAGGTGACATCGAACAATAGTGCCTGCTTGTGGGTCAACAACGTGCCAACGCCCTAAAGCTTGGTTTCAAGCAAAATACTGATTTGCTTGGCTATTCACACACGCGATACAATCGCGCGGTAGCTGAGGTTTAAATCATTGCCACCCTTGTTCCATTCAAATAATCCTTAATTGAAGATATATTCAAAAGTTTCTCCCTACTCTCGGCTTCCAATCTTATTTCCTTATTTCCGCTTACCAGAGATTCTAAGGGTATTCCTAAATACCTATTTAACAAGGTTATCATTTTTAATGTCAGGGTTCTTTTACCATTCAGGACTTCAGACACTCTGGTTTTACCTCCAAAAAGTGGCGCTATATCGGCTTGTTTTAAATTCATTTGTTCCATTCTGAACTTAATAGCTTCAATAGGTTCAGGAGCTTCCATTTGGTGATGTTCCTGTTCATATTTTTCAACAAGTAGTGATAAGAGTTCCATTTCTTCACCCTCTGCACTATCAGGTTCTATCATAAATTCAGAGCTATTGATAAGTCTATAAATCCTATCGCAAGCTTCATTATATTCTTGTTCTGTTTTTAATATTTTAGCTTTCATAACTTATTGTTTTTGCATCGATTTTATCGTACTCCCTATGTGTACCAAACCACACAATAAATACCATTTTGAGTTTATATTCAATATCAACAATCAGGCGATAATCATTCCCTTTAATATTGAATACTACCCTCTTTGAACTTATTACACTGGCATTACCATATTTTAATTTCAGTTCATTTGCATTATCCCAAATCGAGAACTTTACTTCATAAATCCATGCTTTTAAAGATTCAGCAGCCTGTTTATATTTGCTCAACTGGCAATAATCAGTGAGAGTTTTTTCTTTTATTATTCTCATGCTTTACAAAGTTAATCAAAGTTACCAAATAAGGTAACTTTATGCTAATTAAATTTTCTTAGAGGATGGAACTGTTCTAATTTTCTTTGAAGGTTATCCAGATTATTTAACTGGTATCTTTCTGTTGAACTCACGTATTTATGACCTGCCATATATTGAACCTGCCGTAAATTCATGGTTTTAAGCCAGTAAGTTATCGTGCTTTGCCTTATCTGCTGGGCGTTGGTGATGCTTGGGTTTATCTTTTGTATGTCTTTAAACAAGTGCA
>CAZSQG010000109.1:0-10374 GCA_964608615.1 uncultured Marinilabiliaceae bacterium
TTTCGGGGTGTAGCGCAGTCCGGTAGCGCACCTGGTTTGGGACCAGGGGGTCCCAGGTTCGAATCCTGGTACCCCGACAAAAGGGGAAGCAACCCCAATAAAAAGCCTGCAAATCGTAAGATTTGCAGGCTTTTGTGTTTTTAATCGATGATGCTTGTACTATCTGGGCAGCTCCGGGTCATATCGGATTTTGTTCCACACACCATCATGAGATATAGTTAGGGCTTAGGGTTTCGATTTAATAATTAACTTTATCTTCGTCAGAAAAGTAGGAGATGAGAAGTGTACTACTTTTTATATGGCAAGGCCGTTAGTACCCATTTATTTAAAGACACCTGAATAATAATGAGGAGCGTTTTATCCATAATATTTCGTTTAATTCTTGCTCCATACATCTGTATTTATACTACTTGTTGTCAAAGTGTTTTTGAAAAAAAACAAACAAAGCTTTCATTAGCACAAGAAAATGATTCACTTTACTTTTTGGAAATTAGAACAGACACATCAGTCAATCGATGGCAATTACCCTATCCCGTTTACCAATTTCAAATTGGTGATATTGACGACGATGGAGTTGATGATATGATAGTTGGTGTAATAAAAACAACCCGGTTTGATTCAACTCTTTCAAAACGAATTTTTATCTTTAAAAATTATAAGGGATTGGTAAGGCCGCTTTGGTTGGGATCGCGGCTAGGGCAACCATTAGAAGACTTTGCCTTTATAATGGAACAGGACAAGCCATTTATACGAAGTATTGAAAGGGAGAGAAGCGGGAAATACTTAGTAGCAGATTATAAATGGAAACGATTTGGACTGGTGTTCAGCAAGTATCTTTGTAAAGAGGTGGAAATTATTGAAGCTAATAAATTTATGACCAAATAAATTAAACCATATTAGGTATGAGAAAATTAATTCTTTTTATAATTCCCTTCCTCTTATTTTCATGCAAGGGTAATATGAAGACTAAGGAAAAATCAGCTGACGAAAATTCTGTTATCAATACACAAGATAAGGGAATAGATGCTAAAACTACGGGATATTCAAATATTGTAGATTCTATTTCGTATAAACTAGGTGAAAACATTGAGGCAAAGTTTTTTCAAGGTAAAGGAATTGATGTTGAATCGCTAATTGGACATGTTGACTTAAATATGGATATAACGTCTTTGAGCCTTCCTGATATCCGAATTTTAAGAAACTCATTTGCAGCAAAGCAAGGGTATTGCTTTATGAAGGCCGATTTGCGTGCAATATTCTCTACCACCAGCTGGTATGATGAAATAATGGAAACACGTTACTGGTCTGAGGAAGATGAAAAACCAAGTAAGCCAATTTCATATACCCCTGATGAACAGGCATTCATAGAGAAGCTTTTGCAACGGGAACAGGAATTAATGGCTCAAAACTTTATACAGTTGAAGGGTCGTAAGGTGCCTAATTTGAATAATGTTGTCAACCTTTTTCAGGTGGAAAACCTAGATCCCAAGTTGGTTGAAATGATAGGAAAAAATGGATTTGCAATTGTTCCTAATAATAACATTCAGTTATTTCATGTGTATGAACAAAACGATTATCAGCAGTTTCCAAATTTTGTTACCACTGATATGTATATGCAATTATTTCATATGTACTTTGGTTATGTGCTGAGAACAATTGAGGAAGAAAAATTTATTCCTCTTTTATCGCAAATTTGCAAATCGATGGAATCCGAAATGAAGCAAATTGCATCTAGTAATCCCGATGAATCTATCATAGAACTAGCTAAATATAATGCTACATACTATTCAATTGCATATACAGCTTTAACAAACCAACAAGTATCAGTTCCCAGCGGGAATGAAGAATTCTATAAAGTTGAAACAGCAAATATACTTGCAGCGAAAGATAATACTTCGGATTTTTTAGATTATAAAGCTGTTGAGTTTCCTTACAGTCTGTTTAAGCCAAGGGGGCACTATACACGTTCCGATAAAATGAAGAGATATTTCAGGTCTATGATGTGGTTGCAAACGGCGCCATTTTGTCTCGATAATGATTTGCATCTTAAAAGAGCAATTCTTAGTGCTGCTACACTATCTAAGCAAAAATCAAGACTTGCCGATTATAAGGCAATAATGGAACCTGTAAGTTTTATTATTGGGTTACCCGACAATGTGTCGTTTCTTCAGCTGGCTGCGATTTATAACAAAGGGAACTACGATCTTAACGATCTTTTAACCAATACCAAAAGTCTGGGTGATTTCAGAAAAGAAGTTAAAATAATTGCTGATGGCCAAAACCGCATAAGAAACAAGGAAGCTCTAAGTTGTGTTGATAAGATAAACTTTATGCCTCAGCGCTATTTGGCCGACAATGAAATTTTGCAAGAACTAGTAGACGTCGAAAGTACCACAACAAAAAGAGGCTATCCTATGGGACTTGATGTTTTGGCAGCTTTTGGCAGCGTATCGGCCGAGAATATCCTTATTAATGAATTGAAGGAAGGTGGGAAATGGAGTAAATACCCACTATTACTGAACAAGCTAAAGGATAAGATGAACGGCATTGATTGGAATGCGAGTTTGTACAATAAATGGATTGAAAGTTTAGTGGAACTTCAAAAACCGAATAAAGACTATCCTTATTTTATGCACTCACCACAATGGGCAAAGAAGGACTTAAATTCTGCCTTAGCCTCGTGGGCCGAGCTTAAGCATGATGCTATTCTTTATGCAGAACAGCCTATGGCGGCCGAATGTGGTGGTGGTGGTCCTCCCGATCCGTATACAGTGGCATACGTTGAGCCTAATATTGGGTACTGGAAAAAAGTTATTGAACTATTGGATCTGACCAAAGATGTTTTGATGCGCAATGATTTGTTGAATGAGGATATCTCAAGAATATCTGAACGTTTAAGGGAAAATGCCACATTTCTTCTTAATGCAAGCCAAAAGGAGCTTGATGGCAAAAGTCTTTCTGAAGAAGAGTATCGACAAATTGAATTTATTGGAAGCACATTTGAATGGATTACAATAGATTTAGTTAAAGAAAAAGATCAATACCTTGATGGATGGGAAAATGTTAAGGGACCCGATAAATCAGTAGCAGTTGTAGCCGATATTTATACTTCAAATGCGCAAAACAACCCCGATCGAGGTATACTACATGTTGCCACTGGAAATGTTAATGATATTTTTGTGGTTGTCGAAATTGGCGGTTACTTATATCTAACCAAAGGGGCTGTTTTAGGGTATTATGAATTTCATCTTCCTTTGGGAAATCGTTTAACTGATGAAGAATGGCAAGAAATGTTGGATAATGATCAAGCCCCCCAAATACCTGGATGGATAAAAGAGATAATTGTGCCAATTAAACCTCCCAAATCAAACGAAAAGGTATTTTACAGTTCAGGATGTTAAGATTATTGTGTATTGGTCTGATTAGTTGGTTGCTCCTGGTATCTTGTCAGAATCAGGCTGAAGAAAATAGGTCTATTCAGATCCTATTTGTTGGCGATTTGCTACTTGATAGGGGAGTAAAGGAAAAAATAGAGCATCTGGGAGCAGATGCTCTATTCCATTCATCAATCGATTCGATTTTTGGTGAATGCAATTATGTTGTGGCTAATCTGGAATGTCCTGCAACTACAATTAATGAGCCCATTAACAAGAGGTTTATTTTCAGGGCCGACCCTGATTTATTAGCTGTTTTGAAACAGCATGGAATAAGCCATTTAAATATGGCCAACAACCATTCTATGGATCAGGGCAGAGCAGGTTTAGTTGACACTGAAAAAAACATACTGAAAAGTGGAATTGTGCCATTGGGTTTCGGCAATAATGTAACGCAAGCTTGCAAGGCGAAGCTAATAGCAACTACTCCGCGAAAAATATACATATTATCTTCCCTCCAAGTTCCTTCCGAAAACTGGATTTATCTGGAGAATAAACCATGTGTTTGTGAGCAGTCCTTTAATTCAATTGCAAAGCAAGTTTCCTTGTTGAAAAAGTCAGAACCTAATTCTATTGTTATTATTCAGTTACATTGGGGTATAGAGCACACATCAAATCCTTTAACATCTCAAAAACAGAATGCATACATGCTAATTGATGCTGGTGCCGATTGCATAATTGGACACCATTCGCATAGTATTCAATTAATTGAATACTATGCGAATGGTAAGCCCATTTTTTATGGCATTGGAAATTTTATTTTTGACCAAACTAAACCTATTAACAGTGAAGGGTTAATGGTTAAACTTACTATAACTGAAGATAATATTTTGTTTAATACAATTCGATTTGAAATAGAAAAGTGTACGCCAAGAGTTGTTAATTGATACATGGCGTATACTGTTGGTTATTTAAGTTTTATATGCATTCTTTATTATGTCGTTGCTGGATTTTAGGGTCTTGGCAGTGTTTTAGTTGTCAACTGTACCGCTTAATAGAGTTAATGATATTGTCAACTTTAAGGAGCCACATCTGCCAGGCAACAGTTCTCATCACCGATTTTGAAAGAATCATAATAAACAACTCTTTTACTAAGAGTAGATTTTGTTTTTGGGTCAACCCAATCCCATTTATATATCCCTAGTTTTAAATATGGAGCTAAATCATCATTTGATGCGTTTGGTTTACCATTAAGGTTTGCCACTAATTCACCATTCATATATATTTCTAATTTAGTGTCATGTGAAGAGTTCCATCCCCATTTGACATGAAAAACCCAATTAGTCCATTCTCCTTTTTTATAAGGTCCTAAAGAAAAAGACTCTCTTGAATATGTTTGCATTATTTTATTAGCTAAATCTTCTTTTTGAGATATTTTTGTTTCATCCCAAAGTCTTGAGATGGACCAGTGATCACCATTTGTAGAAAGAGCTAAACATGGATTTATGCTGGGTTCTATTTCTACGCCATTATTATTAGTATCAGGTTGTCCATGCCATTGGGCAAGAATTTCTGATGAGCCAGCGTCAATTTGATAATCTAAGGGGATGAAAATTCGAAAGGCATACCATCGTTCACCGTTTTGAGGTATTTCTTTACTTGGGCTTCTCATGCTTATTTCTGCTCTTCTATTGCCTTTAACGTTACCGTCTGTTTTATGAAGTTCAAACCGGATAACATTATCTGTACCAATTGGATTGGGTACTATAGTTGCTGCATATGATTTTGTTTTGTCATAATGTATAAGCCATATGCTAGTGTTTAAAATAGAAGATTCAAAATTATCTTCAAGTAATATTTTCCCAGGTATCTTGTTGTTTAGTTCATCCGGCTCAGATAATGAATCATTATTTGAGTCAGAGTTGTCACATTGGGCAAATGAGAGTATTGCAATAACAAGTATGATTGTGAAAAATGCAGGTTTCATAGGTGTGTTACATTTTGTTATATAGATGTAAATGTAATGAATAATTAATTCCCTTACCTAATTTCTGCTATTTACGTAGGGCTATATAAGCACAATCCTGATTTTTTTGATACTAATAGTGATAAATAATGAAACTGTCGTAACTTAATGATTTACAACTTCCATTGATTAGTGCCTTTTGTAACATTACTGGTTGTTTTTTCTTTAATTAGATCTCTCTGCAATAACTAACATTTCATAGTCTTTGGTTGTTAATTTATCTTCACGTGAGTAAGCACCGAGTTTTGCGCCGAAAATTTCAATTTTTGTAAATCCAAGTGTTTTTAATAACCAGGTTATTTCACATGGCACATAATACCTTTCATTACATTCGAGTTCTTTTTCCACTTCATTATCATCCACAACTTTTGTTATGTTGTAATCCCTGAAAGTCATTAAATCAAAATTGTTGCTATTGTAAGTAGCATTACCGTCAACAACTCCTTTTGTGAGAAAATCGTTTATTGAGTGAAATAATGGAAACAAACCGTTTAGCGTTGTAAAAATGAATTTAGCGTTGTTCTTCAATGATTGAGATACATTTTTAAGGATTTCAAAATTCATTTCGTCAGTTTCCATTAGAGGAAAACCTCCTTCGCACAACATAATAGCCATGTCAAATTGGTTTTTAAAAGACAAATTACGTGCGTCGTGTTGTAAAAAATCAATTTGTAAACCGTTTTGTTTTGCCTTTTCTCTGGCTTTTTCGAGTAAAGATTCCGACAAATCAATACCTGTTATTGAATAGCCTCTTTTTGATAACTCTATTGAATGGCGACCAGTACCGCATCCTACATCAATAATCTTTAGTTCCTTATTATGATTAATCTCTTTCTCAATGAAATCACATTCGCCAATTGTTCCTTGTGCGAAACATTCATTATCATATTTTAGACCGTAGTTTTCAAATAATGTTTCGTACCATTGTTTTTTTCCCATTTTTCGTTTTGGTTTAGTGACATTGATTGCCTCCTTTTTTTTGCAACAAAACGTAAGCCTATGCATTTTATCACGAAGGTACTAATATAATGGTTTTATAGAATTATGTTGCCGTTTGGATGTATATGGTTTTTGTGTATATGGCTTAACTGGGTTAAGCAGCTCCTCAGAACCAAGTCCTTTTATGTGATATCACCAATAAGGCTTTTTACTCCCATATTTAGATCGTTATTTGCATCTATTTTCTTATCGCTTTAGCCAAGAAGAGAAGAGGGTGTGGATTTCAAACGTTGGAAATCCTTTCTTTGACTTTAGATATAATTTAAGGAAATGTTTGTAAATAAGATTGTTAATAACTGTGTGACATTGGTGAATGAAATTAGCAATTCCTTTATGAAACAAAAATCATAGTTTTTAGTAATAATCAAATAATGAAGTTTATTTATATCATAATTATGATAAAAAAGTAAATTGGAATTTAAATTTCAGTTAGTAAGCAAAAAATTGTATTTTTAACTATGTCATACTTTATTTTGTGGTTACTCAAAAGTTGACATTGCGGGTAGAATATAGAAACCAGTTGCGCAATCTAAATTTTTAACCAGACACTAATAAGTTTAAATAATATAAATAAATATGAAAAATTTTTCAAACAACTTCATCAATGTTGATGTGTCAACAGAGAAACAATGCCTTTATTCTACCTGGAAACCTTCGACAGAACATGCTTCCTGGGATGATATCCGTAATGGATTTGAAGATTACTTCTTAAAGGCTGTAAAAGAATGCAAACCTCGCTTTATTATTGTTGATGAGCGGGATATGGGCAGGCCTTATAGCCCGGAAGAACAGGATTGGGTAGACAAAAATTCAGCTACTGTTGTTCTTGCTGCAGGCATTGAAAAAATTGCCATCATCATCAGCAAAGATGGATTTGTAGAGCTTGCAACCGAATCTATGATGCAGGATGAGAAATCCAAAGAACTAAACACCCGTTTTTTTGACAGTGTTGAGAATGCTGAAAAATGGCTCTTTAGCTAAGTTTGATTAATTCTTAGTTAAAATTCCTATCCCAAATAAGCTTATGAAGTATAATTGGCATCAGTCGTTGTTGTTTTAGAATTACTAAAATAAGCTGGTAAGGTATAATAATAAATAATTGTGAATATTACTTGAGGGAATGTTAAATACATAAATTGAAATGATATCTTTTTTAATATACTTTCTAATTGTTTTTGGAGGTTTAGTTCCTGGGTTTTATTTTATCATAAAGCGGTTTTATAAAGGGACCCTTCTTTTCTCAGCCGGATTGTTTTTACTGGCGTTTCTTGCTATTAATTCAATGGTTTTTTACATAGTTGGTGCATTTGGGCTGTTGCATCTTATTTGGATCATCCCTTGTTGCGCTGCAATACTGCACCTAAGTATCAGAAAGGTGAAAAATCACCTGTCGTTTGTTCTGAATGGATTGAACGACCGGATTAGGTCCCTGGCCAAAGGAGATTTAACAGGAAACGTGAACTACGGAGATAAAAAGGATGTGGATGAGTTGGGTAAAATCAATGATTCTATTAATTTGTTGATAAGCAATCAGTCAAATGTGATAAAAAAACTATTAAGGGAAATTGAAAACACTAAAAGAGTTAATGAAGAAGTAACCAAAAGGTCATACGATATTTTACAGAAATTTACTGCTCAAGCCAGTACCCTGGAAGAGGTGTCAGCATCCATGGAAGAAATGTTAGCTAATATTGAACAGAATGCAGCCAATTCAAAACAAACGGAAAATATTGCAAATAAATCGGTGGCAAATATAGCAGTTGTTAATAAAGCAGTTGATGGAGCAATAGATTCTGTTCGTGAAATCATTAATAAAGTCTCTTTCATTAATGAATTTGCCATGAAAACCAACTTGCTTTCCCTTAATGCCGCTGTGGAAGCTGCACGAGCTGGTGAGCATGGTAGGGGGTTTGCCGTGGTTGCATTAGAAGTTCGAAAACTGGCTGAAAACAGTAAGTCCACAGCTAACGAAATAAACGATATGACCAACCAAAGTCTTAAGACTTTTGAACGATCTATAAAGTTACTGGCCATGGTAGTGCCTGAAATAAAGAAAACAGCTGATCTTGTTCAGGAAATAACTGTGGCTACAGAAGAGCAAAGACAAGGCACTGATCAAATCAACTCTGCTATGCAACAACTTAATGTGCTTACGCAAGAGAATTCGGCCGCGGTTGAAGATTTGAACTCCTATTATTCGGAACAAGAGAAGCTATTTAATAACTTGAGTAAAACAGTTTCGCTTTATAAATTAAGACAGTAAGAATGCTTATTGGCTAGGAGCTATAAGAGATAATTTGTGTTTGATGTGTCAGTTGATTTTTTGGACTCATGCTGATGCTTAGGTTATAAATAATACTTAATTTTTTCACCACTTTTTTTGATAAGCTGTTTTTCACAAATATGCTAATGCTTGCGACTGCTTTTTAGTTTCACGAAACAAGGTATCCTATTTATTGGAACGCTGCCTTAAAATATTATCAAGGTTTAAGCATAAGATCAACCTAACAGTTGCCGGGTATTAATTATATGCTAATACCTGAGCCTAACGGTGGGGATATGAAAAGTTGGGGAGTACGTAGGGATCGATTCACTATCAAGCTACACCGCACTTGATGCGAGCCGCAACCTTTGATTAACCTATTAATCCCCCAATATTTCATACATGATGATGAACTAAATCCCGATGGGATAGCAATGAATTAAAATTCATCATTTTTATCCGGCTCCAATTCAACTCTTACAAAATAACATCACAAAATGTGGTCATTTCATTTTTCTTTTTGTTTGTGCTTCTTACAGTTTTCTTAATCACAGGCATTTACTTGCCAAAAATATCAAACCCGACATAAAGTCCATAGAGAAAAAACAGGTAATGCCGGGATGTAGTTCAATCGGGAATAATCGCGGGGTTCCCGGTAGCCAGGACCTCAAGCCGCAGGCGCAGTTCCGATTTATCGGAAAGCTGTGCCGACTGCTCATATTCCTATATATTTCAGCGTCGTGTTTATATTCTTTCTGTTAATTCTATGATAGTTAGTATTTTTGTTTTTTCAATTTTCTTCAATTCCAATAAATCATTGTCGCCTGTTACAAGAAAATCTGCTTTACTGTCAATTGCCAGGTTCAACAAGAAATTATCTTTGAAATCTCTACAAATTTCTATATTTGATGTGGTTTCAATTATTTTTGCGAAGGTGTCAAATGAGCGAAGCAGTTTCTGAATATCTTGGTCTGTGAAGTACTTTTGAAATTTTGGTCGAGTGGCAACAGTCAGGAATTCTTGAATTAATTCTTTCGAGAAAATCAAAGTCACTTTCTGATTTTCAACAAATTTGTCAATAAAGCTGTAGTTTTTTGTAATTAAAAAGCTAATCCAAAGGTTTGTGTCCAGAATGACCTTTTTACTTCTCATATCGGGATGCTCTAACTGATTCTACTTCTTTAGTTATTTCGTCCAAAGAAGGCGCATTCTCGGATTGGCTTCTTAATTTTTCTAGTAATTCAGAGAATTCCGATTTTGTTTTCTCTTTTCTAATCTTAATTAATTCCATATCCGCCAAGTCTTTAATGAGTCGTTTGGCTTTCGGATTTATGATATCAATACGTAATGATTCCATAACAATCAGTTTTTATCAAAGATACGAAATTCTGAATTTCTTTGGGCCTTTTTGTTCTATTGAAGAAATGTTGTTTTTTTTTTTACATGCGCTGCAACGTTCGATGGTATGGCGTCGTGCGGGTTTACGAAGCGATTACTTATCAGTTTACTACAAATTTTTAACGAACTGCGAACCTACTTAAACCACTGAATACCGCATGCGCTATACCATGTGTTGTAGCGCGTTTACTTTTAGGTCATTAAATCTTTCAATGAGTAATTATTAAATCTTCTCGTTTTGGTTTTTCTGATTTTTTTTAGTTCGTTTTTTGCTTGTATTTTAATCCAAAGCATTGGGTCATTGTTAAAAATCT
>CAZSQG010000110.1:0-9922 GCA_964608615.1 uncultured Marinilabiliaceae bacterium
TTAGATTATATAATTGATATGGAATTTGCTTTCTTTAAAAAATTATATAGTAATTCTTGACAAAAGAATTTTCTTTGTTATAATAATATTTACCGTTCCTCAGTAGCTCAATCGGTGGAGCAATCGGCTGTTAACCGAGAGGTCGTAGGTTCAAGTCCTACCTGAGGAGCCAAAAAATCCCGGTAAGCCGGGTTTTTTTATTTATTCCAAATGCAAGTTCAATGTTTTATATATATATCCTATACTCCGAAACATTTGATAAATATTACGTTGGATACACTGATAATCCTAAAAAACGCTTGATAGAGCATAATGAGATCTCGATAAATTCTTTTACATCAAGATATCGACAATGGTGTTTAGTTGGGCAATTTAATTAGCCAAAAATAATCTTCCTGGTTTTAATGGCATTTTCATCATCCAGAAATGGCATTAAAGGGGTAATTCTTTGTTCAGTATGATGTATAGTGTATGGTGTTGACATACACCTTTGAATTGTTTTTTGCCATTCTTCTTTATTCTCTGCAATATGGCAAAGTTTCTCCAATCCAGTTTTTTCAACCATTTGAGGTGAGGCAATGCAATGTCGTCCGGTAAATAATGAAACCAGTAATTTGAGTCTAAGTCCGGTGGTTTGATTGGCCGGTAAAAGGATGGTTCCGGCATTACGTATGAGGTCTTCCATCTTATCAGCTTGCGGATTTTCAACCAGGGCGACCAGTGGTTGCTGAGCGGCAAGGTTTCGTAATCTTTGCAAAGGATTTTTCCCGGCAATGATTAACTTATAGGGTAGGTTTTTACAGATATCAAGCAGAAATTCAGCTGAACGATGGTTCTCAGGAACAGACAAGTCACCATGGTAGAGTAGGTAGTCGCCTTTACCGGTCAGAGAAGTAATATTATCATATCCATGAAAGGCAGGAACCAGGAGTGTATTATCATTGCTACTTTTTAAAGTATTTGCGTCCCCTGGTGAAATTGCCAGAATGCCTGTTGCCCGTGAAAGACGAGTGCCGAATTTTCTCAATTTCCAAGCTTCCAGATTAAAAAAAATCTTTTTATGAATGAGACCTTCAGCTCGAGCCAGTGAATGGTAATAATCATGCTCAATATTATGAGTCCTTACCCACTGTTGCTTATGTTTAAGTAATGGATGGCCCAAATATAAAGTGGTATGTAATCCCTCAAAAAGAATAGGATGACTATCTGCTGCCAACCTGGTTAGTAAACTACGACTCTCTCGGCTTTTAACAATAAACGGAACCAACGAAAGTTGATTAATGAAAGCTGGATTTCTCGGATAGTAGTGAACTTCGGTACAGTATTTAAGGAGTTCTTCCGATTCAGTTCTGTTATACAAGAAGCAATGGAGGATGATTTTTACGCCAAGACGATGTAATGCTTTTATTTTATAAAAAACATCCATGGCTCCACCATAATCAGGAGGCCATGGAACTGAAAAACTAACAATATGAAGAGTATTAGTCATTCTGAATTTCTTTATTGGCTAAAATAACCATTATGTTGGGTTTTTCAAAGTATTATTTTTGTACTTTAAACTAACAATAGAAAAATGGATGTTACTTGTGCAATAATTGTTAAGGGTAAGATGGTTTTAATGGCTCGCAGGGCTATTGGACAAGACAGATCTGGACAATGGGAGTTTCCAGGAGGGAAGGTGCTTATGGGAGAAAAAAATGTTGATTGTATAAGAAGGGAGATTCGTGAAGAACTAAATATTGAAATTAAGGTGCTTTTTGAATATAAGTCGGTTGAATATGATTATCCCGACAAATCGATCTTATTAACTCCGTTTGTTTGTGCTATAAGCAATGGAAAACCTCAACCTTTGGTTCACTCTGAACTAAAATGGATGTCAAGAGATGAACTTTTGGATTTGGATTTATGCAGTGCTGACAGGTTGTTGATAAATCTAAATTTGGATATACTGACCGATTTTTTGCAACAGCAGTAATGAACATACAATAATAAATCAACTTGGTTTTCATTATAACACTATTTCTGGACTTTGATTTTGGATCTGAAACACTCAGGTGTTATTGTGATTGACTGATAGTAAGGGGTTGATATAAATTGAAATCCGGAAAGTAATGTTTTACCAATCAAATAGGCAAATCCTGGCAAACGGATTTAATGTTTATTACAACAGAAAAAAGACTTTTCAGACGGTTTTGTTTTTATTAAATTTGAAATAAAAAATGGTATGGAAAGGGTAAAGGTAATGGTTGACGGCAGGGTTCAGGGAGTGGGATATCGTTATTTTGTTCACCAACAGGCCAATCGTCACCAGATAAACGGGTATGTGAAAAATATTCAGGGAGGCAGAGTGGAAATTGACGCTGAAGGAGAACCCGAAATGCTTAACAGATTCCTGAATCTTTGTTCAAACGGTCATTTAAATGCCAGGATTGACACTTTTCACAGGCAAGAGGTTGTACCTTTTGGGTATACCAGATTCCGGATTATGCATAGCGAAGATTTTTAAGTAGCTAAGGCTATTCGGAATTTGTTAAGAATGGCATTTTATTAATTCAATCAGAGGGTTGTGCTTCTAATGAATTGGATAAAAAAAGCAGGTGTCATAATTTGACCCTGCTTTTTTATCTTATTCTGTTTGCTTGGACGATCTTTTACGCTCGTGTTCCAAAAGCAATATCTTACGCAAGCGTATTGCTTTGGGAGTTACTTCAACATATTCATCGCCCTGGATGTACTCCAGCGCCTCCTCGAGACTAAACGTTATAGGAGTCACAATCCGAACCTTGTCATCCGAGCCAGAGGCTCGCATGTTAGTTAATTTTTTGCTTTTGGTAATATTAATTGTGATGTCGCCATCGCGGTTGTTTTCACCAATTACCTGACCCATGTATACTTCTTCCTGCGGAGATATAAAAAATTTACCGCGGTCTTGAAGTTTATCAATTGCATAAGCAAAGGATGTTCCTGATTCCATGCAAATGAGAGAACCATTTTGTCGTTTCTCAATATTTCCCTTCCAGGGTTGAAACTCAATAAAACGGTGAGCCATTATTGCTTCTCCGGCTGTTGCCGTAAGCATATTGTTGCGTAATCCAATAATTCCGCGTGAAGGAATTAGAAACTCAAGATGAACACGATCTCCTTTGCGTTCCATTGATCGCAGCTCTCCTTTACGTTGAGTAACCATTTCAATGGCTTTGCCTGAATACTCATCAGGAAGGTCAATAGCTAATTCTTCAACAGGCTCATGTTTTTCTCCTAAAATTTCTTTTATGATAACACGTGGCTGACCAATCTGCATTTCATAGCCTTCACGGCGCATGGTTTCAATAAGCACTGATAGGTGTAAAACACCGCGTCCGAAAACATTCCAGGCATCAGCTGCTGGCGTTTGTTCAACCCTTAAGGCAAGGTTTTTCTCAAGTTCCTTATTGAGACGGTCCCTAATATGACGTGAGGTTACATATTTACCATCTTTACCAAAAAATGGAGAGTTATTGATGGTAAACAACATGCTCATTGTTGGCTCATCAATGGCGATGGGGTCCAGTGGTTCCGGATTTTCAGGATCACAGATTGAATCACCAATATCAAAACGGTCAAGTCCGATG
Organism: uncultured Marinilabiliaceae bacterium; assembly: GCA_964608615.1. Classification (GTDB taxonomy): domain Bacteria; phylum Bacteroidota; class Bacteroidia; order Bacteroidales; family Marinilabiliaceae; genus CALEUX01. The sequence goes on from CAZSQG010000110.1 coordinate 3,612, forward strand.
ATAGCTACAATTTCACCATGAGAGGCTTCATTTACTTTAACTCGACCAAGACCAACAAAAACGTTAAGTTCTTTAATTCTTGTTTTATAAACATCTCCATTGCGGCTAACCAGAGCAATTTCCATTCCGGTTTTAATGGTGCCGCGATGAACTCTTCCAATGGCAATTCGACCAAGGTAATTAGAGTATTCGAGCGATGTAATAAGCATTTGGGGTGTACCAAGATTCTCGTCAGGCTCAGGAATGTGTTCAATGATGGCATCCATCAGAGAGGTTATATCGTTGGTTCTATTTTGCCAGTTATCTGACATCCAGCCTTCTTTTGCAGAACCATAAACAGTTGCAAAATCAAGCTGTTTTTCGGTGGCATCCAAATTAAACATCAGGTCAAAAACACTCTCTTGTACCAATTCAGGGCGACAGTTGGGTTTATCTACCTTATTAATAACCACAATGGGTTTCAATCCTAATGCTAATGCTTTTTGAAGTACAAAGCGGGTTTGGGGCATTGGTCCTTCAAAAGCGTCAACAAGGAGCAGAACGCCGTCAGCCATGTTCAGAACGCGCTCAACCTCGCCTCCAAAATCGGAGTGACCGGGGGTGTCGATGATGTTGATCTTATATCCCTTCCAAATAACAGAGACATTTTTGGATAAGATGGTGATACCTCTTTCCTTTTCCAAATCATTGCTGTCCATAATGAGTTCACCAATATATTGGTGGTCATTAAATAAATTACCAGCCACCAACATTTTATCAACTAATGTTGTTTTTCCATGGTCAACGTGGGCAATGATTGCTACATTCTTGATTTTTTGCATATAATGGTATCGAAATTGGGGTGCAAAATTAGACTTTTTTAACCGATTCTTTGTTGTAGTTAAAGCTCCAAAACATTAATATTAAGCAAGTGGTTGTGTAATGTGAAGATATACAGGCGTATGCCAGAAGTTAAATTTTAATAAAAAATGAGTTAAGGGTATGTATAAAATAAAACCGGAGCGAAATAATTCGCTCCGGTTTGTATAAAAAAATACTAATAGTCAGAAAAACAACAACCTATGATAAATCGTGTGGTTTGTCTACTCAAGAACAGTTATCCATCCATGCACATCGGGCTCTTCTCCATATTGAATTGCCCTGAGTTTATTATACAATTTTGTGGAGACTGGTCCGGGATTGCCGTCTTTGGTAAAATTGTATGACTTGTTATTGTCTAAGTCGTCAATACGGCCAACGGGACTGATAACAGCAGCTGTACCACATTGTCCAACTTCATCAAAAGTGTTTAGTTCCTCTAATGGAATTGGACGGCGCTCGGTCTTCATTCCAAAATCCTGTGCCAGTTGCAATAAACTTTTATTGGTGATAGATGGTAAAATGGAACGTGATTCAGGTGTGATATAACTATTGTTTTTTATGCCAAAGAAATTAGCCGGTCCACATTCGTCAATGAATTTTTTTTCACGGCTGTCTAAGTATAAAACGGCCGAATAACCTTTTTCTTTGGCTATTTTCCCGGCTTTAAGACTTGCTGCATAATTTCCGCCTACTTTAATATTTCCTGTGCCAAGTGGAGCGGCACGGTCGTACTCACGCAATATTGCTACATTGGTAAGTTTAAAACCTTCTTTAAAATAAGGACCCACAGGTGTTACAAAAATAATAAACAGGTATTCATCAGCTGGTGCTACGCCAACTTTTGGTCCGGTACCAATTAGTAAAGGGCGGATATAAAGTGAAGCGTCTGATCCAATAGGAGGTACGAACCTGCTATTAAGGCTGACAACTTTTTTAACGGCAGATACGAAAATCTCTTCAGGTACAGGAGCCATTAATACTCCATTAGCTGAATCAATCATTCGGCGGGCATTTTCTTCAAGTCGAAAGATTCGGGTTTTCCCATCTTTACCCCTGAAAGCCTTTAATCCTTCGAAGGACTCCTGCCCATAGTGTAAGCAGGTGGCTGCCATGTGCATGTTAATAAATTCGGAACTGCTAACTTCCAGTTCTCCCCATTTTCCGTTACGATAGTAACACCTTACATTGTAATCAGTCTTCAGATAATTAAAAGAAAGGTTTTTCCAATCAATTTCGCTGGTCATATTTAAGAAGTATTATGCTTTAAAAGAAAGTAAAATTAATAATAACTTTCTAAAAATCCCATGATTGTTTTTAAAAGGTAGAGGAGAGAAAAAGTATAAAGACAAAAACAGGTTGTAAGAAATTAAAAATCAGCATGATGAAATGGTTAGTTTTTAGGGGAATTGAGATAGCCTGTTTTAAATATCATTTGAGTATGAGATATAAGAGGGATTTAGTGTCAATAAATCCTTCTATTGGTAAAATAATCTTATAACGAGGGCAGTAATCGAATCATTTATTACTAAGCGGAATCTCAACAAAGAAAGAACTGCCTTTATTTGGGTTGCTGGTGGCCCAAATATTACCACTTTGTTTTTTCATTAATTCGCGACAAAGCGGTAGCCCAAAGCCAGTACCTTTTTCACCGGATGTGCCTTTTTTAAGATAGGCATTTTCCAGAAGGAACAGGCCTTCAACAAATTGAGGGTTTATGCCAATTCCATAATCTTTGATTTCAAGAATAACTGTTTTTGAGTTACGATTGCAAAAGAGCTCAACGCGACTATCATGATGTGAAAATTTTATTGCATTTGAAAGAAGATTTCTTAGCACAGTACTCATCATTGTTTCATCAGCCCATGCATTTATGTTTTTAGGTACCTTGTTGATAAACTCGATGTTTTTTGCCGTGGCTATTGGCAATACCTGATTTATGGTTTTTTGAGTTAATTCTCCTAATGGAATAACAGATGGATGGATAGTTAATTTCCCGGTTTGCGAAAGTGCCCAATTCAAGAGGTTTTCAATTAGTTCATACATCGAATGCGTACTTTCTGCAAGTAGCTGGATCAACTTATGGTTATCTTCAGGATTGTTGTCTTTAAAGTGTAAATTCAATAAATCGGAAATACTAATAATGTTATGAAGTGGGTTGCGAAGATCATGAGCAATGATATATATAAATTTGTCTTTTTGCACGTTGATCTCTTTTAAGTCTTTATTGGACTGTATCAGATTGTCCTCCAGTTCAATTCTTTGCGATACATCCCGGGCTGCTGCGTAGATTATATTCCCTTCCATGGCTGAGCGCCATTCAATAAATTTATAGGAACCATCCTTACATAGGTATCGGTTAGTAAAGTTAAGAGCTTCCTTGCCCTGTATAAGTTGATTTGTGATTTCAATGGTGCTGGATATATCATCAGGGTGTACAAAATCAAGAAACCTTTTGTTTAATATTTCATCAGTTTTATACCCCAAAACCTTTTCCCATTCAGGATTTATGCGTATAAAGCGACCTTCTTTATCGGCAACGCACAGCAAATCTAAAGCAGTGCTGAAAAATCTGTCAAGTTCTTCAGATTTTTCACGGATAAGCTGATCACTTTTCTTTATTTCGGTAATATCGCGAGCAGTTCCACGAACTCCGGTTAGTTTACCTTGCTCATTGGTTATGGTTTTAGCGTTTAGAGATATGAATACTGGTGTTCCATTTTTATTAATGAGAATAGATTCATAGTTATTAACCTGTCCGTTTCTCAGTATATTTGAAAATTGAGTTATATCCTCTTCTCTTTGCTTAACACTAGTAAATTTTGAAAAATGATGACCAATTATTTCATTTAAAGAATACCCTAAAGTGTTTATAAATGTGCTATTTACAAAAACAAAGTTCCCTTTTATATCGCATTGCCAAATTAAGTTTTGTGAGGTTTCAACCAAATCCTGATATAATGCTTTTGATTTTTTTAGCATTTCTTCAGAAAGTTTTCGATCGCTTATATCGTGTATGGTTCCAATCATTTTTACAGGTTTCCCTTGCTCGTTGAAACGTAGTTCCCCCTTACCATGTACCCATATAGTTTCACCATCGGTAGGACGAACAATCCTATATTCTTTATTAAAGGTGTTTTTTCCTTTAATTACGTGATTCAATAAGTAATCAGACATTTGATGTCTATCGTCAGGATGAATAAGGGCTATCCAGAGGTCAATTTCCGTCTTAACGTTGTTGGTAATTCCCATAATTCGAAGGAGCTCTGCCGAAGCATCCCAAGTAGATGTTGGAATATCCAGAATGTAATGACCAAAGTTTGCTATTTTCTGAGCCTGATTCAGAAAAAACTCTTTCTCGTTGAGCTCTTCTGCATAATTATTTTGATCGGTTACATCACGTAAAACGACAAGAGCAGAAGGCTTTTCCTCGGGATATTCAATAAATTCAATGGATAGCATTACTGTTTTTGAAGCAGGAGGTAATATGTGAAATTCTTTTGCCTTTATTTTATTTCTGTCCTTTATTATAGAATGTGTGATAGCAGATAATTCATCTTGCTCGTTTGGATTAAATTGCTCCCAAAATATTGTATTTACTAATTGTAATGATGGTTTGGCAAACAGATGAGCGCCATTTGGGCTAATATCATTAATTATACCGGCTTCATTTACTCTTATAACACCAAAGATTGAACTGTTCCAGGCAAGGTCGTAAATTCTGTGAAAAGCTTCAGTGTTAGCTATTTTATCTTTCAGAATCCGATTTTGGTCCAGCAAATCCTCATATGTGGGTGATTTGTCCAATTTTTTTGTATTATCATTTATTTAAATTTCGTCAATTATTTAATACCGATCAACTAATTTGTGAATATTATATGTATGGGGTAGTAATGGTCACTTAACCAATTCTCTGATAACCTTTGATGCTGCTAAAAGCCCAAACAAGGCAGGCATGTAACTGATGGTGCCAACAGTGGTTCTTTTATTACGTTCGTCTTCAACAAATATTACATGTTCTTTTTTAACAGGCTCTGGACTAAAAACCACATCAAATCCCGACTTTATATTAAACTTGTTCAACCGCTTGCGTATCATCCTTGCTAACTTACAATGATACGACTTGGCAATATCATCAATCAAAACTTTGGAGGGATCCAATTTACCACCTGCACCCATACTTGATATAAGTTTATGTCCGGCCCTTAAAGTGTGAGCAATAAGAAATACTTTAGGGGAGAGCGAATCGATGGCATCGACTACATAGTCGTATTTATTTTCAAGTAAAGCGGGTATTTCATCAAGTGTCAGGAACAGATTTAAGGGGTGAATTACTAGTTCTGGATTAATGTCCAGTAATCTTTGTGTCATCACTTCAACCTTAGGTTTAAATTGAGTGCTGTAAAGTGCTGCTAGCTGCCTGTTTCTATTTGAAGGCTGCACTAAATCGCCATCCACAATGGTTATTTCTCCTATGCCGGCTCTTACAAGCATTTCGGCAGCGTAAGCCCCAACCCCTCCTAAACCCGCAATTAACACATGTGCTTTCTTAAGTTTTTCAAATCCTTCATTTTCAAGCAATAATTCTGTTCGACTACTCCACTCCATCATTTGGTTTAAATAAATCTTTAAATTGGTTGAATAATAACTCTATAATGTCGCCTACAGGTTCATTTCTAATTATGCTTGCCTGCATATAAATCTCTTTAATTGTTTTCTTGCTCTCGTCAGTTTCCAAAAAGAATGATCCTTTAGGAATAGCTCTAAGAGAATTTACGGCATTGCTATTTTCCTTAAATATAGAATCTCCGAACGAAAGAATAAACCCTTTTTTTATAAGCTGATCAGCCAGTTGTGGATTTCCTGAAAAACCATGGATTATCCAGCACTGATGAGGGTTGATTTTCGTGTTTAAATCAATGATTTCGTTAAAGCAGCCTATGCAGTGAATAATCAAAGGCTTGTGTAATTCTTTACTTAATATGGCCTGACCAACAAATACGCTTTTTTGAATGTTTAGATCAACGTTACATTTTTTATCTAGTCCACATTCACCAATGGCATATAGGTTGTTGATGGATCTTAATTCATCTGATAGTTTAAGTAAATCTGCATTATCTGCATCCCAAGGATGAATGCCATAACATATCGGCTGAGACATAAATTTCTCAGGTAATTCTTTTCCAGCTCTGATGTTATTGATTGAAATTATATCAGGTTGGTTATAAAAATTGTGGGTGTGAATATCAATGTATTTCATCTGTTAATAGGTTTTAATTGTCAGATGTAACTCACTCAAATAATCTTGATTCTGTATTTTAAAACCATTATAGAAGATTGTTTTACATGGTTGTTTTAAAATAGTAAATTGAATATTACCCTGCCTAACGATAGGCAGGGATCAATTACATGATATAAATATCATATTAAACACATAAACAGGTGTTTAATAT
>CAZSQG010000111.1:0-9710 GCA_964608615.1 uncultured Marinilabiliaceae bacterium
CTTTTTAGCGGGAGAGCACTTGAACGAAGAAAATATTTTTTACCGGACAATAGTGTAAAACAATATGTTTAAGGATTCAATTTGAGTCAAACTCACACTATCAGTCAATCATAGAAATATTGGTGGGCTATTGGTATAAGTTCAATAGATTTGTTTCATCACCATTTATTTGGTGAACCACTATAATAAAGAGATCATTGAATCTTTTTCGGGTTGTTTAAAAGCTTCTTTTTCTACCTCTGTTTCAGAACAAATTTTAGCATTTATAAACTTCGGGCTTGAAGGTAATAATGCTATTTATTCATCTGATTTGTCTTCAAATATCAATGGTTATAGTTAATGTCCTACCTTATTGTTTTAGTAACCAATCATTCAGGTTTATCTGAATAGTATACTTCGTTTATTCAAATTCATCAGGCAGATTTCATATTTTATGCGTTCAACAGAAGCATATCAGGTCTGGTTTTACCATTTTATAGTCTTCCTCATAATTTACTTTTTTTAGTTTTTAAATTTTGTTTTTCACTAAAATAAAAATATTCCACTTAAACGCTAAAAATGTATTCTTTTGCTAAGAAATACACTCCTTAATTCAATAAAATTCCTCCTTTTTTCATTTTTATCAGGGTAATTTCACATCAGGAAACTATAATTAAGTTTTTTTAAGGATCCACTGGAATCTTTCCCGCGAACTCATTTATTTGGTTTATAATTTTTTCTGGTGTTTGCCAGAATAATGTAAAATCTTAATAAGCCATTGAATATTAAGTAAATGAAGATTGTCAATTGTTTTAATCATTTTTTTTACTATTCATTTTTACCAAATTCATTATTTATGAGAAAAATTGATGTATTTAAAAAAGAGGTTATATTTATGTTATCCCTCTTTTTTTTAGTCCATTTTGGGGCATTAGCCCAAAATTTGACAGTTACTGGAACTGTTAAAGATAATACGGGAGGACTCCTGCCAGGAGTTAATATTATTGTGGATGGAACCACTACGGGAACGGTAACCGATATTGATGGAAAATACCGTATTGAGGTTCCAACCGATGGCGTACTTGTGTTTAATTTTATCGGTTTTGAGCTTCAATCGGTGAGTATTAATGGCCAAAGTGTTATTAATGTTACCATGAATCCCAGCGACATCAGTCTTGATGAGGTTGTGGTTGTTGGATATGGTACTCAGCGCCGCGAAGCTGTAACCGGTTCAGTTGCTTCTATGCGAGGCGATGCCTTACGTGAGGTTCCTGCTTCCAATATTACACAGGCTTTACAAGGCCGTGTTTCAGGAGTGGAGATGTCACAAACATCTTCAAAACCAGGTGCTTCAATGCAAATTCGTATCAGAGGAACTCGCTCGCTGAATGCCAGCAACGATCCTTTAGTTGTACTTGATGGAATTCCTTTTGGTGGATCAATAAGTGATATTAACCCCGGCGATATCAAAACTCTGGATATACTAAAAGATGCTTCTGCCACAGCTATTTATGGATCACGAGGTGCCAACGGGGTTATTATGGTTACTACTAATAAGGGACAGAAAGGTCAGCAGGCACAGTTTACTTATAATGGGTATTATGGGGTGAAGAATTTGTTTGCCAGATATCCTATGATGAATGGTCCTGAGTTTGCTGCTTTACGCGATGCTGCTGGTAAGTATGAAACTGATGGAGTTGATGAATTTAGGGATGTAGATACTGACTGGCAGGATCTTCTATATCGAAATGGTGCTTTATCAAGCCACGATATTGGTGTTTCGGGTGGCACTGAAAAAGGTAATTACAATTTTGGTTTAGGATATTATAAAGATGAAGCTATCCTTCCGGGACAGGATTATGAGCGTTTTTCAATGCGTGCTGGAATTGATCAGGAAATTGGTAAACTGATTCGCGTAGGTTTTACCACAACGAATAATTATTCGGTTAATAATGGTAATAATCTTGGTATATACAGTACCTTGAGTAGTACGCCTATTGCTGATCCATATAATGAAGATGGCACTTTAAAAACTGTTGTAGAAATGCCCATGGATAAAAACTGGGTTTATACTAAAGAAAGTGTTAATAATCTTGGCGACAAGTGGATTGATCAAACAAGAGCTTATGGTACTTACAACTCTTTTTACGGTGAAATTAAAATTCCGGGAGTGGAGGGGTTAAAGTACCGTATTAACCTGGGATTAGTCTATCGTCAGAGTAACAGTGGCAATTACACAGGTCAAGGAGTGTTTAGTAGCAGTCCTGACACCGAATCAACTGCATCAATCAGTAATTCACATAACATCAACTGGACTGTTGAAAACCTTTTGACATACGACCGGACTTTTGCCGAAAAGCACAATTTAAATGTGGTGGCTATGTATTCGGCTGAACAAAACAAATACAACCGTTCGAATGTTTCTGCAAGAGATATTCCTGCCGACTTCTTTCAATTCTACAACCTTGGGACTGCACCGAGCACTAAAATCACAGTTGATCCTAATCAGCAGTGGTATAATATTACTGGGTTGATGTCTTATATGGGTAGGGTGATGTATGCCTATGATAACCGTTATATGTTGAGTGCAACCCTCCGTTCTGATGGGTCTTCAAGGCTGGCCAAAGGTCACCAATGGCATACTTATCCTGCAATATCGGCAGGTTGGAATATTCACAACGAATCGTTTATGGATGGAATATCGTCCATTAACAAGCTCAAACTATTTATGGGTTATGGGCAAACTTCCAACCAGTCTGTAGATCCGTATAAAACTTTCGGTCTTTTATCTACCAGGCTTTATAATTTTGGGGATGAGTATTCAACCGGTTATTATGTATCTGAGTTACCTAATGAAAACTTAGGCTGGGAATTTTCAGAAACTATGAACTATGGTTTGGACTTCTCAATACTCAATAATCGCTTGTCGGGTACCATGGAATACTATGTTCAAAAAACCAATGATGTTTTGTTGAGTGTTGGTTTGCCGGGTACTTCCGGAGTAGGAAGCTATATGGCAAATATCGGTAAAACTGAAAATAAAGGTTTTGAGATTTCTTTAAATGGCGTGATTCTGGACAACTTAAATGGTTGGACATGGGAAGCTGGGGTTAATTTTTATTCTAACCGGAACAAACTGGTTGAGTTGGCTTCGGGGCAAATGGAAGATAAAAACAACTGGTGGTTTGTTGGACAACCTATCGATGTTGTTTACGACTATAAGAAAATTGGAATCTGGCAAGAAGGTGATCCATACCTGAGTAATTTAGAAGGTAGTGGTGGAAAAGTTGGTATGATCAAGGTTGAATATACCGGCGATTACAACGAGGATGGAACCCCTACCAGGCAAATTGGCGAAGCTGATCGTCAGGTTATGAGTTTAGAACCTGATTTTCAGGGTGGTTTTAATACCAGAGTTGCTTATAAAGGTTTTGATTTGAGCGTTATTGGTTCGTTTAAAAGTGGCGGTAAGCTCATTAGTTCTATTTATTCATCATCAGGTTACCTTAATATGATGAGTGGACGTCGTAATAATGTGAAAGTGGATTACTGGACGCCACAAAATACCGGCGCCAAATATCCTGCACCAGGAGGACCTGCTAGTTCAGATAATCCAAAATATGGCAGTACCCTGGGATATTTTGATGCTTCTTATCTGAAAATTCGTACTATTTCATTGGGTTATAATTTTAACCAAAAATGGATGGAAACAGTAGGTGTTGATAAATTACGTGTTTACTGTACCGTTCAAAATCCTTTTGTGTGGTTCTCACCTTATAAAGATGAATCGGGAATGGATCCTGAAACCAACTCCTATGGAAATGAAAATGCTGCGGTGGCATATGGTTCAAATCTTAAACGACTGCTGACCATAGGAACCAACACTCCTACTACCCGCAACTATATGATTGGTATTAATTTGACATTTTAACAAACGATAATTATGAAGAAAGTGCATATAAAAACAATTATAGTGACAGCCTTGCTGACACTATTTCTGGGGTCCTGTTCGGATATTCTTGATGAACAGCCACGGAGTTCTTATGAACCCGGTTTTTTCAAATCAGAAAAGGGTGTTATGGGTGGTTTAACAGCCATGTACGCTCACTTACGTTGGATTTATGGGCAGGCCTACTACTATAATGCCTGTGAAACCGGAACGGATGAAGCAACATATGCCCAAAGTGCAGATGGAAACTTTAAGGATCATGATCTTTCGGGAGTAGGTACCCTTACGGCACTATCCAGTCGTTCGGATGCATTATGGGGAACTGCCTTTGGTAATATTAATACAGCCAATGGTATTATTGAAAATGCTGAAGCTGTGGGTATTTCTGATGCCTTAATTGCTGAGGCTCGTTTTTTTAGAGCTTTTGATTATTTTCTACTGGTTCAAACTTTTGGTGGAGTCGCTCTTGATCTTGGAGCAGGGGAACTAAAATTCAACACTACAACCACAAGGGTTTCTGTTCGTAATACTGTTCCAGAGGTTTATACAAAGGCCATTTTCCCTGATTTGTTGACTGCTGTAAACGATTTACCTGCAAAGGGTCGTGTTACGGGAGGGGCAACAAATACTTTAGCCAGTTTGGTTTTAGCCAAAGCTTATCTGACCTATGGATGGTGGCTTGAGAATCCCAACAATATTCCCACCTATCCCGAAACCAGTAGGGTTGATCCTGACGGGCATGATGCTCAGTGGTATTTCCAGCAGGCTTACGATGTGGCAACAACTGGTATTGATAATACTGTTTCTTTCGGCTTACAGGAGACTTTTTATGATGTGAACCTGGCTCAAAACGACCGTAACAAAGAAATTATGTTATATGCCGATCACACTGAAGCCAGCGAATTATATAATGGTGGTAGTCTTAGCTATGGAGGTGGTGGTGCACCTGATAACTTTGCTGTATGGATGATGACATGGAACTATACCAATATAAGGAGTTCTACCAATACCGAATGGGATGATCTTAAGAGTTCTGTTCAGCGTGAAGCCGCTCAGGCTTATGGCCGCCCCTGGACAAGAATGTGTCCAACCATTGGCGTTGTTGAAAATACCTTTGCTGATAAGACCAACGACTCTCGTTACGATGGAACTTTAGTGACAGTATTTCGTGGCAACTGGCCAAAAGGTGGTGTTACAAACGAATTTTTGTATAATGCTAACAATTTGAAGGTATATCCGGGAGATGCTATTTTGACCTTCCTCGATGAGGAGCCAGCTGAGGATATTGATTATTCAAATTCAGTTTATAAAAGTAATGTTGGTGCTGGTGTACTTCCAGGAAGAGCTGATTTCGTGATTTCTCCGCGTGGAATTAGTCGTTTAAGGCATCCTGGCTTATGGAAGCTCGGGGTTTACCGTACGGACAATGGGACTGGTTTGGGCCAACCTAATGCTGCTAGTACACGTCCATTCAATATTGCCAAATTTTCTGAACTTTACCTTGTAGCTGCTGAAGCTGCAGTTAAAGGAGCTACAACTGTTACAGGCAAAAGTGCCAGAGAACTGGTTAATGTGCTTAGGGCAAGAGCTGGCAAATGGCGTTGGAACAACAACGGCAATATGCTTAAAGTAGAAGACAACAGCGCTGCAATGACGGCTGCTACACCTGCTGTGATTACTCTTAAGTACATCCTGGACGAACGTTCACGCGAATTCTATGGTGAAGGATATCGCTGGTTTGATTTGGTACGTACTCAAACATGGGCCGAAATTGCTGGAAGTTATGAGATTGGTGGTACTGAACAAGCCGATCATACAGCGGTAACCTACGCAAGGACCATCGAACCATATCATTATTTACGACCTATCCCACAAACGCAGATTGATGCAATGGATATGACTCCACAAGAACTTTATGATTATCAAAACCCTGTGTACAGGGATTTATAGTAGGTTTTTATTGTTTTAATATAAAAGGAGTTGCTTTGGCAACTCCTTTTTATTATATATTTTGAAAATACTGCCTGTTTTTACTCTTAGTTAAAAGGTTTTTTTAAAAGGGCGATAACAGGTTTCTTGAGGATGCTTTTTTATAACTAATAAATCCTTAACCATCCCCCTTACTTGCTAAAAAGTGTACGTTCTAATTTATTGGATGTTACCAAAAAAATAAGCCATGAAGAAACTACCTGAAGTAAATTGTTTGTTAAAAATATGGATTATTGTAATTATTGTATTAAACCCAATGGCTGTGTTTTCTACCAATATACATGGCTCCACTTTTAAAACCAACTCTTATGTGTCTGGAGAGTTGTATGAAGGAGGGTTTGCAATTGCCAAAAATGGTCAATTATCTTCCATATTAGTTGATGAAACTGATTATTCAGGTGTAAAAAAAGTGGCAGGTCATCTGCAATCCGATATAAAATTGGTAACAGGCAAAGAACCTGTTATTGTTTATGATACTACAGGCATTAAAGCCGATTATGTTATCATTATTGGTACTATTGGTAAAAGTGCTTTAATTAATGCTTTAATTGAAAGAGGCAAAATTAAGGTTGACGACGTTCAAGGGAAATGGGAAACTTCTCTTATTCAGGTTGTCGACCATCCTTTTCCGGGAATTGGGAAAGGGCTTATTATTGCAGGAAGTGATAAACGGGGAACCATCTTTGGAATGTTTGATTTATCGGCCCAGATAGGCGTTTCGCCTTGGAACTGGTGGGCTGATGTTCCTGTGGAACCTCGTTCCGAAATATATGTTAAGCTTGGTCGCTACAATCTGGGCGAACCAAAGGTAAAATATCGTGGTATTTTTATTAATGATGAAGAACCAGCTTTAGGTAATGTTGTTTTATACGTTTTGCCTAACCACGATATGTTTCGTATATTACACCCATGTTTGGAGCCTAATGATCCTGTGTAAAAATTGGGTTATTATTCAGGTGGATAGATAGTAATTCAATACGTTTAGCGAGAGTAATTAATAATAAATTTAATATCCAAAAATTATGATTGGGATGAATAAAAATGGCTGTTTAAGATTTGTGAAAATGTTTAGTCTCATTTTCACGGTTTCTTTCTTTTTAATTTTCTTGCCATCCTGCAGAGATTCCAGTCTGCCATATCAAAATACGGATTTATCTTTCGAAGAAAGAGCCAAAGATTTGGTATCGCGAATGACTCTTGAAGAAAAGGTTTCCCAAATGCTTCATGAGGCTTCTGCAATTGAGCGACTTGGTGTTCCTGAATATAATTGGTGGAATGAGTGTTTGCATGGAGTGGGAAGAGCCGGTTTAGCAACTGTGTTTCCTCAAGCTATTGGGATGTCTGCTATGTGGGATGATGAACAGATGTTTCGTATTGCAACAGCCATTTCGGATGAAGCTCGTGCCAAACATCACTATTATATATCACAAAATAAGAGAGGTTATTATCAAGGATTGACTTTTTGGACTCCCAATATTAATATATTCCGCGATCCGCGTTGGGGAAGAGGAATGGAGACTTATGGCGAGGATCCTTATCTGGCGGGTGAATTGGCTGTTGACTTTATTAAAGGTCTTCAGGGTAATGATGAAAAATATTTGAAGCTTGTGGCTACGGCCAAGCATTTTGTGGTGCATAGTGGGCCGGAGTCTAGTAGGCATAAGTTTAATGCAGTACCCTCTGATTATGATTTATATGAAACTTATCTGCCTCATTTTAAGAAAGTGGTTCAAGAGGCAGATGTTTATTCGGTCATGTGTGCCTATAACAGGTTAAATGATCAACCTTGCTGCGGCAGTCAATATGTTGATAGTTTATTACGCATCGATTGGGGCTTTAAAGGTTATATGGTTTCGGACTGTTGGGCGGTACGTGATTTTTTTAATCCCGGCGATCATGAAGTTGTGGCAACAGTTGTGGAGGCTTCTGCTAAAGCTGTTAAAGGCGGAACGGATCTTAACTGTGGTAACTCTTATGGAGCATTGGTTGATGCAGTGAAACAAGGGTTAATTACCGAAGCTGAAATTGACAGGAGTGTTACGCGGTTAATGCTGGCTCGCATGAAACTGGGAATGTTTGATCCTCCTGCTTCGGTGCCTTTTTCATCTATACCATATTCAGTGGTCGACAGTAAGGAACATCAAGAGTTGGCATTGGAATCAGCTCGTAAATCTATGGTGCTTCTGAAAAACCAAAATAAAATATTGCCATTTAGTAAATCGGTTAATAAAGTGGCTGTTATAGGGCCCAATGCCAATAATAAAGAGGTGCTTTTGGCTAATTACAATGGCTTTCCAACTAATCCTAAAACACCATTTGCAGGTATTTGTGACAAATTACCTAACTCTGAAGTGACCTTTGCTTTGGGGTCGTCATGGGCCGAAGGAATCCCCTACCTGGAAACTATTGAGAAGCAATATTTGTATACTGATTCTACCTTATCACAGAACGGCTTAATGGCTACGTATTATAATAATTCTGAATTTGAAGGAAATCCTGCCTATTCAGGCGTAGATGATCAGATCGATTTTATATGGTGGACTAATGAGCCGCAGCCTGGTATCTCCAATGATACGTTTTCGGTGCATTGGAGTGGCGTTTTAGTGCCACCCGTGTCGGGCTATTATTATCTGGGGGGCGATGGCTTTTCGGGTTATTCAGTTTATTTGTCCGATAGTATACTTGTTAGCAATGAGCACATCCATCATTCCGGTGTTCAATGTCAAAAAGTCTATCTCGAAAAGGATAGCTGTTATCAACTAAGTTTTGACTATAAACAAAACAAATCTACCTATCCAATGGCGCGTCTTCAATGGGAGGTTCCCGGTAGGAATTTAAAAAAGGAAGCAGTTGATCTGGCTGCTGGCTCCGATGTTGTGGTGCTTTGTATGGGATTAAGTGCTTTGTTGGAAGGGGAAGAGATGGATGTGGATATTCCTGGTTTTCTGGGTGGCGATCGTACAGATATTTCTTTGCCATCGGTGCAAACAGAATTAATTAAAGCTGTAATGGCTCTAGGAAAGCCTACTGTGCTGGTTTTGTTGAATGGGAGTTCGCTCGCTTTTAACTGGGAAGCTGAGAATGTGCCTGCTATATTGGAAGCCTGGTATCCCGGACAGGCAGGAGGTACAGCTATTGCTGATATTTTATTTGGTGATTATAATCCATCAGGCAGATTGCCGGTTACTTTTTATCGTGATGTTACTCAGCTGCCCTCTTTTGAGGATTATTCAATGATGGGACGAACATATAAATATTTTCAAGGAAAACCGCTGTATGAGTTTGGTTTTGGTTTAAGTTATTCTTCTTTCGAATATACTAACCTTCAGGTTAAGGAGACGGTTATGGCCGATGAAACTTTTGAGGTTTCTGTTGAAGTTACTAATACCGGCGACCGCGATGGCGATGAGGTGTTGCAATTGTATCTCTCTTTTCCTGAAAAGGAAAATGCTCCTTTACATACTTTGCAAGGTTTTAAAAGGGTGTTTTTGAAGAGTAATGAAACACGTACGGTGAAATTTGTGCTTAAACCAGAACAATTAGCTCTGTATCATCCCGACTATCATAAAGCGGTTTATGCAGGTGTTGTGAATGTTTTTGTTGGAGGAAAACAGCCTGATAATAAAGCAATAGCAGAAGGACAGGTTGTTAAAGGGCAGTTTACTGTTCAGGGAGATGCTGTTAATTGGTGAGTTTTGTTAAATTATCAGAATGATATTAGTCGTTTTGTTTGAATGATGATGTGTTATGAGTAAGGTGATATTTTTTGTCTTGATGTTTTTGTATATACCCT
>CAZSQG010000112.1:0-9671 GCA_964608615.1 uncultured Marinilabiliaceae bacterium
ACATTAGGTAATTACGATATACCCGATAACTGGCCTCAGCCCGCCATTAAAAATGGACCCGGCGATGTACCCGGTCCACCGGTACAATATGGCGATGCCGTAAATCCCGATGTTGTTGAGCCAGGTTATGGCTATAGTACATCGGTATCTATTACAGAAGATGATATTTATTTTTATCATAGTGATCACCTTGGCTCTACAAGTTACATAACCGATGTAGAAGGCAATCCCACCCAGTTTGTGTGCTACATGCCCTTTGGCGAAGCCTTTGTTGACGAGCATACTACCCGCACCGAAATGCCGTTTAAGTTTAACGGCAAGGAACAAGATTCTGAAACGGGGTTGTACTATTACGGGGCCAGATACTATGATGCGAAGATTGCGGTGTGGTACGGTGTGGACCCGCTGGCGGAGAAGTACACAATGCATGGAGGGTACATATACTGTGCTGAAAATCCAATAAAATATATTGATCCTGATGGAGAAGGTTGGTTTTTATCTCAAGATTCAGAGGGAGGTACTGTCGTTGCTGTTTATAACGAAAACATTAATTCTCAGAAAGAATTAAATGCAGCTGGATTAAAAGGTTCTTTTCTCGGGTTAACATATAAGGATGACAAAAAATATTACAGTCTTTTTGGTGAAATAAAGAATCTTAATACTAAAGAAGGTAAGTTGTCTGAAAAAATTGATCATGCAATAATTCGTTATGCAAAATATATTAAAGAAAGTTCAACTTTTAGTTACGAATCTCCAATTGAAAAAAGCACTGATTTTAGTGGAATTGATGAGTATAATAAATCTAAATTTTCAACATTTGAAAATATTCACGATGAATATGAATATTCTGGGGTAAAAGTAAGATTGAATGTGTATGGTAATAAAGATAATATGAAAGCTACATTTGAGTCTTTTTCAACTGGAGAAAAAGGAAAAAGATTAGGCGGTTATGACGGTAATAAAGCAATAGTGGGGCATCATTTATATTTTAAGAATAAAAACAACCTAGAGGTTATTGTAATTACTTTTCCAGAAAAATCTGCATTTGATGCATTTTATGAAAAGTATAATAAAATCTTTAAATAATAATTGTATGGATACTAATTGTAGGATAAAGAAACATATAAGCTTGTTTTTAGTTTTCTTTTCTTTTTTTAATTCTCACTCACAAGAAATAAAATTGAATTCTTTTGAAGATCTTATTTCTTTAGATTCAATTTCAAAAGGATCTTTTAGTTATCATTTAGAAAATCTTTTAACTACACCTTATTATAAATACTTCAATTTTGTTACAAATGTTGATATCGTAATTAATGAATTAAAAAACATTAACGAACTAAAATGGGTTGTTGATATTTTAAAGGAAAATAAATGTGATTTTTATTTTAAAGTTAATTCAAAGAAACAATTAGAAATATATTTTAAAAATAGATTTTTTACAGTTATTGATCCTCCTTGGAATTGTGAAAATTTTTCAAATAATACTAAAGTTATAAATGGAGTTAGATTTTTTAGAAAAAATGGATTGTATGTTGAAAATTTACAACTAAAAAAGAAATTCATCCTTGACTTAAGGATAATTCAGGAGAAGTATCTTAAACAACATAATTTACAAATTCTTAAAATTCAGGATGTTTTTAATAACGAAGTAAATGTTGTATTATTAATGCAATACGATAATATATTTGGGCTTTCTATTATATGTGATAACCAATTTTGTATTGAGTATGCTTTTTTTAAAGATATAGAATTGTTATGTTCGTCTTATTGCAATAAAAGAAAATATAGCAGAATAATTTTTGATACTTTTGTGTTTTAATCTGGGCAAAATAAAGCCGTTAAATAACAATAATATACAAGCAAAAAACCAGCAAAAGCTCTTAATTTTAAGGGCTTTTGTTGGTTGAAGAGGGTTTGTAAATCTAAGTTGTGTGGCATGGAAGGGGCCCAAACGGCAACTAAAAAACAAATTATTTGCGTATGAAATACTTATATTTGCTTAATCGGCAATAAGAAAGAGTATGTTAAACCAATGTCACTGGTTCAGGATTACCGATGTTGAAGGCAATCCCACCCAGTTTGTGTGCTACATGCCCTTTGGCGAAGCCTTTGTTGACGAGCATACTATCCGCACCGAAATGCTGTTTAAGTTTAACGGCAAGGAGCAAGATTCAGAAACGGGGTTGTACTATTACGGGGCCAGATACTATGAACCTAGGGAATGCAGGTTTTACGGGGTGGACCCGATGGCGGAGAAATATCCGAACATGGGTGCGTTTGTATATTGCAATAATAATCCTGTGAAGTTTATTGATCCTACAGGGATGGAAGGGGAAGATCCTGAAGGAAATAAAAGTTTGGTAAATGAGCAAACCTCTAAATATGGTTGGGGTAATATTTCAGGTGAAAATAAGTTACCTAAATTATCTAAAGAAAAGGACATAGAAAGTCTTTATAAAGGTGGTGGTGGAGAAAATAATAGTAATAAAGGGGAAGGTTCTAAAGATAATAACAGATTTCAAGCTGTTGATATTAAATATTTTAATGTAACTGAGTATTTTTCTGGATTAATTGAATGGTTGCTTTTTGAGCCAAATAGTAATAATAATATTCCAGAAGAAATAAGAAATGAATTACCTTATAAAGGTAAAATTGCAAGAGAAATAACACCTTACGTTTCAATTTCAATAGGAAGGGAAACCAATGAGTTTAAACTTAATCCTACAAGTGGATTTGGGTCATTAATTTTAACCCCAAATGCTTTATATGCAGCAGCAGGGGGAGATGTAACATATGGCTTTTCTGCTGATGGAACAAAAACTTCAATAAGTATCTCATTTGACTTTTATAATGGCTCAAAATCAGGGATTGAAGGATGGGGTGTTGGTTACTCCGGAGGCTCGTATGTTGGATATAATAGAGGATATTCTTTAGATGTAAATAAGTCTAAATTACAATTATCTTTAGGTAAAACGAATTCATATGGAATAAATATAAGTAATTGTAGATTATATGGGTCAGGAAATGTTTCGCATACGTGGAAATTACTAAATTGGTAATAAATATGCATGATAAAATTTTAAAGTTTGTAACTGTTTTAAGTAATATTCAAAGTTATTTTATTTTTTGCCTTTTTTATTTTTTGATTTTGGAATTAAGAAATGCAAAATTAAATATAATAGGGGAAGTGATATTTAATATTATGTTTAATATTTTGATGCCCTTTTTTATAATTGTTCCTTTATTGTTCTATGCAATTTTAAAAAAGACAGATTTTAAGAAGAGATACGTATTTATATTCATCGCACTAATTACTACAATTATCATGTTTGAATTTATTCTCACCGTTCGCACCGATTTGTAATCGGGGCAAAGTAGAAGCTCCGTTTGCAGTAGTTTCCTTTTTTGGTTGATGTAATTTCTTTGCAAACCAAGCGGCAAAGCCGAGTGGCCGTTAGGCAAATTATGATTAGGGTCTGAATATTAATAATAAAGTCCGGAATGGCCGGGCTTTATTAATATTCAGTTCTTTCATCCCAAATCTTTGGGTTCCGGCTTGTGTGGAACAGGGCTTCAACTTTAGCCGTTTTAGTTTGCTCGCTTACACGGTAATGCACTATGTAAGGAAATTTTTCAATACACATGCATCGGATATCATCGTATTTTATAGCGAAATGCAGGGCAGAAGTTGAAAGTTTTGCCGTTTGCTTCTTGATATTATTAAAAAGCCGATCGCCTAAGCCGGCTTGTTTTCCATTGTACCAGTCAACAGCCTGTGCAATGTCATTAAAGAAATCTGGGTTATATTCAACCTTGAATTTCATTTGCGGGCAGCCATTTTGCGTTCAATGTCATTCCATGAAAGATAACTGCCAGAGCTTCTTTCATATTTTTTTATCCGTTCCTTGACTATTTGCTTGTGTTCTTCAGGGATTACAATATCGTCAATGTTCTGTTCAGTCCATAAAACTTCTTCAAGCTGTTGTTTCTCGGAAGGTGATAACTGCTTCACAATATCAACGACCTGCTTGAAACTAAGCGGTATATTTAATTGAACATGTTGTGCATTCATTGTTGTAATATTTTAGCGTAAAACACTTTGTAATTTAGATTTAGTGATAAATGAATCTAAAAAGGCATAAACAAGATTTTTATCACCTGGAGCTAAGTGGTTGATATCGTTCAACCTGTTTAGTGTAGCCTTGTCAATGGCTTGCTCGGTCCTTCCGGCTAAATAATCTAACGAAACTTCGAGTATATCTGCCAACCGTTTAGCAATATCAATTGATGGCGTTGCTTCGTTGCGTTCATAACGTCCAATGATCTCACGGGAAATATCAGCCCTCTTTGCGAGCTCATTTTGAGACCAGCCCTTTTGCTTTCTAAGCGCTTCTATTCTACTCCCTAAGTTCATATTAATTATCATTAGAGCATTTCTGTTTACTATTATATGCAAATATAGTCAATAAAAGTTTACAATGAAAAGCTTCAATTCATTGTTCCTCTGAGAATGCAAGTTTGCATATGTGCCTGAAAGTAGACAACGAAATATTTTAAACTTTTTTAAACCATGGAAATAAGCGAGATAAAACAACGGCTAACGATGGCACTGGTACTGGCCCATCTGGCCGTAGGTTGCTCCTTGTGCTTGATGTAATTTCTTTGCGCTCCCGATAAACCGGGATTTCGTAAACTCAAAAAGCGGCACAGCCGAGCGGCAATCGGGGCAAAGTAAAGCGTTAATTAATAATAATATACAAGATAAAAACCAATGAAAGTCCTTAATTTTTGGGACTTTTGTTGGTTAAAGATGGTTTGTAAATCTAAGTTGTGTGGGATCATAGAAGTGGTTACTGAAACATTGAAAGTTAATTCAAAGGACTGATGATTTTTTCGTAACTTGCAAAACAAATTGACTTGATATGAGAACAAATGAAATAATAAGAGAAATCCAACGATTGCCGATTTCAAAAAGGATATATGTGGTTGAGAAAACTATACACTCAATCAGGACTCAGGAGGATAAAAGTGTTATGAAAAAAGCTGCCGATGCATTATATGGTGATTATAAAACTGATAAAGAATTGACAGCATTTACAAATCTTGATTTTGTCGATTTTTATGAAGCAAAATGAAGTTTGGTTGATAAACCTTGACCCGACAATTGGTGCTGAGATTAAAAAGACCAGACCTGCAATTATTGTAAATGACAATTCGTTAGGAAAGCTTCCATTGAAAATTACTGTCCCGATTACGGATTGGAAAGACCGATACAAGGTTGCCCCATGGATGATTAAAATTGAACCAAACAGTAAAAATGGACTGACAAAGAACTCGTCAGCTGACTGTTTTCAAGTGCGTTCAGTATCACAAGATAGATTTGTAAAACAACTTGGTGAATTATCTGATTCGATTATGGATGAAATACGGATTGGGTTATCAAAAGTACTATCGATAGATACTGAATAAACTACGATACACGATATATAGGAATATGAGCGCCCGGCACAGCTTTCCGATAAATCGGATACCATGTTACGTGAAACGGAAAAGTAGTCCCGAGCATCGGGAACCCAGAGATGTTTCGACTTTGCTCAGCAACCGTTATTCCAGATTGAACTACATCTGTGTAGTTTCACTGGTTGGTTTTCTATGCGTTTTAACAAGGCTTTTGATGATTTTAGGATAGTTTATCTGCCGGTGGAGAGTAATTGGATAAGTGTTGTTTGTAAATTTGAGATCTCTTTCTAGGTTTATTAATGTTTTATTGAGTCAAAAAACGGTTAATATAGTTTTTCATTTGCGAAAAACCTATGATTTTGACAATATACAGCCATACTTCGTGCAAATGAAGTTTAAAGGATTAGTCAATAGTGGTTACAATAAGGCAGACAACAACACCGAAGGCAACTGACCATCAGGCGATAGTTCTCTGCTAGTGCCGAGTGTGCTGTGAGAAATGTTGTAAGGCATTTCGTAACTGCAAATAAGATGGAGGAACCGCCCCCTTCGTGCCGATCTAGATTCGTTGATTTTCAATTTATGGTAAACCGAGTGGCCGTTAGGCAAATTATGATTAGGGTCTGAATATTAATAATAAAGTCCGGAATGGCCGGGCTTTATTAATATTCAGTTCTTTCATCCCAAATCTTTGGGTTCCGGCTTGTGTGGAACAGGGCTTCAACTTTAGCCGTTTTAGTTTGCTCGCTTACACGGTAATGCACTATGTAAGGAAATTTTTCAATACACATGCATCGGATATCATCGTATTTTATAGCGAAATGCAGGGCAGAAGTTGAAAGTTTTGCCGTTTGCTTCTTGATATTATTAAAAAGCCGATCGCCTAAGCCGGCTTGTTTTCCATTGTACCAGTCAACAGCCTGTGCAATGTCATTAAAGAAATCTGGGTTATATTCAACCTTGAATTTCATTTGCGGGCAGCCATTTTGCGTTCAATGTCATTCCATGAAAGATAACTGCCAGAGCTTCTTTCATATTTTTTTATCCGTTCCTTGACTATTTGCTTGTGTTCTTCAGGGATTACAATATCGTCAATGTTCTGTTCAGTCCATAAAACTTCTTCAAGCTGTTGTTTCTCGGAAGGTGATAACTGCTTCACAATATCAACGACCTGCTTGAAACTAAGCGGTATATTTAATTGAACATGTTGTGCATTCATTGTTGTAATATTTTAGCGTAAAACACTTTGTAATTTAGATTTAGTGATAAATGAATCTAAAAAGGCATAAACAAGATTTTTATCACCTGGAGCTAAGTGGTTGATATCGTTCAACCTGTTTAGTGTAGCCTTGTCAATGGCTTGCTCGGTCCTTCCGGCTAAATAATCTAACGAAACTTCGAGTATATCTGCCAACCGTTTAGCAATATCAATTGATGGCGTTGCTTCGTTGCGTTCATAACGTCCAATGATCTCACGGGAAATATCAGCCCTCTTTGCGAGCTCATTTTGAGACCAGCCCTTTTGCTTTCTAAGCGCTTCTATTCTACTCCCTAAGTTCATATTAATTATCATTAGAGCATTTCTGTTTACTATTATATGCAAATATAGTCAATAAAAGTTTACAATGAAAAGCTTCAATTCATTGTTCCTCTGAGAATGCAAGTTTGCATATGTGCCTGAAAGTAGACAACGAAATATTTTAAACTTTTTTAAACCATGGAAATAAGCGAGATAAAACAACGGCTAACGATGGCACTGGTACTGGCCCATCTGGCCGTAGGTTGCTCCTTGTGCTTGATGTAATTTCTTTGCGCTCCCGATAAACCGGGATTTCGTAAACTCAAAAAGCGGCACAGCCGAGCGGCAATCGGGGCAAAAGTAAAGCCGTTAATTAACAATAACATACAAGCTAAAAACCAACAAAAGCTCTTAATTTGGGGTTTTTGTTGGTTAAAGAGTGTTTGTAAATCTAAGTTGTGTGGTATAGTAGACGACTTCCAGCCAGAGCGCAAGTTTCGCTTGAAATTCCATTATAACCAAATCATACATGGTCCATTGATTTCATGCATGATGCTTTGAATGGCCTAAGTGCGGTCATTAACGCACAAAAGAAAGCTGAGAGTTTGAGCAGAATAGAACCATCACATTTTTCCCTTCAGAACCCTTCCATTTTTTTAGGAGGGATTCTGAAGCAAAAAATGACTTTCTTGTTAAATCAAGGAGAATTTTAGTTGGATGCTGTCCTAGCCCGGATAATTTTATGTGTTAATTTTTATATCAATAGCCACATAAAATATCTATGCTTTAGACCATTCTCCTGTGAATCGCCAAAAGGTAGCATGGATATTTTACAAATAATCCCTGCCTACGGCATCGGCTAAGGTTAAGTAAAACTTTTTATTAAAGTTTAACTGAATAGATTTATGCTATATTAAGGGGGCTAACAAACTACTCCACGGTAATGGCTTTGGTCACATATTCCGACCATTTTCTATCGTTGTCCATTACTCTTACTCTAATTTGTTTTGCTCCCTTTGTTCCACAAATATACCTGACTTTTGCAAATGGACTTTCAAAAGTATAATTCGCTATTTTATACTCATACGTTACTATTTCTCCTCCAAACCTGGCATCCTTATCAAATGACGTGGTAGCATCAATTTCAATTTCATTTTCACTTAAGGCCTTCGTCTGTTTTAGTTCTATTATTGTTTCCGGCAACAGATTCTCTATTACCTCAAACTGAAACAATTTTGTAAATACCTGATCATAAGGATTTACTGCTTTAAAATTTATTTCATATCTACCCTTACTTTGGCCGGTTATTTTAAAATGAGTTTTATCAATGTTTATTACTAAACCATCCCCGGTATAATCATGTTCCAACAATTCTACGCCTTTAATTTCATAATAATAGTCCTTTTCCAATCCAATCTTTATTGTATCTATCCAAATATCATCATGACTATAATCTCCTTGTATTTCAACTTCTGGAAATGTATTTAATTGGTCAAAATAATCTTGTCGATTGTCGCAACCTTGGTTGGTGTTTAACAGCATTACCATGAATAGTAATCCTGTTAATTTATTTATTCTACTCATAACTTGACTATTTTAATGTTTTTATGGTTTTTATTCTCTGTCTCGATTACCACCAGAAAAACTCCTGAATTTAACGTGCTTAAATCCATATTTTTCTCATTACTACTTTTAATGAGTTGTCCACTTTTTCCTACTGATGGGTGTATTTCTTTAATAATTGGTTTATCCAATGAGGCCACTTTTATTTTTCACCATTATTAAAGATGATTTGATTGCCATCCTTTTCATCATATTTCAATACCTCAATCATTTTTGCTATTTTCTTTTTGTCTTTACATCCTGACTGACCAATTGCAGTTAATTCAACATCATAAAAAACTGATTCACTCCTACTTCCTTTATTATAATAATGCCAAGGGTGTTCTTCATAGATAATATCTCCATCATAGAAATTCCACTCGTATGATTCTGCATTTTTACTTAAATTAGTAAAGTGAACCGCACGGCCTAGTCCGATTTTTTGAACATCCGCTTCAAAATCTGCTTTTACATTATCAGCAATTACAGTTATATTTACTTCATTTGAACCACCTGCTGTGAAACATGTTCCGCTATGGGTCCGCTTAATTTTATATCTTCCGGGGGGTAATTGAATATCTAAGTCTTTATTATTTTGGCTATTTGATACATACTGTTTTTTACTTATATCATATATGTTCCATGTATAATTAAGGCTACTATAAACATTACTGGCAGAATTTCCTGTTCCTTTTATATTAATTCCGGGACATAATACTGTTTCATCAAATTGAACAACAGAATTAAAGGTACTACTCGGAGAATAGACCACGAATGAAACTTTATCACTACATGTATGTCCATCATACCGCTCTACTTCGACTTTATAATTAAAATCCTTTTTTGGTAATGTTATTGCCCCTGATGGCAGTTGACCATAATATATTAATCCCTGAGTATTTGGCGTGTTATATAAATAACCACCACCAACTAAACTGCCGTCATCTAATTTACGAAACTGATACTTAAAATAATAATTTCCATTATAGTCATTGTAATTAGTCCCACCACCGCCAGGAGATTGCACTCCATTACTCCAACAAAGCTTATCTGCACCTATGCTTATATAATTGCTTTGTGCTTTTAGCGA
>CAZSQG010000113.1:0-9557 GCA_964608615.1 uncultured Marinilabiliaceae bacterium
TGCCGATGTTGATAAAGATGGGAAAGTAGAAATTGTTATATCGCTAAAAGACGTATTAGGAGGCTCAAATGGTGGTGTGCAAATTTGGAAAGTTACTTCTGCAGTAAAAAACACAATCGAATGGCCTACAGGAAGAGGAAATTACCTGCGTACAGGAGAATATCTGGAATAATGGATGTTGATACAGTAGGGCTAATTCAGGAACGATTAGAAGCATTTTGACACGAAAGTGTTTCGAATTGCCAAAAGTTACATACACGCAACCGTCCGGCTGCGCAAAAACCACCCTTCGTTGCCGTTGTGCTCGTGTGGGGTTATTCCAACAGGTACCGCATTCTATAAAAACGGAGCTTCTAAAGGAGGCACTGTGTCGTTTCTGATTTCCACGCCCCAAACAGGGGTTGATTCTATTCTGGCTACATTTTCATTAATGGGTCTGCCTTTTGCCATAATCAGGCCCTTTGCAGCTCTTGTAACGGGTATTACCGGTGGACTGATTACAAGTGTGGTTACCAAAAATGAACCGACTATAAAGACGGTTCATCAACCGTCGCGTGAACACAAACCATTCGCCCAAAAAGTCATTGATGTGTTCCGGTACGGATTTGTTGAGTTTATTCAGGACATATCGAAGTGGTTGGTGATTGGTTTGGTGTTGGCAGCCATTATTTCAGCCCTGATTCCCAATGATTTTTTCGAGCTCCTGAATCTGTCGCCCATTCTTCAAATGCTACTGATTCTGGTGGTGTCCATACCGCTTTATATTTGTGCTACAGGTTCAATTCCATTGGCCGCCATATTGATTCTGAAGGGAATCAGTCCCGGTGCTGCCTTTGTACTCTTAATGGCGGGTCCGGCCACCAATGCTGCCACCATCACCATGATCGGTAAAGTGCTGGGGAAAAAGAGTCTGTTTACCTATCTGTTCACCATCATTGCCGGCGCCCTGGGCTTTGCCTTAATCATCGACTATGTCTTGCCATTGCAATGGTTTACTCTATTGCCGGGGTTGCACACCGGACACCATCATATTGAATCACTCAACTGGTGGCAAATAACATCGGGGATCGTATTGCCGGCTCTGATCATAAATGGTTATGTTCAAAGATATTTAAAGTCTCGAACGGATGATGTTGTTCAATTAAAAAACAGTACCATGGAAATCAAAACAATTAAAGTAGAGGGTATGACCTGCAACCATTGCAAGGCCAATGTGGAAAATAACCTTAAAACGCTCTCTTTTATAGCCAGTGCAAGCGTGAATTTGGGTGATAAAACAGTGACCCTCAAGGGCGATCATATAGAGCTCCAAAAGGTTAAGGATGCCATTGAAGCGCTTGGATATAAGGTTGTTGACTCTGTAGCTCAGGATCGTTTTTAGTTTATGAACATATTCAGTAGATAATTTTGGAAAACAAAATGCTTTTGACTACCGGGAGGAGCACTCCCCTGTTTCAGTGTTTCAGGGAGCCTGTCTGCCGAAGTCTGAAGATGGAGGGGTAAATAGCTATAAATAACCGGGTTCGGTCAGGGTTAATTCAATCTACCCCCTTACGTTCAGCCTCCGGAGGACACAGCCCAAGGAAGGACTTTAAGCAATCCCCGGGTGTTTTAACAAACTCATCCAACGACTTTATTCTTTTGACTTCATCCTGGCTCGAATCAACGATCTGCGCTAACGCCTTTAACAAATAATCGATTTTAGGGCTGATAATGGCGCTTTTCTGTTGCTTTTATCAACTATTCAGATCATTCGGTCTATTGTTGTGTTTTTTATCAGCTCAAAACCATACTTTTATTTGTGATATAAACGAAATTGTTGTTAATGGATTTTAAAAGACATTGTGGTTGTCATATAGATATTGGCAGTTGAATAAATAATAGAATCACCGGATATATTATTTGATATTTCATAATAATCAATCGATTTGAAAACCAAATACAAGGAGCAACCCGCATTATTTCCACATTGGGCATTGGTTCATCCGTAGCTTTCAGTTACAGTTGTGATTAGGCATGAAGAAGCGTATGAAATGCGAAGGATTCACGCATACGGATAAAACAATAAATATCTCATGAGTAATCGAGAGGTTCACAGCCTGGTTACGTGAGAGGGAAGGGGTGAGAGTCCTCTTTCCGACTCGACTACAGCCAATACAGACAAAAAGTGCGACACATTGCACTTTGACATGGTTTTATAAACAACTATACTACAATTTCAATTAAAAGTGCAATTAGTTGCTCTATTCTTGGTTAAAGTCAGAATATTTTATATTTTTACAAATAAAAGAGCAATATTATGCACTATGAGAATTTAATTAATACAATAAAAGAACGGAGAGAAAACTTAAAGGTTAACCAAGAAAATTTGGCAAAACTTTCTGGAGTTGGATTAAGAACACTAAAACAATTTGAAAGTGGTAAAGGTAACCCTACTTTACAGACTATTCAGAAAATAGCAGAGGTATTAGGATTGGAAGTTTGTTTAAAGGTTAAAACTGAAATAACAGATGAGAAAGGCAAAAATACTTTATAAGAACCAAGAAGCAGGCATGATAATTCAGCATGATAATGGTTCTTTTACCTTTAAATATGATAATTCATGGATAAATGATACAACCCAACCTGCTATTAGTTTAACATTACCAAAATCTCAACAAGAATATCATTCAGATTTTTTATTTCCTTTTTTTTATAATATGCTGCCAGAGGGGTCAAATAAACAGATCGTTTGTAAGCTTAATAGGTTAGACTTAAACGATTATTTTGGTTTACTTCTTACAACGGCAAAGAATGATAATATCGGAGCAATAAAAGTTATTAAAATAGAATAATTGTATGATATTAAATGAAATTAAACATTGTCCAGGTACTTTAGCTGAAGGTCATACAACTTATAGCAGAGCATGTCTGTCTAAAGTATTTAAAGGGAGAAAAGTGAATCACATATTGTCTTATGATTCGCCGGCGTCAAATTCAGAAACAGATGAACTATTTAATGACAATCGTAAACGAATGTCAATTTCTGGTGTGCAAGAGAAATTTTCAGTTTTACTTGATAAAAACAAATTACGGCTAATCAATGAAGGAGAACAAGGAGAATATATACTTAAACCAATTCCAAGTGCAGGAAATAGACCAGAGTGCATGCCAGCGAATGAACATTTAACAATGCAAATTGCAAAGCAAGCTTTTGGAATTGAAGTAGCTGAAAACGCATTAATATTTTTCAAGAATGGTTCTCCTGCATATATTACAAAAAGATTTGATTTAAAAGAAGACGGTTCGAAATTAGCACAGGAGGATTTTGCTTCACTTTCAGGAAGAACACCGCAAACACATGGTGAGCACTACAAGTATTCAGGAAATTACCTTGAATTATTTGAAATAATGAAAAAGTTTGTTCCTGCTTACATCTTAGAAGCACCAAAGCTATTGAAATTATTAATTTTCAATTATTTATTTTCAAATGGAGATGCTCATTTTAAAAACTTTTCTTTAATAGAAACCTCAATGGGGGATTTTAAATTAAGCCCTGCTTATGATTTGTTAAATAGTAGGATACATATTGAGGACAGGGATTTTGCTTTAGAAGATGGGCTTTTACCAAAAAACTTGGCACAAGGTAAAGTCATTTCACAATTTAGAGTTTTATCAGAAAAAGCAGGGATTAATGAAAAAGTTTATGATGAAATACTAAATGTAATGCTTAATCAGACTGGTTTAGTTGAAAAATTAACCTTTTCGTCTTTTTTGGATGAAAAAACGCAAAGAAATTATTTTCAGTCTTATCAAACACGACTCAAAAAACTTAATAAAGAATGAAGTACTGGCGGTAATATACAGGAATATGAGCGGTCGGCACAGCTTTCCGAATAAATCGGAACTGCGCCTGCGGCTTGAGGCCCCGGACACAGGGAACCCAGCGATAATCCCGGTTGAACTACATCCTGAAAGTATCCCACCGTTTTTTTTACTATGGGGATTAAGATCTCTTTTGGTGTTTTCTTAAGAAATATGCCTTTGAATATCAGAGAAAGAAGAAGCACAAATAAACAAAAGGCCAATCATAATGACCACATTTTATCGATATTTGTTTTGAAAATGCGAAATTCAAGACGAAAAACATTTTGAGGGATTTGTCCTTTTGCTATCCGCCCGGAGGCGGATTTAGTTCAACAACGCGTATAAAACAATGGGGGTTTATGTATTCAGGGTAAATCCATTCCCCGTAGCAAGTTTGTTAACGGCAGACATTAACGACGCCCGCACTTCGCCAACGATTTCATAGTGTTGCAAACAATTAAAAAAAACAAGCCTGTTTTACTAGTTAATTTGCCATGAGAGATAAAAAGATAATTGATTGGAATAATAACCAGAAGTCGTTAAAATCCATTATATTAAAAAAGGAAGATTTTAATCAAACTATAGAATTATGTCTTAAGCAACACGGAATGGTACATTCTTCGATTGTGACTAATGCCAATTATAATACAATCGAGGATGATTTATGGCACAATCTTGATGACAGAGCTTTTAGAGAATTTGTAAAAACTGACCATGGAACAATAGCACGGAATATCTGGCATGCAACCCGAATAGAAGATTTAACAATGAATATTCTAGTTGCTGGAGAACCACAGATTCTAAATATTAATAACAGAATAAAAAAATTGAACTGCAAAATTCATGATACTGGAAATGCAATGACAGATTCTGAGGTGATAGAATTCAGCAAACATATTAATAAGGAAGAGTTGATTAATTATAGAAATGCTGTTGGAATCAAAACTCAAGATATAATAAAGAATTTAACATATGATGATTTAAAAGTTAAAATTGAAAAGTCAAGACTCCAACAAATTATTGATGAAGGAGGAGTCTTAAACGTAGAAGGAGCAAACTGGTTGATTGATTTTTGGGGAAAGAAAAATGTTGCAGGAATTCTACTCATGCCAGCTACTCGACATAATTTAGTACATATTAATCAATCAAAGAGAATTAAAGAAAAAATACAGAAAAAATGAATAAATTGGAACTGAGAAACTTGATGATTTTGAGGAAAGAGCTCAATGTTTTGTGATTAGTCAAATATTGAAAGACGCTAGAAAAGAAGCAAAAATGACTCAAGAACAACTTGCAGAGAAAGTTGGGACTAAAAAGAGTTATATATCTCGACTTGAGAATGGAAAATGTGATATTCAACTTTCTACCGAATATTTGTATTTGGACTTGGGAAAAGAGTGGATTTATTATTCGGATGAAATATAATTTGCAACACGTTATGCTTAATCCGGGCTTTTAACAAATTTGGCAACAACAGATAATTACTTTATTACATTTGGAAAAAAATAATTATGTCATATCAGAAACTAAAAATATATTATTTCTCTGGGACCGGAAATGCCAAAAATGTTGCTCAATGGATGTCATCAGCAGCCTCAAAAAATAATGTTGAATGTTCCATCAATAATATTGCCGCTATCGAACAAGATTCTTTAGTACAAGTGCCTGTTGATTCGCTTATTGTTTTTGTTTCGCCTGTACATGGTTTTAATTATCCTCCCGTAATGCTCAATTTTATTGCCCGTTTTCCCAAAGGAAACAACAAAGTAATATTGATGGATACGAGAGCTGGTATGTTAATTGGGAATTTTAATCTTCCAGGACTTTCGGGTGCTGCGTTTTTGTTTTCATCATTAATACTTAAAATCAAAGGATACTCCATTGCAGGAACTAAACCGGTTGATTTACCTTCAAACTGGATATCGCTCCATCCCGGATTAAACTCAAGAACCATCCAAATTCTTCATGAAAAGCAAAAGGCAAAGGTTTTAGATTTTGGAGAACAAATATTGTCAGGCAAAAAGATATACGTTTCTTTTCCTGAACTGATAATTGATGTAATTATAGCTCCAATATCCATTGCCTATTATCTGGTAGGTCGTTTCATGTTTGCGAAAACTTTTTACGCATCAGGAGATTGCAATAATTGCGATGTGTGTATAAAGAATTGTCCCGTAAAAGCTATTGTAAAAAATGATAACAGACCTTTTTGGACATTCAAATGCGAAAGTTGTATGCGTTGCATGAGCAACTGTCCGAAAAAAAGTATAGAAACAGCACATGGATTTATTATCTCGTATTGTTTGTTGTCTTCGGCTCTTACCGGACTGTTGTTTTACCATTTCAACAATCTGTTTTTTGTTGTTCCCATTGGCATACGGTACATTTTAGAATCGGTTATATTCCTATCATTTCTTTGCATTTTTTACCGAATAATTCATTACTTAATGCGTTTTAAAATCTTCGAACGTTTGATGGTTTATACATCATTGACTAAATATAAATTTTGGGGAAAACGTTACAAAGCCTTAAAGAATTTTTGATGAAAATTGACAATTGAAAATACAAATGTTTATATGAAAATCGAATTGAGATATTTTACCGGAACAGGTAACTCCTTAAAGGTTTTAAATACATGTAAGGACGTATTTTTTGAGAATATGCATTCGGTAAACCTAACGTCTATAGGAAACGATGAAAAAATAGATTCTGCTGATTTAGTTGGATTTTGTTTTCCAGTCTATGCCTTTGGTCTCCCAAGAATATGCCGTACATATCTGAACAATCTTAAACGTTTTGAGAATAAACAGAAGGTATTTGTATTGATAACAGCAGGTGATTCTGATGAGTCGGGTTTTTCAATAAATGAAGCCATAAGGATTTTAGTAAAAAAAAATTGTTCAATAGTCTATACAGGAGTGGTTCAAATGCCTATCAATTGGACAACTTCGCCACAACCCCCATTTCCTCCTGATAAAGAAGAAGCCAATATAATTATTGAGAAAGGGGTTGGTCAAACTAAACGAATGGCTCAAGAAATTATAGCAGGTACAAGTAATTTTCATCAGTTCAATTATCCTAAAAGGTACAGCAAACTTAAGTTCTATTCAGATTATTTACTGTTCAAATATATAGGGATTTACAATTTATGGCGTAATTTTAAAGTTTACGAAAGCTGCACCGGTTGCGGCAATTGTGCTATAATTTGTCCAACCGGGAGTATAAAGATAGTTGATAAGAAACCAATATGGTCTTCAACCTGTGAACAATGTATGCGATGTGTCAATTATTGCTCAAATGAGGCAATTTATCAAACAATGGGTGGAGGTACAAAAAGGAAAAAAAAGTATTTTGAACCGAGTTTTAAACCAATGAAACTAAAAAACTGAGCATTGCAATGAATAAAAATAATTGCCGGTGCAGTAGTTATTTCAAACTTTATAGCGTGCTTCAATCCCGATGTACGTCGCGATGTAATTTGACCTGAGATCACCCGTAATCGGCCAGTTTTCATACCAACCGTTAGGTAAAAGCATAGTAAACAGCACAGCAACTTTAATAATAAGAAAGGAATAGAAATGGAAATAGCTAAAAAGAAATTAAATCCTCGTAAGACATTTTGGAAGTGTGGAGCATGTTCTCATGCTATGTTTCATCTCTTGAATCATGAATTTGAAAATGTGAAAGCCAAAGAAGAAAAGGCTTCAGATATGCTGGCTGGTGGAATTGCCCAAAAAGGACATCAATGCGGAATGCTTTGGGGAGGTTCGTTAGCTATTGGGACAGAATCATTTCGAAAGTTTGATGACAAAAACAAAGCTATTGCAATGGCTATTAATACATCAAAACTGTTGATGGATTCATTTCAAAAAAGAACAAAAACTGTAAACTGTAAAGATATTTCAAGAGTTGATTGGGAAAAAAAATTCCAACTCACTATCTATATGCTAAAAACCATAGCACAGGGATTTGTGTTTAGTCCTTGCTTTAACCTTATTGTTAAATGGACTCCTGAAGCAATTAAAGCTGCAAATGTAGGCCTAAATGAGAATATTAACTTTTGTCAGCCCTGTATTAGTTGTTCATCAGAAGTAGTAAAAAAAATGGGAGGAACAGAAGAAGAATCAATTATGGTTGCTGGTTTTGCCGGGGGAATTGGATTAAGCGGTAATGCTTGTGGGGCACTTAGTGCTGCAATATGGTATAAAATGCTGGAATGGGCAAAAAAAAATCCTGATAAATCACCATCAATGTTTAATAATCCTGATGTTAAAAAGGTTTTAAGGACATTTTATATACAAACAGATTCGGAAATGTTGTGCAATAAAATAAGTAATAGGAGTTTTTGTACAATTGACGAACATTCCGATTATATCAAAGAGGGCGGTTGCAATAAAATAATAGAAGCTTTGTCAAAATCATAAAAAAAGGACAAATATGTTTTACTTGTTAAAAAGGAACGTATATCTCGATTATAACGCAACAACATATTTAAGTAGCTCTGTTAGAAAAACCATGAACAGGGTTATGAAATATCATTGGGGAAATCCGTCCTCTGGTTACCAAAAAGGTAAAACAGCTTTTCAAATTATCGAACATGCCCGGGAACAGGTTGCTAATTCAATTAACGCACATTCACATGAGGTGTATTTTACAGGTAGCGCAACGGAATCCAATAATGCAGTATTAAAAACCCTGTCTATTCATTTTTACCCTAAGAAGAAAAAAATAATTTCGACACCCATTGAACACCCGTCGGTAATAAATACACTTGAGTTTTTAGAAACTCAGGGAATAATTGTTCAATACTGTTCAGTCGACCGTTTTGGCTTTGTATCAGTAAAAGAATTAGAAAAACTAATTGATGATGATACTTTTCTAATTTGCTGCATGCTTGCAAATAATGAGATTGGAACAATACAAAATATTCAGGAAATATCAGCATTTGCAAAACTGCACAATATTCTTGTAATGTCCGATTGTGTTCAGGCATTTGGAAAGATTCCTATTAACGTAAAAGAAATGGGGGTTGATTATGCCACCTTTTCAGCTCATAAACTTTATGGACCTAAAGGAGTTGGCGGATTGTATGCAAAGATTAGCAGCCCAATTGCACCTTTTATACATGGAGGGCATCAGGAAGAAGGTATGCGAGCCGGAACTGAGTCGGTTCATAATATTGCCGGTTTTGGAAAAGCCTGCAACCAAGTCCGTAACCTAATCTCTTATTCTAATGACATAAAATTGCTTAAAGAACATTTTATCGAACAATTAAAAATGGTTAAGCCGGACATAATTATTAATTCTCCAACAGAAAACTGTTTGTCAAATACAATTAGTGTTACTTTGCCGGATATAAATAGCAGAGAATTAATGATGATGTTAGATTATTACGGCATTTCTGTATCGTCAGGTTCAGCATGCAGCACTCAACTAAATAAGCCATCTCATGTACTTAAATCAATTGGATTATCTGATAAATTAGCAGATGAAACCATAAGGATAAGTTTAGGAAAAGACATTAAAAAAGGAGACATAAATTATACAATAAGAATAATTGAAAAATATTTGAAAACTAACAAAATAGAGTTAAAGAATGCCGTTACCTAACATCGCATATAAAACATTTGGCAGTCAGTGAGTTATCGAAAGTTTTGGCTCGTATCAAAAGTAGTTGTTGCTTGACAGGAAAGTGCTTCGAAATGCCAAAC
>CAZSQG010000114.1:0-9292 GCA_964608615.1 uncultured Marinilabiliaceae bacterium
TTTTTAAAAGGCTCCAACGTGGCAATTTTGGTCTGTAAATCTGAAATGTGGCTTAATTTATTAATAAACTCGGAATTTTTCTTGAGAAACTGAACGTTCTCATCAAGCTGTGATTCCAAATGAGACACTGATACCTGGGCGCTGTTATGTGCCAATAATATGTCTTGATAAATTAACTCGTAATCTTTGTCTAGTGCCGCGACTTGTTTTGTTTGTTCTTCATAATTGGAAAAAATCAAACAATACGGCGTATTATATCTTTGTTTGCGATTCCCAAATCATGCTCGTTTCCTAAAACCAAAATACTATTCCATAGGGACTAATATCGAGTAGGTAAAGGCGAATTTGACTTGGTCGTTTTCTTAATTTACCCCTAAACATATCACTAATCCAAACCGCTTAACTCCACTCCCCTTGAAAGGGACGAACCGCAGGGGCTATTGGAATCACTTCCAGTAAAGCAAATCCGGGAAACCAACCCAAAACCTAAAATTAGCTGAACCCCTCTCATCTCATTTAGAGTTATTATAAATCATTTTCAAAGTACATTCTTTCTGACTTACAGAAAGATTATTATATTTGAAAGCGCCCTGACTCTTCGGAGGATACTTTAAATAGTTGAAAATATCATATATAAAATATTAGAGCTTAACCGTTTACCTAGAGCTTTACGCCTCGCATCAAATTTTGTAACGGCTTGTGGTACCGACTCTCTTAGTGCTCAACTAATTATAGTTCAGAATATTAATTACAATCAAAACAAAAACCTATTTATCGCGACATCATTTATCATTAATTATAAACTCTATAATGATCTATTTATGAACATTAAAAGCAAAACATTCTTATTAGGGGCAAGTCTGGTATTACTAACTGGACTGGGATTGCAAGCTCAAAACGCTACGTCAGGACGTCAGATGGACGATCCCGCTTTAAGCGATACTGTAGGTAGAAGCATCACTGGATACTTCACGCCGGCCACAAAAGCAAAAAAAACACCGGATGCTGAAGGATTCATTCAACGTTGGTTATTACTGGAACCAATTATCAAACCAAACCGTGGCAATGCTGTTTTTACAGATAGCTACTTAAGAGCTGCCTTTGATACATTATATTTTCCAAACCAGTTTACCATTATTCCTAAAGATGGACAAAAAGTAAAATTTGGGAAAGAGAAATTAACCTGGCATGCACTGGATAGCAAAAATTTCAATGTTAAATTATTCCGTTTCGCTTATGGCTTAAATAAACCAATATACGGCGTAGTGTTTTGGGCTGTAACCGTTGTTAATTGTCCGCAGGAAAT
Organism: uncultured Marinilabiliaceae bacterium; assembly: GCA_964608615.1. Classification (GTDB taxonomy): domain Bacteria; phylum Bacteroidota; class Bacteroidia; order Bacteroidales; family Marinilabiliaceae; genus CALEUX01. Next base: position 1,307 of record CAZSQG010000114.1, read on the forward strand.
GAAAAACGTAAGAATGGCCGTAGGGTCAAATTCTGCATCCATGTGGTGGGTTAACGGAAAAGAAGCCCTGTTACTTTCGGGCGACAGACGTATGGTTATGGACGATGGCGTATCTACACGCCTGACACTTAACAAAGGGAAAAATGTTATCCGTGGCGTAGTAATCAATGGCCCGGGAATGAGCGATTTCTGCGTTCGCTTTTTGGATGAAAAAGGAGAGCCGATAAAAAATATCACAATTACCCTTGAATAAAACGAGTTAGTAATTCTATTCAGTATCGTAATCATTTAGTAATTACAACAATCCATAAACGAGCCATGGTGATCATTTTCATAAAACGGTAGAATGATTGATTGGGCGTTTTATTTGTCAATTAAAACAAATCAAAAACAAATGAGAAGAATCAATATATTGGGTGCAACAACCCTAATGTTCATGCTGTTAAGCACAACAGCTTTTACCCAAGTTGGAAAACCATTTATTCACGATCCATCAACAATTATGGAATGTGAAGGAAAGTATTACACATTTGGAACCGGGGGTGGCGGATTGATATCCGAAGATGGTTGGACATGGAACAGTGGTGCAGTAAGACCTGGCAGAGGAGCTGCTCCGGATGCAATGAAAATAGGCGATCGTTACCTTATAATTTATGGCTCAACTGGTGGCGGCTTGGGAGGCGGACATAATGGTAAAATAAATACCATGTGGAATAAAACACTTGACCCAAATTCACCCGATTTTGAGTTTTCAGAATCTATTGTTGTTGCTTCATCTGAAGGTATGGAAGATTGTGATGCAATTGATCCCGGACTTCTTCTGGATCCAACTGATGGCCGTTTATGGTGTTCTTATGGAACCTATTTTGGTTTTATTCGACTTATAGAACTCGATCCTAAAACAGGGAAACGTGTTGAAGGCAATAAAGCAATAGATATTGCCATTGACTGTGAAGCCACTGATTTGGAGTATCGCGACGGATGGTACTATCTGCTTGGCACACACGGAACCTGCTGCGATGGAGCAAATTCAACCTATAATATTGTTGTTGGCCGTTCCAAAAAAGTAACCGGCCCTTACCTCGATAATATGGGAAGAGAAATGCTAAAAGGTGGCGGCAAAATGGTTGTTGCAGCAGGCGGAAGAGTTACCGGACCAGGGCACTTTGGACGTACTATTATTGAAAATGGAGTTGAAAAAGTATCCATGCATTATGAAGCAGATTTAGATCAAAGCGGACGCAGCGTGTTGGCTATCCGTCCATTACTTTGGAAAAATGGATGGCCCGTTGCCGGTGATAATTTCAAAGAAGGAACTTACGAAATTGAATCCGAAAGAAGAGGATATGCATTGGAATTGGTAGTTGATTTTGTACGGATGCCTGGTGGAATGAGAGGATTCGGACGTAACAACGATGAACCAATTAAACCAGTTCCATCTCAGGAATTAAAAGATGTAATTGACACCTGGCCAACCGGAAACATTGGCGTAAGAATAGGAGATTACATGTTCCGCCCACATCAAAAATGGACAATTACAGCTGCTCCTGAGGCTGGTGGGTATTTAGGTGGCCCCTATTATAAAATAACAATCGAAGGTACCGATCGCGCTTTAGCAGCTACAGCCGATGCTGAATTAATAACTGTTCCTGCATTTACCGGTGCACCTGAACAATTGTGGCGAATCGATCAGTTGACTGATGGAACTTTCCGGATAATGCCTAAGGTAGTGCCAAACTCAAACGAAAAGCTGGTACTGGTTTCTTCTGGAGACAGCACCCCCACACTTGCACCGTTTGATATGAACAGCGACAATTCCAAATGGAATTTCAGAGCCCACTAAACGTAATTCTTTAAGAAAAGACGCCGGTTTAATGATCGGCGTCTTTTTTTTCTCTTTTCCAAAGACTATTGTCTCTTAAGAAACCGCATAAGATCTCTGCATGTATAGTTTCATTATCGCAAAGAACGTTTTTAATTCGCTTAAAGTTTTTATTTTTGAAGTCACAAACAGTGCTTTTGGGTTCGCTTGTAATACCTCAGAGATAGCTAATTAATCAAATAAATCACTGCTTTTTTTGTTTTTTACTTGAATATCAACAAATTTAAAGGTGGAAAACTTCAGTTATTAAAAAAAGAACATGGAATTACTGGTATTTCCTGATATGCTTTTTTGCCACAAAGAAAAGAACAAATTACTCCAGGATCTGTTTTTTTATGATTATATAACAGTTTCAGAGTCTGTTAAGAACAAAGTTGTCTTCAAAAAGAATATATTTAATTTTATTCTGTCAGGAAACAAAACCATTCATACGTTAGGCAAGTCCTATCATATAAACCATACACAAAGCATCATTATCAGAAAAGGGAATTGTCTGACTTCTGAAAAATATCCCGAAAATAGCTGCTTTAATTCTTTGACCTTATATTTCGATTCAAAAGCTATCCAAGATTTCTTAGTCAAATATTCAAAACTAATTTCCCAATTTGAGATTAAACATAACATTGGCGACAAAGATGTTTATGTCTTTGATAAAGATGCTTTTATTGATAGTTATATTGATTCAATCAAACTATTGACATTAAAATATGGCGATGTCCCGAGTGAAATAACTCAAATAAAATTAGAAGAAATCCTGCTCTATCTTCTTCATAAGGAAGGGGTCCCCTTTTTGTTTTTTTTAAGGGAAATGACATCCGATTCAAAATCTGTCGATTTCAGGATTAAGATGGAGAAAGAATCGTTAAGCAATCTTGCACTAGAAGAAATGGCGTTCTTGTGCAATATGAGCCTTTCAACATTCAAACGAACATTTGCAAATACTTTTGGAGTTTCGCCTCAGAAATGGTTTCAAACCCAACGATTACAGTATGCTTATGAATCATTAAAAAAAAATACCAAAACCCCAAGCGACTTGTATCTTGAATTAGGGTATAGTAGTCTATCAAGCTTTTCTGTTGCTTTCACAAACATATTTGGCATGCCGCCATCCAGAATTCATCAATTAAAAAATGAGCTTTAATAGAAACAATTTGGACTTTTTTCATAAATAAAAACAAGCTATATAACTCTACATTTGATTCATAACTTTTAAAACAAATTGGATATGAAAAATGTTGGCTTTATTATCATTGGTTTGTGTTTTTTTGTTGCTCATTCTTATACACAAACCTTCACATTAGCAAATAAATCTGTTGGAGGGCAAGCCTCCAACAAACAAGTTTTTAATGGAATGGGGTGCGATGGCAAAAATATGTCTCCTCAGTTATCGTGGACCAATGCTCCTGAAGAAACAAAAAGTTTTGCCGTAACGATGTATGATCCTGATGCCCCAACCGGCAGTGGATGGTGGCATTGGGTGGTTTTTGATATTCCGGCCAACATTTCCGAACTCGAAGAAGATGCCGGAAACATTTCTAAAGGCATTGCACCAATGAGTTGTGTTCAGAGTAATACCGATATGGGACAACCCGGTTTTGGAGGCCCTTGCCCACCCGAAGGTAGTGGCTTTCATAGATATATTATCACTGTATATTCTTTGAAAACTGAAAAGCTTGGATTGGATAAAAACACCAATCCCGCAATGGTAGGCTTTTATTTAAGTCAAAATGTAATTGAAAAGGCTTCTTTAATTTTCTACTACAAGAGGTAAAGTTCAAAATATCATTATATTTTTTCTGCTTTGACCGATTTATAATAAAAATTTGTCAAAGCAGATTTTGTTTAGTAGCTTACGATCATAAAAACAGGACGGGTTCAGTGGGTTTTCGAGTGGTCCGTCCCACCTCATTACTTTTTCAACTGGTATACAGAAGCAGTCTCGTAATCCGACACGTTTCATATTGCCCAACTGTTGTTAGTATATTTATAATGAGCATCGGGCAAGAAATTTACATTTTGAATCACTACTAACCAAATAAAACAAAAAGATTCTGAGCGAAGTGAGAAATATTAAAGTCAAAATATTTATCGGTCACTAATGATTTAGAATATTGACAATAATAAAATAATATTTAGCAATCATTAATTCTGAGCTTCAACTTATAAGGATTAAGTTGTGTTACAATAATTACCAAGGCATTTTAAATGAAGAAATAAAAAAAACAATTATGTCATTAAGTCCAAATTTATCAACAACGTTTACCAACACAAAGTTGAGAACCCCCAATAATATTTGTGATTTATCTGGGATGTGTTCTGTATGCTCAGATAATTGCACTGGTTTATGTGAAATAGGTTTATCTGCCATTCGAGGATCTGAGGTTGCCTATCCTTATAAAACAGACACCCAACAATTTGCATCAGAAAAAAAATATCCTTTTGATTTTTCACATTTCAATATTAACGGTCGGGTATTTGGCGCAATTGGCGCAGCTGAGGATGCTGAGCAAACGAATGTTCATTCAGCTGATATTTCTTGCGAAATAGGCTATAAAAATAAGATTAAATTAAAGGCTCCTATAATATTGCCTGCAATGGTAAAATTAAATTGGGAAGACTATTACTCAGGAGCTGCCATGGCCGGGGTAATGGCAGTAATAGGTGAAAATGCTGTTAATAAAGATTTGAATATAAAACATGACAGTAATGGTAAAGTGATTCATGCGCCGATTCTTGGCAAAATGATTGATTGTTTCAGAAGATTTGAAAAAGGATATGGAGATATTGTATTGCAAGTAAACGCCGATGATATTTTTGTTGGAACTGCTGAGTATGCATTAAAAAACTTTGACCTTAAAACCATAGAGATTAAGTTTGGACAAGCAGCAAAAGGAATTCAGCAAGTAGCTCCGGTATATTCATTTGATGAAGCTGTATCCCTTAAAAATAAAGGGTGTTTAATTCTTCCTAACCCAATGGAGGAAGGGATTAAAGAAGCATTTGATCGTGGAGACGGCTTTCATTGTATGCAATATGGTCGTTTACCCATGTGGAATGAGTCTATTCTTGAAGAATTGATAAAAAAATACAGGGATTTTGGTGCTGAAAACATTTTGTTTAAGATGGCCGGATATGATATAGAAGATATAAGACGAGTTATACAAATTGCATCAAAAAACAAAATTGCTTTAATAACCTTTGATGGAGCTGGCGGTGGAACAGGAAATAGTCCTTGTAAGATGATGAATGAATGGAGCCATCCAACAATTGACTTAGAAAAAATAGTAAATGTAATTATTAAGGATATGGCAAAAGAAGGTGGTTGGATTCCTGAAATAGCAATTGCTGGTGGCATTGCAATGGAAGATACAATGTTTAAAGCAATAGCCTTAGGTGCACCTAATATCAAAATGGTTGGAATTGGAAGAGGGGCAATGGCTGCTGCTATGAGTGCGAAGAATATGGGAGAGTTGATTAAGGAGGGCAAAACTCCTAAAACGCACCTATCATTTGGTGATGAGGCTGATACAATATTCAAGGATGCAAAATACATTAAGAGTATTTATAAGACTGATGACAAACCAATATCGTACGGTGCAATTGGCCTTTATTCATACATTAACCGCATATCTTTTGGCATGAAATTGTTAATGACTCTTAATCGGAAATTTAGCTTAAAATATATCGACCAATCTGATGTTATTCCTTTAACTAAAGAAGCTAAAGAATATTTATTGTATTAGGTGTTGATGGAATATTCCCAAAAAAGGATAAACGAGTAATAAGTCAAGTAGCTAAAGAGGCATTTGACTTCGTCGATTTTCAATTCACCCCTAACCCTCTCTCATAAACTTATCCCGATGAAAAAACCGGAAAAGGCTGTGAGCATCTATGCTTATACTAAAATTAACTAAATCAGGAATTTTAGTATAAGCAATTCTGACTCTTAAATAAGTAAAGAACTCTGAAATTATTTCAAAATTGGATATGACGGGTTCTGGAATTGATGAGAATGTATTTATAAAGCAGTTAAATATTCGTATAGAGCAATGGAAAGACTCAATTACCATTGATAGCTTTATGATTTTTGGTGATGAAATAAAAACAGCTTGCGCTTAAACTCCAGCTAAAAAAAATACTTTAACCACCCTTATGCAATAGCGCACAAATAGAAGAAAATAGTTGTTTTTGTCATAGTATTTTAGGCAGTTTTGCTTAAATTTACACTTTCTCATCCCTGTACCTAATAGATAGTGTATTTAAAAACTAAAAAAAATCAGTTATATGAAACGCCCATGATTGCAGAGGACCACAAACACCCATGAAAATAGCAATCATGAAGTTCCATACGATCTTAAAAAACTAATTATCTACGTATGAAAAAACTAAAATTTTATTCACTTGTAGCACTGCTATTATCGGCATTCAATTATGCTGCGGGACAGGATTTGATACTCAATGATCTTGAGTATTTCGAGACGCAAGGTGTCAATATACTTGTGAATAACAACCTTTTTACCGGAGGCTTTAACGATGAAAAGAACGCTGGTATAGAATTGATTCACCATGGCGTCAGAACATCGCAAGGCGGTGCTGTAAGACTTTCCAACACGCCGGAGCAGTGGGATCTTGTTCCAACAATATCAAATAGAACAGTAAACAAGGAGTCAAAAACAATTGAATCTGAGTTAAGATACAATGATTACGATTTTAATTCGCGCGTGGTTGTCACGGCTAAGGGTAAAGGTGTTGAGATATCCGTTTATCTGGACAAACCTCTTCCTAAAGAACTTGAAGGGAGCGCCGGGTTTAATCTTGAGTTTCTTCCCTCCCAATATTGGGGAAAGGCCTATTTGATGGATGGACGCCACAATCGATTTCCGCGTTATGTGGTTGGTAACACCATTACACGGCCAAACAGTGAAAAGCCAAAACAATTCAAGGGATATAAAACTTCAGACGACAGGGGTACCAACCAATTCATCGATCCACTTCCGCTGGAAACCGGACGTACCTTTCTGCTTGCACCCGATGAACCCGAACGTCTGGTAAAAATCACCTCACCTGATGCTGACCTGATGCTTTTCGACGGCCGTGTGCTGGCACAAAACGGCTGGTTTGTCGTTCGTAGCTTGCTTCCTGCAGGGAAAACAGGCAAGGTGTTGACTTGGACCGTTGAACCAAATGCCATTAAAGATTGGGTAAGAGATCCAAATATAGGTTTCTCACAGGTGGGCTACATCCCTTCGCAACAAAAAATCGCTGTCATTGAACTCGACAAGAAAAATAAACCGCTTGCAGAAGCTTCAATATATAAAATAGGTGACGACGGCACAGCAAACGAAGTGTTCAGCGGCAAAATCAAACCTTGGGGTGATTATTATAAATATCACTACGTAAAATTCGATTTTTCTTCGGTTAACAAACCCGGAATATATTATATTCAGTATGGCGACTTTAAAACAAATAACTTTATAATAGAAAATAACGTTTACGATAAGATCACCGACGCCACCAGCGATATCTGGATTCCCATACATATGAATCATATGTTCGTAAACGAGGCCTACAGGGTTTGGCACGGGGAGCCTTTTAAGGAAGGTTACCTTCAGGCTCCACCAAACACCGATCATTTCGATCTCCATGACCAGGGCCCAACAACCGATACCAAGTATAAACCAATGGAATTGATCCCCGGACTAAACATAGGCGGTTTTTTTGACGCTGGTGATTTTGATATCGAGACTGGATCGAACATTAGCGTGGTGCAGAACTTTGTCCAGACATGGGAATATTTCAAGCCCTTACGCGATCAGACTTTTGTTGATCAGAAGCAACGTTATGTTGATCTTCACCGTCCCGATGGAACACCAGACGTGTTGCAGTTCATCGAGCATGGAACATTACAACTGGTTGCTCAGGCAGAGATTATTGGCCACATGACACAAACACTCTCTAACGCTGTTCTTGATAATTACCATCATCTTGGCGACGCGGCCTCAATTACTGACGGTCTTCCTTATAATCCAAACCTTGGCCCATACGAAATAGCACCCGACGGCCAGTCGAGCGGAGTTAAGGATGACATGTGGGCATTTACAAGC
>CAZSQG010000115.1:0-9246 GCA_964608615.1 uncultured Marinilabiliaceae bacterium
CATTGGAAGTGGATTTAAAAAGGAAATCAGGGAAAAAATAATAGGTTTTAGTAGTCATATTCAGGTGGTAAGTTACGATTACAATTTAAGTTATGAAGCCAATCCCATTCCTGATGATACAGCACTTGTAACCTCATTAATGGCGCTAGATGGAGTAAAAAACGTCCAAAGATTTGCTACAAAACCGGGACTTATAAAAACCGACGTTGAGATGCAGGGTGTTGTACTCAAAGGAATTGGGCCGGAATATGATTTATCTTTTTTCGAGAAGATTCTTGTAAAAGGAGAAATACCCAGATATAATTATGATAGCACTTCAGTAGAAATTCTTATTTCGGGTGAGCTTTCTGAATTACTAAATCTTTCAGTTGGGCAGGATGTTATAACCTATTTTTTTCAGGATCAGATTAGGGCCCGTCGATTTAAAGTTGCAGGTATTTTCGACAGTAATCTACCTGATCTTGATAAACTTTTTGTAGTGGCCGATATTAGGCAGATTCAAAAACTAAGCAACTGGACGTTAGATCAGATTGCAGGATATGAGATTATTGTGGATGATTATGATCGTATGGACGAGATTGGGGATAAAACATTTGAAACAACGTCTATGAATCTATATCAGGATGGCACTATGTTACGCACTGTTACCATTAGGCAGTCACAGCCACAGGTTTTTGGCTGGCTCGATTTACTTGATATGAATATTGCAGTGATTATTATTCTGATTATTCTTGTTGCCGGATTTAATATGATTTCGGGGTTGTTGATTCTTATATTGGAACGTACCAATATGATTGGAATTCTTAAATCGATTGGTATGGCAAACTGGCCTTTACGTAAAACTTTTTTATACCTCTCAACCCATATTGCTATACGTGGCCTTGTTTTGGGAAATATTATCGGGATAGGGCTTTGTGTTATTCAGCTGAAGTTTGGTATAGTAAAGCTTGATGCTACCAATTATTTTCTCGAAACGGTTCCAATTGCCCTTAATCCTTTTCATTTACTATTATTAAATGTCGGGGCCATCATTGCCATCTTTTTTATGATGCTTGGACCTTCATATTTAGCCGCACGAATTTCTCCTGTTAGGGCCATTTTATTTGATTAATGATTGTGAAATCGGACAGTTCTTGTTCGATTGCGGACGTTTGTTGGTATATGTAAAAGAAAATTACCGGTAACCAATTATTCTTTTTCTATTTTTTAATTTTTCTTTTTTTTCTTTGCTTTTGTAAAACAGTAAGTTAATAGCACTGTTTAATTCTGTGGATAAAAAGATAACTTTTTTTATCGGAGTTCGTATTATTATTAAATTCTTGGCACACTTTTTAGTATATATTACTTTAAGGTTTAGATTAAAAATGGGACAATAAAAAAGCCACTCTTCAAACGTGAATGAGTGGCTTTTTTTTAGTATATGGATGATGATATGTTGTGATATTTATCATCTTTTTCTTAATTTTACTTGACTGTGGATTCCTGTTGTTTCCTAATGGGATCAACAGATTATATAGAGTTAAAAGAGTATAGATGTTTGCGTGGAAGGATTCAATAAAAAAAGTACTGGAACCACCACTTCCCGGGGAGAAGGCTCAGGAGCTTATGGCTCCAAATATCCGATTTACAGGTAGTTGGTCAGGTGATCGAGTGAATGCAAGAGATAGTAGTGTTTTAATTTTAGTATATCCAACTCATCATAATATTGTAGTACCATTTATTCAACGCCCCGATTATCAAGGAGTTCATGGAGGGCAAGTGAGTCTTCCGGGTGGAAAATGTGAAAGTTCAGATGGTTCTTTTTGGGAAACAGCTTTACGCGAGACCCGAGAGGAGCTTGGAATAGACACTTCAAAGATTGAGTTTTTAGGGCAACTTTCGCAGATTTATATTCCCAATAGTAATTTTATCGTTTCTCCTCAGGTAGGTTTTTTGCCTTCACGACCAGTTTTCAATCCGAATCATTATGAAGTATCAGAAGTTTTTGAGGTTTCTGTGATGGATTTTTTTCAACCTATGAAGGTAAAGAGATTTGAGAAAATAATTAATGGTTTTAATTTAGAAGCTCCCTATTTTGATGCCAATGGCAAACAAATATGGGGAGCTACTGCAATGATGTTGAGTGAGTTGATAGAGGCGTTCCGACAAAAAGCACCTGATTGGATTAACGCATTACATTCTGGTAATGCTCATATCGCTCAAGAATTTCTTTAACATAATGAAAAGGTTCTTCCCCACGACAATATCCAAATTTAACAACAGGATCATTATAATATACTGGATTTGATTTGTTTAAAATGTAATAATCAACGTTATCGTCCCATATCTTTGGGTTTTTACCATTTTTTTCAGCCAGAGACATGGCATCCAGAACATGACCAATACCTACGTTATAAGAGGCCAAAACAAACTTAAGCCTTTCTTGCGGGTCTTCTACCCGTGATGTCATGCGTTCGTCAAGCCATTGTAAAAGCTGTATCCCGGCGCGGATGTTTTCCTTTGGAGAGGTGATGGTTGTAACTCCGAAACGATCGGCTGTTTCGGGCATCAATTGCATTAAGCCTTTAGCTCCTGCCCAACTTTCAGCATCGGGTATAAAGCGCGATTCCTGATAAATCAGAGAGGCTATTAATCGCCAATCCCAGTTGAACTTTTTACTTTCTTTCATTATGAGGTCATCGTAAACAGAAACATGACCACCTTTGATGGAATGAAATCCGGCATCGACAATATGATTGGACCTTTGATTAAGAAAGTACTTTTTATATACACGGTGGTATTTGGCAGTTTTTTTAAAACCAATCATCCAGTTGTTGACTGCATTAAGTAATTCCGTGGCGTTTTTATTGACTGCCCAGGCCTGTTTTTGCGGAAAACTTATAGCCGTTTCAATATCAATGTTTGGATAAAAGTTTAGATTTACCCTGGCAAGGTTTTCATCGCACACTGTTAAAGGTATTTCTCCTTCAGCTACAAGATCAATAAGCTGTTCCACTTCATAGTCGGGTATTTCCACGATGTCAATGCTGTCGCCAATTTCGTTAGCCAGGTTGCGTAACCTTTGAACAAACGCTGATCCTTTTTGCACGTAGATGCTTTTTCCGGCCAGATTGAGTTGGTTCCGGATTATTTCGTTGTAAACAGGGTTTTTTTTATCGTCTTGCTTTGGGATAAAGGATTGTTGAACCAGTACCTGTCTGCTATAACTATGGGGTTCAGTAAAGGCAACCAGCTCTTCGGTTTCGCGGGTTACTGCAAGACTACTGGCAATAATATCCAACCGGCCATTTTGTAAATTATCGAAGTTAGCCTGAAGATCATTACTGACTGTTACTTCAAGTTTTAAGCCCATGAAATTAGCAAACTCTTGAAGGAGTTCGAATTGGTATCCCATGGGTTGTCCTTTGTAAACAAAGTAGTTGGTGGAGTTGTAGTTGGTAACAACACGAACCTTGCCTTGTTTTACAATTTGTGGAAGGTCATGAATTTCTTCTATGGTTTCAGCATTTTTTTTTGCCTTACGCTCTGCCGTATTGCAACCTGCCATCAATAAAAAACCACCGATAAAAAAAAGATAAATAGTAAATCTGTTCATAGGCGTCTTTTTGAATAAAATCTTTATAAGCTAAATTGTATTAGGTTAAGAGCTGGTGTCTGTATGAAAATTGTAACATTTTTGTCTTTGATAAGAAAGCGTCAAAAACGAGAGTAACAGTTTATCCCAATTTTTGGGGTAGGGGAGAGTAATTGGCGTTTTCTTGCAAATAAAAGATAGCTTTTAATAAAAAATAGTGAGCAAAGTTAAGAAGAAAACTACGGCTATCAAACTAATTATTAATCGTAGAAATTCCAGGAAACACCAAACCTTAGTCCTCGTGGGTTTACAGGGTAACCGATAGTGTGGAAATAATCATTATTTAACATTCCCTTGCTAAGGTGATCCATCTTAATAAATATACGTGCACGTTTTAATTGCATATTTAAAAAAACGTCCACGTAAGGATAATCACCTATTTTCCGCACTTTCTGAAGATGAAATTGGCCTGTTGCCGGCATATAGGCTGGGGTGTACCAGGCAGAGGTGTATCGGGTGTCAAATCCAAGCTGGAAAAACAAGACTTTAAAAAGGGTATTCTGGTAATAATTGGAGCTGTAAATCGAATATTCAGGCAGTGGCACTATTGCCTGATCGCTTGATATTTGGTATAATAAGGTGTTGCTGCTATGAAAATTGCCTAGTTTAAAATGTTTGAACAAACGCAATTCAATTAGCTTAATATATGCTGACGATTGAACCGGCAAGGCCTCAGTATCCCAATAAATGTAGTCATTAATCATCCTGATTTCACTTGAAAGTTCAAGTTTTCTTGTCGGGATAGTTATTCCTCCTTTAATTTTAATTGTTTTTACGGGATTAAATTGGTTGTTATTCCAGGTTATATGGTTTGAATAGTATCGTTTTGTAAAAAAATCAGGTGTTACAAGAAAAACACCTCCATTTGCGAATAGTTGTGCTGTATCTTTTTTTACCCGAAAACGGCTTGTCATTTCTCCTTTTAATTCACTATCGCCAGCTCTATAACCTTGTAAGTGAAGTTTAATACCGGCATTCCAGCGAAATTCCTCACCCTGGTTTTTGAATATCTGGGCTCCAATAAGTGTTGTAGTAAATGTTGTGTCTCCTTGCAGGTATTTAGGGGTTTTGGTGATTAAGTCATATTCTACAGGAGAAAGAGGGTATTTGTATTTTTCAATGTTGTTAGTGATAAATACTCTGAGCCCGAAGCGAAGAAATGAATTTGCTTCTTCATTAAATTTTAGTTGAAAGGTGTTCTTAATGTTTACATAATATACCGAATCTCTTGTTGCTGTTGAGTCGGCATATATGTTGGGGTAAAAAAATGAAGTCGGATCATCAACGAGATAACGGTCAAGTTCGGTTATCTTGTGAATCCTGCGTGAACGGTCGATATGAAGGGTGTGGTTTGCCGTTCCAACTGGTAATTTTGTTGATTCTCCATCGCGGGAGGCAATGGATAGATTTCCAATGTTGAGCGATTGATTTAGAAATAACTGAAAATTATCAGTTCTGTTGCTGGCCGAATACAGATTAACAGGGATATTTTCGGCCTGGCTGTATTCACTGTTTTCAGGGTTTAGAATGTTCATTTCATCAACAATTCCTCCGTTTTCGAAATGATCGGTGCTGTTGAAAACAAAGGAGCCATGGATCTGATATTTTACCCCAGAATAACTTGAGAAGAAACGAAAGTGCCTGTTGTCAACCTTTTGGGCTTCATACTTTCCTATGGAAGAAATTAAGCGGTAATTAAATCCTGCATTCCAATTTTCTCTGATGTTTTGAGTAAAAAGAATTCCCACCGACTCTTCTGATCGACGTTTAGGCCCACTATATTGGTAATATAAATTGGTGTAAGGTGTTCGCGTATTATAATATTTCCATGTTTCGGGACTGGTAAAACAATTGCTAAGGTTTTCAGTAAATAAAAATCTGGTGTAAATAGGCATCCCGGAAACCATTGCTGATTTCCATGGTGCTCCAAGGTTCCCAAGCTGAACATTTACCATCGACTCACGATAGGCAGGATTATGAATTTGAAAACCTTGCGAGAGTGTATCAAGAGGGATGGAATCAGCCCTGCTGTAATTATCAGTAAGTATCCAGTTACGAACAACATGCTTAATTGTTGATTTGGGGATTTGTTTTGAAGGAGTATCACCATCCTGATCACCAACAGCACTTCTATCCGATGTTTGGCTATTTATTTGCCCTAACCGGTCACTATTAATATCTCTATTAATCTGAGCCTTAAGAGTCAGATTACACAGTAGAAATAATGATATGTAAATGAAAATGCTTTTCATGCGGTGGCAAATATATTGAAAAATCCGGTACCCACGATCTCTTCTTCTCAGTCATTCCATTGAATCATGGCTTTTTGTTGTTTGCCATCCATTAAAATGGTTAGTGGTTTTTTAAATTGAATATGACGAATATAACTGGTTTGGCTTAAAACTGTCTGTTGGTTTATTGTTTCCATGTCAATATGATCGTCAGAAGAATTTAGGTGAACTGAAAAGTAACCTACATTCATGGTGGTGACATTGTGAAAGAAGTGTGAGCCAAGAGATGCCTCTAAGGGAAATTCGGGAAGGCCCATTTCTACAATTATTTTGGCGTTAGATATTTGTGACCAGTAAACAGGAATGCCTGTAGATGGGTCTCTTGTGCCCCAGCGCCCCGGACCTATAAGTATATATTCTCTTTTTTCTGCGGCCATTTTTTTATTTATTATTTCTACTTCACTTGCTATTATGCTTGTTTTGGTCCTGTCGAACTGGTCAAAATCCACAAAAACAACATCGGTGATGTAGTCTATTCGCCCGTTACCCATTCCATGTCCTGAATGAAGCAGTATCTTAGACATATCCATTTCACCAAAATCTACATCCTCGTGTTGTGCAAATCGGGTAAGAGGTTTAATCTGTAAAAGATAAAGAGATGGGTTCCCATTGTTACCGGTTTCAAGGTCCAGCGCAAATTCTATTTCAATGGGTGCACCCATAGCTTCCTTGAGATAACGGAGTAAGAGGTGCAAAGTGCGAGCCAAGGGTATACTTTCGTATTTTAGAATATTTGCAAAGTTTATTATTCTGGGGCCTTTTACGTTAAGACTGGGCACCATAGCATCATTATTAATATTGTAAACTGATGCACAGTGACGCAGGTTTCCATCTTCTTCAGCTTCGCTTATTTCCAATCGTATTATGGATGAGAGCTCTCCCTGTGAAATCAGGTCGGTTTGTTCGGGTTTAAGATTAAGTGCATAGAAGTGGGTTTGTGATTCTCGTATTTGATCCTGTAAACTACTAAGTTCAAGTGCCGGATAGTGGGGGCAAAAACGCCAGGCTTTTTCACCTCCCACAATGTGACGCCCTAATCCAATGCCCATAACAGCAAATCCATCTTCGGGTTTCATATAACTGTAAGGGTAGTAATTGTTTGATTGGGCTATTCCACTTGCGTTAGGATAATACTTATTATGCACCCTGCGTCCAACAACTTCCTGAATAACAACAGCCATCTTCTCCTCTTCAATTTTGTAATTTGTTGCTTCAAAATATGACCGGGCCGATGGATTAAAAATGGAAGCATAAACCAATTTTATTGCAAGACTCAACTCTTTAAATCTGATTTCTAAATCGGGATGGTTGTTAGGTAACATATAGGTATTGTAAACTCCGGAAAAAGGCTGCAGGAGGCTATCTTCAAACAATCCCGATGAACGAACTGCAATTGGATTGTTCATGTTTTCGATATAACTTCTCAATATTAAAGTAATATCTTCGGGGAATTCAGATTCTATGAATAACTGAATAATTTCATCCGAGTCTTTTTTGCTATATATAATTGGTTCAAGGTTGTTTATTTCAATAAAACGGGTGAATTCTCCTGCTCCAATGATGCAGGTAGGAGGGAGATGAATTTCGAGGTCGGAAATAAGATTTTCAAAATCAATATTTTCAATAAAATTGCTTAAGAAAGCCAGTCCACGTCCTTTGCCTCCCAGCGATCCTTCGCCAATGCGCATAACAAAACGGTTGTTGTTAATCATTTCAGGATCAAATGATACCACTCGTCCTTTCAGACGTTCAAGCCTGGCTTGTTCAAAAACACCAAGAATAGTAGAGCGCAGTTTCGCTGAACTGTCAAAATCATCAATACTATAAGGGCGAAGTTTTTTTGCCATAGATATTTCACCTCTGGCCATTAACCAGGTGCTTATACCATCCCGGCGAGCGTGGTAAACAAGGCTTTCGGGTGGTACCACGCGTAAACATTCTTCAAATTCTTTAAGATTGGCGGCCTGGGCAACCTGTAACCCTCTTGAGTTTTTAAAAATAAAATTGCCAAACCCCAGTCTTCTGTTAATAAAATTTTGTATTTCAAAGCTTAGATTCTCAGAGTTTTTGTCAATGAATTCAGCATCTATTTCAGAAGCCTTTTGAGCGTTTTGGGGATCTGTTGATTGCATCAGAATAGGAATGTCAACTTTAGAACGAACGTATTTAATGAGATCAACACCAGAGTTATCATCGGGTATTCCATTACGCGGGTATTTAACATCGGTAATCAGACATATCAGATTATCGGTGTATTTATTTACAATCTCCACGGCTTCTTCATAAGAGCTTACCAGAATTATTTTTGGTCTAACCCTCATTTTAAGAATTTTATGTATGCGATCGCCCGATTCTTCTGAAAGAATATTTTGGGTTTGCATCATTACAATAGAGTATAATAAAGGAAGATATCGGGTGTAATAGATTTGCGAATCTTCAACCAGCAATATAATTCTCACATCTCCAACTCTTACATCGTTTTCAAGATTTGCCCTGTCTTCAACGTATTTTATCATTGCCAGAAATACCCTGGAGTCGCCGTTCCACACAAAAACCCTATCAATGGATCCTTCTGAGCCTGAGGCTTCGTCGAAATACTTAAGATCCAGATTGTTATTTACCATTAAAAGAACCGGAAGTGCAGGCAGGGTTGCTTTAATTTGATGACTTAATTGCAATGGAGTGTCCTTATCAAGTCCGGCCATAAGAATAACCATATCGAACCTTCTCTTACTCAAAAGAGCCAATGCGTCTTCATTAGTGGTTACACTGGTTACACGAGGAGCCGAAAATAAGTTTAACTGAAGATATTCGCCCATGATTTTATCAAAGAAACGGCCTTCCCGAACTATCGAATAGGCATCGTAATATGTGGCAACAAGTAATACTTCAGTGACTTTAAGTGCCATTAATTCCTGAAAGATATCCTGATCGCTTTTTTTTCGGTTGTATAATTTGGAAAGTTCTATATACGAATCGTTCATTTCCATTATTGAGGCGTGTTTAATATGATATAAAATTAATGTTCCCGGTGGAATAAAAAAATGACTCTTCTCGATATTTTATTTTAATTGTAAGAGTATAGATTTAAAAGGAACTTTTTGATTTTTAAATCACTGCTGGCGGCTAAAATTAATAGCAAAGGGTGAAAATGGCGCTGCGACAAAACGGAGCCCTTAAACTAACGCGTCATTACCTGGGGGGCTGCTACGAAAGCGATTTGGGTGTTGCGGGTACCAAAGAAAAGCTTTATATTGGTGGCGATGCCCTAGCTCGGCGAAGTCTGTGACTTCGTCGTTTCTAAATCTGTAGTTTTTAACT
>CAZSQG010000116.1:0-3390 GCA_964608615.1 uncultured Marinilabiliaceae bacterium
AAATTGGGGCTACCTGTCCCGGCTGAAAAACGGGAGGTTATCCGACTAATGACACAACTAAATTATTTTATGATGAAAAAACTAATACTTGCTTTAATAGGTCTATCGTTTATTTTGAATGGATGTGAGGATCTTCAGGAGATGAATATTGATCCTAACAATGTGTCGCAGACTCATCCTCAATATTTACTTACCGAAGTAGAATGGCAGGCTTTTCAGGTTGCCGGAGTATCTCCGCAATTTGCTACACGAATGGTTGTTCAAACCGATGGGGAACAAGCTGAACAATACTACACCTGGAACCGGGGTGGTTTTGAAGAGTATTCTCAGTTACGTAACGTTCAGAAAATGATGGATGAGGCAACAAGAATTGAAAATACGTCTTATGTGGCTTTGGGTAAATTTTTCAGGGCTTGTTATTTTTATGCTTTAACATTACGTTTTGGTGATATTCCCTATTCCGAAGCTCTTAAGGGAGAGTCACAAGGTGTTTATGCTCCGGTTTATGATACTCAAAAGGATGTTTTTATCGGCATTTTAAAAGAGCTGGCTGAGGCCGATGCGTTGTTGAGTTCAGATAATAGTATTATAGCTGGTGACATTATTTTTAATGGCAGTACATTAAAGTGGCGGAAACTAATTAATTCGTTTCGTCTAAAGGTGTTGTTAACTCTTTCAGGAAAAAATCTGGATTCGGATTTGAGTGTGGCAGCTGATTTTTCTAATGTAGCTCAAAACCTACTATTAATAGAGACAAACAATGATAATGGACAATTGGTCTTTTTGGATGTAGCTGGATCGCGATATACAGAGTTTAATTCCAGTAGTTATGGTTCCGCGCGTTATATGGATTCGACCTTTATCAAGCGGTTGCAAGATCGGCAGGATCCCCGACTTTTTGTTTATGCCGGGCAAACCAAGCTGGCCAAAGAGGCCGGGTTAACTATTGATGATTTTAATGCTTATGAAGGAGGTAATCCTGTTGCTCCTTACAATGATGTCAATATCAAGGCTTTGGCCGGAAATGCTTCCAAGATAAATGAGCGATATTATGCCGATCCGGTAAATGAGCCTCATATGTTATTGGGTTATGCTGAATTGCAGTTTATTCTGGCCGAGGCTGTTGTGCGACAATGGATCGTGGGAGACGCAAGAAATTACTATGAAAATGGGGTAAAGGCTTCTTTTGAGTTTTATCGCACTTATGCCGAAGAATATGCTTTATATCTCTAGGATTCAAGGGTTGAGCAATATTTACAAAACCAACTGGTTTCATTTGATAACAGTTATGGGAATCAGGAGAAAATTGAATTGATACAAATGCAGAAGTACCTGCAATCGTTTTTGCAAGGAGGATGGACCATGTATTTTGAGAATCTGAGAACCAACACACCGGAATTGGCTACTATTACTGGGGTTACACGGCCTTTGCGCTGGATGTATCCTAACAGTGAATATCAGCAAAATCCTATCAACGTTGAGGCAGCTATTACGGCTCAATTTGGCAAGGATAACGATGGTATTCGACAAATTTCCTGGTGGTTAAAATGAAAACCTTGAACTAAATAAATCTGAAAAACCATGAAACTTTTAAATGCTTTTTTCTTTTTGCTACTGATGATTGCCTTTGCAGATCTGGCCGGTCAGGATATAAATAATGTTCAGCTTCCTCATTTGCAGCTCGATCATTCGCGTAAGATTATTAATATTCCTAATATATTAGGGTATAAAACACTTAAGTGTGATTTTCATATTCATACTGTTTTTTCGGATGGAGTGGTTTGGCCTGATGTTAGGGTTCAGGAAGCCTGGGAAGAAGGATTGGATGCTATTGCTATAACAGAACATATTGAAAATCAGCCCTCGAAACCATTCCTGGGAGGGGACCATAATGCTTCGTATGATGTAGCAGAAATGCGAGCCAAAGAATTGGGAATTATATTAATACGAGGGGGAGAAATAACGCGTGATATGCCTCCGGGCCATTTGAATGCCATTTTTTTGTCGGATGTGAATGCTCTGGCCACCGAAACTCCTTTTCAGGCAATAGAAGCCGCTGCTAAACAAAAGGCATTCATTATTTGGAATCATCCGGGTTGGAAAGCCCAACAGCCGGATACCTGTCTGTGGTGGCCCGAACATGAGGAGCTATACCAAAAGGGCTGGATTCATGGTATTGAGGTTTTCAACGAAAAAGAGTGGTATCCCATTGCCCTGGACTGGTGTCATGATAAGAAAGTGGCCGTTATGGCCAACTCAGATATTCATGATGTTGCGGGTCACTATTACGATCTGGTTAATGGTCATCGCCCAATGACTCTGGTGTTAAGTGAGGATCTTAGTGTTGAAGGTATCCGTGAGGCCATGTTTGCCCGTCGAACGCTAGCTTTTTTTGACAATATGCTGGCAGGTGAAGAAATCTATCTTAAAGCGATATTTGAAGCTTCCGTAAAGATTACTCTTGATTATAAAAATGAAGCTGAAGGCAATACAATCTACAATGTTGAAAATAATTCAGGCATTCCTTATAATATTGCTTATGAGGGGAATCAAATTGTTTTATCTCCAAATGGAATTAAACAGGTGCATCTGCCTTCCAATTTAACGCAAATAAAAGTACAGGTTACAAACCTGCTGGTTCGCTCTAATTCGCAACTTGAAATAGAGATTCAACTTTAAGTGGATATCAGGCGTTCTTTTAAATTAATAAAGCGGCATCGGTTTTATTCTTCCGATGCCGCTTTTCAGTTTATTCACCAAAAGCTTCTGCTTCCAGTTTGGATAAGTCGGGTGTTCTTTTTACTTTCTGATTTTATCTTTTCTTCTTTCACATATAAGGGGAAGAGTTATTTATATCAGAAATCAGGATTGAGGTTTTCCCATTTCACATCCCACGTTCCATCTTTTGGGAACCCCGGATTTTTAACATCACATCCATCCCATCCTGCGCACATAAGCGCTACTGCTTTAAGGAGTCCGCCATTTCCCGGGAGATAAATCCGAAGCCGTTCATCCTGGTAGTTGTGTCCATTTATCAGATAGGTGTTTTTTTGAACATCTTTTAAGAGTGCTTCCAGAGCTGTTTGGGGCTCGTTTAGCCGGGTGGCACACATGGCTACCATGGGATAGTCCCAGCCCCATGTGCGCGGCCAGTTCCATTTATCCATAATTAGGTTCAGGGTGTTGCGCATTTTTTCAGGATCAACCTGATTCCATAGGGGCAACATGCCCAAAGAGCCTAACACCATGGGGTGATCGCGCATGTTCAACGGATTGGTGTACGAATCGGGTGCGTTGCCAATACCCAAATACAATCCGTCAACACTCACAGGAGCCGGCAGATTGGTAAGAACATTTACCCAAAGGGAATCTGGTTTTTGGCCAAGCCTT
>CAZSQG010000116.1:3400-8716 GCA_964608615.1 uncultured Marinilabiliaceae bacterium
CCAATTTTGCGCAGTACTCAACCCCCAGTGCCAGTATGCCAATTCAAATGGAGGGTTCCATGTTGAATCTTTATTCCAGTGTTCCTGAGCAGGAATAAGTGGTGGTGCCAGATTGTAGATATTTGTTTTTTCATCGAATAGGGCAAAGCTGGCCATGAAATCAGCCGTAGCAAAAATAAGGTCACTGAATTGAAGTAAAGTTTCTTCAGTAGGATTGGCACGGTAGAGCTGTTCGGCCAGATAGATGAGATGTGGTTGTTGCCAGATGAGGTAGGAACCAATGGACGAAGGACTGTTGGTACCATCGGGACCCACCATTTTTGGCCAGCGAACCCCCTTGTAGCCTTGCTCTTGGGTGAAACCAACCAATTGAGCATAGATTTGCTGGTAGTAATTTAATTGTTTGGCCATGTATTGAGGTCTTTGCCAATTATAGAAATGAGCACTGTGCCACCATATCATTTCCATATGAAATTTACCAAACCAGCTGTTAAAAGTGAGTCCGGTTTCCTGAGGAGGAAGATTCCCTGATCCGTTAATTTTGGTCAGGTATTGTGATAGAACTACACGGCGCTCAAGTTCTTTGGCTCTAGGATCGGTGCATGATGAAAAGTCAACGGCGCCACCTGTTTCCCAAAAGTCTTGCCAGTGTTGTTTGTTTTTGATGGCTGTTGATGCAAAACCCGGCAACACATCTCTTTGCTCCTTGGGTGAGAACAGGCAACTGAATTCCAGGGTAGTGGCATCACCACAAGGTTTGAGCACGAAACGGTGAGGCTCTTTTTGTTCGAGGGAGGCTTCCGTTTTCCAGTTTATAGAAGTAAAGTATTGATCGTTATCGAGCTGTCTTTTAATAATAGCCTGATGATTTGATAGTGGCTCAAGAAACGACTGGTGTTTTTGGGGCGATTGAAAATCATAACCGGCATGGGTGTGTACTGCAGCTCCGTATGGGAATAACCACTCAACGGCCAGTTGATTTGCTTCAATAAGTGGTGATTCAATGCTAACACTAATCATGTCATTTTCAGTATCACTTATAGTATTTACTTTTACCCACTTGTTTTCCACTTTAAAGTAACTGGTTATTTTGCCTTCCCATAGATTAAGCTGGTGATTTGGAACCTGCACATCTTCAATAACCATCTCTTCACCGTTATCTTTTGTAATAACCAGCCGAATAATACCAAGATGAAGTCTGTGTGGGTTCGCTCTGAAATAATTGGCAGCCTCTATTTCTCGTTCATCACACATTAATTGATGCTGGTATGGAATCTGACGACCGTTTACATTATGATAAAGATAAGTTTCAGAAATTTTGTAATTATCAGCATTTGGTGTTGTATGCCAACCCCAGTTACTCATGGTTCCCAATGACACTCCATCTTCATACTCCTTATAGAAAGTTTGAAGACCTGTGAAATCGGTAGTAAAAGCAAAGTTGCCATTACCAACCGATAGTGATGATAAAGGATTAAACCCATTAACTTCTATATTGTGGCGGTTAACCAAAGCATACCGGTCAATTTTTTCGTTAGTTTTACCCTTGTTACAGGATGTTGCTAAAACCAACAAAAAAATGGCCATTATTGTCTTAGTTTTATCCATTACTTAATCGTTTTTTATAAAGTTTGCAGGCAATTGCTGCAAGTGAAGATAAGACCATTTTTTTGTAAATTTCAGCAAAGCGGCAGGGATTTTAACCGGTTCGCTGCTTTGTATAACACCTTCATAGCTGCCATCAGGTTTTCTCCATAATATTACATCCATAGGTTTTTTTAGTTTTATAATGGATCTCCCTGTTTTAAGATATTTCAAGTCACTGGCAGCCAGAGCAGTTATTTCTCCTTTCTCATCCAGTCTGATTGTATCCTCTGAGTCGGAAATAAGAGCTGTCCAATAGCTATGTGGCAGGAGTTTGCGTTAATATGTTTTTGTTTTTCAGAATACTTAAGATTTTGGTATATGCCGATTTGTAGTTTCATATCCTTTTGTATCGTCCAAGTATTTACAAAAATAATGAAATACAAAGAAAAAGACTGGTGATCTTAACTCACATTTGATTTTTTTTGAAATTGCGATATTGAGCTTCGTTTTTGAACATGAGAAAACAAGATTTTAAAAGATTTGTTGTAATTTGAGAAAGGAATCTTTTTGATTTTTGAGGGGCGATTATATGACCCCTATGAATATTGTAAAAACCCGGTAAGTCGAATAAATAAGAAAAAAATATGGGTACTAAGACGAAACTTAAGAAAGAGTTAGGCCTTTTCGATGTTTTTGCCATCAGCACCGGTGCCATGTTCAGTTCCGGTTTTTTTCTTTTGCCAGGTTTGGCCTCTCAATATACCGGGCCATCGGTGTTTGTAGCATATTTGGTAGCAGGATTGCTTATAATGCCGGCCATGTTCAGCATTGCCGAAATTTCTACCGCTCTGCCCCGGTCGGGGGGTGCTTATTTCTTTCTCGATCGGAGTCTTGGGCCGCTAATGGGAACTATTGGGGGGTTAGGAACCTATTTTGCGCTGATGTTTAAGACCGCATTTGCCATCATTGGGATTGGGGCTTACGCGGCTATTTTTTGGGATATACCGGTAAAAGAAGTAGCAATTGTGGCGACGTTATTTTTTACGGGGCTTAATATTGTAGGCGTAAAGAAAACTTCCCGGTTGCAAAATTTCTTTGTTATTTTTCTGATAGTGGTACTTGGTGCCTTTATTATTGATGGGCTCTACAATATTTTTTTTACCAACAGAGTGGATCTGCCCCATGCTAATGATCATTTTAAGCCTTTCTTTACTCATGGTTTTGAAGGAATGATTACCACTGCTGGGTTTGTATTTGTTTCGTACCTGGGTCTCACCCAGATTGCAAGTGTTGCAGAGGAGATAAAAAACCCGGAACGGAATATTCCACTTGGAATGCTTTTATCGTTGGTTGTAACCGGACTAATATATGTGTTAGGGGTTTTTGTAATGGTTTCGGTTATTAACCCTTCCGAGTTTGTAAATGACATGGCCCCTGCAGCCACAGCTGTGAGGAAGCTGTTTAGCTGGTTGCCGGGCAATATGGGGGTTTATTTGATGACAGCTGCAGCCCTGGCGGCTTTTGCATCAACCGGTAATGCCGGGATGCTCTCTTCATCGCGTTATCCATTTGCTATGAGCCGCGATAAGCTGTTTCCTCCCGGATTCTCCAAGGTGGGAAAATTGGGAACTCCCATACCGGCCATCCTGCTAACCTCAGGTCTAATTATGGCTTTTATCCTCTTATTAACCGAAGAGGGGATTGCAAAATTAGCCAGTACTTTTCAGTTATTCATTTTTATGCTTATTAATTTTTCAGTTATCGTATTCAGAAAGAGTAATATTGAATCGTACGATCCTGGCTACCGGTCTCCTTTTTATCCTTATATGCAGGTAATAGGTATTTTTATTTCATTTGTATTGATTATTTACATGGGATGGTTACCTATATTATTCAGTGC
The DNA here is from genome assembly GCA_964608615.1 of uncultured Marinilabiliaceae bacterium. Classification (GTDB taxonomy): domain Bacteria; phylum Bacteroidota; class Bacteroidia; order Bacteroidales; family Marinilabiliaceae; genus CALEUX01. The sequence goes on from CAZSQG010000116.1 coordinate 6,888, forward strand.
AGCAATAGTTCTGTGCGCCTATCTTTGGTATAGGTTTTATGCCCGTGAAAAAATTGTACGTGAAGGAGCTATTTTTCATTGGTTTGCTTTACTTGGAAAGTATCAGTACTCCGATATTGAAAACGAATTTCTCTCCATCCTTAAAGAAAAAGGTCTTCGACAGGGCGATCCGTTCGACGAAACCATTATAAGAGCACGCATCAACAATATTGACCGGGAAATGAATTTTCACGAACTGGTTGATTATATCTCAGACGTTTTTTCAACTGAAATGCATGTTAATAAACAACTGCTAATTAATGAGTTTAATGCTGTTTCTGCTTTTGAGCCTGCGCTGGTTATTCCACGGGTATCAATTCTTTATGCCCGTCACGAGGGCATTGATCATCCATCGTTACACATTGTTTTGGCCCAGGATAGCATAGCCAAGCCGGTGGAGAAAGGAGGTATTAAGTCGGAAGATCATATCCGCATTTTCTTCTTTCTTGTTAACTCTAGTGAAGAACCAAAACAACAGTTACGGATGCTTTCACGTTTGGTTGATATTGTTGAGAGGGAAGGCTTTATTGATGAGATGTTCCATTTAGAAAGCCATCGTAAAATCAAGGAATACTTACTACATAATGAGCGTTTTATAACAGTTCAACTTATTAAGGGTACCGTTCAATCTGAAATGATTGGCAAAGCTTTAAAAGAGATTAAATTGTCATCTGACGTTTTGGTTGCTTTGGTTGAAAGGGATTCCAATACTTTTGCACCTCATGGAAATACCGTTTTGCTTGAGAATGATTCCCTGACAATTATTGGGGAGCCACGATCCATTTCGCAATTATTTGAAAAATATATGAATAATGGGCACAAAGTATCGGGGAAGTAGGAGAGGGTGACTAATCCTGAGAGAAGGTGTCGCCCTGACTTATATCTCCCGTACGGAAACCTTTCATGAACCAGCTTTTTCGTTGCTCTGAGGTGCCATGGGTAAAAGCATCGGGAACCACGTAGCCCTGCGATTGCATTTGTATGCGGTCGTCGCCCACTGCAGCGGCAGCATTAACAGCTTCATCAACATCGCCTTCGTCAAGTATATTTTTGGTTCGTTGGGCGTGGTGTGCCCATATGCCTGCCAGGAAATCGGCTTGTAGCTCAAGTTTTACAAGATTACGGTTGTACTCGGCTTGCGAAACACGTCCTCGTAATTGATCGAGTTGGTCGGTTATGCCCAGTTGCTTTTGTACATGATGTCCTACTTCGTGTGCAATGATGTAAGCCATGGCAAAATCGCCTTCGGCCCCCAACTGCTGCTGAAGATCGGCCAAAAAGGAGAGGTCAATATATACTTTTTCATCACCCGGACAGTAAAAGGGGCCGGTGGCTGATGATGAGTAGCCGCAAGCCGACTCCACCGAACCACTGAAAAGTACCAGCGTTGGTTCCCTATAAGTTTTTCCGCTGTTATTGAACAATGCATGCCAAACATCCTCGGTGTCTTTTAGTACAACTGAAGCAAATTCAGCCAGCTCTTCCTCGGCCTCAAGGATGGCAGGATTAGCAACTTCGGTTTGACTGCCTGAGTATTGCAGGTTGTTAATTAGCTCGTTTGGATTGCCTCCCAGTAACAATACAACCACGACTACCACAATGGTTCCAATTGAACCACCAACGACCTTTTTACTACCGCTTAGGCCCCGGCGATCTTCAATGTTTCCACTCTTTTCACGTCCTTTCCAGCGCATGATATAAGTTTTTGGTTATAAGTGATTTTAAGTTATAAAAACACTATTGTCCGATAAAAAATATTTTCTTCGTTCAAGTGCTCAAGCCGCACGGGC
>CAZSQG010000117.1:0-281 GCA_964608615.1 uncultured Marinilabiliaceae bacterium
ATTGAGCCAACCATAAGCACTGGTAAATAATCCATAGTTTGTGCTTGACCAGCCAAATTGTTCTTCCAACATTGGCTTTAAAGGCGACATTACATCGGTTAAAAAATAGCCGGCAAACATAGTGATTGAGATAATTGCCAATGCTCCCCAACGAGCAGCTTTACTATCCCTAAGCGTTTGTCTAATAACTTCTACCATATTAACTTTTTTATTTCTTTGTTTGTTTAACTCAAAATAAAAGAACCCAATGCATTATTCTATTGCTTATTGGGTTCTTTATC
>CAZSQG010000117.1:291-8643 GCA_964608615.1 uncultured Marinilabiliaceae bacterium
TCAATAATAATTCTATATCATATTCATCTTTTAAGTTTGCAATTAAATTATTCATAGCAATAGCAATACCACCTAATGCCATTTTATAATCAACAATGAGTATTCTCTTCTTTTTTTCTGTACTTATTTTCTGGGTATATTTTTTAAAGTCTCTAGTAACCAGTTGTAGAATTTATCCACAGTTTCAATATTAACTTTTTCATCAGGTGAATGAGGGTAACGGATTGTTGGGCCAAAAGAAATCATATCCCAATTAGGATATACACTTCCAAGAATTCCACACTCCAGCCCGGCATGGATAGCCTTTATCTCAGGTATTTTACCCCATTTATTTTGATAAACATTTTGCATGGTCTTTAAAATCTGGCTATCAAGATTTGGCTTCCATCCCGGATACTGTCCATCGAACCATATTTCGGCACCTGCAAGACTAAAAACGCTCTCAAGGGTTGATTCAACATCCTCTTTAGCACTCTCAACCGAACTTCTAATTAAAGTCAGCACTTTTATCTCGCTGTTTTCGGATTTTACAATTGCCAGGTTAAGAGAGGTCTCAACCAGTCCTTCCATGTCACTACTCATACGCACCAGCCCATTAGGACAAGCCTGAATAGCATTTACTAAATCATCCTGCGTTACTTCATCTATCATAAAGGCAGGTAACGCAATTTCTTCAACTGTTAAGCTAATGTCGGGTTCCACTTTTCCATACTCAGCCTTAAAAATATCAAAATATTCATAAACTGCATCAACAAACTCTTCTGCCATGGAAACAGGAACAACTAATTGAGCAAAAGCTTCTCTTGGAATAGCATTCCTAAGACTACCGCCATCAATTGATGCCAGGCGAGCACCCAAATTAGCAATTGCATATTTAATAAACCTGAAAATTAATTTATTGGCATTCCCTCTACCCATATTAATATCTAAGCCCGAATGACCACCCTTAAGTCCGGTCAAACTCACGCTATAAGCAACCATATCAGCAGGCACAGGTGTTTCCTTAAACGAAAACCGGGCATTGGCATTGGAGCCACCGGCACAACCAACATAAAGCTCACCCTCATCCTCAGAGTCCATGTTAATTAAAATATCTCCCTTTAAAATACCCGGCTGCAGATTATTGGCTCCCGTCATACCAGTTTCCTCATCGATGGTAAAAAAAGCCTCAATGGGACCATGCTCAATATTTTTTGATTGAAGCACTGCAAGAGTAGCAGCAACACCAATTCCATTATCAGCGCCCAATGTTGTTCCTCTGGCTTTAACCCAACCATCCTCTACATAGGCATCTATAGGATCTTTTTCGAAGTCGTGTTTTTTGTCACGGTTTTTCTGAGGCACCATATCAAGATGCGATTGAAGAATAACCCCCATACGGTTCTCAAAGCCGGGAGTGGCCGGTTTGCGGATAATTACATTGCCAACTTTGTCGGTTATGGTTTCAAGATTCAGACTTTTACCCAATGTTTCCACAAACTTCACAGCTTTTCCTTCTTTTTTTGAAGGACGTGGTATGGTGGTAAGTTGATAAAAATTCTCCCAAAGCAATTTGGGCTCAAGAGATAATAAATCTTTGCTCATATTTATAATATTATAGTTCGTATAAGACAATAGTCGCCTAATTATAAACAACACTAATAAGCAATGAGTTAAGATGCTAATTTAATAAAATCAAAACTTAAACACAGCAAAGTGATTAGGCCGCTGTCCTAATAATGGCGTAATCTACGAAAAGACTTAATAAAACGAAATGATATCCTATTTATTAAAAATCTTTTTTATCGCTCCTGTTGATAAATCCATATCAACCCCTACTCCCGGCCCATTAAGTAAATCAGCTGGCATTCGTAGAATTTGCCCAAATTGAGCTAATTGTACCTTTTGTTGGACAAGTAAGAGGGTACGGTCAATTATTTTCACATCGGCAGTTACAGGCTTACAATAAACCAATCCTGAAGTATTCAAGCTTTTTGATGTCTCATCGGCTACAAAATCATGGTAATTATCTGTATCAACAGCCACCTCTATGTAAACAGGGGTTCCGCTCACATCCAGAGGATCGAGAAAACCATTTTGATTTGAAAATCTTAATAAAACAGTATTAAAACTTTGATCAGCCACGGGTATAAAATCAAAATTCTGTTTAATAGTTTGGACTACAACCTTACCAGTAAATAGTTCCATAAAGGCCTTTTCCTGACGTTCAATTTCGGCAAGCACCAGTTGATATGAATCTTTATCAGGCGGAAGCGATTCCAATTCACCTTTTAAAATTTTATTACGTAACTCCCTTAGCCTGTAAATTTCTTTAGCTACCTCTTCTGCCATTGCTCCCGTACTGCTTTTAATCAACTGTTCTTCAGAAAAAGGTACATCATTAAATTGCACCTGGGCCAACGATATAATCTCTTCTTTTACGTCCGGCTTAACAGCAGGCTCAGAAAAATCACTTAAATTAACTCCTGCAATAATTCCATTAGATGTAAGATTAAGAGCTGCTAACGATGGATTTCCATTAGAAGAAATACGATATTGTCTTTTCTCGTCAGGCACCCCTACAGTTGAAATATCAGCACCTACAATTCTCCATTCATCACGGCTTTCAGTTTCAACATCTGCAATATTTAATAATCGTTGCGAATACCGGTAAAAGGGGCCAGGACGTACAACAACTTTTTCGGCAATCATCTCAACCCTAATAACCGTTTTTGGCAAACTATACCATAATCCATCTCCTGTTGTAATACCCGCAGGTTCATAATTTACGGTTCCTTTTGAAACTGTTTGATTGGTTGAACAACTAACCAAGGCAATAAAAAAAAGAAGCAATATCCATTTAAATTTCATGACGAATAAATTAAGTAAATTAAGAGGTTTGGACTATGATATAATAGCCCAAAATTAACAAAATTATAACGTCAGCAAAACCTGTTTATTGTAACACCCTGGTAAAGGCTTGTCCCAAACAGACTACAATATCTGAAGCAATCAGAGCATCTTCGCTTTCTTTTTCACGAGCCACATCGCCGGCTAATCCATGTAGGTAAACACCAGCCAGTGCAGCCTGTTCAGGAGCAATACCACGTCCAAGCAATGCCAGAATAATGCCTGTTAAAACATCACCACTGCCTGCGGTAGCCATTCCAGGGTTGCCTGTTGGATTAAAATGACACGACCCATCGGGCCATACCACCGTTGTATATGCCCCTTTTAAAACCAAAACAATTTTTCTTACCCCACAAAACTCTATGGCCTTTTGTAATCGTTCATAGTCATTATCCCATTTACCAACCAATCGCTCAAACTCTTTAGGATGTGGAGTAAGTATGGCCCCAGGAGGAAGCTTATGGAGCAACTCAGGTTTCTGCGAAAGAATATTAATAGCATCTGCATCTATAACAATTGATTTAGAACCCACCATATCTAAAAGGCTGGATAATGCTTTGGTACAATTAGAGTTTGTTCCAATTGCCGGGCCAACTCCAATGGCTGAAAAAGGAGTTAAATCAGGAATCTCAGTAAACATTAAATCTGACCTGTCGATACTCACCATAGCTTCAGGTACAGCAATATGCATAACATTGCAGGTACTATGGGGTACATGAACGGTTAACAATCCGGCTCCCGCTCTTAAACACCCTTTGGAACCAAGTACGGCTGCGCCCATTTTACCATAGCTTCCGGCAATCAGAAGAACATGCCCCATGATACCTTTATGGGCAAACAACTGTCGATGTGGGATAATATTTTTTATATCAACATGATCGGTTAAATACCAATCGGTAGAGGTCTCGGCTATTTTATTTTTACTCAAGTTTATGTCCAAAACTTCCCATCGTCCAACAAAATCTTGATTCTCAGGAAAGAAGAAAGCCAGTTTTGGAAACTGAAACGAAAACGTCAGTTTTGCACGAATAATACCATCGCTATTGTTACGGTCATTATTCTCCCCCATAAGGCCCGATGGAATATCAATTGAAATAACATCCAGCTTTAAATGGTTCACCTGTTTTACCAAATCAAGAGCACTCCCCTCAAGCGGACGATTTAATCCGGAACCATACAAACCGTCTATTATTATCCAGTCTGAGGATAATTCAGGCAGAGAAAGAGTTTCTTCCCAAACGATAATTTGTGATTGGCGTATATAGCTAAGCCTTTCCAGATTAATGGCCATATCGGTCGACAGCCTGTCTTTACGAAGTAAAACAGTAATTACTTCAAATCCGCTCAGTAAAAGCATCCGAGAAAGGGCCAGGGCATCTCCTCCATTATTACCCGGGCCGGCTAACACCAAAAATGACCTGTCGCCATAACATTCTTTTAGAGTCTGAAATAACGTATGACTAGCCCTTTCCATCAGATTAACTGAAAGAATAGGTTCATTTTCAATGGTGTAATTATCAATTTCATGAATTACGCTAACCGGAAAAATCTTCATCTTGTGTTTTCGTTCAGTTTATAATAAATTAGCTTACTCAATATAACAATAAATTTTCACGTCAGTGTTTGACTATTTTATTAATGCGAATTAAGTTTCGGGTTTCAATTTTAGCCAAACCCTAACTATGAGTCAATTTAAATAATATATGTATATTTTAGTGCCTTATCTCTGATATTTGTGTTTTTTTTGGCAGAATATTTTAAGGACATTATGCTGGCTGCTCATAATAGGCGCTTGGTGATTTGAGTTGGTGCAGTAATGATTGATTAATTTACCACTCTGTCATCGCTCCGTGGTTCTAGAAGATTTTGGGATTATTCACCAACTCATAAGTTATTAATAGCCGTCGATAGCCGATAGAACGGTAGAAAAAATGTTATTAATAAAGTAATGAGCGGCGGAGCTGCAGCAGGTATTGTGAAAATTTGTTTGGTTCTGGCTTGTCCGGTTTAGGTTACAAAAAATATCCTTACAGATTATTTTGTCATTAATAATAAATATCAGTTTTTCATTTCACATAGAATTTTATCTTTGCATATATGTGTGATAAAACAAACTAAATAAATCATTTATGTTAAAAGGACACCCCAAAGGACTACTCGTCGCATTTTTTTCAAATATGGGAGAACGTTTTGGCTTCTATACCATGATGGCCATTCTGGTTTTATTTTTACAAGCCAAATATGATTTGTCGGTAAAAGACGCCGGAATAACCTATAGTTGGTTCTATTTCGGGATATACGCCCTCGCGTTAATTGGGGGTATTATTGCCGATTCAACCAGAAAGTACAAACTTGTTATTTTGTTTGGACTTGTAATAATGTTTGGTGGATATGCATTGATTGCTGTTCCTGGAATGACTCTAACCGTAACACTCATTGGCCTGTTCACCATTGCACTTGGCAATGGACTGTTTAAAGGAAATCTTCAGGCTGTGGTTGGACAATTATACGATAATCCAAAATATTCAAAAGTACGCGACTCAGCCTTCATGATATTTTACATGGGCATTAACATAGGTGCATTTTTTGCTCCCTTTGTCGCCAAAACTGTACGTAACTGGTTTTTAGGAACTCAAGGGTTTCTTCATGATGCAAGCTTACCGGCCATGTGTCATTCATTCATTAAAGGAGAACTACAAGATACAACTACATTTCAGCAATTAGCCAGCAGCGTATCTCAAACGCCAGTAACAGATTTAGCACAATTTGCACAAAACTATATAAATGCATTTGCAAAGGGATATAACTACGCATTTGCAATTGCTGCCGGGGCAATGGTAATTTCGTTACTTGTTTATATTATCTTTAATAAATTACTTCCATCAGTATCCAAAGCTGAGGTAAAAGAAACAGCAGCTTCAGAAAAAAAGTCAAAGGCAAACTCAACATCAAGTCCGGTAGCTCTTTTCCTTGCTGGCGGATTATTGATTACCACATCGGTAATTTTCCACTTCCTCTTAAATGATTTAGCTATGGGTTTAGCCATAGGCTTGTTTATTGGATTTATAGCCTGGATTTTTCAAATTTCAACAAAAGATGAACGACCACGGGTATCCTCTCTGATTCTGGTTTTCATTGTTGTGATTTTCTTTTGGATGTCGTTCCACCAAAATGGATTAACCCTTACATTATTTGCACGCGATTACACGGTTAAAACAGTAAATGCTTTTACCAATCTGTTCTTTAATCTTAATTCTATCCTGGCATTTATTGTTTCGGCTGCAGGTTTTATTTTACTCATATCAAGTAAAAGTTTCAGAAACAGAATTATCGCTTCAGTAATGATTTTGGGAGGTAGTGCTTTTTGTTGGTACTATATTTCAGGTTATTCCAATAATAATCCCATTTCGCCCGAAGTATTCCAATCATTTAATCCCTTATTTATTGTTTCTCTTACTTTCCCCATAATGGGCCTTTTTGACTGGTTACGTAAAAAAGATATGGAGCCATCAACACCCAAAAAGATTGGATTTGGAATGATCATAGCAGGAGTAGGATTCCTTGTAATGCTTATTGCTTCAATAAAATTATTATCACCCCATGATCTACAGTTTATTGATATTAATGGGATTACCCAACACAATCCAGTTCCTGACTCTTCCAGAGTTAGCCCATACTGGCTTATTGGCAGTTACCTCACATTAACCGTGGCCGAATTATTCCTTAGCCCTATGGGTCTTTCATTTGTATCAAAAGTTGCCCCTCCACGATTCCAGGGACTGATGCAAAGTGGTTGGCTTCTGGCAACTGCGGTGGGTAACAAGTTCCTTTTTATTGGTAGTACGTTTTGGACAAAACTCGACTTGTGGGCTCTGTGGTCAATATTTATTATTTGTTGCCTTCTTTCAGCTGTTTTCATCTTTTCAATTATGAAACGACTGGAAAAAGCAACCAAATAAAGTTTGCATCTTTTTAGTCAACAATAACAACAAATAGGGAGACTCAAAAAATTTGAGCCTCCCTATTTGTTGTTATTAATTCAATACTTCGTTTATCGTATTATTCACGCGGATGTAATATTAACAGTGGATATATAGGATGTAAAACCATTTTTCGTGTAATACTTGGATGGAACAATCGTTCGAAGAAACTATAATTATGACGAATCAAAACAACTATTTCTCCATCATTCTCTTCGGCAAAAGAACATATACTATCACAAACATCATCACCTTCTAAAAAATGAAAACTTATGCTGATCCCTGGAAAGAAGGAAGCTATTCGATCTTCTGCTTCAAGACGATTAACATACTCATCGTCAATTACATTGGCAAAAAGCAATTCGCTATTGAATGACTTTACCATTTCGAACAACGGCGTTGTAAGCTTTTGGTTAACCGATTTCAAATCTGTTGCAAAAACAATCTTCTTTGGAATCTTAAATTTTGAATCTTTTGGAATAACCAACATCGGATGATGGATATTCTTAATGATATCATAAGCATTACTGCCAAGGAGAAAATTCTCCAAGGCGCTTTCCCCCCGGCAACCTAATACAAATAAATCGGGGTTAAAATCTTTCATTTCTTTATTAATCACTTCAACCAAAGGGCCAAACCGCGATGCCAATTCAATGCGTACATTTGGATGTTCAGCATGAAGAACAGACAATTCTTTTTTCAAACCCTTAGCACTTTCACCAGCCATCTCTTCCTTTACCTGCACAATGTATGGGCTGCCACTAAACTCAATATCATAGGCATTAAGCAGTATAAACTGAATTTTATACTCCCGAAACATTTCCAGAGCATATAAACAAGCATTCCTGGCTATTTCGGAGAAGTCGGTTAATAATACAATGCGTTTCATAGGGGTAGGTTTTATTGGGTTTATCAATAAGAAAAAACACACCTTGTTTCACTAATAAGTTACGAAGAAACAAGAGAAAAAGCAAAGCCCAATATCTTAAATTTAACAGTAGCAATCAGAATAATTTATACATCACAAAGACACCGCTAGTAACATCTTTATCTGTGACAGAACCAACAATTTGACCCTGAGTATTTAAAACTCCTTCACGTTCTTTAGGAAGATAATCAAAGTCGGAGGTTTTAGTTAAAATAGTGTAGTCAGTATCATTAAGTGTTATATTTTCATCAGAAATTATTCCTGATATGGAAACCCGCACAATCATATAATTTCCGTCATTCAAAATTTCTTTGAAAACCAAACTTCCGGATAATGTGTTTCCATCCTGAAAAAGGCGACTCTCGCCAACTTTTTCTCCATAATTCAACTCTTCTTTATAATGCCAGAACCCAGTTACATTTATCATTTTAAGAGGTCGTTAAGTTCAAAAACAAATCTACTTTTCTGAAAATAACAGGTAATATTTTAAAATGTTCTGAATTGAAAGGCTGAATATTTCAGATAAGTTTATGTTCTCAATTTTTTCGAATCGAT
>CAZSQG010000118.1:0-8516 GCA_964608615.1 uncultured Marinilabiliaceae bacterium
AAGAACTATCGTTTCTCTGAGGCGGAAAGTAAGCCCCAAGAAAACAAGACCTCCCTGAACCTTTTTCTTTAAAGCATTTAAATGATTTTCTAAAAATTTTACCGGACACCATTGATTAATTACCTAACATAACCTCAAAATGGAACTTAGTTTTTTAAATATTAAGAACCCACTTCAAACTAATTAAAATGAAGTGGGTTTTTTGCAAATAATTCAACTCACGTATATGGAAAAAAAAATATTAAATTTGTTTCCGTATTCCACACTAAACAACATCCCATGAACTGGAAGGAAAAACTCCAAATTGCAATACCGTTACTGCGTAACAGGTACGTCTTAACAACGCTGGTTTTTCTTGTATGGCTAGGTTTTTTTGATCAGAACAACTTTGTTGACCGAATATCTCTTATAAATCGGAACACTGAATTAAATCGCCAGAAAACATATTTAGAAAAGGAGATCAAAGAAAACATGGAAAACATGGAGGAACTAAAAAGCAATTCGGAAAAACTTGAAAAGTTTGCTCGTGAAGAATATATGATGAAAAAGCCAGAAGAAGACCTTTTCATAATAGTTGAAGATTGAGCGTCCAACCCCTTACACTAATTACCTTTTTATAACATCTGTTTATGTCGGCAATAAAAATTATCGAAAAATCCTATAATATAGCAATGGCTGTGCTTTTTATCGGTATTATTCTTGCTATTATTGAAAAACCTTTAGCCATATACTTTTACACTGCTGGAATAATTCCCATTTTAGGAATCAGAATTTTTAATTTTGTTGTTGGCAAACCCGAAAATAAGAGAAAACATCTGATCATGGTAATTAGCGCTTTGTTTCTTGTTATAGCAGGAATTGCCATTTTCATGAACAGATCGTGGTGGATTATCTTTATTGCCATATCTGCCATCCTCGACTTTTACATAAGTTTCAGACGTTTCAGGTAAGATAGAAAGAGTTTTCTCTTTCCAATTGCCTATAAAAAGTCAATACCTCCTCCTCAGTAAAACAGAGACTGGTTGAGAGGCCCATCTTTTCCAAAAGCAAACAATTCTACTGGACTTACCGTATAAACATGAAGCATCAAATACCGGCATTTTTGAAAAAAAATGATCATGCACATAATTCAAGTATTTAACCACCTTAAAGGCATTAAAGACCTCAAAAAACCGTTTGCTAAACACCTTTTGTGTTGAACAATCACCTTTTAATCCATCCAAATCGGTAAAAAATCCTGAATTAAGTAAAAAACTTCTCATTGGTCCAGACAATACGTATGTCCAGCCTTCATATTCATCGGAAGACAATCCATAAAGTTCGGGACTTTTTGAAAAAAAAAGTTTCAAATCGTCATAAGCTTGAAAGTTGTATGTAGTCTCCACATAATCATCGCCCAAAACATGCTTTCTAATAGCAGCTCCGGTTCCAAAAAGAACACGATCAGATGGACGAGGTGAAGGATACACAGTTGTCTTACTAATTTCACCGAAATTTCCAAGAGGTATCAGTTTCTGCAAAAAATAAAAATCTTCTCCGGCCTGTTTCCGTGGCATACCACCAACACGCGCATAAGCAATTGTTCTTATGGCTATTGCCGAACCCATTGTATGAAATGCATAAGGAAACCCAGTATATCGAAGGGCCAGTGTATAATACCTTAAATGCAGTTCGTACTTGACAATTCCTTGATAAACATTTTCCGGAAAATCAGGCCCGGTAATGGGATGTTCAAAATACAATGATGCTCCGTTACGTTTTGATTCGGCAAACCAATCTGATATTACCTTAAAATAATTGGACTTTACCAGAGTGTCGGCATCAAGGGTTACAATAATACCGTCAGGTTTTTTCAATTTATTAAAATGAGCCGTTGCTGCATCCATTCCAATTTTACGTGCTAACCCAGCCCCAAAATGTTTTTTTGGTAAACCATATGCCTCAATAATTAATGGGTTTAACCACACAGGGAATTTTGGGATAAGGTTTTGTTGAACCATCTGTACTGTTTCCATCTGGCTGTTCAACACACGTTCCGAATCACACTCAGAACTATTAAAAACCATAATAAGTTCAACACTTCCAAATGGCTTTGAGCACTTAAGTATAGATTCAATGGTATGAATAAGATAATCTCCTTCTTTATAAACCGGAATAACAATAGCCATTTCAATATCGCTGTGAGGTACAATATCAAAACCGTTATAAGCCAAATGTTTTTCCAGATAACGTTGTATTATCTTGTTTTTTCTGTTTTCTACCATTAAACACAAAGAGTAAAAAAACAAAAATGCTGAGGATTGAAAAACAATTCTCAGCATTTTTTATCACATCATTAAATTAATTCTTCTTCGAAAGGGCATAACGGTTGTTAAGCATTTCAACCACATCTACCGTAATGTCCAAACCAGTATCGCCATGAAGAACATTATCACCCATGGTATTACTTAAAACAAGCCGGTAAGGTTTAGTTTTGCAATACTCACTAAGAAAATTTGTAATGGTATCACGTAACTGCTGATTCATTTTTCCCTGTTGTTCCATCAATTCATTTGACAGACGGGTGTTTAACTCCTGAAGCTCACCTTCTTTTTGACGTAAACGACGTTCTTCGTTTTGCGCTCTTTCAAGTGAAAGAAACCCATTATTCTGAACTTTTCGTTGAAACTCACCCATGTCCTGTTGAAAAACTTTAGCTTTTTCATTAAAATCAGTACGTGAGACTTCTTCTTTCTTTATTAATTCTTCACTTAATTGACGTGCAAAATCGTATTTAATAATTAACGAATCAGTGTTAATAAACACAATTTCGCTATCACTACCAACATTGCCAGCTACATCTTCTCCTTCACCAACTTTGGAGGCCTTACCAGACAATACGATAATAAACAATATTGCAACAGCAATAACAAGAACAACATTTACAATTAAAGTCAACTTTTTCATATTCTCCACCATGATTATTTACCTTAGTTTTTAATGAGAACAAATATAAGTTTATAACAAACATTTAAAAATAGTTCGTCATCTATTTTTTTGAAATAACAAAAATAATTAATGAAAGGCCTTATTTCAGTGTCTAAAAAAATAACACTATTTGGTTTACTTTATAGTTAAAACCTTGAAAAATTAAAAGAATTTCCTGCTTTTTGTCCTGAACTTATTCCCAAACCTTACCCCATCAGACTCTATACCTGAACATGGTATTGGGCCAGGCCGTTTAGAGCTACCCGATCCAACATTAAAACGATAAATGACAGAGAACTCATTGCTTCCACCACTGTATCCTGCCAAACTAGATAAAGTAAGATCATAACTATAAGCCAGATGTACAGTCCCAATATTCACCCCAAGACTAAAGATGAGTGCATCATTATTCCCAAGCGAACTGGAACTAAGTCCCGGAATCCCTCTATACCATAACCCAACCTCAATTGGATTAGCAAACCAATATGTACCAATATCCAATTGATGAAAATCCTGTTGTTTCCTATACATAAAGGCTAATGAAATACTTTGTTCATTACGACCGCGATCTCCTTCGATATATCGATATTTACCACCGCCATAAAAAACTGTTTTCACAGGAAGCGAAGATTCAATGTCAGTAAAACCAACATCGCTCTTAACAAGGTGATCAATAGTTACTCCAACCCAAAAGAAATCGCTATAAACCATTGCTGATGCTGTAGCATCCACCTTGCGAAACTGCTCCACAGGAAAATCGGCATTCAGCCATGGGAAAGGATTACCATCGGGTCCCACCTGACTCATGCGCGAGGGGTCAATTTTCCGTTCAGCATATTTAAACTGTAAACCCGGCCTAAAAAATATTTCTGAAGTTAGTGCAAGCTCATAGGAATAAACAATCCCAACATTTTGGGTAACCAATTGACCTCCTCCCTGATCATCGCGTAAAAACAGCAAACCAATACCACTATTTAGTTTACTGAGAAATTGATCGTAAGAGAATGCGTATGATCGAAAAGTATTAGCTATTCCCGGCCATTGATCCCTGTAATTTAAAATTGCTCTTCCTCCACTGGTATATCCGGCAAACGACGGAGAGAGATACAGAGGAGAGGAGTAAACCTGAGAAAAGGACACATCCTGACTTTTGACCGGAATGATTCCGAAACAAAGCAGACATAGGATCCATAAAAAAGAATAACTTTTCACTAATTTCAGATTCGTTTAATTTATACTAATCCTAAGATGCAAAAATCAAAATTATCAATTTAACCATTGCATCTTAAGAAATCTTTCAATTTTTATAAAAACAATCAGCTAACAGGCTTCGTTTATTCTCTATAATGTGCTCTGAAACCCATTATCGAACCAACAAAACACTTCCTGTTTCACTATATCCACGTCCATTAAGATATTTACCACTAGCTTTATAAACATAAACTGCCTGAGGTGCTAATTGCCCCTCGTACATGCCATCCCATCCAGCATCAATATCTGTTGATTGGAAAATCAATTGTCCCCATCGATTAAATATCTGAATTAAATAAGTATCAACATCACGGTAAACCGGTTTAAAAACCACAGAATATTCCATTCCTGGGTCTGTTCCGGTTTCTGAAACTCCTGGTCGTGGTTTAAAAGCACTAGGAAAGGTAATAAATCCAGACAGTTCAGCTACAACAGCCCCTTCAATGGTTACGCTATCCTCACAACCATGCTGATTTGAAACGGTAAGCATAACATCATAAATACCGGCATCCTGATACTTATGTGAAGGATTACGCAAAGCAGATTCATTCCCATCTCCAAATTTCCAGTGCCATGATATAGCATCGTTTGAAAGATCATAGAAACGCGCATAATCTTCAGGGATATACACCAACTCAGGATTAACTGTAAAACCCGAAGTTGGATGATCAAACACGCTAATGTTTTTAGTAGCTATTCCATCATGTCCATCAGGACCCGGAGAACTAAGCGATACAGTGAATACTCCTGGATTTTCAAAAATATGTACCGGATTGCTATCGCCAGAGGTGTTGCCATCACCAAAATCCCAATAATAAACAGTTCCACCTACTGAGTAATTGGTAAAACGAACTGTTAGAGGATAACACCCTTCTTCAGTGTTGACAATAAACCCTGCGTCAGGCACCGGACGATAATCAACGCTAACTAAATTAAAAGCGATGCATCCATCCACATCAATCGACCATTTGAATGTATTAACACCAGTACTCAGATTGTTAACTCTTGTATTAAAGAACGCTGAATTTTCAAATTCGGCCGAACTCGTTCCAACCACAGACCATCCAGCATTTAACTCACCAGCATTATTAGAATTTAATATTGCTGTGGACTCATAAACAACCTGATCTTCTCCGGCGTTAGCAAATGCTTTATTGCTTAAAACAATCACCTCATCAATGGTAACACACTCTCCATAATTAATCTGCCATTGATATATGTTCTCACCAAATCCAACATTTGTTACAGTAGTATTATATGCTGAAGGATTGGTAAATGTTCCCTGTCCCTTAATAACACTCCAGCTGCCAACACCGGTTAGAGGCTCATTACTATTAAGAACTGTATAGTCCTCGCAAATAGTTTGATCGCCTCCTGCATTAGCTTTATCAGGAATTTTATTAAAAATAACAACCTCATCGGACGAGATACAGTTACCATTTTGAATATTCCAACGGAAAATATTCGGACCAAATTCAAGATTCTCGACCCTCGTCTTGGGATCTGATGGATCCACCAAATCACCATTTCCGGAAACACGCTCCCATAAACCAACACCATAATCAGCCTTGTTGGCATCCAATATCCGCCAGTCCTTACAATCTTCAACATCCGGGCCTGCATTGGCTTTTGTTGGAGTATTATTCTCTATAATAATCTCATCTGAAAGAGTACACTGCCCTGCCGTAACGGTCCATCGTAATTGGTTAGTTCCATGATTGAGCATTGTGATAACCGCACGTGGATCGGTATAATCCGACAACGTGCCGCCTCCCTTAAGAAATGTCCACTGACCAGTACCATATTCAGGTATTGCTGCTTTCAAACTAAAGTTGTTTTCACAAATCTCCTGATAATCGGATCCTGCATAAGGTTTAGAGGGCTTATTATTTGTTATTAGAACCTGATCCTGCAAAACACATGATTCGTTTGTAACAGTCCAAATAAGCAGATTCTCACCCTTTGAAAGCCCGGTGACACGCGTTTTTGGTGATAAATCGTTTTCAAAATCCGCATATCCTGAACCAATGCTCCATCGTCCTGTGCCAATTTCAACCACAGTTGCATCAAGCGTAGTAATACTATCACACAATACTTGATTATTACCGGCATAGGCATCACTAGGCATATTATTGGTAATCTCAACATCATCAAAAGTGGAACATCCTTTATAACTAATAGTCCACCTGAGAAGATTCTTACCCTTCCGCAAATTAGACACCGTTGTTGAGGGATTACTACTGTTAACGAACTCCGTGGTTCCCTGCCCACCGGGAACTGACCAAACACCAACACCAGGAAGGGCACTATTACCCTCAAGAACTGTCTCGGCAGCACAAATAGGCCTATCGCCTCCTGCACTTGCAACAATACGATTAAACTCAATCTTTACATCCGAAAACGAAGTGCAATTCTGATTTTGAATAGTCCAACGATAAATATTTGTACCAAATTTCAAATTATCCACCCTTGCATTTGGATCATTAATGTTCGAAAATTCTCCTCCACCCTCTCTGATGGTCCAACTTGCTGAGGTATATACCTCCGGCAGATTACCAGCAAGAACATAAGATGGTTCACAAGTTGCATCGTTTAGACCTGCATAGGAGGTTGTAGGATTATTATTAGTAATAGTAACCAGAGATACTGATTCACAACCCTTATAATTAATTGTCCAGGTAAGAACATTCTCTCCCTGATCAAGATTACTAACCTTGGTGTAAGGATCATTTAAATCATCAAAATTAGCAGAACCAGATCCCCCCAGCAAACCCCAGGTACCAACTCCAGGTAAGGGATTATTCGCCTCAAGTATAGTATTATCGGCACAAAGTGTTTGTGAACCACCAGCATTGGCCTCAATCATATTGTTTCGGATAACAACACTTGAAACAGATTTACAACCATTATTATCTATTGTCCATTGGAAAGTATTCTCCCCTTTTGCCAATCCTGTAACAATGGTTTGATCGTTTAGTGGAGTTTGAATTACCCCGGAACCATACAAAAGCTCCCATGAGCCTATTCCATGTATAGGGGCATTTGCTGACAGAGTAACTATTGTCTCACAAATATCTCTGCTCTGTCCGGCATCGGCTACCGATGGTGAATTATTAACTATTATGATAGTATCCAATGAAGAACAATAATCAGTAGAAATCTTCCATATCAGCATATTGGGCCCTGAAGCCAAATCACGTGCCCAACCCCCTTCAAAACGAGCCGAGCCTATATTGCCAACATACCATTCACCTACTCCATATATTGGCGTATTTGGTTTAAGATTGGCGTAATCAACACAAATAGTATCATTATTTCCTGCCAAAGCATCGGTTGGTAATCCATTAATAATTATAACAGTATCAGTTGATACACATTGCTCTCCAGGATCACCATTAGTAATAGTATAAATGAACTTATTTTCACCATATCCAAGTCCTGTAACATTTGGATTAGGCAAAGTAGGATCACCAATAGTGCCACCGCCACTAAAAAGCGTCCAGAATCCTATACCCATATCCAGACGAACCGGATTACCACTTAACTGATACTCAGAACCACATACCGCATCAAAATTACCAGCATTTGCCTGATCGGGCATATTATTTTTAATGAGGACATCATCTGAGCTATTACTTGATGAATAATAGATGGTCCATCTGAATATATTATCTCCAAAGCCAAGATTAGTTACACCAGTGTTTGGATTGTAAACATCATCGAAAATACCAGATCCTTCCACAATCGACCATTTACCAATAGCCACATCAGGATCATTCCCCTCTAATGTTGCAGAATTAGCACATACAACCTGATCGCGGCCTGCATTTGATTCAATGGTTTCTCCATTAGTTATGGTTACTTCGTCATATTCTGAACAATTAAGATGGGTAACAGTCCATCGGAAAACATTTTCTCCACGACGTAACTCTGTAATTTGAGAGACCGCACTTGTTGGATTCACAACATTTCCTCCACCAGAAATCAATTCCCAATGCCCATCTCCTATAGTTGGAGTTGTTGCGTTAAGGGTAGCCACCGGACCGTTAGTTATAAAATCAGGGCCAGCTTCCACTGGGTAAGGTCCATTATTAACTATTACAACACTATCGCGCGAAACACACGTATTGTTAGTAATGGTCCAGACAAAACCATTTTCACCATAGTCCAGTCCACCTACTGTTGCATTAGGAAGAATATTATTTCCCGGCAGAAAAGTTGCGCCTCCCATTCCAGCAATCATATGCCACTGGCCTGTCCCAACGGTTGGAGTATTAGCATGTAGCTGAGTTACACGT
>CAZSQG010000119.1:0-8153 GCA_964608615.1 uncultured Marinilabiliaceae bacterium
CCGGTTCAAAACCAAAACCTTCGCGGTAGCCACCACCGTGTATCCACATGGCAACAGGCAGCTTTTTATCTGTTATGCCGGCCGCAGGAGTCCATACATTCAGGTAAAGGCAGTCTTCATCGAAAGGAACAGATCCACTAGCTCTCCATTCGCGTCCATAAAAACTCTTAGGGTCCCAGGTTACCTGCATAGCTGCAGCACCGAAGGAGTCAGCTGTCATTACACCATCCCAGGACATTACGGGCTGTGGCTCTTTCCATCGCAAATCGGCTACCGGAGGTGCGGCATAAGGAATACCTTTGTAGGCAATAACTCCCTGAGTTGAGGTCTCTACTCCTACTATCTTTCCTCCCTCAATGGTCAGTATAGGGTTCGAATTATCACATGAACTCATTACGAGCACAAGGAGAATCAATGTAAAAAATGATAATTTTTTCATACGAATTTTGGATTGTTTATTGATAAATTAGGAAATAGTAAAAACAAATATCAAATAAAAAATAAATATATTGAAAAATATCAAAACACACATTAATAAGGCTGGCGATTTTTTTATGATAAAAATGCATCCTTTATTGAGTTATATTTACCGTGATAAAGATAATGTTTGTGGTATCATTCCACATACTCTTTGCTTATTTACAGAAATTTGCTTAAAAAAAATATTTGTAAGCAGTTCGGAGGAATTTTCTCTCTAGCCACTCAAAGAACCTTTCGTGACAGTTTCTTTTTATTCTGCTCTTGTTATAAAAATCTATTAGTTTCGAAAATCATTCGACGAATAAGTCAGAGCTTGACTCAATAACCAATAAAACATTATATTTGAGCTTTAATTAAAACAAACCATAACTGTCAGTCGATCATATTAATCCCAATGCTAAAAGGCCATAACAAAATCTTAAAAGTTAAGTAATATGAAAAACCTTTACATCCCCCCAGCACTAATTGCTTATAGTATTCTAGTAATGATATTATTGTACTCTTTTGAAGGACAATATAACTTCATGTTATTTCCTTTTAATTTAATTGGTTTAGGTTTTGTTTTTTTGGGATTTATGTTAATGGGTAAAGCAAGAGAGCTTTTTAGTAAACACCAAACCACACTAAAAATAAAAAGGTCAACCCATTTGATAAAAGATGGAGTATTTTCCAAGACTCGAAATCCTATGTATGTTGGGATGTTTTTTTTGGTTTTTGGATTTTCAGTCATATCAACCAATATAATAGCATTATTACTGCCTTTTGTTTTTATTTTATTGGTCAGAATGATTTTTATCAGTAAAGAAGAATGCTTAATGAATGACGCATTCGGTAAAGAATATTTGGAATACAAAAAAACAGTAAGGAGATGGTTTTAAACAACTTCATGTTTATAGTCTGTTGAAACAAGTATCGACGGGAGGCGGACAAAAACCAGTAATAATTTACATGCAAGTTCCCTTGATATATCGGGGCAGGCGACCTAACCTAATTTTATATTTATATAATTATGAAAAAGCAATTACTAACCTTAGCTTTAATTTTAGTTTCATTATCGGGTATTGAATCATATTCCCAGATTGTTTTTGAAAGTGGTTATTTCATCGATGAGTCAAACCAAAAAATCGAATGCTTAATTAAAAATATTGATTGGTATAATAATCCAACCAAGTTTGAATATAAGCTTTCCCAGGATTCGGAAGTTCAAACAACAACTGTTCAGACTGTAAAAGAATTCGGGGTAAATAATTGTTTCAAATATATAAGAGCTAAGGTAGAAATCGACAGATCCATTAATAAGATAGGTAGTTTTAGCTTTGAGAGAGATCCAGTTTTTCAGGAAGAAGTGTTATTTCTTAAAGTACTTCTTGAGGGTCCGTCATCATTATTTCTATACAAGGATGGAGAATTGACCCGTTTCTTTTATAGTATGGATGATTCTGAAATAACTCAGTTAGTCTTTAAAAACTATGCAACTGATGATGATGGAATGACTTTCGCAGAAAATAATTTCTATAAACAGCAGCTTTTCCTAATGTTTAAATGCAATGACTTACGAGAAAAAGATTTTGAACTTCTCGAATATGAAAAAAGATATTTGGAGCGCTTATTTGTAAAGTATAACGAATGTGTTGACCCTAATTATGTCAGCAACCAACCAAAGGAAAAAAAGGAAATAATTAACTTATCCCTTAGGCCAGGTTTAAGTTATAGTAATTTAACGATAAGTAATGTATTATATTCTAATACAAATAGTGAGTTTAATAATTTGATTGGAATTAGGTTTGGGATAGAGGCAGAGTTTGTTATGCCATTTAATAAAAACAAATGGGGTTTAATAATTGAACCAAATTATCAATCTATAAAAGCAGAACGTACGCAGCATAGTGATTTTATTAGGGACGGTTTTATTTCAAAAATAGATTATAAAATATTTCAACTTCCAGTTGGGATACGTCACTATTTTTATTTAAATGAAAAATCAAAATTGTTTGCAAACATTTCTTGTGTTCTTAATCTTTCTGAGGCTAATTCATCTGTTTCGTTCTTTGAAATTGATGGTACACCGAGGAAGGAATACCTTAAGATTAAATCAGCATCAAGGTGTAGTTTCGGGCTGGGTTATAAATACAGGAATAGATATTCCTTAGAAATGCAATATAAAGCAAATGGTGATATTTTAAGTGATTACGTGTACTGGAGGAGTAGTGATTTCAATAGTTTCAGTATAATTTTTGGTTATTCATTGTTCAAATAACCCCCCAAATTGCTATAAAACTTTTATGTCTCTTCTCATGATTTTTGAGTTTAATGAGAAAAGAAGATTGATATTTTCAGCATTTTGTTATCTGATGATAAATTCAGAAATCTTGAATTGAAAAAGAGACATTAACTTAATCGCATTAAAACGAGCCATGTTGAATCCTTCGGCACACAGGTAAATGATTGTATGATATTTTTACGGTGATTGTAAAAATATCATACACCCCTGAATTTGTATATATTCTGATTATTAGCGGTTTAAATAATTGGTAGGGTAATTGTTGAATATATTGCATTAACTAAGGAATAAGAATAATGCAAATGGATTCAATTTTATTAAAACAAAGATTTAAAAGTATTTTCAAATCGAAAACTCAATCGGTTTTAGGATTGATTGGACTCACAATTGCAATTACAGCCTTTATTATTAGCCAGATTGTATTGTTTGAAACCAGCTTTGATAAGTATCATGACAATTATGAAAATATATCGTGTTCAAAACAATAGGATATATCCGAATTTAATTGATGAAAGCGCAGGATGTCCACCTGCAACCGGGCCAGTTCTCAAGGATGAAATTTCTGAAGTAGTTGAATCAGCCAGGATTAAACCACTTATGCCAAATAGCATATTGGAAATTCAACAGGAAAACCGGGGGAAGCATTTTTATCATAGTAACCTTTACTATGCTGACAATTCCATTTTTAAAATCTTTTCAATCAATTTTATATCAGGGAATCCTGAGAATGCTTTAGCAGCAGTCAACTCAGCTGTCGTAACCAAAGGATTTGGACTGAAGTATTTTGCCAAAGAAAATGTTTTAGGAGAGCAGATTTACTGTAGTTCTTCTGAGGGAAAGAGTATTTACACAATATCAGCAGTAATTGAAAATATCCCTCAAAACTGATACTTAGATTTTGATTGTCTTTTAAGCTATTAAATCAGAGGAGAAATGGTTCTGAAAGATCAAAAAAAAACGCCAACAATCAGCTTTTAAAACCGACTATTGGCTTGCATTTCCCTCAATAATTATCCACAAAATCAACTATTTAACCTTCTGGATTTTGATGTACCAAGAGCCGGGGATGATCCGGCGACCTCATGATTATGGATCATGATTTCGCCGATATATGCCACTAATAATCAAGTATCTAAAAATTTTTCATTGAGAATTCGCAGAGAATTCGCGGGCTTTTTGTAAACAACCACGATAAAAGCACCACCTCAACCAGTTAAAAAATATAGTTTTTTACTTTATAATTTCCGCACTATTAGTAAAGAAATCATTTCAATATTAATGTTATTATTTGACAGCACTTTTCTGCACTTAAACCACCATTTGAGTTTATATCCACTTCTGGAAAAACGACATGTGAGCAAATATTGCTATCATTATTTGTGCTTCTTACTTAGTTCCGGTACGGACTCGGCTGCAATACCATAACCAACACCTTTCTTAGTCTTTTTTTCGGCTTCCAGGGCTTCGACCCTATTCTCAAGTCTGGCCTTTTCAGCGCTTAAGCGTTCAATGCGATCTAAGAGCTCGCTATTGCTTAAGGTCATTTCATTTTCTTCATTTACTGTTTTCTCTTTTTTCAACATTGCGCATTTACCAGTAATAAGCCAGTTCAAGTCAATATCATTATAGATAGAGATTATTAGCTCGCATTTACCAGCTCCTATCGTACCCTTTTTATCAAGGAATCCATTAGACAACCCAGTTTCTTTATAGAATTTGTCATTACTGTCCCATTAAAATCAAAAAAAGTTCTTTGTAGTATTTGTTTTTTAGTTGGTTACAGCATTTTTTTCGATTAAACGGATTTCAATTTGCATTTTGCAATCTTAAAGATAATTGCATATGCATAAGGATAAATACGTTTTTGCTCAATTAGTAGCCTTTCTGGATAGGAACAAGTTTAACTACATCGTTCGCAAGTACAATGGAGACAAATAAGTGAAGCATTTCACTTGTTGGAACCAACTGCTTTCTCTGATGTTCGGGCAATTGACAAATCGTGAAAGTCTTAGAGATTTGATTGTCGCACTTGATGAGGTTTTGCAGATATTGAGTATTTCTTTAACAGATAAAACTCATCTTCGAGATCTATTTGAGAGAACTAAATTTCAAAATAACAAAGAACGTTTTAGGCTTAATGAGCCAAATTTGTTTAATTTTTAATAACGTCCCAATTTTAATGGGACACTAGTGCTAACGGTTAACTTACCAAAAAGTACTTGAAGGATCGCCCGGAAGTTTTAACGGCTATAGGTGTACTGTGTTATGCAATACTCCTTCAGGTAACACTTTTTTTATTATGTGATAATTCCAAGAGATTTTAATAAATTTAAGCCCAAAATATGGTTAGCATCTAATGGCTAAAACCAACAATAAAACATATCAAAAAACGATATGCAATCGTTAAATCAATAAGTTACAAAGCTAAGACACGTTATGTATAACAGATATAAACGTAATATCGCTATACAAACGTTATGCCCATGTGAAAGGTAGCGAAAGTCGTTATTGTAAATTATATGACAATAAACAGCAAACATGGAACTGGATAATATGCTCATTATAAACATAATAAACTCAGGGATTAGTTTTATAATGGGGTTATATATGTTTTACTTTTATAGAAACGCTTTTAAACTTGGAACCGGATATTGGGCAGCAGGCAGCATAATATTAGGGATTACATTTTTGTTAAAAGCTATATTTTCTGTAGGAAGTCCTTCTGCAACTGCAGCTTTTACAAATTTTAACACAATTGCTGATTATCTATATTTAGCAGGAATTTGGCAATTTAAAGAGAAGAAAATTAATAAATGGATCTTTATTGGTATTCCAATTTTAGATATTTTGCAAACCATTATTTTCTTTAAAATATACCCTTCAATTAGGATTCAATATGGCTTGCATTCATTACCCTTATTTACATTTGGTTTACTTGCTATTATTGAAATGATTCGTTTAAACTCAACTCAAAAATATCTTAAGAAAATATTCCTTGTTAATACTTTTTCTTTCATCATTTATCTGGTTCTTTTATTTCTTTTTGAGTACGCTTTAATCACGAGCCCAAATTTTGACCCATTAAAAATAACCAACACTACAATTTACATGCAAATCATTTCTTCTTTTCTAATGATTGCTTTAACGTTTGGATTTTTATCTGCTGTAAACATTCGGTTAAATAAGGAATTAGAGGTTCAACTAAAATCTAAAACTAAATTTCTAACTATCATTGCGCATGACTTGAGAGGCCCTGTTGGAAATATTATGAGTTTTTTGGATTTGCTACAAAACACGACTGATTTGAATGAGGAGGAAAATAAAGAATATCTGAAAATATTAAATACGCTAAGCCAATCCACTTTTCATCTTTTGCAAAATTTACTGGAGTGGGCAACTAAATCAAAGAATCTAAATAAATTTGAAGGTGAGACAATTGAATTAAGTCAAATAGTCTCTGGCAATATTGTTTTTTTTAAAAGTTCAGCAAATTTAAAATCAATCAAATTGGAATTTAAAGAGGGAAAACAAACTTATATTTTAGGAAATGCAAATATGATAGAAACCATTGTTCGCAATTTGGTTTCTAATGCTATTAAATTTACTCCTAAAGACGGGACTATCACTATTACATCGGAAAAAGTTCTCCAAAAAGTCCGTTTAACAGTTGCAGATACAGGACAAGGTATTAAGCCAGAAATCATCAACTCACTTTTTAAATTTGAAACAAACAAGTCAACCAGAGGCACCAATGGAGAAACTGGTTCCGGATTAGGTCTTGTACTTTGTAAAGAATTGGTATCCTGCAATAATGGAGTAATGGAAATCGAAAGTCATGAAGACATTGGAACCAAAGTTATTATTGAGTTCTCATCAATAGAGTAAATCCAATGTAATTTGAAGGTTATAGAATATATAAGTATTAGAATAATTAAAAACATAAAGGCATAATAATATAGTACTCTGACCGCTCAATAGACGATTAGTCTTAGTTGGTGAAGTAGTGAGTGATAAAATGCAAAAAACTGCAACTATAATTGTTTACACTCGAAGAAAGCATTTGAAATATGGGAAAATGATTACCAAATCAAAAAAATATAAAATTCATGATGAAAATAATACATGTTCTATTGGAGATATGGTAAAAGTAATGGGTTGCAGACCACTTAGTAAGACAAAACGTTTTAGACTTGTAGAAATAATAGAAAAAGCAAAATAATAACTAAGCATTGTCAATGAGGTTTATACGTCAGTTTGAGAAAAAATAAAAAAAAAGACAATGTTCGTACATTTTTGTATTTTTGTTGCATGTATTATAGACGCAAAATATTATTGGCTCTTCTAGAGATTTTTGATAACAGGCTTGAAAAAATTAGCTTGCAGAAACTTTTAATGCTTGTAACTAAACAACAAGATAAACCGGATTATTATTTTGTCCCTTACAAGTTTGGATGTTTTTCATTCCAAGCAAATGCTGACCTTGTAACAATGACTAAATACAATCAAGTGAAAGCGGAAGGCAATAGTTGGATTAAAACTGATAATTCAAATTATCTGTTAAGCCTCAAGGAAAGAGACCGACAGGCAATCCGCTATATTAAAACGCAATATGGCAATAAAAATGCTGATGAACTTATTAAGTATACGTATATAAAGTTCCCATATTTTGCTATAAATAGCACAATAGCAAGAGAAAGGTTAAATCAGAATGAGTATCAAAAGGTATTGGAATCGCGGCCAAAATCGGACAAGACAATCTTATACACAATTGGATATGAGGGAATAAGTTTAGAGGAATATTTAAACAAATTAATTATAAATGATATAAAAGTACTTTGCGATGTTCGCAAGAACTCAGTAAGCATGAAATATGGGTTTAGTAAATCTCAATTAGAAAAGGCCTGTGATGGTGTTGGTGTTAAATATATTCATATTCCTGAATTAGGTATTGAATCAGATAAACGACAAGTCTTAAATACACAGTCCGATTATGACAAATTGTTCATGTCTTATCGCAATGAAATATTACCTCAAACAATAGAGTTTCAACTAAAATTACTGGGTTTGTTAATGAACTATGAGCGCATTGCATTAACCTGTTTTGAGGCAAATATATGTCAATGTCATAGAAAACATTTGGCTGATGCTATTACCAAGTTTCCAGAATTCAATTATGAATTGAAACATATTTAATATGGCGCTATCCAAAGTCCTTATCACCGTTAAAACTTACCCTGCAATTTCAAAGAAATATGAAGAACTTGTATGCACAGCTGGTTTTCGTGAGGATGGTACTTGGATACGGATTTATCCAATTCAATTTCGAAAGAAGTCATATCAAGAGCAATATTCTAAATATGAATGGATTGAATTGGATTTGGTAAAAAATACA
>CAZSQG010000120.1:0-8033 GCA_964608615.1 uncultured Marinilabiliaceae bacterium
GATGACAAAAGATCCAATGAATCCTGACTCACATCTGGCCTGAATTGAGAAAAAATAATATTCTGGGACTGCGATTCCGCAATTAAAGACCCGACAATCTTTGTTTTATTGGGAGAATTTACCAATACCAGCTTATTGCCCTGTTTAACATTTAATTGTTCAATAATATTTTTTGCTACCAAAGCTATATTCTCATTGCTAAGATGTTCAATTTGAGAATAACAATTAAATACTGATGCTAAAACTAACGAAATAATAAAGGAGAGATTTTTCATTTTTCATTTTATTCTAAGACGAATAACCTTCTATTTAGTTACAAAACTCTGACTAACATAAGTTATTTTTAGTGAATACCAGATAATTGAAAACCCTAGATCTTCAGGGCTTAATCCAAATTTATCGATCTACTTTTTATTTATTTTGGTGTAGTCTCTATGGAGATGTGCTTTTGGCAGAGTAAATATTCTGAACGGGGTTCCCGCAAAACGGGACCGCCACTTTAGTCATCGCAAGCATCTCAACCAGAATTTCGCTCGCACTTAAGAGTAACAATTTCAAAATCGGCCTTGCATTGGGGAGCCAATAATAGAAAGCTTCATCAAAAATTTATCTCGTTAGCTAGGTGGTCAATGTCTTTGGTATAGGGGAATTGCTGGTAGCGGATGGCGGTATGGAATCGTTGGGGATTGCGGGCGATTTCATGTTAAGTTACATCCCGATGTACATCGGAATTAAAGCGGGCTACACCCCTTGAATAAACTACTGAACCGGCAATTTTTTATACCGCAGATTGAACTAAATCCCAACGGGATAGCAATGAATTAAACCTCATCATTTTTATTCGTCTCCAATTCCACTCTTGCAAAATAACATCACAACAAGTGGTCATTTCATTTTTCGTTTTGTTTATTTGTGCTTCTTACAGTTTTCTTAATAACATGAATTAACTTTTCGAAAATACTAAAATCGACTTAAAGTCCATAAAAAAAACAGGTACTGCCGAGATGTAATTCAATCGGGAATAACGGTTGCTGAGCAAAGTCGAGGCATCGCCGGGTTCCCGGTAGCCGGGACTACTTTTCCGTTTCACGGAACATGATATCCGATTTTTCGGAAAGCTGTTACTACCTCTCATATTACTATATATTAGCGGTAGTTTTTCAAATTTTCCTCATTGCGTCATCAATCAGTTTACCAACCTTTTTATTAAAGTTTGATTCATTGATGGGGGGGAATAAACACCAGCAGTGGCAATATGGCCCGTTTGGCATATGCTGACTTGTCAATTCACCACCAATTTTGCAGCAAAATAGGCTATTACGAGTTAGCCATCTGGTGCGGTATTTAATCACAAAAATTAGTTAAATGTACAACAATAGCAATTTGTTTTTTTTAAGGAGGGGTGTTTTTTGTTTTAATAAATTAAAGAATATTATAAAATAATATTTATTTTGAATCACTAAATTTTAATTAAGAAGTAAAATTATGGAGGAAGATCAAGAATTATTAAGTGGTGGAGCTTTTTACAGCTCTTTAAAACGTAACAATAAGCAGATACGGGATGACCGGGCAACTGCTATTGCTGAAGATACACAACTTGTGTATAAAAGAAAAATTGAGGATTTAGAATTGAGTATTAAAAAAATGAAAAGAGAACAGGAAAACATGCTTGACCTTTCTCCAACAAATGCTCAAAGCCTTATTCTTGCCAGTGATTTTGATTCTAATGTTTATGCAGACAAGGACATTGATTTAGGTGTAAAAATAAGAAATGCTGAAATTACACTTGAAATTGCATCAAAAAGGTATAATTATTTATTTGGAGGAACTGAATAATGGGAAGTGGAAGTTATTCTTTTGAAAGACGTTCGGCACGTGAAGAAGATTTGGGATATAAAACCAAGTCCACACATGAGATCTTTAAACAACGTTCCATTAACAATGCCATGAACCCTTATGGAATAGTTGTGAGGGAATCGAGAGATTCTAAAGAACACCCTAAAAGTCTTGCTATAATTTTAGCACTGGATGTTACTGGCTCTATGGGGACAATACCCCACTTTCTTGTAAAGGAAGGATTGCCCAATATTATGGAAAATATTATAAATGGTGGAATAAATGACCCCCAAATACTTTTCCTTGCAATTGGAGACCACGAATGCGATAATTCCCCTTTACAAGTTGCACAATTTGAAAGTAGTGATGAATTGCTTGATAAATGGCTGACAGATGTTTATTTGGAAGGTGGTGGTGGTGGAAATGCTGGTGAAAGTTACTTACTTGCATGGTATTTTGCTGGATTTCATACATCAATTGATTGTTATGAGAAAAGGGGGGAAAAGGGATTTTTATTTACAATTGGTGATGAACCAACATTGAAATATATACCAAAAAGAAGTTTGCAGATTATAATGGGTGATGGCCAATATGATGAATTTTCCGCAAATATGCTTTTAGAAAAAGCAAGTGAAAAATACCATTGCTTTCACTTACATATAAAGCAAACAGGCGCAGGGAGTAGACAGGAAACTATGGATGGATGGAAACAGCTTATGGGCGATAGGCTTATTTTGGTTGATAACAAAAATGATGTTTCTCGAATAATTTCAGAAACCATAACAAAAACGCAAACATCAGCCACTAACACAACAAAAGACGAATCAGTTACTGGCAAAACTAATATTATATTATAAAATGGGACAAGCAAATTATTCAGAACCAGTATCTCTTAAAAATATGGAACAAGACGAATCTCCTGAACAGGTAGAAAAAAGTGACAAACCTGAAAAAGAACAGGAATGAACTCAAAAGCTGTAATAGGCTTAGGATTTGGGGACGAAGGGAAAGGCATAACTACCGATTACCTTTGTTCTCATTCCAAAAACCCATTAGTTATAAGATTCTCTGGTGGACAGCAAGTGGGGCATACTGTCGTATTAGATAAAGTTAGACATGTATTTTCTAATTTTGGCTCAGGAACATTACGTGGTACACCTACCTATTGGGCTAAATTTTGCACCGTAGAGCCAATAGGATTAAGTAATGAATTAAATAGTTTGATTAAAAAAGGAAAGGAACCTTTGCTGTTTATTGATGAAAGATGCCCAATAACTACTCCTTATGATATATTTAGCAACCAAAAACAAGAAGAAACTAACCAACATGGGAGTTGTGGTGTTGGAATAGGAACAACAATTAATAGAGAGGAAAATTATTATTCTTTGTTATTCGGCGACTTGTTTTACCCTTCAATTTTATCAATTAAATTAAATGCCATAAAACATTTTTATGGGTTTAGAGAATCTGTTGTTTTAGATAGATTTTACGAGTGCGTAAATTTTATTTTGACTTGTAAATACATAAAACCAATATATAATATACCGGCTAACTATGATACCTTTATTTTTGAAGGGTCGCAAGGGCTTTTATTAGACCAAAATATAGGATTTTTCCCAAATGTTACACGTGCAAACACAGGTAGTAAAAATATTTTAAGTTTAGGAATTAAGCCTGATTTATATTTAGTAACAAGAGCATACCAAACAAGGCACGGTAATGGACAAATGACTAATGAATCAATTCCAAACAATATATTTCTAGACCCAAATGAAACTAATGAATTTAATAAATACCAAGGTAATTTTAGGATTTCACTATTAGATTTAGACCTTTTACAATATGGAATGAATAAAGATGAATACATAAGAAACAATTGCGACAAAACACTTGTAATCACCTGCCTTGACCATATAGTAGATGAATATAGGTTTACTTATAATGGTGAATTAGTTTATTGTTTAAACGAAACTGAATTTGTAAAAAAAGTAAGCAGTATTTTAGGTTTTAAAAACATACTAATTAGTAAAAATAACGAATCAAAAAATATGCTAAAATGGGAAAAGTAAACAAAAGCATTACAATTGACCAAGATATTTCAAAAGCTGGAGCAAAAGAAACGAGCTAAAAGAACACCGTTCATTCAGCTCGTTTGTTGAGTATTTGGTGGATTTCTACCTTATGGCTTTGAAAAAGCCAAAGAACGTGGGCAAAAAACAAATTACGGTTAAATAGCTCAAAAGTTTATTCAGGGAACAAATATAGCACTTGTGCCAACGGTGGCAAATGTAGAAATGATGGGGGCTTTTGCGAGCGACGTTATTGTCTGCCGATAATAAACTTGCTACGGGTAGCGGGATTGCCTATACACACATAAACCCCCAATATTTTTACATGATATTGTGGTGTCGTGCTTTATTCAAGGTCAAGGACTATTTGGATATTTTCTTTTACTAAATCAATCAGGTCGTCGGGTAAAACGCCAAGCCTTTTTGTCAATCGTTTATTATCAATTGCACGAATCTGATCAATCATAATATCACAAGATTGACGAAGATTAGCTGTTCCTTTTTTAAGATGCACCCTTAATATATCAGAATCCTTTATAACGTTTGAAGTAATCGGGCAAACAATAGTTGATGGATGAGGTATCGTGTTAAGTAAATTAGTTTGAATAGCCAAAACTGGTCTTGTTTTACCTGATTCTGTTCCAATCTGTGGATTTAAGTCTGCAATCCATATTTCAAATTGCTTAATCGACATAATCAACCTCCTCAAAATCTTTAAGAACAGCCATTGAATCCGCTTTAACTAACCCAGATTCTTTTCTAAGTTTTTTCTCCAGAATCTGTTTCCGTTGAACTTTATTATAAAACTCAATCGCTTCGTTTATGTATCGGTTTCGAGGTTTCTTTATCCGGGCAAGTATTTTTTCAGTCTCGCCGAAAATCGAATCATCAATTTTTAAAGAAACTGTTTTCATATGATTATAATTTGATTTTCAGTTGCCATATGGAACTCGCCGCGATAATCATGCCCCTTTGTGAGAAGAATTCTCATGTCTCGTTTCATATGTTTATAATTTGTTTGTTTTTGCCATATGGAACTCGCTGAGATAATCATCTTTCTTTGTGAGAAGAATTCTCATGGCTCGTTTCATAATGACATATTTATATCCCACAAAGGTATATCTTATTAGTATATCAATCAAGTATATTTACCAACTTTTGTATTTAAAAACTCTCACCCACAAATACTCAAAAAATGTTGTAATCAATAATAATAGAGGTTAAATCAACATTGCCCTAGCAACGCCCATCCCGATAGGATCCTTTGGCATCAACATTATATGTCAATTCTTTAAGACGATAATTTAATATTTTCCAGTTTTTAATCTTAGTTTTCTTGTTCGCAGAATGTTGGTCAGCATGCACCACAACATACTTATAGCGCTAAATTGTTAAAATTGTTTTATTATTTTTCATGGTTTTCCTGGTTTTTGTTGTGATTGTTTCTATTTTGATTTTATTTAATGATTTCTATGGACATCTCTTTTGGCAATTGCTGCGCCTAACCGTAATATATCTTTTTTCTCAGTAAGCATATCGGCATTTTGCTTTGTTTCTGTTTTCAAGCCAAACATAAATCTCAATAATCGAAATCTTTTTACCACCTGATAAAGCAGTATCGATGTAGGAATTGCAGTGCCGGTGATAAGCATATATTTAACAATTATCGATGCATTAAATTGAATAATATAATATCCAAAAACTACAATAGCGCTTCAATAAAATTATCGGAATCAGGATATATGTTAATATACTCCAATATCAAAAATGGGTCTCTAGATTCCTGATACTCCCACCAAACATCTTTATTATCAGATGTTATTGAAGGACTATTTTTGTTCTCTTTAAAAGCACACGGAAACAATAGGACTAAAGATAAAAGTCCAAAAACGAGAACTTTTAGTCGTTTCATTTTTAAGATGTTATGGTTATCAATAATTACCCCCTAACGCCCACATGTTATTTGTTTATTTGTCTTAATTCCATGATTTTTTTTTCTGTAATCAGTCTGAATGAGAACTTATATCCTTCATAAATTGCTATTCCATAAAAAAACAAGTCAATTATACTAAAAGTCTCACCCATAAGAGTAGGTAAATAAGAATAATCCAATGCAAGTAAGGCTTCAACATATCCTAATCCTTCTAAATTAGCAATAAAACCTATTATGCTTAAAACGTTTCCAAGTAAAACACTAAATAGTGCAATTCCTGCTCCCCAAAATCCAAAAATTGAATCTATTCCATTTCCGAATTTTCTAATTGCTAGACCAACTCCAGCTCCAATTGCAAGAGCCATATATCCAATTTGAAATCCTGTTGTAACTGTAATTACACCCCATAAAACAGCTCCAATAATCCCAACAATTAATCCTGAAACAATTCCGGGTATCAGTTTCTGTTCCATTCTTAATTTTTCAATTATTTCAGGAGATAGCTTTTGTATAATCTCGGCAGTTTGCAATCCTTCTTTATCGTCTAATGGAACTTCTTTAACTGTTTCATCACGTTTGAAGTCGGGACATTCATTTTGAAATTCAGCCTTTTCTCCTGTTAAACTACAAATCAAACCTTGTTTCATGTCCATTTTGCGGTTTACACATTTATTACAAAAAACTAATTGTTCTTCTCGTGTCATTTTTCTAAGAGATTTTGTTTGTACTTATTTGGGTGGTTATCGCACTCATAATGTGTGGCAACTTTTAGTATAAGAATAGTAGCCGATTGCGTGGCACTTTCCTGTCAAGTTACATCCCGATGTACATCGTGATTGAAGCGGGCTACAACCCTTGAATAACTTACTGTCCAGGCAATTTTTTATACCGCGTGTAGGTGGCGTTTTTTATTTAGTTATTATCATTTTTAATTCATCTCGTTGAATATCTGTTAATTTCTCATATTGATTTGCCCATTTGCAATAACTCAAAATTAATTCATGTTGATTACAATTACTTTTCAATGACCAAACTAAAGAATCATAAATAGCATTATTTATAGCTTTTTGTCTATCCTCTTCTGTTTGCTCTGAGTTTTTAAATTTGTCTAAATCACCTTGATATTTTGTATAATCTAATGTTTGGATAAGTTTCAGAATTGGCTTATAACTTCCACTTGCCATAAATGTACCCCATAGCATATCTAACTGTGATGGGTCAGTAATTGTTGCGTAAATATCGGGCATTGGAGAGTCTTTAATTTTTAGATAAGTATCTTTTTCGTCACCTTTTAGACCATTGTAAAAATCATTTGTGCCAATATTTGAGTATGTGAGAAGATACAATAGGTATATTTTTGTTTTTAAATCTTGATTGTAATAACACTTAACAATTTGTGGCAGTAGATAATTATTGTTTTTTGCAATTTCTGAAAAAACACTAAAGATTGGCCAAAAACTCGATTCTTTGTCAGAAAGGCTACTTTTAGAATAATATAGATAATATGACAAAGCACTTTCAGGTTTCGGATTTTCATAATATTTTTCAAACCATTTCATAAAATCATTCTCATTATTAACTTTAAAATGGTCAAAAGATGGTAATTCTGCTAATACTATTTGAGATTCAATATTTTTTGATTTATTATCAATCTTGTCAGTAATGGTAATCTGAATTTTATAGGTTCCAAAATCATCGTTTTCTTCAAAACAAATTTTTAAAATAGCATCACACATCTGAAGATTATTCTTATTCGATATTTTTCTATTTATTAAGGGCAAGCTTTCTTTACTGAAATAAATCGAATTATCTGGTTTCGTTATTTTAATTGAATAAAAAACTTCAG
This sequence comes from uncultured Marinilabiliaceae bacterium, assembly GCA_964608615.1. Classification (GTDB taxonomy): domain Bacteria; phylum Bacteroidota; class Bacteroidia; order Bacteroidales; family Marinilabiliaceae; genus CALEUX01. The sequence continues at coordinate 7,685 of CAZSQG010000120.1, forward strand.
ACATATCGTCTTTATTCAATTTATAATCAGCAGCAATTGCTGTTATAAAGAAATATTGTTTTTTAAAGACTGTATCGCAGGTTGTTATTTTTGGGATGTTTGCACTGACAGTATTATCCCATTTTTCCTTAAAAGAATAATCAATTGTTTTTATCAAAAGGCCATCTATTGCAAACGTATTTGAAGCAATTGTAACGAACAGAATTAAAAGTCCAATTTTTCTCATATTAAATTTGGTTTATATCACTATTTATTTGTTAGTTAAGGCTTTCTGTAGAACACCACCTAACTTTTAGTATATGCAAAGTAGGCGATTGCGGGCTTCAAACTTATCAAACCGTTACGATTT
>CAZSQG010000121.1:0-7728 GCA_964608615.1 uncultured Marinilabiliaceae bacterium
CATTAATCCCAGATGAGACAGTGAAGTTTATCGTATACGTTTTTGTTGTAATACCATCCTGAGCCTTAACAACAACTGTAGTCGATCCGGGTAATGCCGCAGCAATCGTAATCTCGTTGCTTGCCTTAGCATCGGTAGTAGTAGCTATTACTGTTGGTACTGCGGTTGTTCCAACGGGTAATACAACATCATACGTAATTGTTGAGGCGGCGAACCCCGTAACCGTGGTTCCATCTACTAATAAATCGGATAACGTTGCATCGGTTGAAGGGGCTGTAACAGTAAAGTTGATGGTATAGGTCAGTTGTGTAATACCATCATTGGCGGTAACCACAACATTGGTCACACCAGGCAATGCAGGTGCATTCGTAATTGTCGTTACTGCTTTACTATCCCTTGCTATTGCCACAACCGCTGGTGCAATTGTGTTTCCATATGGCAGTTCAACGTTGTAGGAATAAGTCTCCGCATTAAAGTCAGCAACAGTAACGCCACCAACTTTTAAATCGATCAATGTGGCATCAGTCATCGCAGCTACGGTAAAGATTACCGTATAGGTAAGCTTCGTAATACCGTCCTGTGCTGTAACTTCAACGGTTGTTGCGCCGGGTAAAGCCGAAGCATCAGTAATAACCATTGTAGCATTAGCATCGAGCATAGTGGCTGTTACCATCGGAGCCGATTTCGAGGCGGAAGGCAGCAGCACATCGTAGGTATGAGTTGCCGGATCGAAGTTGGCAACGGTTACACCTTTAACTTTCAGATTGGAAAGTGTAGCATTATTGTTTTCAGGAACAGTGAAGTTGATTGTATAAGTTTTGGATGTTCCATCAGGTGCGGTTATAACCACCGTTGAACTGCCTGGTAAAGCAGCATCTGCGGTAACGACCTTAGCTGCCTTGGAATAAACCGATCTACCATCGACAACAGGAATAGCCGTTGTTCCGGAAGGTAATACAATATTGTAGTTATAAATAAAAGAAGAGAATCCGGGAACGGTAACTCCATTTACCGTTAAATCCAACAAGTTCGAATTCCACAATGGCATAGTCATTGTAAGAATCTGTGTTGTATATGGGACTCCCACTAGAGTCGCTTCGCCGGTTGTTAGGTTGATCAAATAAGTTCCCTGCATTGCTCCCGCGCCTGAAGCTTGAAAATACATAACCTCTTCGTTGAAATCCCATAGCATCGGTTGGAAATTGGCTGACACAACACCTCCAATATCCCCAATTAAAGTCATAGCAGCAGTGGACTTATCCATAGAGTAGAGCAAACCATTAAGCCCAGGCCTGTGTTCAATGGCATAAAGTTTACCATTCTTATCGAAGGCAAATTGAGCCGCAGTTCCCGTATGTGAGCTGTTTGCAACTAGCGTTCCAACTCCTGTGGTATGATCGATAGAATAGAGACCAATGACAAAATTTGGATAGCCACCAGTAAGCGTGGTAATATACATTTTGCCTGTAGTTGGGTCACAAAGCAAGCTGGTGTAAAAGTTACAGGTGATTCCGGTTAAACCAATTTGCATGAACGAACCATCGGTAATATTAATATTACCAAATCGTCCATCAAATGTAACTGCATACAAGAGGCTGTCCTTCCATGCAATACTTTGTATTTGGTAGTTAGAACGACCAATCACCGTAAACTTGTCAAAAAGAACATTAAAGGTCCCATTAACACTGCCACCATCAAAAATTGAAGCATAGGCAACAATTGGGTCAATTACTTTACACGCCTGATTTAGGGTATTATTTGCCGCATTCATATCACCAGCCATGGTAAGGGTTGCAGTTAGCGTATGAGTACCATCTGCAGGTGTCCACTCGGGGAATACAACCTTAAAGGTTGAGCCAACAGCAATTGGAGGCGTTTCCGTAATGGTGCGGTTATAGCTTCCACCATCCGACAGCGTAACAGAATACACCGATTCTCGGTAATTACCTAAATTCTTTACAAAAACAAAAGGAAAAACGGTAGTGCCACTTTCAACCGCATTAATTATCGATTTAATAGCGAGATCGTGTAGTGCTGCTCCAGCCATTACGTTTAATGTATCTTTATCGTTACTTGCAACGGCATCACCGGTTAAGGTAACCGTGGCAATTAAGGTATGATCTCCCGTAATAGGAATCCAGCCTGGGAAGGTAACACTTTGATTAGAGCTGGCATCAATTGCAACAGTTACATCTACAGTTTCGTTATAAGCACCACCATCGGTCAGCGAAACCGAGTATGCCGTTTCCTTGTAATTCCCGGTATTTAAAACAGTAACAGCTGGAATAATCGTGCTGTCGCCATAAATAACGGAAGGAACTATAATCGAAGTTACCGCCAAGTCGTGCTTAGCCGGTGAAACCACAACATCAAGGGTATCCATATTGTCGCTTTCAACGGCATCGCCAACCAGTGTAACCGTGGCTACTAATTCATAATCGCCCGTAGCAGGCGTCCAATCGGGGAATGTTACGCTATAATTTGCACCTGCATTAACAGGAGTTGTAACGTCTACATTTTGGTTGTAAGAGCCACCATCGGTTAACGAAACAGAATAGGCGGATTCATTGTAATTGCCCAAATTCCGAACAATTACAGCAGGTGTAACCAAGCTGTCGCTAAGCAAAACCGTTGATACTACAATTGAATTAACGGCAAGGTTGTGCGATGCCGGAGATGCTGTAATCGATTTACTCATTTTGTTGTTGCTTCCCTTCATATCACCTACAAGGGTAACGGTAGCTGTCATCGTGTGCTCTCCTGTTGCAGGGAACCAATCCGGGAATGCCACGGTATTGCCGTTTCCCGAATTAATTGTCGATGTCACATTTACCGTTTCAGAATAGGCACCACCATCGGTAAGTAAGACAGAATAGTCCGTCTCCTTGTAATTGCCATAGTTTACAACCGTTACAGTTGGTTTAACAACACTATCGCTCATTACAAACTGAGGCATTTCAATTGAGTATATACCAAGATCATGCAATGCAGGAAGCGGTTGAACACTTTTATCTATCATATTATTATCGGCTACAGCATCGTTCGGCAAGTCTACGATCGCCGTTAGCGTATAAGTTCCGTCACCAAATTTCCAATTAGAAAAAGGAATATCGATATACGAACCAACAGCAACTTCGGTGGACCCATTTATGGTCTGAGATTTTCCGGCGCCATTCGACAAAGACACGGCATAAACCGATTCCTTATAATTCCCTGTGTTTACAATGCGAACAACCGGAGTAATTAAGCTGTCACAAAAAACGGTAGAAGGAACAATAATTGCATTAGCGCTAAGGTCATGCTTTGCAGCCGCAGCGCTAACATTTAAAGCCTTGCTATTATTTTGCGCATCCATATCGGCAGCCAAATTAACAGTGGCCGTTAGGGTATGTGCTCCCGTTGTCGGAGTCCAGCCAGGGAAGGAAACATTATATGATGCTCCCGGTGCAATGGGATTGGTAACATTTACCGTCTCAGAATAGGTGCCTCCATCGGTTAGCAATACGGAATAAGCCGATTCAGTAGAAATGCCCGGATTAGAAATTGTAACAGAAGGAGAAACAATACTGTCGCTAAACACGGTTGTAGGAGCATTAATAGTTTTAACCGCAAGATCGTGCGCGTTGGGATCAAAAACGGAAACATCATCAATTGCCCAGTATCCACTATTATAGATACCCGTCCAGCTCCATCTGATTTTCACCTGGGATTTACCCGCTGCAACGGCACTTATATCGTATGTAGCAACTGTTGCATTTGCCATTGAACCGAACGATTGCAGTAAGGTCCATGTTGCGCCATTGTCGCCACTGACAAATAGTTTCGCAGTATTTCCAGGACCTAGATAGTAGTAGTAATGTTCAAAGGACAATCTCACTATGGTTAATGATGAACAGTCGATTGCAGGGGTTGTCAAATCAGCATTTTCAGCTTTCCCATCCGCACCAAAGTAATCGCTATCGAAAATAGCAATACCGGTTGTGCCGGTAGTCGTATTAATTGTTCTATAGCTAGGATTACTAAAAAGCCATTTACCGCCGCCATTATTGTCGACATTTAACCAACCGGCAGGCAAGGTGCCGTTGTTAAAGGTTTCGAAGAAAACAGAGCCACTCGTGCTTTTCAGATTCCTCTGCATTACGGTTGGACCTTCCATACTAGATTTCAGGATGGCTTTTGTCTTCAAAATGGAATTGTCGGAAGAAGCATTACTCCCGAATCCACTTGTTTTCTGTGTGATGGTCGATTCCTGCGCACTCGAGCTAAATGCTACAAGAAATGCAAGTGTAATTGAAATAGCAAATCTTCTCATATTATAAATTTAAAATGATTACTCAATGTTGTAACTAAACTCATTTTTGTAACTAGCAGCAGCCACATAAGTCGGTCAAATTTCATTTCCCCAAAAGATCGTCGGTTAAACATATAGCAGTATTCATTGAAATAACTCTGGAGAAACTCTGGTTGGATATCGTGGAAAGTATTCAGCAAAAGTCTTTTGGCGTTGCTTATGCCAATATGTACCCAAGGTAGCAATTTCCCTACATGCTCCTTCGGGATTACTTTGGGGCGGTGTTTTTCGACCAAATTCTTAAGATTGGAGTATCGAGTGGAATCGTCAGAATCTATCGTAGAGTCTTTCTTGATATATCTTATCACTTTTTCATCAATTGTCTCTGACTTAAGATTATCTATGACAAACATCTTAATATGACCTACTTTTCGTGGGTTGCCGCTCTTTGTTACTTTTCCCTCAGCCGGAATACTTTCGGCCATAACCAACACCTTGCTTTTTTGAGTATACATTAAATTTAATTTTAAAAAAAAGATATCACAAAAATCAACGGAATGTTTGTTAATGGACTTTTAATAACTTTTATGTACAATACCACCTATGTATAACCCATTATGGCAATCAGTTTTAATCAAATCTAATTTCGAAAGGAGTCTGTTGGTGGCATCCATATTTTGACTATAGAATTAACAACGAACAAAGGAAGTAATAATTAATATAATTGTTTTATTTAATTCATCACTTAGGCTCTGTAATAAAATAAATCATTCATTTATAGGTGTAATTATATAATTCCAATCGCCATGAAAATCTTCCTTTTCAATATTGATTTCCCTAAATTCCTCATCTGTTATTTTTATCCCTTTCTCGTATATATTTTCATCAAGGGATGTCTTTACTTTTAATCCGGTTTTCGATTTTGTTGCCCCTATTAAATTGATAATTACTTGTATCGATGTGAGCGGCCTTCCTCTCCAATTCATGCTAATAAAAGAAAATAGTTTATGTTCTATTTTATTCCATTTACTTCCAACTAACGTCAATTCTATGACTCAGATATTCAGACATTTGAAAAATTCAAATCTTCCGGGTTAATGTCAAATTTATTTATTTATTTTTTGATTCTATTAACCAAACCCGTTTTTTTTCTGATCCAAAAACAAGTATTGAACCGGAGGATTGTATGAAACCCCCTTTACTAACATATTCCATATAATCACGGACAACTTCCTGGCAGTGGCACTCACTGCTGTTGCTAGACCTTTCTTGTAATTTATTTTTCGGAAGAATTCTGCTAAATATCCTTCTTTTAAATTCCCAATCGCATTGGCAGCATTGCATAAAGCAATTTTTAGGCGGCTGTTTCCTTTGGGCAGGTGTTGACTAAGAATTTTACCTCCACTTATTTTATTATTAGGAGCCAATCGTAGCCATGAAGAAAACTGTTTGGCTGAATCCTGTTCAATGCCGTTAGAAGTACCCTGCACAGCTTTGGATATACCCATTATGGTTGTGAGACCGGAGCTGTAGCGGTGCTCCACACATGGGGACAGAACCTGTGGCTGCATCCGCACATCCATTGCCTGGTGCCGGCCGCTGGTTACTCTTTAAACGGGCAGTGGCGTAATATTGGGGGAAAAGGGAAACACCCCATTGCAAAACAGGACAGATGCTGGTTCTCAAACATCTGCCACGAATACGTTCTCCCGCAGGCCATTTGCCATCGATGCTGTTGTCAGCTTTATTGTAATCATTACAGGCCAATACTTTAAACTTCATTTTCATGAAGTATGGCTGTGTATTGCCCAAACTCTGCGTTTTTAACAGAAAAGTGACCAAATTAACCGGTCTTTAACTCAATAAAACATCAATAAATATTGAAAGACGTTTAAATTTTTCAAAGACCGATTATTCAGATACCCGCTATCGGCAGATAAACTGCTATAAAATCATTAAAAACCTTCTTAAAACGCATAGAAAACAGACGGGGAAACCACAGGATGTAGTTCAACCGGGAATAATCGCTGGGTTCCCGGTAGCCTGGACCTCAAGCCTCAAGCGCAGTTCCGATTTATCGGAAAGCTGTGCCGACCGCTCATATTCCTATATATTGTACACCGTGGTTACTCTCTCAATTGTTTTCTTTCTATTCTTTCTCTAGCTTCAATTAATGCTTCATGCAATTTTGCCTCTAGGATTTCTTTTGGTGGTAACTGAGTCCAATATTCGGCAACCATAATCCCGTCCTTTTGCATTTGCAGTAATTCTATTTGTTCACTACTTGCTTCTGCACATAAAATTAATCCAATTGGCGTACCTTCCCCTTCTTGTTTTTCATATTTGTCCAGCCACTTTAGATACAACTCCATTTGGCCTTTGTATTTAGCTTTGAATTTGTCTATTTTCAGTTCAATTGCGACAAGTCGTTTTAATTTTCTGTGATAGAACAATAAATCTAAATTAAAGTCATCACCATCAATAATCATACGTTTTTGTCTTTCAACAAATGAAAATCCATTACCCAATTCAAGAATAAATAATTCAAGTTCCTTGAGAATTGCCGATTCCAAATCATTTTCCAAATAACCGTCCTTCAGCTCCAGAAAGTCAAGCAGGTAAGGGTCTTTGAAAATACCTTTCTTAATTATTGAATCTTTATGTAGCTGAATGTCTGCTTTTTCAATGCGCTCAAAGGTCTTTTTCTCAATTTGTTTACGAAGCTCTCTAACTCCAAATAAACTTTCAAAAGCCAGTTTTCCATAAAATTCCCTTGCAGATTGTTCTTTTATTGGAATTAATACCAAAAAATGAGACCACGATAAATGTCGTGATAGTGTAACGACATTTTCAATATCGGGGAATTGTTTGGTAAACTGAATCATTCTCCACAAATTTTTCTCCTCATAATTTTTTCCAAATCGCTTTACCAATTCTCGTGACAGTGTAACGACAATTTGTTTTCCATATTCACCTCTGTCATTTTGCAAATTCTGAGTCAATATGCGCTCCCCAATATGCCAGAACAGAATTGTCAATGAACTATTCGCATATGAAACAACCTGATATTTAGTCTTTTCAATGAGAGCAACAACTTCCGTTAATAAATCCTGATATTCAACTTTTTTAATCGACATTGTCTTATTCTACGTTTTTCAATTTATTTACGAATATAAGGAATTTTATAGTTTATGGTATGCTGATGCGGTTTCTACCCCATGGTGTACAACGATCGGCCTTTGAAATCGTTGGGGATTGCGGGCTACTTTCCTGTCCAGTTACACCGAACTTGATGCGGGGCAGAAAGCTTGCATAACCACTTAAACCCCAATGTTTTATACCGCTTGTTGAACTAAATCCGCCTCCGGGCGGATAGCAAAATGACAAATCCCTCAAAATGTTTTTCGTCTTGAATTTCGCATTTTCAAAACAAATAT
>CAZSQG010000122.1:0-7702 GCA_964608615.1 uncultured Marinilabiliaceae bacterium
AAAGATAGCCAACATAGGGCCATTGCCGGTTTGTCGATGGGAGGTGGTCAATCGTTGAATTTTGGATTGGGAAACCTCGACCGCTTTGCCTGGGTTGGAGGCTTTTCGCCTGCTCCTAATACTAAAACCCCGGAAACCTTAATGCCTGATCCTGTAAAAGCCAAAACCCTACTGAAACTTCTATGGATCTCATGTGGAGATAAGGATGGATTATTGTCTTTTAGTAAACGTACCAGTGATTATATGTCTAAGAACGGCGTTCCTCATGTCTATTATGTCGATCATGGGTATCATGATTTTGATGTCTGGAAAAACAGCCTTTATATGTTTTCGCAGTTGCTGTTTAAACCGGTTGATGCTTCATTGTTCTGTCAGATAGGTAATGCTGGACGCCCGGCCGAATCTAACATACGATTGGCTCAATACCCAAAAATACGGCCAGATGCAAAGGTCGAGTTCTCATTTAAAGCGTCTGAGGCACAGAAGATAGAGCTCGATTTGGGTGAAAAGTATGAAATGGCTAAAAATAATGATGGAGTATGGACGGCCACAACTGATTCATTGAGTGAAGGATTTCATTATTATTCATTGATTATTGATGGAGTTGCTGTAGCCGATCCTGCCAGTGAAACCTTTTACGGTATGGGGCGAATGGCTAGCGGAATTGAAGTACCATTTAAGGGAGACGATTACTATACTATTAAAAATGTGCCGCATGGCGATATTCGGATTAAACGTTTTTATTCGAATGTGGTCAAAGAGTGGCGTACGTTTTATTTGTACACTCCTGCGGGGTATGATCAGAATGTAAATGAAGAGTATCCGGTTCTTTATATTTTACATGGGGGCGGAGAAGACCAGAGGGGTTGGGCCATACAGGGAAAAACGGATCTGATATTGGACAATTTAATTGATCAAAAGAAAGCTGTTCCCATGTTAGTTGTTATGGTTGATGGCAACATGCCGGCAAGAGGGATGGGCGTAGAAGGATTAAGACTTTTCGAAAAGGAGCTAAAGCAATGCGTTATCCCGTTTGTTGAAGATAATTATAGGGTGAAACGCGATGCTGGTTCACGTGCTCTGGCCGGCTTGTCAATGGGGGGCTTGCAAACGCTTTATGCTGGCGTTCAAAATACTGATATGTTTGCATATTTGGGCGTGTTCAGTTCAGGATGGTGGGCACAACAAACAGATCTTTCCAATCCTCAATATGAGTTTATGAGTAACAACGTTGATAAAATTAACAGCAACCTAAAACAGTTCTGGATTGCTATGGGTGGAAAGGAAGACATTGCCTGGCAAAATTGCCGTATCATGATGAAAAAATTTGACGAGATGAACATTAAATATACCTACAGCGAGTATCCTGGCGGTCATGCCTGGCCTGTATGGCGTAATAACCTTTTCAACTTTGCACAGCTTTTGTTTAAATGAACCAATACTTGTTCACTGATTTACGTCTTTTGTTTTTATTTGAGAATAATGAAGTTATATCATTGACCTGATGTTTGCCCAACGCAGGTAATAAATGCTATCATGCGTTTTTGTGTATTGGTCTTATTTTTGGAGCTTATACATGAGAGTATCTTGTTCAAATTTTTGAAAAAAAGTTAATTAAAGTCATTTTTTATAAATCCAACTTAATAAGAGATAACGCTATGAAATTAAAAGTCACAAGTTGTTTAGCAGCATTTTTGTTGGCAGGTGCTTATTGTTTTGCCCAGTCAAACAATAATGTTGTTGAAGATTTTAAACCATCTGAGGTGAACCAAACAGGGCGCGAATACCCCATGGTTAACTCTGAAGGACGGGTTAGGGTGCAAATATCGGCTCCCAATGCAAAATTGGTACAACTCGATATTGGGGCTGTGAAATATGATTTGGTTAATAATGGAGAGGGTGTTTGGACGGGTGAATCGGCTCCTCAGGATGAAGGCTTCCATTATTATCAGCTAAATATCGATGGCGCATCAGTTCCTGATCCGGGAAGCTTGTATTTTTATGGCGCAAGCCGTTGGGGTAGTGGTATTGAGGTGCCTGCTCACGATAAGGATTTTTATGCACAAAAAAATGTGCCACACGGACAGGTGCGTGAGCAAATCTATTTCTCGGAAACAAATAAAAATTTACGACGTTGCTTTATTTATACTCCTCCGGGTTACGATAACGATTTGGAGAAACGTTACCCGGTATTGTATTTGCAGCATGGTGGCGGTGAGAATGAAACTGGTTGGTCAGCTCAGGGTAAAGCGGGTTTGATAATGGACAATCTTATTGCCGAAGGAAAAGCAAAATCGTTTATTATTGTAATGGACAATGGCAGTTGGACAATGCCACGGCCACCTGCAGGCGAACGTCCTGCACGTTCTGAAGGTTCTGCACGTCCGGGGTTACCAAGCAATTGGGCCGATGGTTTTATGAAAACCCTGTTAAATGATATTATTCCAATGGTTGATGCCAACTTTCGAACCATTGCTGATCAAGAGCACCGGGCTATGGCCGGTTTGTCAATGGGGGGAATGCAAACCCATACTATTACTCTGGCCAATACCAATGTTTTTTCGCAGGTAGGTATGTTTAGTGGTGGTAGCTATAATGTTGAGGAGGTAAAAAATGCCCCCGGCTTTAAAGAAAATGTGAAACTTGTGTTTATTAGTTTTGGAAGCCATGAGCTTGATAACCGGAGGGAAGGTTTTGGCGGTAATCCGGAGGAAAACACCAAAGCATTGAAAGCTGATGGTATGAATGCGCATTTTTATGTTTCGCCAAAAACTGCTCACGAATGGCAAACCTGGAGGCGTAGTTTGTATCAGTTTGCCCAACTTCTGTTTAAATAACAACTAATTAACTAGTGTATTATGAGGTATATGCAATTTTTTCCGGCTGTTTTTGCAGCTGTATTTATTAATGGGGCAGGTTTCGCTCAAACATCAGTGGTTGAAGATTTTAAAGTAACACCTACCACTCAGGAAGGAAAACAATTCCCACAGGTTAATTCTGAAGGTAGAGTTCGGGTTAGTATTTCTGCTCCCGAAGCCAGGAATGTACAGCTTGACATTGATGCAGTAAAATACGACTTAACAAAAGATGAGAATGGAGTTTGGACTGGTGAATCGGCTCCTCAGGATGTTGGTTTTCATTATTACCAGTTGAATATTGATGGAGCATCTGTTCCGGATCCGGAAAGTCTTTATTTTTTCGGTGCTAGTCGTTGGGGAAGTGGGATTGAAGTGCCTTCTGAAGATCAGGACTTCTTTGCTTTAAAAAACGTTCCGCACGGAGACCTTCGCGAGACCTATTATTTCTCAAAATCATCCAATAGTAACCGGAGGGTTTATATATACACACCTCCAGGATACAACGAAGGAAATGAAAAATATCCGGTTCTCTACCTGCAACACGGTATGGGCGAAAATGAAACCGGTTGGGGAAGCCAGGGACATGCAAATTTTATTATGGACAACCTGATTGCTGAAGGAAAAGCTGTTCCATTTATTATTGTTATGGAAAACAGCGCTATTAGCTTTGGTGGAGGCCCTCGTCCTCAGAGACCTGCTGCTGCTCCCGGACAAGTTGCTCCCCAAGGACCGCCAACAGCAGGTGGAGAAGCAGGTGCGCCCAGAAGAGGATTTGGAGGACCAGGCGGATTTAACTTTGCTGGCCAGTTTGAAAGAGTTCTTATCGACGACCTGATTCCATTTATTGAATCTAATTACCGGGTTATCGGTGATCAGGAACATCGCGCTATGGCAGGTCTTTCAATGGGTGGAATGCAAACCAAATCAATTGTAATGGCCAATCCTGGTTTATTCTCACATGTTGGAATGTTCAGTAGTGGAACATTTATGCCAGAAGAAATTAAAGACATTGACTCATTCAAAAAAAGTGTTAACGTTGTGTTTATGAGTTTTGGAGGTGAAGAAGGTGGTGCTTCCCGAATTGGTGATGCAGCAAAAGAATGGGATAAAATTGGCATAAAAGGTGTTTCATATGTTTCTCCGGGTACTGCTCACGAATGGCATTCTTGGAGAAGAAGCCTTTACGAGTTTGCTCCTTTTCTGTTTAAATAGTTCGACATTAGGCGTTAGTGAATGTTTTTTACGATATTGGCTTATACCAATTTACAATGTTGATATTGTGTAATTAATTCAATAATGAAACCAGACCTGTGAGTAATACTCTACACGAGTGCATAACTCATATGGCTGGTTCCTCGCTATTGAGCGGGGCTGGTTATCGAAGATTAATAAAAATATAATAGAGTATATGAAACGCCCATGCCGACAACTGATTTTTCGACACTCAAGAGGTTGATCAAAATCGACATGAAGTTCCATGAAACATTGAAAAACAAATTATAGACACATGAAACATCCATGTTTGCAGGCCAACACACAGGGGCATGACTATTGAATGGATGTTCCATTTGACCAATGAATTATAAAATTATAGACAAATGAAAAAAAAATCAATTTTACTAGTATTAGTACTAGCATTAGCTGGTTTACAGTGTTATGCACAAACCGGTTCAACCGAAATAAAGGAGGATTTTATTTCTTCAACGCTTAATCAACCGGGTAAGGAGTACCCAATGGTAAACTCGCAAGGTTATGCCCGTTTTAAAATTGATGCACCTCAGGCTCAAAATATTGAGGTGAGTCTGGGCCTTGGTGGAGCAAAAGGTGGAACTCCACTTAGTAAAGTCGAAGATGGCTCCTGGATGGGTACCACAGCAGGCCCGCTTGACGAAGGTTTTCATTACTATCATTTAACTATCGATGGTGGTGTTTTTAACGATCCGGGTGCTTTGAATTATTATGGTTCAACACGTTGGGAAAGCGGTATTGAAATCCCTGCCCACGATCAGGAGTTTTATGCCCTTAAAAACGTGTCCCATGGAAATGTACAACTAATTCTTTTCCCATCGGAAAGTACAAATACCTCACGTCGGGCATTTGTTTATACCCCTCCGGGCTATGGTAAAGACAGTAGTAAACGTTATCCTGTTCTATACTTACAACATGGTTGGGGCGAAGATGAAACCGCCTGGAGCAACCAGGGACGTGCCAATCTGATTATGGATAACCTGATTGCCGAAGGTAAAATTGAGCCTTTCATTATTGTTATGACCTATGGGATGACCAACGAAATTAAGTTTGGTAGTGGTTTTAGGAATTTTGACATTAAACACTTCCAAACAGTTCTTGTTGATGAGTTAATACCTTATGTTGACGCCAATTTTGCAACCTTAGCCGACCAGCCTAACCGGGCCATGGCCGGCTTGTCAATGGGTGGTATGGAAACCAAAATGATCACTCTTAATAAACCCGATGTGTTTTCGCATTATGCCTTATTAAGTGGCGGAACCTATGCTCCTGATGAAATTAAGGATAAATCGAAGGTTAAACTCATTTTCTTAAGCTGTGGCAGCAAAGAGCGTCCCGATGGAATTTTAAGCTCTGTTGAAGCGCTTAAAAATGCTGGTTTTAACGCTGTTTCGCATGTTTCGGAAGGAACGGCTCACGAGTTTCTTACCTGGCGTCGCGCTTTTTATGAATTGGCACCACTTCTTTTTAAATAGTTTATAAGCATGATACATCCATGCTGGATTTTTTGACACATTGGAGTCTGATTATCCGGCATGGATGTTTCACATATGCAAAGGGCAACATGGCCCCGTAAATGCAACGGGAGGCCTGTGGCCAATGATATGACAAATAAAATACACATGAAACGAAGATGTTTGCGAATTAAAAAAAAAAACACCAATGAAAATAGCAAACATGGAGTTCCATCTGACCATAACAAGAAATTTATTTACAGATGAAACAATCACTAGCTTCTTTGTTAATTGCTTTTTATATTGGCAGTTTTTGTTATGCACAAACGGCTAATGTAAAGGAAGATTTTAAACCCTCAGAAGTTAACCAACCCGGGAAAGCTTTTCCCCAGGTAAATTCTGATGGTTGTGTGCGTGCACAAATAGCTGCCCCCGAAGCTAAAATGGTTCAACTCGATATTGGTGGTGTCAAATACAATATGGTAAAGGATGCTAATGGCCTTTGGACAGGCGAATCGGCTCCTCAGGATGTTGGTTTTCATTATTACCAGTTAAATATAGATGGCGCATCGGTTCCCGATCCCGGTACCAGGTATTTTTATGGTGCTGGTCGTTGGGGTAGCGGTATTGAAATACCTGCTCACGATAATGAGATTTATGCACTAAAAGATGTGCCTCATGGTTTGGTGAGCGAGTTGAATTATTTCTCGAATATAACAAAAGCCTGGAGGCGTTGTTTTGTTTACACCCCACCTTGCTACGATAAAGATTTGGATCAACGTTATCCGGTACTTTACCTTCAACATGGCAGTTTCGAAGACGAAACCGGATGGTCGGCCCAAGGGCATGCCAACCTGATACTCGACAATTTGATAGCCGAAAAAAAGGCTGTTCCCATGATTATTGTTATGGACAATGGGTATGCATTCAAAGCACAGGATGATGCAGCCGGCACCCGGCCCGCTATGGCGTTCGAAGAGGTGATGATGCAGGAAATCATTCCCATGATTGATGCTCGTTTCCGTACAATGGCCAATCGTGAAAGCCGTGCCATTGCCGGCCTTTCAATGGGCGCTAACCAAACCATGCGCATTGCTATGAACAACCTTAACCATTTTGCCTCCTATGGTGGTTTTAGTGGTACTGCCAATTATCCCAGTGCCAGTGAACTCAATGCAGAAACCTTTTTAAACGGAGCCTTTAATGACGGTAAAAAGGTGAATGAGCAGTTAAAGGTATTGTGGTTGGGCGTGGGAACCAAAGAACCTGAGCCTTTCCCCGGGTCGATAGGGGCATTCCGAAATATGCTGGATAAGCAGGGCATTAAACATGTGTTCTACCAATCGGAAGGTACTGAGCATGAATGGTTGACCTGGCGCAGAAGTCTTTTTCAGTATGCACAATTACTGTTTAAATAATCAAACACAAAAACAAATGAAGAATCTTTTTATAGTATTGCTGTTTCTGGCCATTGGCATTGTGGGGTTTGCACAGGTTAATGATTTTCCTGCCGCAACAAAACCAGCATCAACAAATATTCTGGGTGCTGATTATCCCCGTGTCGACTCACTTGGTAAGGTCTATATCCGTATAAGTGCTCCTGATGCAACCAGTGTTTCGGTTAGTCTTGGCAATGTTCAGCTTACAAAGGGCGAGGATGGTTTTTGGACTGGAGTAACCCAGCCACAAGACCCGGGTTTTCATTATTACACGCTTAAAATTAATGGTGTTGATGTGGCCGATCCGGCCAGTGAGACATTCTTTGGTGCAAGCCGTGTAATGAGTGGCATGGAAATCCCTGAAGAAGGCGTTGATTTTTATGATGCCAAAAATGTTCCTCATGGCGAAGTTCGTTCTGTTTATTACTGGTCAAAATCGTTCAATGAACTCCGCCTTGCTTATGTTTATACTCCACCCGGGTACGATAAGGATACTAATAAACGTTATCCTGTTCTCTATTTACAACACGGAATGGGTGAAGACAGACGTGCATGGCCAAATCAGGGCCGCACCAATTTCATTCTCGACAACCTTATTGCCGAAGGAAAAGCCAAACCGATGATTGTGGTTATGGAAGATGGTGGAATTGCCAGAGGCTTTGGAACGCCAATTCGCGATAAATCGGGTAAAATTCAGTCTAAA
>CAZSQG010000123.1:0-7702 GCA_964608615.1 uncultured Marinilabiliaceae bacterium
TATAAGTAGTAATCAAAAAAACGAAACCACAACACTTGGGCGTGGTGGTTCCGATTATACCGCAGCTCTTTTGGCTGCTGCTTTTAATGCAAAAGCTCTTGAAATATGGACTGATGTTGATGGTTTTATGACAGCTGATCCGCGAGTTATTAGTCGTGCTTATTGCATTGACAGGATGAGTTATGCCGAAGCTATGGAATTGTCGCATTTTGGAGCCAAGGTTATTTATCCTCCTACAATTTTACCTGTTTATCAAAAAAACATCCCAATAAGGATAAAAAACACCTTTAATCCGGAAGCTTCTGGCACCATTATTAATAGTGAGCGTGAGAAAATTACCAGTAAACAAATTAAGGGTATTTCAAGTATTAAAGGTGTTTCGTTGGTTACCGTTCAGGGAATTGGCATGGTGGGTGTTGCAGGAATTTCCATGAGACTGTTTTCCTCGTTAGCGGGTTGCGCAATAAATGTTATTTTGATTTCGCAGGCTTCATCCGAAAACAGCATTAGTATTGTCATTGATTCGGATCAAACCCAGGCAGCGCGAAATGCCATTGAATCTGAGTTTAAAAGAGAGATTGAGTTACGGCAAATCAACAACATATTAATTGATGATCAAATGGCTGTAGTGGCCATTGTAGGTGATAACATGAAGCATACCACAGGAATTTCCGGGCTGTTGTTTAACAGTGTTGGAAAAAACGGGGTAAATGTTTTTGCCATAGCTCAGGGCGCATCAGAGCTCAATATATCATTCGTAATTAAGGAGAAAGATATTAAGAAGGCTATAAATGTTATACACGAAGCCTTTTTCTTGTCTGACTATTCCCGCATAAATCTTTTTTTGGCAGGCAAAGGAACTGTAGGTAGTAAACTGCTCAATAAAATCAGATCTCAATCTGAAAAACTGGTAAAAGATAATAAGTTGCGTATACGTTTGGTTGGTGTAGCAGGAAGCCGAAGTATGATATTTGATCGCGAAGGACTAAATCCGGAAAATGTGATTGAAAAGCTTGAGAAAGATGGGGAGTTGGGTACTATTAAAAGTTTTCGCGATCGCATTATTGAAATGAATCTGGCAAACAGTATTTTCGTGGATTGTACTGCCAGCGAAGAAGTGGCATTGGTTTACCAGTCGTTACTTGATGCAAATATATCGGTAGTAACTGCTAACAAAATTGCCAGTTCATCTTCGTATCCGGCTTATCACAAGCTTAAAGAGACAGCCAGGGAAAAAGGAGTAAAATTTTATTTTGAAACAAATGTGGGAGCTGGACTTCCAATTATTGCACCCATTAATGATTTGGTACGCAGCGGCGATAAAATTGTACGTCTTGAAGCTGTTGTTTCAGGAACTCTGAATTTTATTGTAAATACATTATCGGAACAACATCCCTTATCGGAAGTGATAGCCGAAGCAAAAGCCAGAGGGTTTAGCGAACCGGATCCACGTGTGGACCTGAGCGGAACCGATGTGGTTAGGAAGCTGCTTATTCTGGCACGCGAATCAGGATATATTATGGAAAAGGACGATGTAGAAGTGGAGCCTTTTGTGCCTAAGGAATATCTGGCACTGCCATCACTTGAGGTATTTATGGAAAAAGTTGCGGAGCTTAATGTTTCCTTTGAAAAAAGACGTAAAGAGCTTGACTTGGTAGGAAAACGTTTACGTTATGCAGCTCGGCTTATTGATGGCAAAGCAAAAGTTGGAATGATTGAGGTTGATAAACATCATCCTTTTTACGATCTTGAAGGGAGCAATAATATAATATTGATATGGTCCGAGAATTATTTTGAACATCCAATGCAAATCAAAGGATATGGTGCCGGTGCCGATGTTACTGCATCAGGTGTTTTTGCAGATATAATTAAAGTAGCTAATATTTAGTATATGGAAGAAAATCATTATATTTCCAGTTTTTGGCGTTTATTTTAAAGTCTGCTTAGGTAATAGTTTAGTGTTACTCTGCCACAGAATGTCGAAAGAGCGCTAAAGGGTTTGCCGACTAATATTTTGGATTCAAAGCTCAATAATATTGGGGTGAAAACAATGAATATGCGTATTTTAGAGAAATTGATAATTAAGGTAGTTAATTCTATTCTCTATATTGATCAAGAATAAAATTCTTAATTGTAAGTATTGAATAAAAGGCCCGGGATTAGCTCTATTTAATCCCAGGCCTTTTATAATCTATGTTATTCAAGATATGTATAACCATACAACCCTGATCGGTAATTTGAAAGAAACTCTTTCCCTTCTTCAGCCGAAATTTTTCCGGATTTCACCGAAGAGGTTACCCATGTTTCCACTGTTCGCACTAATTTTTTAGGATTGTATTGCACATATTCAAGTACTTCGGCCACCGATTCTCCATCAATTATCTGATCAATCTCGTATCCGTCTTTGTTTACACTCACATGAACAGCATTTGTATCTCCAAAAAGGTTGTGCAGATCACCAAGAATCTCCTGATAGGCTCCAACTAAAAAAACGCCGAGATAGTAAGTCTCTTTTGATTTTAGCGGGTGAACTGGTAAATAGTGCGAAATATTACGGGTAGCAATAAAGTTGTCAATCTTTCCATCCGAATCACAGGTGATGTCTTGCAATGTAGCCGCCTTTGTAGGTTTCTCATCCAATCTGTGTATTGGCATAATTGGAAAAATCTGGTCAATGGCCCAGGAGTCAGGTAGAGATTGGAATAAAGAAAAATTACAAAAATATTTATCAGCCAATATTTTAGATAAGTTTCGGAATTCATCCGAGCCATGCTTTGAGCTGGTTGTCATTTGGTGAATATCGCTGGCTATTGACCAGTAAAGCCTTTCAACTTTGGCACGGGTAACAAGATCAAGAACCCCCAGGCTGTAACGATCGAGTGCTTCTTCGCGAATTTGAAGTGCATCGTGCCATGTTTCAACCATTCTGGGTTGAGTAAGCCGATCCCAGAGCTCATATAGCTCTTTAACCAATTCATGATCATCTTCTTGTATCTCCTCATCTTCGCGCCATTGAGGAATGGTCGTGGCTTCAAGAACTTCAAAAATCAGAACCGAGTGATGAGCCGTTAAAGAACGTCCTGATTCGGTAATAATATTTGGATGAGGTATATTGTTTTTAGTGGCAGCATCAACAAAAGAATACACCGAATCGTTAACATACTCCTGAATGGTGTAATTAATGCTGCTTTCGCTGGTTGATGAGCGGGTTCCGTCGTAATCAACACCCAGACCACCTCCAATATCCACAAAATCAATTTTAAAACCAAGTTTATGAAGCTCTACATAGAATTGCGACGCTTCGCGCAGCGCATTTTTTATACGACGAATCTTGGTTACCTGGCTCCCAATATGAAAATGAATAAGGCGAAGGCAGTCTTCTAGCTTATTTTTCTTAATAAAATCAACGGCTTCGAGAACTTCGCTCGAAGTTAACCCAAACTTACTACTATCGCCTCCTGATTCTTCCCATTTACCGCTTCCGGTGCTTGCCAGTTTTATGCGTATGCCAATATTTGGCTTTATTTTTAAACGTTTGGAAACGCTGGCTATTAGTTTTAATTCGTTTAGTTTTTCAACAACAATAAAGATGCGTTTTCCCATTTTCTGAGCCAACAAGGCTAGCTCAATATAGTCTTCATCTTTATATCCGTTACAAATAATTAATGAGTCACTATCAGTATTAATGGCTATAACGGCATGTAGTTCGGGTTTTGATCCGGCCTCAAGTCCAATATTGAATTTCTTACCATGACTTACAATCTCTTCAACCACTTGACGCATCTGGTTTACCTTAATCGGGTAAATGATGAAATTGTTAGCCTGATATTCGTATTCTTCGGCCGCTATCTTGAAACAATTTGAGATGGTTTCAATACGATTGTCAAGGATGTCAGGGAAACGTATTAGAACAGGATTAGAAACATCCCTCACCAAAAGTTCGTCCATCAATTCCTTTAGGTCAACTGCTGCACTACCTTTTTTAGGTGTAACAATCACATTTCCCTTCTCATTAATGGAAAAATAATCAACTCCCCAACCTTGAATGTTGTAGAGTTCTTCCGAATCTTCAATGCGCCATTTTCTCACTTCTCATTAATTGTTATTGTGGTTTATAATAAAGTGCGAAATAACCACTTTTTTATGAGAATATGAATTTAGTTTTAATTTTTTATTCGAAGGTTGTCAGGTGGATTAATCCCTCTTTATCAATGAATAAATTTAGAGGCTAGAGTAGAAATAGTTGCTTTGCAGGGTTTTTTGGCAGTAATTATTTCAAATTGGTTTTTTTTATCACAATAAAGATCATTTTTAGTAGTTTGAATCTCCTTTTACTTTCTAAAACTAGCAAATTTTAATTAATATTGTAATCCTATTTAAGAATGCAATATTCTTAAATAGGATTACAATATTAATTCTTCTAATCTCCTTATTTTATGCCAAAACGGGACGATATCCACAAGATTCTAATTATTGGTTCAGGACCTATTGTTATTGGTCAGGCCTGTGAGTTCGATTATTCAGGTACGCAGGCATGCAAAGCTTTGCGGTCGTTGGGTTATGAAATAGTACTGGTGAATTCAAATCCGGCAACCATCATGACCGATCCGGAAATGGCCGACAATACTTATATCGAGCCTTTAAACGAGTATGCATTAACTGAGATTATAAAAAAGGAACGACCTGATGCTTTATTGCCCAATCTGGGAGGACAAACCGCATTGAACCTTTCGCTTGATTTGGCTAAGAACGGAATCCTTGATTTGTATAATGTTAAGGTTATTGGAGTCAATCTTCGGGCCATTGAAAAGGGGGAGGACCGCATTGAGTTTAAGAATTCAATGGAAGCGCTTGGTATTGAAATGGCTCAAAGCAAGGCTGTTACAACGGTGGACGATGCTGAAAAGGTTGCCGAACAACTTGGTTATCCTGTTGTTATTCGGCCGGCTTATACAATGGGAGGTACTGGTGGAGGACTTGTTTACAATGTGGAAGAACTACGTATCATTGCAGCCCGTGGCATTGCAGCCAGTATGATTGGGCAAATTCTGGTTGAAGAATCGGTTCTTGGATGGGAAGAACTGGAATTGGAAGTGGTACGTGACCATAAAAACCAGATGATAACCGTATGTTTTATTGAAAATGTTGATGCCATTGGGGTGCATACGGGCGACTCCTTTTGTACTGCTCCCATGCTCACCATCTCAAAAACGTTGCAGAAGCAATTGCAGGATTATTCATATAGGATCGTTGAAAGCATTGGTGTGATTGGAGGAACTAACGTGCAGTTTGCTCACGATCCCAAAACCGGACGTGTAATTGTTATTGAAATTAACCCTCGTACTTCACGTTCGTCGGCTCTGGCATCAAAGGCTACAGGTTTTCCAATTGCCTTGATTTCGGCTATGTTAGCTTGTGGTCTTTCCCTTGATGAATTACCATACTGGAAAGAAGGATCGCTTGAAAAATATGAACCCTGGGGTGATTATGTAGTGGTTAAATTTGCTAAATGGGCTTTCGAAAAGTTTGAAGGACTTCAGGATAAACTGGGAACCCAGATGCAGGCTGTGGGTGAAGTGATGAGTATTGGAAAAAACTACAAAGAAGCGTTTCAAAAAGCCATTCGATCACTTGAGATTGGGCGTTACGGACTTGGATTCGCAAAGAACTTCAATCAGCTATCCCTGGATGATCTTATGCTTAAACTAAACTATGCCAGTAGTGAAAGGCAGTTTATCATGTATGAAGCGATTCGAAAAGGGGCTACTGTTCAACAATTGTCAAATAAAACCTATATTAAGGCTTGGTTTATTGAACAAATGAAAGAGCTGGTAGAGCTTGAGGAGCAGATTTTAAAGTTTAAAGGAAAAACGTTGCCCGATTCGCTTTTTATTGAGGCGAAAAAAGATGGATTTGCTGATAAATACCTTGCTAAATTGCTCGTAATTCCTGAGAAAGAGATTCGTGACCGTCGTATATTACTTGGACTTGAAGAAGCATGGGAAGCTGTACCGGTTAGTGGCGTTGAAAATGCTGCCTATTATTATTCCACTTACAATGCACCCAATCAGGTAAAAGTTGATTCTCAAAAGAAAATAATGGTTTTGGGTGGTGGCCCCAACCGGATTGGACAGGGTATAGAGTTCGATTACTGTTGCGTTCATGCAGCTTTTGCTATTCGTGATGCGGGTTTTGAATCCATCATGGTAAATTGTAATCCCGAAACGGTTTCAACCGATTTCGATACTTCCGGCAAACTTTATTTTGAGCCCCTTACGGTGGAAGATGTATTGAGCATTTATAATAAAGAAAAGCCGGATGGGGTTATTTGTCAGTTTGGAGGACAAACACCATTAAATATTGCCAACGAATTGCAACAAAATGGGGTTAAAATAATTGGTACCAGCCCTGAAACAATAGACCTGGCTGAGGATCGTGATTTGTTTCGTAAAATCATGGAAAAGCTTGAAATACCTCAGCCCGAATCGGGAATGGCCAGCACCCAGGAAGAAGCTCTTGCAATTGCTGGTCGTATTGGCTACCCCTTGATGGTGCGTCCTTCATACGTTTTGGGAGGGCGGGGAATGAAGATTGTACTCGATGAAGAGATGTTGTGTCAGTATGTAAAGGCTGCTTCAGCAGATGTATCGCCTGACAGGCCGCTTTTGATCGATAAATTTCTGGAAGATGCTATTGAAGCAGAAGCGGATGCCATTGCCGATGGGAAAGATGCTTTTGTTCCGGCTGTGATGCAACACATTGAATATGCCGGTATTCATTCAGGTGACTCGGCTTGTGTTATTCCCCCTGTCGTTATTACTGATGATCAGATTAAAACAATTGAAGAATATACCCGTCGCATTGCAATTGAAATGAAGGTGGTTGGTTTGATGAATATTCAGTATGCCATATATCAGGGAGTGGTTTATATTCTTGAAGCTAACCCACGGGCCTCGCGTACAGTACCATTGGTCTCTAAAATATGCAATATCCCAATGGCAAAAATTGCTACTGAAATCATGTTGGGAAAAAAATTGGCGGATTTAGACCTCAAGAAACCGGTGTTTTCGCACTTTGGAGTTAAAGAAGCCGTCTTTCCATTCAATATGTTCCCCGATGTGGATCCTGTTTTGGGGCCTGAGATGCGCTCCACAGGAGAGGTTTTGGGTATGGCCGATTCTTTTGGACTGGCATTTTTTAAATCGCAGGAGGCTACCAAGCTCAATCTTCCAACAAGGGGTAAGGTGCTGATTACTATTGCCGATCGTGATAAGGATAAGATAGTGGAAGTGGCCAAAAATTTTAGGGACATGGGATTCGGTATTGTTTCAACCGGAGGAACAAATAAATTTCTGGCTACCCATGGAATTGAATCCGATGAAGTTCTTAAAATTCATGAAGGTCGTCCAAACATTGTTGACCTGCTGAAAAACAAAGAAATCAGTCTGGTGATAAATACTCCTGCTGGAAAACAGAGCGAATTTGACGATTCGTATATTCGCAAGAATGCCATCAAACACAACATTCTGTATATTACAACTACTGCTGCGGCATATGCTGCTACGGCTGGTATAAAGGAGCGTTTAAATGGTAATTACAAAGTGAAATCGTTACAGGAATACCACAAGGGGATTAAGTAGTGTTTGTCTATAAAGTCAACTACTTCGTTATGCTTGCCATAAAAACAGTCATTTACGAAAAG
>CAZSQG010000124.1:0-7498 GCA_964608615.1 uncultured Marinilabiliaceae bacterium
GCGGTATAGCCAATAAGGGTTTCAGAGGTATGCGAAGGTTTGTAGCCCGCTTCAATCCCGATGTACATCGGGATGTAACTTGACAGGTGATTCGCCCGCAACCGGCAACATTTCATACCAACGTTGCCAACCATATTGAACCAAAATTTTCTTGGCTATCTTGAAATAAATACTTATCTTTGACGTTACTAATGCAAATAGAAAGCAATGATTATTTCATTTGGTTCTAAAGAAACTGAGAAAATTTGGAATGGAGAAAGGGTCAAAAAGCTTCCGTCAGAGATACAACAAATCGGAAGGCGTAAACTAAGAATGCTCAATAACTCTCAATCTATAAATGACTTGAAAATTCCTCCATCTAATCGGCTTGAAAAATTATCAGGAAATTTGAAAGATTTTTATAGCATAAGAATCAATGACCAATGGAGAATAATATTTAAATGGGAAAGTAATCATGCGATAGAAGTTGAAATTGTGGATTATCACTAATGAAAGGACTAAAAATGGAGAAGCTAGAAAATGTACACCCAGGCGAAATTCTTAATGAAGAGTTTCTGATACCAATGAATATAACAGCTTATAGATTATCAAAAGACACTGAAATCCCCCAGACAAGAATTTCACAAATTTTGAAAGGAAAAAGAAGTGTTACTGCAGATACTGCTTTAAGACTGAGTTTATATTTTGGAACAAGCCCGAAATTTTGGCTTGGACTTCAGGATGATTATGACATCGAAGAAGAAAGAAAGAACAAGAAGGAGGTATTAAGACGCATAAAACGGATAAGAAGAAACGCACCACAATAAGCAATATAACCAATATCTGGCGCAGTGGCAGCTTGAAAGCGTCTGCCCCGCTCAAAGTTTTGTAATGGTTGACAGGGATGTCGCCCGCAATCCGCTACTGGTCATAGTGTGCCGAGAAGCAGTGATCGGCACTATACTATTATATATTCACAGCATGCTGTAATTGAGATGGTGGAAACCAGTTGTAAGGTTGAACCACTGGGGTCGTCTTGCAGAGCCAGTCCCGGTTTACCGGGAAGAGGGCATCAATTGGAGCGAAGCGTAAATCATGAGTTCCATAAAAAACAAATATTATACGAACTAAACCGCCCAAAGGTGCTTTGGTAAAGAGTCATGGTACTGAGCGTTTGGGAAAGGCTGCACCATGAGTGCAGTTAGGTATGGATAAAGGAGATGAACTCACCGTAACCGCTGAAGAGGTGTCGAGAAGTTGCCGCATTTGTATAACAAGAGCCGTGTGATGGGAGACTATCAAGCATCCCGATGTACATCAGCGATTTTTCACAGGGTATTCATTTTAGTAAATCTTATTTGAACCTGAAGTCCAGTTTGTAATCATACAGCCAAGGTATCTTTGGGTTAATTCCTTCCAACATCAATTTTTCTGGTAAGCCTTGGTAATTATTTTGTAAATTTAATTCTTTTGGAGCATTATAACATGTTACAATAATAGTATCGTCTTTCACCCTTATATCTCCATCCATTTTTGCAAACACCGCATCTGCCAAATGAGTTGAATTTCAGCGACTGTATGGATCTGGTAACTTTTTCCTTAGTTCATAAGTTGCAGCTTGAGCCAATAAAGCCAGAGACATTTTGCCATAGCGTATGTTTAGGTTAAATGTTGAAGCCCGGTCAAACCCCATAGCACCGTCAAAATTAAAAAAGTCTTCAGTTGACCACCTCTCCCGGTAGGTTTCAGAGAGTAATTCTATTGCTGGTTTACTGGATAGGGTCAAGAATGATTTGTATATGTAATTTTTTGTTGTTTCTCCTTCGCGCTGCGAGATCAACCGATATTTTTCTTTGTGCCCCGAAAAATTAAACATCGTTTCAGCTACTGCATACCCGGCCCATTTTCTTTGGTAGGTTTGAGAACGTTCTATGTTCTGTATCCTTTGTGTTGATATTGCCGGGACAAGGAATTCAAAATCGCTGTCCTGATCAATATTTCTAATTAAACATTCAGTGAAGTGTTCTTTGTCTGCCAGTATTAAAGCATTCTTGTTTACCAGTCCTGCCATGTTCAGCAGATCGATTGTCGCCTGGGTAGTATTAGCGCCAGGAGAACCGATGCCACATCCTATCGGTTGCCCGGTTTGGGTATCCAAAGCAAAAAAGGTTTGCACCATTTTCCTTGAAGGTTCTTTAGTTTGTTTTTTCTTTTTCGGCATTATTCTTTGAGACGTGGATACAATACGATGAGGGTCTATGGCTATTAACGCCCCTTTATAATGACCATTGTTCAACCTTATTATTGCCAATGATTCCTGCAACGATTGGGCTTCACTGACCGTGTGCTTATCAAGTAAATCGTGCACCTGACCATCGGTTACCAAAAACCCAAGCCCGTTTAGTAACTCAAAGCCCTGGTGGGTAATATAATTGTTCTTCCTAACGCGGTTACTGCACAGTGCGGCCTTGTTAACTATCTGCATAGCGATATGGGACTCAATATCTGCATCGGCACATCCGGTATACCCTTTGATTAAATCCCAATTGCCCAGGCGTAAGTGTTCAGCAGCCAGAAACCATAAACCAACCAACGTTCCGTTTATTTTTTTTGAGAGACTTTCCCTGAATAACCGCTCTATTCCTTGGTTGTTGATTTTGACCCTTACTATCTCCCGCTTTGATTTATGGACTTCAATATCTTGTTTCTGTTTCTCTTTTTGAGGGTTCAGAACATGCGTTTTTTTTGAAGCCCATACTCCGTAATTGTCCTTTCCACACTACGTTTGCTCACCTTATGACCAATCTGCTTTAACTTTTGAGCAATTACATCAGCACTGGAAAAGGGATCCAAAAACCGGAGCCTTATGATCTGGTTTACTATATCTTTTGTCCGAACAGTTTGCTTGTCTGAACCTGGCTTGTTGTCTATTAGTGCTCGGGCACCACCTTCCTGATATTTTAGTAACAGTTGGTAATACCGCTGTTCGGTATATCCGTACTTTTTTATCGCCTCATGTACCCCTATGGTACAATGACCTTCGATTAACATAGATAGCTTCATACTTAAACTATCCTTTTGGTCAATAACAAAATCTTTTCCCTTGATGCCTTTGATTGAGATTTTCATTGCTTTCACCAATTAGTTGAACAAAAGAGACTAAATTAATATATGGCGGTAAAGATAAATATAATTTTGGACATCAAAAGAATTAAACTAACATTAATCTCTGTAATGCAAACTTCTATGTAATTTTGTACTATAATATTATAAATAAATTAAAAAATTGTTCCGCCACATATAAATTTAAGATTTTAATTGAATTTGTACTATATATTCAAAGAGGAAAATAATGTATTGCCGGATACCTAATGAAAACAATTGGGCACGTCAAAAATGTAGATTAACTTTGATTTTTAGAACTAAAGTAAATAGAGCCTAAAAAATCGATGATGTACATCGGGATGAGAGGCTTAGACTTAGAGTGAATCGAAGATCGGCGTAGCCAATTGAAAATCGACGTAGTCAAATTCTCTTTGCTTACTCGACAGCCGGGCGTTGTGCGTCATGCTGAGAGAAACGACAGTGCTAATATCAAACTTTTAAAAAATAGTCAAAATATATGCTTTTTAACTCAATTGACTTTGCAATTTTTTTGCCGATAGTTTTTATTCTTTACTGGTTTGTAATAAACAACAACTTGAAACTGCAAAATTTTCTAATCGTTGCAGCAAGTTATTTGTTTTATGGTTGGTGGGACTGGAGATTTTTATCGCTGATATTATTCAGTACCATTGTTGACTATATTGTTGGTCGAAAACTAAAAATAGAAGAAAATCAAAGAAAAAGAAAAATTTTACTTTGGACAAGTATTTTGGTGAACCTTGGATTTTTGGGTTTCTTCAAATATTACAACTTTTTCTTAGACAACTTTTTAACAGCTTTTTCATTATTTGGTTCTGAAATAAAAGCAAATTCGCTGAATATTATTTTGCCAGTTGGTATAAGCTTTTATACTTTTCAAACTTTGAGCTATAGTATTGATGTTTACCGACGAAAACTTGAACCGACAAAAGACTTTATTGCATTTTCAGCTTTCGTGAGTTTCTTTCCTCAATTGGTTGCTGGACCTATTGAAAGAGCGACACATCTGCTTCCTCAATTTTATAAGAAGCGGAATTTTGACTATTCAAAAGCGGTTGATGGAACACGTCAAATTCTTTGGGGTATATTTAAGAAAATAGTAATTGCCGACAATTGTGCCGAATATGCAAACTTGATTTTCAATAATTCAGCAGACTATTCTGGAAGCACATTAGTTTTAGGGGCATTGTTTTTTACGTTTCAAATATATGGTGACTTCTCAGGTTATTCTGATATAGCAATTGGAACTTCTCGTTTATTTGGATTTGACCTAAGGATAAACTTCAACTTCCCATACTTTTCAAGAGACATTGCAGAATTTTGGCGAAGGTGGCATATTTCACTTTCAACTTGGTTCAGAGATTATCTTTATATTCCTCTTGGAGGCAGTCGTGGTGGCACTTGGATGAAAGTTAGAAATACTTTTATCATTTTTATAGTAAGTGGGTTTTGGCATGGTGCAAATTGGACATTTATTGTTTGGGGAGCATTGAATGCCATTTACTTCTTACCACTTTTATTAACCAACAACAATCGTAATAATCTTGAAGCAGTTGCTCAAGGAAAGTTTTTTCCTTGTATAAAAGAACTTTCTTTAATGTTGTTGACATTTAGTTTAACTGTTTTTGCTTGGATATTCTTCAGGGCAGAGAATATTGGTCATGCATTCAACTATATTTCGGAGATTTTATCAACCTCACTTTTTGAAATTCCAAAGTTTGCAGGAATGAAAAGGGCATTTACAACAATATTGCTTATCGGATTTTTTGTTTTAATTGAATGGCAAGGTCGTGAAGGTCAATATGCAATTTCGCACTTAGGGCAAAGATGGTATAGACCATTAAGATGGATATTTTATTCTTTACTCATTTTTGCAATAGGAATGTTTATGCCCTCAGTCGAATCACCTTTTATCTATTTTCAATTTTAAGGATTAGTAATGAAAAAATTCATTTCAAATATCATTTTTTTTCTTCTTTTTACATCATTATTTTATTTGACATTCTTGTTTGTTTGGGGGCGTTACTCACCATCAATATTTAAACCAAATATAAATTATCGTATTGGCTCATATGGGCATATGTCCTCAAGACTTTCTGAGATTAAAAATTACGGAGATGTAGATATTCTATTTTTAGGGTCATCTCATGCGTATAGGGGGTTTGATACAAGAATATTCTTAGATAATGGATATAAATCATTTAATTTAGGTTCGAGTTCGCAAACACCTGCGCAAACAAAAGTTTTACTTAAAAGGTATTTGGAAAGCTTAAATCCAGAGTTAGTAATTTATGAAGTTTATCCAGCTACATTTACTATAGACGGTGTTGAATCATCTCTTGATATAATTGCAAATGACATTAATGATTCACATTCGTTTAAGATGGCTTTAAAAAACAACAATATAAAAACATACAATACGCTAATTTACGGATTCATTCGTGATTTACTTGGATTAAATAAATCGTTTTCTGAACCTATCATTAAAGGAAAAGACAAATATATCTCTGGTGGTTATGTGGAAAAGGAAATAGGTTTTTATCAACCCACAGAATTCGAAAAAAAAGAAATTTCAATAAGAGATTATCAACTTGAATCTTTTTCTGAAATAGTACAAATGGTTAAAAATAAAGATATTGAATTAATCCTAGTATATGCACCAATTCCAAGTGTTAATTATAACAGTTATAGTAACAATCATTATTTTGACAGCATAATGAAAAGGTATTCAGAATACTACAATTTTAATGAAATATTAACCTTAAATGACTTATTATATTTTTACGATTATCATCACTTAAATCAAAATGGTGTTAACATATTTAATAAAAAAATAATTGAATTATTAAATGAAAATAAAGCACGAACGCACAACAATGTATATAAAAAATAGGCGAAACAGTAGTAAAATAAAGGTATTTAGCTCGTATCAAACTTTGTTATTAACCGAAAGTTTAGTACTTCGAGATTGCCTACGTTTCATAGTGTGCCGAGAAGCAGAACATCGGCAAAATAAAGTTCTGCATGCTGTAATTAAGATGGTGGTAACAGTTGTACGTTGAACCTCCGGTGAGAGGTTCAAGTCTCCCGATGTACATCGGGATGAGAGACTTAGGGGGAAGTTCCCTTTGCCTACTCGACCATGTGGGCGTTGTAGTCAACAGAAAAACAAACCCTTCATCAGATGTTGCGAAATAGTATCTAATTGGGTACATTTGTAGAAAGTAAAGTTTGAATACCAAAGATTGATAGTTTCAACGGAATTAAGATACATGTTTATAACGGCGAGCATAGACCTCCTCACATTCATGCCGATTATAATGAATATGAAGTGCTTATTGAGATTGAGCGAGGAAATATTTATTCCGGAAACTTCCCAAGTAGACAATTAAAACTGGTATTCGATTGGTTGGCAGGGAACGCTGATTGGGCTTTAGAAGTTTTTTATGAATTAAATCCAGAATTAAAATGAGACAAAGCATAAAAATTCCGAGGATTTTAAAAATTAACTGGATTAAAGAGTTATCAATTTCAGTTGTTTTTAATAATGGTGAATCAAGAATAATTGATTTTAGGAAAGTACTTAAAAAGAGTAATGTTGATGAGACATCGCCAGCAAACATTCTCTATGACACTAAAAAGTTAGCTAAAGTTGAGTTAGTTGGGAATACCCTTTCATGGAGCAATGTGGAGCAGTATATAACGATGAGAAGTGGCGAGAAAATGAAAGTTCCATATGAGATTGGTGCGGACATATTACTTAAATATAGTCAGCCAGAAAAATCAGAGCTTTCACTTAGAATTGGTGAATTGATTAGAGAAGCCAGGCTTAAGTCAGGGTTAACTCAACAAGACTTAGCTCTGAAAAGCGGCACGTCAAGAACATATATCTCTAAGATTGAAAATGACAGGTCTGATATAGAAATTGCTACTTTGAGAAAGATTATTGAAACGGGTTTAGGACGAAGACTGGAAATATCAATAAAGTAAATAACCATAACATCATGTATAAAATATTTGGGGATTTAGTGGTTACTTGATATATTCTGCCCCGCATCGGCTTTTGTAACGGTTGACAGAGACGAGCCCGCAAACCCCAAAAATTTAATACATGTGTACGTTGGCAATAATTTTGAAGACAGAGCGTGAACGTAAAACTTATGATAACTAACTTGGATTATAAAAAATAAGTATGACAAAAAAAGCCATAATACGGATATTAATATTTTACATTATTGGAATAGTTTTATCAAACGTGTTTCGATTTGATTTGTTGAATTTATACAAGTCTAAAGAGACTCTAACTGTTTTAGAATTATTATTGACATCGCCATTAGGAGCAATTGGATTATTAATAGGTGCCCTTATTTCAATT
>CAZSQG010000125.1:0-6980 GCA_964608615.1 uncultured Marinilabiliaceae bacterium
GCTGCCTGTTGCCATGTGGATACACGGTGGTGGCTACCGCGAAGGTTATGGTTTTGAACCGGAAATGGATGGTGGTGAAGACTGGGCCTCGCGTGGAGTTATTTTAGTTTCTATTACTTATCGTCTCGGCCTTTTTGGCTTTTTCTCGCATCCTCTGTTATCTGCTGAAAGTCCAAACAACGTTTCGGGTAACTATGGTGTAATGGATCAGGCTGCTGCCTTAAAATGGATTCATAACAACATTGAGCAATTTGGTGGTGATCCAAACAATATTACTGTTTTCGGTCAAAGTGCCGGTGCCGGTAGTGTTCAAACACTTTGTGCATCACCTGTTTCGAGAGATTTGGTTGCAAAAGCAATCAGCATGAGCGGTGGTGGCTTAAGCGATATGCGCCCAGGAATGGTGTTGGATACTGCCATGGCTGCTAATAAAAGCATGATGGATCATTTCGAAATAAGCACTCTTGAGCAAATGCGCTCCTTGTCGTTCGAGGAAATGACAAAAATGGCCAGAGAATACTCGGCTGCAACCAAAAAATGGATGATGATGGCTCCGGTTATCGACAATTATTTCCTGACTGGTACCTTTAGCACTGTTGCCAAGGCCAACGAAATTCCTGATGTTCCCTATATGTTTGGATATACTGCCAACGACATGCACGATATGTCCAAAGCTATTGGTGACTTTTGTGCCCTTCGTGCTGAGAAAAGCAGCAAACCAGCTTATGCCTATTTATTTTCCCGCGCATTGCCAGGCGATTCAGCCGGTGCTTTTCATTCGTCGGATCTGTGGTATGTTTTCCATTCATTCAAACAAAGCTGGAGACCATTCAATGCTGGAGATGAAGAGTTAAGTTTGAAAATGGTTGATTTTTGGACGAATTTTGCCAAATACGGCAATCCAAACGGAAGTGCCGAAGGTGAATGGACTCCTTATACGCCTGATTCACCTAAATTTATGGTACTCGATGTTGATGGAGAAAAAGCATCCTTTACAATGACCGATAAACCTGAATTCAAAGGTCCGGCCAGCCTCAGATAACAAACTGTTTACTAAGTAATGCAATCTGCTCTTCATAATGGAGAGCAGATTTTTTTTGCTGTACGAAGAATTAAGTGGGAAATAGGTTTTATGATTTAAACATTAATAATTCAGAGTATTGCGGAAGAATAACAAACTGATGAAGAAGCCATAGTAATTTTATTCCTGTTCGAGCAATTAGAATGCTACCATGTATAATGATATCCCTTAGTTAATCATAACTTTTCTGGTCTCCACTTTTTCTTTATTTCCAACTTTTACAAAATAAATTCCATTTGCCAAGCCAACCATATTTAATTGTTTTTCAATTAAACGGCCGCCGTTAACGATTGAAATATTCTGAAGCATCCTGCCACTGCAATCAATTAATTGAATAAATACTTCATCATTGGTAAATTCATTGATATAAGTCACCAGTAAATTGTCGGTTGTGTTAATTACCTGTAATATTTTGTCTTTGGGCGATTTGGTGTTATTAATTCCTGTATTATTTTTTCCTCCCACCAGTTTAAGTTCACCAAATACCGACGAATTAAAGTAACTGACGTTTTTATCGTTTCCTGTAATATATATCGAACCAATCATACTCTGACGGATCGATCCTCCATCGTTATCATTGTAGGCTATCGACCAGCCCATAAGCTTATCGTTGGTGAGTTTCACCGGAGTATTGTTTCCTCCAATAGCATAGGTATCGTTATATATCTTAATCTCATATTCGTAATCGAAGGTATGGGTGTCCACCCGTTGCATTTTATAACGAAGGTGATCGTCAAGACTTACCCAGCCTGAATTTCCCATAGCATAACAGCAATGACCTGTTGTATCCATGTGGTAAGCAATCGCCTTAAATGTATCGGAGTAATTGGTTTCACGGGAATTGTTTTCGTCAATGAATATTTCCACGCAATCGTAGTTGTAAATATTAGGACAAACATCTTGTGTGCCAGGATCTTGCAGTCGCAATAAGTTGTCGGTTATCCGAACCAATACATACAACCTGTCCTCTGTCCACATTACTTTGAATTTACCTGTAAAATCGGAAGCATCCAAGGTCGGTCCGATCCACACCTGATCAATGGGTGCCCATTCGGCTTTATTCCAACAGGTATCGTTACTGATTCCGTCAATAACTGGCAAGGTGGTCGTAAATCTGGCTTCGTAATGGCCTGGCGTGTTCGGGTTATTATCCCCCAAACAGATAAACGAGAGGCTAAGGAACTCAATTAAAGTGAAGATGATTATTTTAATCATAGGTGCGTTGTTATTTGTAATTATTTTGTCCCAAAATGGTGCTAAGTTATTAAAACATTATAAATTCGCAATTTACCTTTTTCAAATCATTAAAGCCGGACAGAATGAGTAAAATGTTTCGCCGGTTCATGTTGTGAGTTTTGTTTAGACGAAAACCTGAATCCAAATAAACTTTATTGCCTTTTCGAGTACCCGGGCAAACATGCCTTTGCCTGTGTTTTTTCAAAAGATAAATTCTTACGAAAGATGAAAAAATTTCTGACCGGACACCTCCGTTTTTGCCCTAAATCTGGTAAATTCATTGGATTTAAAAATGTAGAGGGAAAATCCAAACTATTAATCCCTATTGTTGGTTTTCTGGCGATGATATGGGTATTAATCAGGGTAATCCCCAAGCCAAGCCGACTCAGTTACCCATGTGTTCAAACAGCCATGCCTTTTGCTGCCGGATTTATGGGATATATTTCAATAGCCGTTTTATCAACAATTGCTTTTATACAGTCGAAGAAGTCATTGCGTTATTATCCCTTGTTTTTCGTAGGGGCTTTTATCGTTTTTGCGATGAAAGGCTATCTGTTATCATCCGGGACAATTGTTCTCAAGTCGGATGCCGTTGTAGAGTCAAACCAACCTTTTGGTGAAGCAAAAGGGGTTTTTCCGGGAAGAGTTGTTTGGGTACATAATAGCAACGCAGTAAATCAGAAATGTGTCGCAGATGCATTAAACCATGCATGGTATATGGCCGAAAATAATAATCAGGATGTTATCAATGGCATGGTGTCGGCGGCTATTGACAGCCTTACCGGGCAGAATACAGATGAAGAGGCTTGGCGCATGATATTCCAGTATCATAATGAGCAACGGGGTAAAGGAGCAGTGAATTATAAGCCTGGCGAAAAGGTATTTATTCGCATAAATATATGCAGCAGTTGGGGTGGGAATTTCAACACCTCCGATTTGTCGAAGGTAAATAATTCCTGGTATGGTATGTCAGAGACTTCTCCGGCGATGGTGCTTGCCGTGCTGCATCAACTGGTAGATGTGCTGCACCTCGCCCAAAGTGATATTTATATTGGTGACCCGATGAAACACATCTACAAGCACGCCTATGAGCAGTGGCATCGTAAATACCCTGATGTTCATTACCTCGATAACAGTGGATATACCAATTTGGGAAGAGAAAAAGCAATACCCAGTTCAACTGCCAAAGTCTATTATTCGGATCGAGGTACCATTTTGCGACCAAACGTATCGTACCCCGGAACTACACCTGGAACCACTCCAATACTCTACGATGAGTTATATACGATTTTTGAGGATGCGGAGTACATCATCAACCTGCCACAATTAAAGGGGCACAAAAGGGCTGGTGTTACCATGTTTGCTAAAAACCATTTTGGATCGGTCACACGCTCCGATGCCATGCACCTGCACAATGGGCTTCCTGCACCTATGGAAATGGATAATGACACCTCTCGTTTCGGATATGGATTATATCGTATACAGGTTGATTTAATGACGCATTCCCTTTTGCGTACAAAAAACCTCTTGTTTTTAATGGATGCTTTGTGGGCCACCGATCATGAGCAGGATAAGCCGCTGAAGTGGCGAATGGCGCCATTCAATAATCAATATACAGCATCGGTGTTTGCTTCGTTCGACAATGTTGCCATCGAATCGGTTGGTTACGACTTTCTCCGTTCGGAATTTACCCTTGCTCGTGATGCAGGAACTTACCCTCAGATGCGTGGTGCTGACGACTACCTGCATCAGGCAGCTGACAAAACGAAATGGCCCGAAGGTATTAATTACGATCCTGATAATTCAGGCGTTTACATAAACAGTTTAGGAGTTCACGAGCATTGGAACAATGCCACCGACAAACAATACACCAGGAATCTGGGAACTGGTAATGGGATTGAACTTAAATCAGTGATGCAAGAGAGCACAGCAATTAATGAAAACGAAAGCCTGGCAAACAATGGTTTTTCTATAAGAGGGAATTCTCCTAATCCGTTTAGTTCCACAACAACATTGTCATACTATCTGTCCGAAAACGCAAAAGTTGAAATCACTATTTACGATTTACGGGGAAAGAAACTCTTTTCAAGTATCCCGGTTACTCAATCAGCCGGAAACCAGTCCTACGAATTTAATGGCGATGGCCTGGATAATGGGGTTTACGTTTACCGGGTAAAAGCGACAGCAATTGTTTCGGGCACTGTTTACGATAAGTCGGCTAAAATGATTTTGAAGCGGTAGGTTGCTGGAAAAATAGTTGCAATTTTAGAATATCAGGGCGGTTTGGTGCAGCTTCTGAGGCTGTTACCAACCGCCCTGATTAAATTTTAATGTGTGCTAGCCTGATAACCAATTTTAAGAATAGATCTGGTTAGGGACAATATGATTGAGTTTTCAATTGAATCGATAATCTCTAATATTTTATCGCCACCTTCCAGTATTCGGCAATTGTCTTCAGTTCCTCTTTGGAGAGGTAAGTAACCGCCCCATGTTTAGGGCTGGTAAAATTGGTTGTTTTCATCACCCCTTCGTTGAAACGTCCTATATGGGAATAATTCACGAAGTCGTTAGTTTCGCTGAAGCCCATATTGCTGGGACGTAGCCCATATACGTCGTACATTAGCACATAGGTGTTAGTGCCGAGCCTTTTAAAAACGTTGGGAGCTTCGGTATTTACTTTCTCCGGGTCGATTCGTTGGTTTTCAGGTTTGTAACCGCTATTTATTTTATCGGAAACTGAATGCAAAATTTTGGCTTCCGATACATAAAACAGATGGTATTTTTCGCCCACTTTGGTAATGTCGCCATCTATACCTCCTATTTCTGTTATGAGTTGGGGCGTGGTTTCGAGCTTTGTGAAATCGTTGTTGGCATAGGCATAATACATGTGGCACTCTTTGTTGTTGTACCGGATGGTAAAGTATACCATCATCTTTTTTGTTATAGGGTCATACACTGTTTCGGGCGCCCAGGAGCAATCAATATCGCCAAGTTGCGGAAATGCCAGATCGACACGAAAATCGGAATGCGTCCAGTGAATCAGGTCGTACGATTTCATCAGTACCAGGGCGCGGTTATTTCCCCAGCCATATTTTTCGATGGGGCGCTGCCAGTCGGTATCTCTGAAGCCGGCACGTTTACCAAAGATGTGGAGATCGGTCATTGCCAGATAAAATGCGCCATCAGGGCCTCTGGTAATATGCGGATCACGAACGCCTTTTTGTTCGGCCAGTTCAGACCCGATAAAAACGGGTTCGCCGTTGTTTATATCGGTAAAAGTATATCCGTCGGTACTTATGGCCATATAGGCCGATTGATCCTTATCTTTAAAATAGACCAACAGGTATCCTGAAAGGTTTTTCTCCTTGAATTTTTTCTGATTTGCAGGCTTTTCAAGTTTAGAAACGATTTTTATAGCCGGCTTTTGTGTGGTGGCTTTTTCTTGCGATAATCCGGTGTTGGTAATCGTTATGCTCAGTAAGCCTATTAGGATGAGGTGAAAGAAGCGTTTCATATTCATTACTATTAAGATTAAGCAGGTAGTATTTTTTTATTTCGGAATCATTGTTGTCTGGTAAAATTTTGAGATTTCTCCCTTTGGTCGAAAGGACAGGGTTTCAGTGGTTTTATGCTTTGGATCAAATCAATTTTTACAGTACAAGAGTGTTTACGCATTTCAAATTTATGAATAAGGCCGGTTAATTCATACCAAAAAACGAGGCTATTAATAAGCCTCAATAAAAGACCTTATTAATTGCAATAAAACAAAACAGGTTGAATCAGTCACTGATCCAACCTTGTTTTAAAGGAACTGTTTATTTTATTAAACTTTTTAAAGCTGATCCAAAAATTAAATAACTTGTATTTCCTCCAATGGTACCCTCGTTTTGTCCCCACAGAAATGGCCAGTCATCGTAGTTCTCAAAGTGGTCGGGTTTTCTGAATAATATGCCCGGAGCAACATTACCCGGAATAAAGGAGAAATCAGCCCTGTTATTACCATAAAATACTGCTTTGGGACGAGTGGCGCCCACTGTTGCCACTAACGAATAATTGTGATAAGGATGGCAGCCAAACAGATAGTTGGAGGTCTTGAATGCATGACTGGCGTCGATAATATCAGGAAAATGTTTGCTGGCAAAGCAAACGGTGGTGCCAAAGTTCAACATGGCTCCGCCACCTGCCCAGTTACCAAGGCCGATGGGTACTCCGTAAGGGTTGTCTTTTTCAAGTTCGAGTATATACTCTTTGTACTTTACAACATAAGGCCGGAGTTTTTCTTTAAAGGATGCGTTCATGTGCGGTATAGCATCTAATGCCGTCAGAAGGCCGAAATTAACATTACGATCAAGTGCAGGCCATAAAAGTTCCTGAAATTTATCGATGTATTGTTTCTCTCCGGTTGAGATGTAGAGTTGAAGATTGGTGGCAATATCTGCCGGTCCTCCGCCCCGGCTAAAGCGATTTTGCGGCTGTTTGGCAAGTAATTCAACTGCCTCTTTTTTAAGTCTTATCGACTGTTGCAAAGCTCTTGCCGAAAGATCGTCGTTATATCCCTTCAATGCCCGGCTTGCTGCGGCAAACATTGTTGATGCCTGGAGATCGAGGCCGGGATTACGGCTTGTAAATGCCCACATGTCATCCTTAACTCCGCTCGACTGGC
>CAZSQG010000126.1:0-6819 GCA_964608615.1 uncultured Marinilabiliaceae bacterium
CCAATATTTTATATATGATGTTGGCACCAGTACTTATTCTATTTTCAATCTAATCATTTATTTCAATGCCAGTGACGATTAGAGCGCAACTGGCATTGATGTGATTTTCGAAGTACTTAACTCACCGAATTGTCAACGAAACTATCGGTATCTTATTTGTAATTTAAAGTCTTAACATCTTCATAATCACGCTTATTAGCTGAGCCAGTAAAGTATTCCACTGTGTAGGTCCCTGCATTGTTAGCATTAGAGTCAAACTGATAAGATTTACGAATTAACTGCTTTATCCTATCACTTGGCTCATTTCCAGAATATACAATCTCATTAGATTTCTTAAGTTTAAAGGATACATTAACCTTTGTGAACTTAATATCAATAGGCACTGAAGCTTTAATGTTTACTTTATAGTTCCTAATTTTTTGGCCTGGCAGAGTTAATGACAAAGTTGGAGTTACGACTGCATTTAAAACTGCACTATTAGTAGAAGTAAGTTTTGTTGTATTTACAGACACAACGTTAAGTGTGTCCGAAGTTAAAACTAAAACACCTCCAATACTTAATTCGTCAAAGGCCATGCTTTTAATTTTTTCACACAACAAAATATGACTATCGTTAGCTACATTAGAAAAATCAGTTGGTGATAGAACATTTAGGTCGTAGTATGTTTTTTTTCGTTGTTCCAAAAAAGATAGTAACTCAATCCTGTCCTTTCTTTCTTTCTCCCTTGCAATCGCCTCCTGCTCAAGTCTTAATCTTTCCTGTTCAATTACTTCATTTTTTCTTTGTTCCTCAATTCGTAATTTTTCTTTCTCTTCGGCAGACAATTCAAATTCAATCTTCCGTTCTACAATATTTTCAGCTTCAAGCTCATAATTAATTGAATTAAAAGATGAGGCCTTAAAAATAGTTTTCGTAATAAAATTACCCGTTGAGTCATAAGTGTATTTAAACACTTGCTTTAATTTAACACGTGAGTCAATTATATTCTCAATAGGATTACCCTTTGTGTCGTATTTTGAGGTAGCTGTGGCAAGTTTAGAGTCACCCAAATATAGTTCATATTGAATCATATTGCCCTTTAAGTCATACTTACAAGTTGATTTTGAAACTGTACCAGAACTATTTGTTCGGGCCTCAATTTCTCTATTGTTTGCATCGTATTTGTAATACGTTTTGGATTTCAAACTTCCATCTAAATGATACACTGCTGCCTCTATAGGGTTCCCATTTGAAGCACACTTGTAAATTGTTCTGTATTGACTATCATTGGCTTCTATTAAATGACCATTTTCATTATATTGATATGTTCGAATTTCCTTTCTAGAATTTTCATCTGTAAACCGCTCTTCGATTAATTTGCCATTTTCATTAAAAATATATGTGCTTTCTGACTTTAAATTACCTTTAGTAACTTCTCCAAACTTCTCGTCAGCATAATATGTGTATTCATGGAGTAAGGCGACTTTCCCAACTAGATTGAACGCTTGTCGATTAAACTGATTTTGACCGTAGGAAGTATTTAACGATGCCGAAATGAGAAGAAGAATCGATGTGATTTTAATTAAAGTCATGATTTCAATTTTATATTATAGTTAATTATTACTTTATAACTGACTAATACCGCATAGCCTACGATGGAAATATTAGTCAGCAGGTAGAAAAAGTTATATAAATAGCTAATTCTTTAAGGGGTACTGTTATACCCATCTATGTTGAATTCCAAAAGGCTAGGACGATTTTCATTTATTAGAGGATTTTGGACTGAATGAATTGGCTTATTTGCTTGCTTTAGTGATCACAATGAAAAGTGTGGTAATCAAATATTGTGCTTTCATAACTTTGTGAAAATTACTTGCAGACATTATTTGATAGAACAATACTAAGTTCAGGTGAATCTTCGTTAATCAAATTAGCCCAATAATTAAAATTAAAACCTCGACTACCTGTTGGATGATTTATGAAAATCAACTTCAATTTATTTCCATTCTTTATTAGATTAATAATTTTTTCTTTAGCATAAAATTCAGGAATATTACGTTCCCAACCTGTCTCAACATTATTCAAATAATAACCAAGTCGCCCACAGCTTGCCTTTCCTAATACAATACAATATCTCGGTTTAATTATTTCAATTAATTTGAAAAAGGTATCCCACCCTTTATCAAAATCCTCAACACTAGGTCTTTCTTTAATAGAAGACATGAGTCGCTGAACTAAATTATAATATACTACTGATTTCCATAAATCATGGCCTTCCGCTTGTGTTGGTGATTCTGATGATAATAGAACTTTCTCTACAATTGAGTAAAGCTTTCCTCTATGACCATTAAATCTAACACCAATCATAGTTCTTGTTGTATCGATATTATTCTCTTGCCAATTATCACCATCTTCATAATGACTTTCTCCTAAAACCATGATTTTTGAGTTATGGTAATTTACGCCTATCCAAGGAAGCCATTTTAATCCTTCAATTTGAGAAATAATATCATCAGAGGAAGTCAACATATTTTCACTTAATTCCATAATCTATTTGTGTTTTATTTTTTTAGTATTGGTGCCAACGTACTTATAACGCTATTGACGTTATGGAAATATAACGCTATTGACGTTATGGATATTATATGACAATAAAATCACCTCCGTAACTCCCTGATATAACGAAGATATATCCTTTTTTGCTATATTTTATTATTCCTCTTTTAACAAAAAAAAACTTTAATATCTTTTAAGCTATTTGCTATATCTATTCGTTCTTGATAAGTTGATAATTTAACAAACTGACTGGGTGCTTTTTGTCAGAGTTGTGATGTCAGTTAATAAACAATCTAGTCCTCTTAAAAAGCCTCTGTATGTGTATTCTGATTCATTTTCAAAGGATGAATATTTGTAAGTGAATTTATCTGTCGATGCAATTTTTTCTTTTATAGAGTTTTTTAATTCCATAATTTCAGTAATACTTGATACTTCCATATTTCTGATTTATAGTTTTTGTAGTATACCCGCCAACACCTCCATATCCACATTCCGT
Organism: uncultured Marinilabiliaceae bacterium; assembly: GCA_964608615.1. Classification (GTDB taxonomy): domain Bacteria; phylum Bacteroidota; class Bacteroidia; order Bacteroidales; family Marinilabiliaceae; genus CALEUX01. The sequence continues at coordinate 3,032 of CAZSQG010000126.1, forward strand.
TTAGGATTTATATCCAGTCCACATATTTATCTCCACTAAAATTAACATTTATAACCAAATATATGGATTATTTATGTTTGTTTGGTGAGTTTGAACAAAATGATCCAGAATTCCGATTGTAAATAACAGGAGAGTTGTCTATTTGGGCAGAAGAATTGAAGAAACAATAAAGAAGAAGGGAACGCCCAAAAAAGGGACGGACTGCCAGCATTCTGACAGCCCTCGGCTGTTAAAAGTGTTTACTTTTCATGCAAGCGCTTACGAGCATTTTGACAAGTAGCAGAAGAACAATACTTTTGATTCTTATTTCGTGGATTTCTTTGGCACTTACATTGGCAATGCCGACAATGGAAGGTTGGACTCATCGTGGTAACTTTCAAAACAGGAAAGATTACCGCTTTTTCAGGAGAATGGAAATAGGGTGGTACCGTTTTTCATCGGTCAGTGGTAGCGTTTTAGATACTTGTTAAAAAGTACTGAAAACCATTCAATCCCCATAGGGCAGCAGCACAACCAATCCGGTTACGTTCAACACCAAATATAATTAATCACGCCATCAGTTCTGAAACATTGAATCAGTCTGCACGTGGTGATCAATTATATTCTAAATGTTGGGCACAGGTTATATATTATCAATATAGTAACAATAGTTCGTTAAACAATGACATAAAACATTGATTTTTAGCAAAATAAACATCGACAATATTTGTTTATGTCCCTGACAATCAGTAACTTAATAGATTCTCCAATCTATGAAAAAGTTATGACTATCAGGGATCAAAAACCTTACAAAGAACTAATTAACAGCATGTTAGACAAGCTGCCAAATATCAATCAATGGAGGAAAGTGTTTGTTATTGAAACACTTATCCTATTTATGTCTATCCGGGGAAGGATTAACTTTCTTCAGCTTGCAAGATATGGAAAATACAAAGAACAAAGATACCGACAACAGTTTGAAAAGGGTTTTGATTTTCTGGAATTCAATAAAGAGTTTACCCTTTCACAGGGAAGTGGCCGGTACGCCATTGCTTTTGATCCAAGCTATGTGAGTAAATCTGGCAAAAAAACACCCGGTGTTGGTTGGTTTTGGTCTGGATGCGCCAACAGTGCTAAATGGGGTCTTGAAATTGGCGGGTTGGCCGCTATTGATATCGATAACCACACGGCGTTTCACCTTGAAGCAATACAAACTCTTAATTCTGATGAACAATCCTTGTCAGATTGGTATGGCAACATCATTGCCGATAGAAAAGAAACCTTAACATCACTTTCTAAATACTTGGTTGCAGATGCCTGGTTTTCTAAGAGGTCATTTGCTGATAAGGTTATCTCAGCAGGCCTGCATCTGGTCAGCAGGCTAAGAGATGATGCGGATCTAATGTACATTAGTACTCAAAAGCCTAACGGAAAAAAAGGAAGACCTCGAAAACATGAAGGGAAAGTCATTGTTAAGGACATCAACAAAGAGTACTTTAATCTGTTATCAAGCAACGAGGAGGAAACAGTGTATGCTGCCACCGTTTATTCAAAAAGCCTAAAACGTAATGTGATATTGGTACATGTAACATACCTTAAAGACAGAGGCAAGGGCGCCACTAAACTCTACTTCAGTACTGATGTTTCGATGAAGGCCTCAGAAATCCTTCTCTATTACAGAAGTCGGTTTCAAATTGAGTTCCTTTACCGTGATGGCAAACAACATACCGGGTTAAATGATTCTCAGGCCAGAAGTGAAAACAAACTGCATTTCCAGTTCAATGCATCACTTACCTCCATTAACATTGCCAAATCGATTCATTGGTTAAGCATCCCAAAGGAGGAAAGAGGAGCATTCTCTATGTCCGACATTAAAACAATGAATCACAACATATTAATGCTTAATCGATTTTTTGACGTGTTAGGTATTTATCCACACTCTGCTATAATTCAGAAATATGTCAAAGAGCTTATATTATACGGTACTTTGGCCGCTTAAACTATAACGAACTATTTAAATTATAATGGTTCATTAATTTTCTTTAAGCGATTACAAATCGCTACAACCAATTTAGGCTATAGTCATTTATATTTCCAGGTTTTGGATTTATCAAGACAGGATAATCACAAAAATAAAATTTAAACAAATTCTTTTATTGTTTTGACATCACACATACTAATGAGTTCGTGATAAATAATTAAATCAATTTAAAACAGAATTTTACTCATATCTTGAGTTATCACAACTAATAATCAATTGAGATTTTGCATCATCACAATTATTTAACACAATTATAATTCCTCTTTAATATTCTGGTAACATTGACGACGTATTTTTGTTTCGTAATAAAGGCATATCTTACTTAAATAAAATAAATACGACTAATTATGAAACCAATTGTATTATTTACAGCAATAGCCCTTTTTATGGGATTCAGCAGCTTTAAAGGTGAAAAAAAATCTACCCCAACCCCACTCGTTAATGCAATTAACAACAGTATTACAGGTGTTGTTCTTGACGGTTCAACAGGAGAATCTCTTACAGGCGTTGAAGTTCTTGTAGAGGGAACCGAAATGAAAACATATACCGATTTTGATGGAAAATTTGTATTTGAAGGAGTTAAACCCGGAAACTATAAAATAAGTACCAATTATATTTCGTATAAATGTTCTGAGACTCAAGATCTTTCAGTAAAAAACAATCAACTGCACGCATTAAACATTGAGTTAGTACCAGTTACAAAATAAATCAAAAGGGTATTGTAATCATAAAAGCCGGTCTCATAATTAGAGCGCGGCTTTTTTTCTTACCTTAAATCCTTAAGTCAGGGCTTGACTAATTGAATAATAAAACATTATTTTTCACATTCAAATTTATGTCAACCCAGACTGTCAGACAATCATAATAACATCTGTTTTTGGTGTTTTTTATCATTCAATACTAATTTTACAATGAAAAATATTACATAGGCATTTTTTGATGCATAATAATAATCAGTCCAACAGTACTATTCATTATCATTCAACCTATTTAATCTTTGATGTTTTTGGTTCTGTTTTATTGTTAAATTTCAGAAAAAAGATTAAGTTAATCCCTAAGCTGTTTTCGATTTTAATACGCAATAAAAACAAGCATTAATGCGGTTTTTTTCGGATTCGTAACAGGACCTTATTATAAACATTATTAAACGAAGTGCTATGAAATCAATTATTCTTATCCCGGCTCTGCTCCTGTTCTTTATTCAAATCAATGCCCAGCTTATTGAAAAAGAAGATGGGAAATACTACGACCATAACAATAACCTATACTCCGGAACTTACATTGAATATTTTCCTTCAGGCAGAATTCAACTTGAAATGAATGTTTTAAACGGTGAAAAACATGGTATTACAACCCTTTATTATGAAAATAACCAGAAAAAGGAAATTCGTTCATTCAAGAACAATAAAATGGATGGAACCTGGATTACATGGGGCGAAAAGGGACAAAAAACAGGCGAAGCGTCTTACATTGATGGTGTAAAACATGGGAAATGGGGTATTTGGGATGAAAATGGCATACAACGTTACGAAATGGAGTACGATCATGGAAAAAAAGCTGGTGTATGGATAATACGTGACGAAAAAGGAATTATAATTGACCGTAAAAAGTTCTAATCTTTTACTCTATAAATCACTTCTAACCAGTTAAACGAAGATTCTTCGCTGCGCTTCCAATAAAAGGTTACCGTTGAATAAAATGAAAAAAGCAGAAGTCGGGCGTTGCTGTTGCCCGACTTCTGCTTTTTTCATTTCCCACACCAAAGAGG
>CAZSQG010000127.1:0-6804 GCA_964608615.1 uncultured Marinilabiliaceae bacterium
TCGTCGTGCCATATTGGCACCCAACAAACTCAGCAGGTTTCAGATAAGACTACCAGCAACACACCCATTCCTGAATGGAGCAATAATGCAGTTATTTATGAAGTCAACGTGCGTCAGTTTACCGATGAAGGAACCTTTAGTGCTTTTGCCGCTCATCTCCCAAGATTGAAAGAACTGGGTGTTGATATTCTATGGTTTATGCCAATTTATCCAATTGGAGAATTAAACCGCAAGGGAACCCTGGGTTCTTACTACTCAATAAATGATTACACGGCCGTTAATCCTGAATTTGGATCGCTGGATGATTTCAAAACAGTTGTTAACCAGGCCCATGAACTTGGCATGAAGGTTATTCTCGATTGGGTAGCTAACCATACAGCATGGGATCATTCATGGGTGGAGCAAAACTCCGAATATTATGCCAAAGACTCAACGGGCAATATCGCTACACCTTTTGACTGGTCTGATGTGGTTCAGTTAGATTATAATAATTCTGAGCTTAGGAAAGCTATGACCAATGCCCTTGAATTCTGGGTAAGGGAAGCTAATATTGACGGCTACCGTTGTGATGTAGCCGGAATGGTTCCTGTTGATTTCTGGGAAAATGCCCGAATTGCTTTGGAAAAGATAAAACCTGTTTACATGCTTGCTGAAGATGAAGAAGACATTACTCTGCTTAATAATGCCTTTAACTCAAATTACGGGTGGTCGCTACATCATGTTATGAACAATATTGCAAAAGGCGAAATGTCAGCAACCGATGTAATAGCCTATTTTGAAAAAGCTGACACTCTCTATCCGGGCAGTGTATATCCAATGCATTTCACCTCCAACCACGATGAAAACAGTTGGAATGGAACTGAATATGAGCGAATGGGCGAAGCTGCTAAAACCTTTGCGGCATTAACATTTGTGATTGAAGGCATGCCGTTGATTTATACAGGTCAGGAAGCCGGATTAAAAAAAAGATTAGATTTCTTTGAGAAAGATTCAATAAACTGGAATGATTTATCAATGAGCTCTTTTTATCAATCATTGATAAAATTGAAAAAAGAAAATCCCGCTTTATGGAATGGTCTGGCTGGCGGAGAAATGGAAATAATCGAAACCAGGTCACCCGAACAGATTTTTTGTTTCACCCGAACAAAAGAAGACAATAAAGTAATTGCGGCATTCAACCTGTCATCCCATTCAGCACCACTGTATGCAAACATAGGCGTTGAGGGCCAATTTACTGAGTACTTCTCAGAAACGGAAATTTCTTTACCTTTTGAAGGCAAATTAATGCAACCTTGGGAATACTTAGTGATTTCAATAAAAAAATAACGAGTTCCAAAATCCGCAAGTCAAATATAATAACACCTGCTGATTTTAGTTCCTCTTTAAATTATTAGCAGGGAGTTTTTCGTATATATGGAAAGCTCCCTTTGCTGTTCTACAAACTGACACAACGTTTAACAAGGCGTTAATTATCAATTACATTGAACATGTTTTATTATATACGTTAAGTTAAAACAATTTGCATAAACATTTTACGTTTCTCATTGAGAATATAGAAACTTACACAATAGATGGATTAAATTTAACATTATGTAGATCATAATTCATTATATTTACCTTCCCGTTTTGCTATGTTACCAGCTACTTTTGTTGATACATATCAAGCTACGGTTTTCAATTTCAAAACCTATGAGGAATCTGACACTAATCCTTCTGTCGTGGCTGACTTTGTCGTTCAGTCCAATTTCTGCACAAATACGAACTTCCGGCACTTTTTGCTGGCCGCAGAATTGGTGGATTGGTATGGAGAACAACAAACTACTTCTGCTCCTTCATGGAACAGAAATGTCGTTAAATACCGCTACAGTATCATATCCGGGCATCTCGATAGTTCGTCAGTTTCCGGGGCAAAACAATTCGTATCTTTTTGTTGAGATTGAAATTTCCAATATGGCCAGCATTGGAAAGGTCCCCATTATTTTAACTCGTGCAGGGCGTACCATCTCAGGTCCCATTTTGTCATTAAGCCGTAAACGCCAACCTGTTAATACCGAACGCCTTAACGGAAGCGACGCCATTTATCAGATTGTGCCTGACAGGTTTAAAAATGGAAATACCGACAATGACAACACTCAGGGTTTCTTTGAACGAGCTGACCGAATGAATCCATCGGGAGTGCATGGCGGAGATCTGCAAGGCATTACTAGTGCTGTTGATTATATTGCCAACCTGGGAATAACCACCATCGAACTTACTCCTCTATACGAATCCAACCAATTGGTCCTTTCGTATGAAAAATTTTCGCCAACCAACCATTACTCAGTTGACCCGCGACTGGGCAGCCCCGAAGAATTAAGAAAACTGGTAACAACATACCAGGAAAAAGGCATGAAGGTTATTTTAACACAGGTTCTTCACAAGATTGGCAATCAGCACATTCTTGCACAAAAACCTCCTTTCTTAGATTGGATTCATGAACGACCTTCGATTCAGGCTCCAACACCAAATCCGGTAGTTTTTGCTGATCCCAACGCAAGCCAGGAAGATCTTAACCGTCACACAAAAGTCTGGGAAGCATTTGACACCCCTGTCCTTAATCATGAACTAGAGACAGTACGCCGATACCTTATTCAGAATACAATATGGTGGATTGAAACTTCTGGTGTTGATGGTATTCGGGTTGAAAAGACACATCTCAATTCGCCAATTCTTCTAAAAGAATTATGTGAAGAAATCCGAAAAGAATACCCTAAATTAAATCTTATTAGTTCTCCGCAAACCGATATGGTTGTGCACAATAATTACTGGAAGGAAGGGCCCGGTTTAAATCCACAGTTCACTCACGTTTCTGACATGCCTCTGAATTTTAAGATGATAGATGCATTTGCCGAGTACCAAAAGTCTAACGAAGCACTAATGGGCATTTACAAAATTATTGCTTCCGACCTTATTTATAACGATCCGTCCAACCAAACCATTATTACTGGCGATGCACACGATCTTACCCGATTATTTACTCTGGCTGATAAAGATCCCGTCATTTTTAGGATTTACATGGGTTTCCTGCTTACTGTAAGAGGGATTCCCTCATTTTTATATGGAAGTGAAATTCAAATGGAAGGTCTTGGGCTTGAAGGTTCCGGATTTGTTAGAGGTGATTTTCCTGGGGGTTGGAACAACGATCGTGTAAGTGCTATAAATCAAAACACCCTATCAGTACAACAACGGGATGGACTGCACTTTGTAACCACCTTACTCAAATATCGTAAAGCCAATCCAGCAATTATGCAGGGAAAAACCATACAATTTGAACCACGAGACGATATTTACGCTTACTTCAGGTGCTCGGGAAAAAAGAAGCTATTAGTAATAATCAACAATAACCAGGATTCGCCACGCAGACTCGAATCCAATCGCTTCAATTCCTCTGTTGGTAAAATACAGCAAGTTGTAAATGTTATTTCAGGTGAAATTTCGTCGGGTCTTGGCAATATCATTCTTAATCCCAAAAGCATTCTGATTCTCGAACTCACTAATGCTATTGAATAACCTTTATTTGAGTTTCCATCTTTTTAATGGCTCATATACCGGGCCATTACTTTTAAGAACACTCTGATAAAAAATTAATTCTTTCAATTCAAAACTAAACAATTCAGGTAATCTGCAGGAATTAAACTGTTCATTAAACAATTCAGGGTCAACAACTCTTCTAATTCTGCCAACAGTAAGATGCGGAGCAAACGGCTTACTATCAAACTCAACTCCTGCATTTTCAAGCTCCTGATGTATCTTATTGGCAAATTCTACCAACAAGGGCTGTTTATCAATGCCCATCCAAACTATTTTAGGATTATGTATATGTGGAAACAACCCAAAGCCGTTAAATCTTATATGAAACCCATCTAAGCCAAGAGCCAAATCATTAAGAATTTCTATTACAGTCTTTTCAACCTTTAAACCGGTTTCACCAATAAAAGCCAGAGTAAAATGCCATTGGTTTGCTGGTGTCCACTTTATTTTTGCACCCCAATTATCCAAAGAGACTGATCTTATTATATTAACCAATTCATTGACAGGATTTAAGGGTAATGCAATAAATGTGCGCTTCATCGATCTTTTTAAGACAATTTACTCTTTTTTTTCATTCAAAAACCATAGCTTTGAATAACCATTTACCCTTTTTCCCCAATTACGTTCCATTTTAACTCAGCCAAACATGTTGAAAAAACTTGCTTTATTTTTTACATCTATTCTATTTTTGGCCGCTTGCAAACCATCAACTTCAGATAGCTATAAAATTACCTGTGTTTTCTCGGGAGAGAACAACAATCCAATTATTCTTTCTTTATTTGATGGCAAAAAGGCAGTCTCTCTCGATACCGTTATGTCAACAGAGGAAATTTATACTTTCAAATATGGTATTCGTTACATCCCCTCCACTTACCTGCTCAACAAGGAGGGTGTTATCATAGGCGTAAATCTTGTTGGAGAATCACTTCAGAAAAAGCTAGAAGAAATATTCAACTAAGTTGCCCCCCTATTCTAAAAAGCCGGCTGAAGAATACTTCGCCGGTTTTTTGTGAACCATTAACAAAATTATTTGTTTTTCCCATAGTTCTTTATAATTCAACTCCTATAATCCTTCTTTTCGAAAGAAAGAAATTGTTTTTTCAGGAGCATCTAATAATTAGTATTAAAGTTAAAAACATTTAATCAATATGAATTACGATTTGCTGGTTATTGGCAGTGGACCCGGCGGTTATGTGGCTGCAATCAGGGCTTCACAACTCGGATTAAAAACAGGTGTTATTGAACGTGATGAATTGGGAGGAGTATGTCTTAATTGGGGTTGCATACCCACCAAATCGTTACTTAAAAGCGCACAAGTATTTGATTATCTTTTGCATGCAAACGATTATGGTATTAAAATAGATGGTAATGCTCACGTTGACTTTAGTTCAATGATTAATCGAAGCCGTGAGGTTGCTAATGGCATGAGTAAAGGCATTCAGTTTCTGCTAAAGAAAAACAAAATTGATGTTATTGAAGGAACTGCTAAACTAACTGCTGATAAAAAAGTTAAGTTGATCAAAAACGATGGTACAAACACTATTATAGATGCTCCTCATATAATATTGGCAACAGGTGCACGCAGTCGTCAGCTACCCAACCTGCCTCAGGATGAAAAAAAAATTATTGGTTACCGCAAGGCCTTAGCGCTTGATAAACAACCTGAATCGATGGTGATTGTAGGTTCTGGTGCAATTGGTAGTGAATTTGCCTATTTTTATAACACTATTGGAACAAAAGTCACCTTGGTTGAATACCTTGACAATATTGTACCACTCGAAGATGAAGAAGTATCCAAACAATTGGCCCGCTCCTTTAAAAAAGCCGGCATTAATGTAATGGTTAGCTCCGAAGTTACTTCAGCCGACACTTCCGGCAATAAAGTGAAGGTTACAATTAAAACAAAAAAAGGCGAAGAAGTAGTTGATGCCGACATTGTTCTTTCGGCCATAGGTATAACCCCCAACATCGATAACCTTGGATTGGAAGAAGCAGGTGTGACTGTTGAAAACGGACGGATAAAGGTAAATGAGTATTATCAAACATCGGTTGCAGGTATTTATGCCATTGGAGATATTATACCTGGTCAAGCTTTAGCTCACGTTGCTTCAGCCGAAGGTATTATTTGCGTCGAGAAAATTGCCGGGCACTCTCCCGAACCGCTGAACTACGGAAACATCCCGGGATGCACTTATACATCACCCGAGGTGGCCTCAGTGGGGATGACCGAAAAAACTGCTAAAGAAGCTGGTTACGAATTAAAGATTGGAAAATTTCCTTTCTCTGCATCAGGAAAAGCAAGCGCCTCGGGACAAAAAGAGGGTTTTGTAAAATTGATTTTTGATGCCAAATATGATGAACTGTTGGGCGCTCACTTAATTGGCGCCAATGTAACCGAAATGATTGCCGAACTGGTAACAGCCCGCAAGCTTGAAACCACAGGACGTGAGTTAATCAAAACAGTTCACCCTCACCCAACCATGTCTGAGGCAATCATGGAGGCTGCCGCTGCTGCTTATGGTGAAGTGATACATATTTAATAGAAGTATCTGATATTGGCTTTAGGTTCTTTTATTAATCACAAAACAATCAATAACGTCTTGTTCCTTGAAAGTAAAGTTTGGAACAGGACGTTATTTTTACGAAAAAACAATTGATTGATTAAAACATTCTTTCCGGGCAATAAGAGAAACTAACCTTATCCAATTTTGGTATGAATGTAATTTCAGATTATCATTTTTATGATAACCTGAAATAAAACCTCTGCCACTTCGTTTTATAAGGGAAAATCACCAAAGCCATAACATTGCATAACTTTGGATTTATGGACAATAGCTAATAACAATCATGAAATAGCAGATATATTAGTCTTTAAATTATTATATCCAAATTCATTGGTGTCCGGTAAAATTTTAGAAAATCATTTAAATGCTTTAAATAATAAGGATTCCGGGAGGTCTTGTTTTCTTGGGGCTTACTTTCCGCCTCAGAGAAACGATAGTTCTTTGATTCCTTAAGAGATCATTATGAGATCAAAAATTTCCGTTAATAAAATCAGATTAATTGTCGTTAAAGTATCCCGATATAAGTTTTTGTTGTTTTTTGAGGAACAAAAAACTTACAAAACTATTATCGGGATTAGACTATTAATATGATTTTTAGTCCCGATGTACATCGGGATGCAGCGGCGGCATTTTTTGCTTACTTTTTTTTGCTGTAGAAAAAAAGTAATCC
>CAZSQG010000128.1:0-6802 GCA_964608615.1 uncultured Marinilabiliaceae bacterium
AAACCACTTCGGCCAAGTTAAAGCCCACCGGCCATACCCACGCAAGGCCAAGCCCGGAGTCTATCCCGATTTTTCTTCGGGAGGTTTTGAAAAAAATCTCCCTTGCTCGGCGAAGTTTGTAACTTCGTCGAATCTTAACCGGCAGTTTGTAACTGCCACCTGTCAATAAGAATTATAAAAATCATTATCTTAACATTAAAATTCTTATCAATGTCAACAGGTTATGAAATTAAGGAACAAGATGGATTGCACTACCTAACTTTCCAAGTAGTAAATTGGGCTGATATATTTTCGCGTTCAGTTTATCGTGATATAGTTTTGGATAGTTTTCGTTATGCAATGGAGAATAAAGGTTTTCAGTTGTTTGCTTACGTCATTATGTCAAATCATGTTCATTTAATAGCCAATAGCAGTATAGGTGATTTAAGTGGCACTATTCGGGATATAAAAAAATTTACAAGTAAAAGAATTATAGACACTATAAATTCAATACCAGAGAGCAGAAGAGAATGGTTGTTAAGTGTTTTTAGCAAAGCTGCGTCACAACATAAGCGTAATAGTTCCTATCAGGTTTGGACTCATGAAACGAGCCACGTAGAATGCTTCGACACACAAAGAGATGACTAATTGGCGAGTTCCATCTGATAAATAAAAATCAAATTATAGACAGATGAGAATCATGCAGTACTGTTATACTCAAACGATTTTATAGCTGAGAAAATCGAATATATCCATAACAACCCGGTACGTGCGCAAATAGTTCAACATGCCGAAGACTATTTATATTCAAGCGCCCGTAATTATGCAGGTTTAAGCAATTATTTAAAGGTTGATGTTTTAACTTTGCCGGCCATAACAGTTAAATAGGTGTAGTCTGGAGACTACAGAGGTTGAAACGACGAAGTTGCAAACTTCGTTGAGCAGGGGAAATATCATCTTTTAAAGACTAACAAAACTGAGTTTAAATCGTTAAATTTGTAAGAGTTAAAACAATGGAAATTATGCTTGCAGTAAATGGAATATACGATGGTAAGAACATCCTGCTTACAGAAAAAGTGACCGAGAAAAGGAAATACAGGGTTGTTGTAACTTTTATTGAAGAGTTGGAGCAAACTGATGATGTAGTACGTGATTTTTCTTCTCAAACCAAGGGGCTGGAGTTCTGGGAGGACGAAAGAGAGGATGTTTATCAAGACTATTTAAAAAAAACAAAGGATAGACGATGAAAATTGGTGATATTGTCCTGATACCTTTTCCTTTTGTAGAATTGACTAATAAAAAAGTTAGACCTGCAGTTGTTATTGCTGAAACAGCTGATAAGTACAAGGATATTGTTGTTTCGGCAATAAGCTCGGTAGTTCCAAAAAAATTATCCAAGCGAGAAATAGTTTTACAACCCAACCAGATAAATATGTTACGGGTACCATCTGTTTTAAAAGTTGATAGAATTGTTACTTTAAAGAGAGAAGATAAGATTGCTGATTTAGGTAATCTATCAAAATCAGAAATATCTGAATTTAAAGCTGTTTTATCGGAAATGGTAAAATAGAATTTCCCCTTGCTCGGCGAAGTTTCTTTGCTTGCAAAGAAACTTCGAGCGGGGGTACGATTTTAATAATGTCCCCTTAGCGAATAAACTTTTAGTATATCGCCTTCAATTTGGTATGTATATCTGTGTTCCACGGTAAGACGGCGCGACCATTTGCCTGTTAGTTGATGTTTTAGTGCTTCGGGCTTGCCGATTCCAACGTAAGGATTATTGATAATGGCTTCGGTTAACTGTGCTATCTTTTTTTAAATAGCTTTATTGCCGGTGCTAATCCAATAATCTAAATCTTCATCGGCCTTTGGCAGGTATATTATTTCCATAGCTTGTTCAGTTCGTCAAGAGTAACTTTTCTGCCTTTGCCTGCTTTGAAATCGGCATCGCCCTCTAGTATTTTATCTACAAACTCTGGATCATAAGGAGAATCCTTCTTTACTTCAAACTTAATCTTTAGGGCTTCAAAAAAAGCTTTAATAACATTTAATTCCCTGTCATCAGAAGGATGGGCAATAAGTATATTTTGTGTTTTCATATCTTATAAAATTAATGTTAGGAAATCCGTTTTGATTTAATATGAGATATTAATAAATGGACTTTCAACAAAGTTAAGAATAATTGTATAAAATTTCCATTTTGCCATAGTTAGCCATAAATTTACTCTGTTAGCGCACATTTAGCTTCGCTGATTTTCAATCCTTTGCGCTCACCATAAACCGGGATTTCGTAAATTCAAAAAGCGGCAGAGCCGAGAGGCAATTCTACCATTAAGCTTGTTTTTGTATTCAATGTGAAACTCTTCAAAATTATTTTAATATTTCTTGCCTAAAATCTTATCTTGTGTTATCAAAACCTTAATCCTATGTCTGATAAATACAAGATTTACGACAACAGCAAAGCCTGTTTTTTTAACGTTAACAGTGGTTGGTTGGATTAATGTTTTTACTCGTAAAAATCACAAACAAACACTTTTTGATTCCTTGCGGTACTGCCAAAAAGAAAAGGGACTTGAGTCATAAGCTTATTGCTTAATACCAAGTCATTTACGTTTTATAGCCAAAGGAGTATCAAAGGAAAATATATTATCTGAAATTTTACGCGATTTCAAAAAAATCACATCAAAAGCTATTGTTCAATCAATAATTAATGAACCGGAGAGCCAGCATGAATGGATGCTTTCTTACTTAAAAAAAGCTGCTGAAAACCTTAAAAAGTAAAAGACTATAAGTTCTGGCAAGATGGTAACCATGCAGAAATGATAGAGTCCAATAAGTTTTTCGATCAAAAGCTAAACTACATTCATAACAACCCCGTAGATGAGCAAATTGTAGAAAGGCCAGAAGATTATTTATGGAGTTCGGCACGTAATTATGCAGGTTTTAGTAGTTATTTGGAAATTGTAAAGGAATAGGTAAAATTGGAGCGGATTTAAGATGAAATGGGCACGAGTTACCACTCGGCTCTGCCGCTTTACCTTCAAAGAAACGGCCAGCCGAGGAGCCTTGTTGAAGTACTTTTAGTAAATACAACCTTTCAAATCAGTATTATTCTAAATAATCCCTGCATACTTTATACAAGTTAGGATAAGATCGATAATTATTTGAAATATATTGAATAGTAAAAAAAACATCATTATTTTGTCAAATATTTCAAATTATACTGCCACCAATTTCAAATTTGGTATCATACAATTAACGTTTCTTATTAATGGATTCATCGAGGAAATTTTGGGAAAAGATATATCTGGAAAACGCACCTAAGCTTATAGGGGTATGCCGGAGGTATGTCGTGGACACAGAATTGGCCGAAGACTTGGTTCACGATGCTTTTATTAAAGCTATAGATAAACAATCGACATATAAGGGCAAAGGCAATTTCGAAGGCTGGCTTCGACAAATAGTTGTTAATACAGCGCTTATGTATTTGCGAAACGAGAAAAACCATAAGGAAACAAGGATTGTTGAGATGAACGAAAGGATCGATTTCGCTGAAATAACTGAAAATGAAACCAGCAAAAGCGCAATTGAAGAAGCCGATTTTACCGATAATGACTTGCTTGCAGCCATAGATTGCCTGCCACTTCATCATAAATTGGTTTTCAACCTTTATGTAATTGAAGAATACTCGCACAAACAAATAGCCCAACAATTGAATATTAGTGAAGGTACTTCCAAATCGCATTTAGCAAGGGCCAGAAAAAAAGTTCAGGATATTTTATACAAGAAGGCTGCTTTACAAAAAAAAGAAAAAACGTTTACCGCGGTTCTATTTCCTGCATTTGTTAAAGCCAATCCAATCGATTCACTTTTTAGGTCGCGTATGCGTGATTTTAGTCTTGTGCCTGTCAAAGATGTCACGTTGTTTTTATCGCAGGTAAACTGGACTACACAGATAACGCCACTTATCCTGAAAAAACAAATATTGTATGTAACAATGCAGGTAGCCAAATTTGTTGTTATACCTGCAATTTTTACAGTAGTTACAATATACTCAACCACAGGCTACAACCACTCTAAGAAGGAACCGGTATTAAACATCAGTCATGAATGCCTGACCGAACCAGCCCGTGAACTTGTGAGCGATACTACAGATATTACCTCTATTACTACAAAAAATGACACTATAACCCATGCAAAACAAGATAGCATCCCTAAAGCGATAACGAAAACACCTGTAGTAGTGAGAAGAACCATTGTTCAGAAACAAACAGTGAAGGTTCATAAGACAATTCAGGTTTACGATACTACAGCCACTCAGGTATATGATACAGTAGCTACCCACGTTTATGATACAACAGACAACAAGTAAAATAATCTTTCTTTTTATTGTGTTTGTTGGGACTATTTGCCCTGTTAAATCACAAAACACTGTAAAAATATCGCCCGACACCATTGTTGTATACGACACCAAAATTGTTTACGATACCATATTTGTTTACGACACTATAAGGATATCAAAGCCCATCAAGGGTTTCACCAAGCTGCCGCTGGAATTTACCGATACTTTATCAGTAATTAAACCCTTTCTATACGATAGTTTATTGATGGTAGATACCATCCTTATAGACAAAATGAAGAAAAAATATTACTACACTTTACATCAACGCAAACATTTAGGCAGCAAACCTTTAACCTGTTTAAGTAAGGATTATTTCATTGAACCCGAAGAAATTTTATGTGAATTACCTGCCACCAATTTAAAAAAGAACATCATTAGTGTAAAAACTAATATAAAATTGATGAAAAGCGAAAGGTATAGCACAACGGATACTCACCAAAACAGTTGGGGCATATCTGCCGGTGGAGGCGGTTGGTGGGCTCGAAGTTTCGATGGCAACTTGCGGACTAATGTTTTGATTTCTCCCCAGATTGGTGTTTACTATGAGAAGAAGATTGTTAGCAATCTCGTTCTTAAAATGGAGCTCAATTATAGGTGGATTGAAAAAAAAGGACTTCAATTTAATCAGGACAGCTTTCTTGATTTCATTCAGGTTCCTTCGACAGTAGGGATAACTGAATCCGACGTTTTTAGCTGGGATGTTGATGGCAAGACAGAGGATGGATTTGTGTTTTCGCAAATTGACATTCCACTGAAAGTTGGATATGATTTCGGTTTGCTACAGCCATACATTGGATTGGATTATACCCGCCGGTTCAAGCACAACAATGTGCATAATGGCAATTATTTTAATGTATTGGTAGGTGCCAATATTCATCTTTCCAACAGATTCTCGCTGGAGCTAAGCTATTCGCATGGAGTTTGTGAAGAAATTCAGCGTAACGGCCAGGTTCTGGGTATAATTGAAGGAAACATTATTACCCTGCCTCATTCTAATGTAGTGTTCTCTTCTTATCCACCAGCCGAATATCTCCTTAAAAACACGGGGAAATTATCCAGTCGGCGTGTTGGTATTTCCTTACATTTTAATTTGCATAGCAATTAAAAGAACACCCTATTTGTTATCATAACTTTTGTATTGTTTGCGAAGCAATAAAAAGTAGTATTTCCTCGACATCCATGTTGTAACTCAAGGATGTGTTACCATAATTAGTCTAACTTAAAATAGAATGTATGAAAACAATTAAATTTTTGTTTGTAACTGCTATTGTGGCATTTTTATCAATGTCGTGCGAAAAAGAATTCGGGCTGACTGATGGGATAAACGACTTAAATTCCATTGACCCAAGTGAAAATTCGGATTCTACTAACACCCAAAGTCCCGATTCCACTATTATCCCAAGTCCTGATTCCACTATCACAATAATCCCTACAATTGTTTCAGACACAGGTGCTTTAGCTACCCAAATTGTTTATCTATCGGACTTTACCGAGGTTGAATTAAAGAAGATAGGTGAAGTTGAAATAATTAGCGGAAGCGAGTATAAGGTTGAAATTACTGATTATAAAAAACTGCTTCCCTTTGCAAAAGTCTATCTCGAAGGAACAAGACTGGTTGTTTCTTATGATGATATTGAGCAGGTGATGGGGTCTAAACTCAAAGTTTCAATTACCATACCCAATAAGCTGTCGAAAACCATTGTTTCCGGTGCAGGGAATATTAATATTCTATCTGGATATGCATCAGACGGTGTTCAGTTAATAGTTAGTGGCGCAGGAAATATTACAGCTACCAATATCAATTCGCGTAGTGTTAATATTGAAATGCCGGGTTCTGGGGTAATTGAAGCAAAAGGAACAACCGGTGACCTTACGTTGATAGCAAAAGGTAGTGGCACTATAAGATGCAAAGAGTTGATGTGTGCTAATGCCAGTTGCGATATAAGTGGCGTATGTACTGTGTTTTTAAGCGTTTCCGATAAACTAAAGGTAAATGCTTTGGCAGTTGGAGGCTTAACATACTACGGAAACCCAATTCTTGATTTAAATATAGGAATGCTGTTCTCTTTAGTAAAAGGGTAGATTGGTGATTATTGTATTCAATACTTGAACACAAATAACAACTTGCTAAGTTTTAACTCCAAGTCATCATTTATATTTGGGGCATCAGTTAAAACATGCAAGGACTCTGCTGGTGAGCAACACTCTTACAATAACCTGTATTGAATCGAAAAGTCCAGCTTCGGCCGGGCTTTTCCTTTTCTATTTAGTGTCATTAAGAAAACAACCTGTTTTTTCAGTCTTTGGCGTTTTCTTATAAACACTATTTAGTCCATGTATATGAAAATTCAAGGCTCAAAGTGCCAAATTTAGCATATTTACTTTATATACTGGCTGAATTCATTTGATCTATTCTCTCCA
>CAZSQG010000129.1:0-379 GCA_964608615.1 uncultured Marinilabiliaceae bacterium
CCCCGGCAACAACCATTAGTGCCAGACCTGTTAGAATTCCGGGAATATAACCGGCAAGAAACAACGCAGCAATGGACACACCTCCACTGGCCAATGAATAAACAATAAGTATGTTACTGGGGGGAATGGCTAACCCTGTTGTTGCAGATGTTATGTTTATTGCAGCTGAGAAATTATCTTCATAGCCTGCTTTTTTCATTTGGGGTCCCATGATGGATCCAATGGCAGAAGCAGATGCTGCTGCAGAACCAGAAATGGCTCCAAACAACATATTGGCCGTAACGTTTACAAAACCCAGCCCACCTGGAAGGCGACCCACCATGACTTTAGCAAAATCAATTAACCTAATAGCTATTCCGCCAGAGTTCATGAGTTGTCC
>CAZSQG010000129.1:389-6563 GCA_964608615.1 uncultured Marinilabiliaceae bacterium
AGAAGGGAATGGCCAGAAGAGAAAAGCTATCCAGACTTGTTGCCATGCGTTGTGCAAGGGTTGAGAAAGCAGGCATGGTATCAAAACTAACTAACATAGTTGCCATGGCCGATAGTCCAATGCTGTAGGCTACCGGAACACCGATTACCAAAAAGAAGAGAAACGAGCCTATTAGAACAACTATTCCTAAAATATCAAGATCCATGTTATTATTGTTTTAAAGATTTTTTTTCCTGAAGTAAAAGACTGATATCATCAATGGCATAGTAAGTCATGAGAATTCCGCTTATTGGAACAATCATATAAACATAGCCGATTGGAATTTGCATGGAAGCAGAAACCTGTCCTAAAACAAATCGTGTATATACCAGCCATATACCTCCGGCCACCATTATTGAAAGGCAGAAAACTATTATCAAAAAATTGATAAAAATCATCAGTCTTATTTTGTTTAGCAGGGAGAGTTTCCCATGAAGAATATCAATGGCAAGGTGTTCATTTTTACTTTTTACGTAGGCAGCTCCAGCCATTCCTACCCAAATAAGAAGAAATCCGGCCAGTTCATCGGTAAAAGAGCTGGGATTGGTAAAAAGGTACCGGCTGGCTACCTGCCAAACCACATCAATTACCAGAGTACCCATAAATATTACCAGAAAAACCTCCAGGATTCTGTCAATATGTGTTCTTAAGTTCATGATAAAGAAATTTTAAATACCAGTATTGCTGGTGCTCGTTTATATGGATTATTCGTTGATTTCTTTAGTGATAACTGGTTCAGATGAAATAGAGTCAGTTTGCTCAGTGATAGGTTTGATGGCCCTGATTTGTTGTATTAGGTTATAAACATCGGGAGAGGATTTGTATAGGTCAAAAACATTTTCAACTTTAGCCATAAATGGTGCTTTGTCGGGAATGATCACTTCAACTCCTGCCTCTTTGACTGCTGCAAGCGACTCTTCTTCTGATTTTCGCCATTCTTCCCTTTGTACCACCACCGATTCATCCACGGCCTGTTGAAGCCATTTCCTCTCCTGTTCGTTGAGTTTCTTCCACGCATGTGTGCTCATAATCATCACATCCGGGATCATGGTGTGTTCGTTTAAAAGGTAATATTTACAAACCTCATAGTGTCGTGATAGGTAGAAGCTGGGAGGGTTGTTTTCGGCACCGTCAACCACACCACCCTGCAATGCAGTATATAATTCGCCCCAGGAAATCGGGGTTGGTGAACCACTCATGGCACGAATCATTTCAACAGCGGTAATACTTTGCATTACTCTGATTTTTTTTCCTCTCAAATCTTCAGGTGTATTAATTCGTGTAGAGGTATAAAAACTTCTTGCACCGGCATCATAAAAACACAGACCTCTGAGCCAGAATTTGTCACCTTTTGAGAGCATAGCTTTTCCTATTGGCCCATCCAGAACGGTAAAGCAGTGTTCCTTATCGCGGAATATGTATGGTAAACCAAAGACTTTATACTCTTCAACAAAGCTTTCCATGGCTGCAGCCGAAACTTTGGTGAGATCCAGACTACCTAATTGAAGTAGTTCCAGACTTTCCTTTTCGGATCCCAAAACACCTCCCGGGTAAATTTGTATTTCCAGTTTACCGTTTGAAATCTCCCACACTCTTTTTGCCATGAATTCCATAGCCAGATGCACAGAGTGTTTTGTGTCGAGAGTATGACCGAGTTTAAGAACTTTTACATCTCGTTTTAATGTGCAGCCGTTTAGTAAAGCAATTAAAACAGTCAATAATAATAGTTTTTTCATTTGAAGGACGTTAATATAATGAGTTGTCTGTTTTTCACTATTTAGGAAACAGGATTAAGGCAATACTAACTAAATCAAAATTTAGTTGTTAGGAGCTAAAGTAATAAGATCCTTAGTTGGATTAAATACTATAAATAGGGAAGACTGTTTCAAAATAATTGAGACAGTCTTCCATTATTAATTAAGCGTTATAAGTTGTTGATGCGGTTGAGCCGCCACGTCCGGTCCAGTTGGTATGGAAAAATTCTCCACGAGGCTTGTCAACACGCTCATAAGTATGGGCTCCAAAATAGTCACGCTGGGCTTGAAGCAGGTTGGCAGGTAATTTTTCGCTGCGATAACCATCAAAATAGTTGAGGGCAGTGGCAATGGCTGGTGTTGGTATGCCATTCATTATAGCCGTAACAATGGTATTACGCCATCCATCCTGTGCTTTTTCAACAATCTCCCTAAAGAATGGGTCAAGTAACAAGTTGGTTAGTTTGCCGTTTTTATCGAATGCTTCTTTGATTTTTCCTAAAAATACAGAACGTATAATACAACCACCTCGCCACATTAGGGCAATGCCGCCATAGTTAAGGTTCCATCCATATTCTTTGGCGGCAGCAGCCATTAAGGCATAGCCTTGTGCATAACTTACCACTTTAGATGCGTATAAGGCATCGTGCAAATCTTTCAGAGCTTGTTTTTTATCCCCTTTGAAGGATGGTTTTGGTCCGTTTATGATTTTTGAGGCAGCTACACGCTCCTCTTTAATGGCCGATAGGCAACGTGAGAATACGGCTTCACCAATCAGGGTTAATGGAATACCAAGATCGAGTGCCGATATGGCTGTCCATTTTCCTGTTCCTTTTTGCCCGGCAGTGTCAAGAATTTTTTCAACCAGTGGAGAGCCGTCCTCATCTTTGTAACCTAATATATCGCGTGTAATCTCAATGAGATATGAATCAAGAGGTCCTTCGTTCCATTCTTTAAATGTTTGGTGCATCTCATCAGCTGTTAAGCCAATGATGTTTTTCATAATGTGATAGGCTTCGTTTATCAATTGCATATCGCCATATTCGATGCCATTATGTACCATTTTCACAAAGTGTCCGGCTGCATTTTCTCCTACCCAATCGCAGCAGGGAGTCCCATCTTCCATTTTAGCAGCAATAGCCTGGAAAATTGGTTTCACAAAAGGCCATGCTTTTGGTGAGCCACCGGGCATAATGGAGGGGCCTAAAAGTGCGCCTTCTTCGCCACCCGAAACGCCAGTGCCAATGTAAAGTAATCCTTTACTCTCGACATAAGCGGTGCGACGGTTGGTATCTGGAAAGTGTGTGTTACCACCATCAATGATGATATCGCCCGGTTCCAAAAGGGGGATGAGGCTTTCAATATTGGCATCAACAGATGATCCTGCTTTTATCATTAGCATTATTTTGCGGGGACGTTCCAGTGATTGAACCAGTTCTTCAAGAGAGTGAGTTCCTTTAATATTTTTGCCTTTTGCCCGGTCGGCAACAAAACTGTCCACCTTGCTTGTAGTACGGTTAAAAACTGAAACCTGAAAGCCTTTACTTTCCATGTTAAGAACTAAGTTTTCACCCATTACAGCCAGACCTATCAGGCCAATGTCAGATAATGCTTTCATATTATATTATTTTTTTAAAAGTTAACAAAAAATTGATTCTGAGATTCTTAATCATAGACACCATAGTGTTAATGTTATCATAAATCCGCAGATATTATTATGGTTGATTTATTAATCAAAC
Source organism: uncultured Marinilabiliaceae bacterium (assembly GCA_964608615.1). Taxonomy (GTDB): domain Bacteria; phylum Bacteroidota; class Bacteroidia; order Bacteroidales; family Marinilabiliaceae; genus CALEUX01. Next base: position 3,922 of record CAZSQG010000129.1, read on the forward strand.
AAACTCTGAATTACGGATTTAAGGGAGATGTATAATCATTACATCTTAAAATTAAAGATGTTTTGTTTAGCATCTTTCTTTAATCTTTAAACCTGTCTTTATGTGCCCAAAGGCCAACGGCGGGATTCGAGATATAGAATATTTCTTCACCATCGGGCATGATATTTACACCATCCTTCATTTCTTGGGGATTGTAACGTTTGGTCATTTCCGTCAGGTTAGCATATTTAAAATACACTGATTCAATTTCTTCTTTGGTGAGATGTCCCGGACAATAGGTTACTGAGAACCGACCCTCCGAACTTCCATGAATCAAGTGTGCTGCAGCTCCCAGATTGTTTCGCATCTCTTCACTTGACTCAACAGCTTCAAGCGTTTTGGGGGTGCCACAGTAACCGTATTTGCGAATAAGCTTGTCGATGGTTTTGTCTTCACCAAATTCTTTTAAGCCTGGAGCCAAAACTATTAGTTCGGCACCATCGGCAAGTGCCATACGAGTTCGGTAAATGCTTTTATTACCAAGCCATGTGCTTCTGAATTCCGATGGGTCAAGATAAACAATTGCTTTTTTTAGCGGCTCTGCCACCATCTCGAAGTTTACTTTTATTGAAAGGCTCGCTGCCAGTTCAAATACTTCCTCATCATCGCCAATGAAGATCCCGCGTGTAACAAGTTCTCCATCGGCCCCTCTTCCCACAACTGTTTGTACATAAACGATGGGAAGGTGTTTTGCGAATTGTTCTGAAGCAAAGTTCAAGACCTTACGTACAGGATTGCTGGCGCGCCCCATGATACGTTCCATTCCATAGGCAGCACCAATAAAGTGACTTTTATTGATGCCTTCGGAACCGCCGGTGCCAACAAAAATGTTCTTATTGTAGTTGGCCATGCCAATTACTTCGTGCGGTACCACCTGGCCAATTGACAAAATAAGATCGTGGTTGCCTTCAACCAGAAGTTTATTAACCTGTGCAGGCCATTCGTAATTGATACGGCCTTCGGTTATTTTAGCAATATAATCGGCAGGAACAATGCCAAGTGTAACAACATCGTTACGCCAGTCGTGAATTCTGAATAGTTCTTTGGGTACACCGGAAAACATGTGGTCAATTTCTTTGTCGGTCATAGGGTTGTGTGTTCCCAACGCCGGCAAAACATCCACAAGACGGTTTTTGTAATATTCCCATGTATAGGTAGTTAGTTCTCCCGCTCTGGAGTGGTATCGGGTATAGTCAGGTGGAATTGCCAGCACTCGTTTTTTAGGCCCCAGTTTTTCAAGTGCCTGATAAAGGGCTGCTTTTAAATCATCTGACGATAAAATATCCTTTTCTGAGCCTTGTTGGTAATAAACCATGGTGTTTTGTTTTATTTTTTTTAATACTTAATTCAGAGTGCTTAGCATTACCAATGAACAAATTACAGTAAACAGAAATCCGGAAAAATAAGAAAGTTAAACTGGAAAAGTTATTTCGTGTTTTTGCTTTATAATGTTAAAACGCTAATATATCTTCATTTTCCAGTTTCTGTTTCAAGTATCCGTCTTACCTTCTTACCCTTGCATTTCCACCCCAAATGCTCCAAATCATTTCTTCGTCGGCAGGTTGTGCATAATCGGTAAGGAAGGTAGTTGCCAGAGCACCGGTAGCCCAACCAAACTGAATCCATTTTTCGGGTTCCCAGCTTTTCAATATAGCGTATAGCATGCCTCCAACAAAACCATCGCCACCTCCAATGCGATCGAGAACGTGTATTTGGCGAGGTTCAACAACATGCCAGTTATTTCCTTCAAGCATTATGCCACCCCATAGGTGTTCGTTGGCATTAATTACCTGACGTAGTGTTGTGGCAAAAACTGATGTGTTTGGGAATGCTTTTTTTACGCGAATAATCATTTCCTTAAAACTATCGATTTTATCGGAGATGCCCTTTCCACCTTCTTCTGGGCCTTCGATGCCCAGGCAAAGCTGGAAGTCCTCCTCGTTACCAATTAGAATATCGGAAACGGAAGCTATTTCGGTGAATATTTCTCTTAGTTCTTTTTCGCGACCCTTCCAGAAAGAGGCACGATGGTTAAGATCGAACGAAATACGAGTGCCGTGTTTTTTGGCAGCACGTGCAAGTTCCAGACAAAAATTACTGGTTTCGTGTGATAAAGCACCAATAAGGCCCGAAAGGTGTACTATTTGCACGCCTTCTTCGCCAAAGATACGATCCAAATCAAAATCTTTAACATTCAATGTTCGACCTACCTCGCCTGCGCGGTCGTTTTGTACGCGGGGTCCACGGGCACCATATCCGCTGTCGGCAATGTTAAACTGGTGGCGAAACCCCCAAGGATTGTCCTGCTCCAATTCAATACCTTCATAATCCATGTGGCGGTTTTTCAGATTGCTTTTTATGAATTGAGCAATGGGGCTGTCCTTTACAAAAGTGGTAAGTACTTTTACGGGAAGTCCCAGGTATGAAGAAATGCTGGCTACATTGGTTTCGGCACTGGTGGCCTGCATTTTGAATGTATCGCTGCTGTGAACAGGCTGGCCGTTAACAGGAGTAATACGCACCCCCATACTGGTAGGTACTACTAACGACCATTTGTATTTTTTTTTCAGTTCGAGGCTCATATTGGATTTGGTTTAAATAAA
>CAZSQG010000130.1:0-6505 GCA_964608615.1 uncultured Marinilabiliaceae bacterium
ACACCAAGGTTTATTTCCTAATTCTTTGCGACCTCTGCGAGAAATAACCTTTGCGCCTTTGCGTTTAACCTTTTTTTTCTTGTGTATCATTATCATACTTCAAAGAACACAAAGGGTTTAGATTAATAATTCTTTGCGACCTCTGCGAGAAATAACCTTTGCGCCTTTGCGTTTCCCCTTTTTTATCTTGTATATGAATATCAGAACCTTTGTAAATAGTAAAAAAAAAGAGGCCTTTTTTAAGGCCTCTTTTTAATACGGGTGGGTAGGGGAGGGTTACTTGTTTAAATCTTCAAACTCAATGCTTGTGTACTCTTCAGGAATAACAGCTTCAAGTATTTCTTCGTTTTCAGATAATTCACCCTGAACGGACTTAATAAACTCAATGGCTTGTTCCAATCCTTCAGCAAACTTATCAAAATCCTCTTTATAAAGGAAGATCTTGTGTTTCTCAAAATGGAACCGGCCATCCTCTTCAAATCTCTTTTTACTTTCGGTTACGGTCAGGTAATAATCGTTTTTTCGGGTCGCTTTGACGTCAAAAAAATAAGTCCTTTTGCCTGCTCTTACTGCTCTTGAAAAGATTTCTTCTTTGTCATTCTTTTCAAAATCATCATTTTTTTCGAATCCTTCCATCTTTTAAGTGTTATTTTTTTAATACTACAAAAGCACTTTTGGTTTTTGTAGTTCAAAAATGAGAATAATTTTTCAAATAACATAAACTTTGTTTACAAAATTACTTTTAAATTTCAATTCTTTAACCTCTGTTATTATGTTGTCATAACCTTTGTATTAGAGCCTGTTTAGCTTTTGTTGATATGGATTTTATTATTTTGCACATTATCATTGGTAAGTTTTTATCTTGTTTTAAGTAAATTTTTACCTAATTTTGAACGTTTTAATTACAATTAAAAAAGTTCTTTTATAATGCTAAGCAGAAGACTTTTACGAGTTAAGGTGATGCAGATGATATACGCCTATCAAAAGAATGGCGATATTTCTCTACAGCAGTGCGAGAAGGAATTATTTCACAGTATTTCCAAATCATTTGAGTTATACCACCTTTTTCTTCTTTTAATGGTTGATATTCATGCGTATGCCGAAAATCGCATAGAGATTGGCCGAAATAAAAAAATCCGCTCCGAAGAAGATTTAAATCCCAACATCAGGTTTATCGAGAATAAATTACTGAAGCAACTATCTTCAAATGAATCTCTTTTGAAGTATATTGAGCAGAATGGTATTTCATGGGTTAATAGCCCCGAAATAATTCGTTCGCTTTTTGATGCAATTGTTGAGTCTGATTTATATAAGATATATATGGATTCGGATTTTAAATCATTTGATGAGGATAAAAAATTTATTGTAAAGTTGGCCGAAAAGGTTATCGCGCAGTATGAGCCTTTATACTCTCAGGTTGAAGAACAGAGTATTTTCTGGAATGATGAAGCTGAGTTTATCATGAGTATGGTTATTAAAACTCTGAAGGATTTTGAAGAAAAAAACCAAGATCAACAACTATTGCAGAGTGAGTTTAAGGATAATGATGATCAGGATTTTGTGAAAATATTATTGCGAAAAACTATGCTCAATCATCATGAATTTGCCGGGATGATTAAGAAATATTCGCAGAATTGGGAATTTGAGCGGGTGGCTTTTATGGATATTGTTTTGATGGAGATTGCTCTTACCGAAATGATTGAATTCCCTCAAATACCGGTTAAGGTTACATTAAACGAGTATATCGAAATAGCAAAGCATTATTCTACTCCTAAAAGTAGTTTGTTTATTAACGGAATTCTCGATAAAATTGTATCCAACCTTATCACTGAAGGCAAAATTGTTAAAAAAGGTCGTGGACTTCTGGATCAGGTATAATACGATGCTGATTTTATTGCTGTTGTTAATAGTTAGTTAGTCTATTTTTGTGTGGATTATGTAGTTGAGAATTGCTTAAGCATCTGAAAAACAGTTGTATGTACGCGTTCTGATGTTTTATCCAATATAATATTATTAGCGATTAATTAAACATTTTATTGACCTATGAGATTATCTGTTATTATTTTCACTTCTATCACCTTATGGTTAGCTGTATCGTGTATGGATAGTGCAAAGAGAACATCGGGATTAAAGAGTTCCGGTGCTGAAACTGATACAACCTTGTTGGTGTTTGATAAGGAATTGCATAACTTTGGCAAAGTTCAGGCTGGAGAGGAAATTGCCTGCCGCTTTGGATTTACTAATATGGGTGATAAATCGTTAGTTATTGATGATGTTGTAGCTGGTTGTGGTTGTACTAACGTGAAATATCCTCATAAGCCTGTGAGTCCCGGTGAGAAAGGTGCTGTGGAAATTGTTTTTAATACCAGTGGTCGAAATGGACATCAACGACAGGTAGTCAGGGTAATTAGTAATGGCAGTCGTTATCCCGTTGAATTGGTGATAAGGGCTGAAGTTGAATGATATAGCTTTAATATACTGAAACGAGCATGTTCGTAAATTATAAATAATTATGGCCATACATGCAGGTCAAATGTTATAAACCAAAAAAAGATAATAAAATGTATAGTTTATTTATGTCAATGCCGGCGCAGGAAGGCGCAACAAATCCTTGGGTTCAGTTAATGCCATTTGCCTTGATTATTGTGGTTTTCTATTTTTTCATGATCCGACCACAAATGAAAAGACAAAAAGAACTCCGAAAATATCGTGAAGCCTTGAAGAAAGGTGATAAAATTGTTACCACTGGAGGCATCTATGGTAAAGTTTCGGAAATTAAAGAAGATAAAGTTATTATGGAAATCAGCGAAAATGTTAAAATTACAATTGATAAATCAGCTGTAATTATGGATATGTCTGATGCTGTAAGGAAATAATTATCAGGTTGGATTTGAATTAATAAATCTGTTTTGGATATATATTTCTAATATGATTTCTTTTATCGGGGCCAATGATTAATTTTGTTAATCATTGGCCCCTTTTTATTATGAAGAAGCTTTTTAGACTAAACGATCATTGGGATTCCTTAAAAAGGTTGAACTTTTCAGACGAATTTCATCGCCTGAAAAGGAATCGCGATGCTTTTGTGTTTCTTATATTTCTGTTTGTTTCTACTACTTTCTGGTTCCTTAATGCCTTACGCGATAATTATGTGGCAACATTCTCGTTTCCCGTTAAGTTTGTGAATGTTCCTGATAATGAGGTTGTTGTAGGGTCGGTTACGAAGTCCATTAATTTAAGAGTCAAGGGAAGCGGCTATTCTATTCTGCGGCAATATATTTCTAATACGCTTTCAACACCAACTTATGATGTATCAAAATTGCGAAGAATTGAGCACGAGGGTTCGGAACAGGCAATTTTAATTTCCCGTGATCAAAGAAAACATTTTCAGGGCCAGTTGTTTTTGGAAATGGATTTGATTGATATTTTACCAGATACTATCTTCATTGAGCTACAAAAACTACAAAGTAAAAAGGTCCCAATTAGGTTTAATGGTAAATTGAATCTCGAGAAACAATTCCTGATGGCTGGGCCGGTATTGTTCGAGCCTGATTCGGTTGAGGTTTCAGGCCCTAAAAACATCGTCGATACCTTATCGGCCATTCTTACCCGTCATTTTGTTTACGAAAAAGTAAGAGATACTCTTGTCCGAAATGTGGGATTATTGAATCCTGAGGGACTAGAAATTAGTCTTAAATCTTCATCCATGCTTATTCCGGTTGAACCGTTTTCCGAATCGTCTATTGTTATTCCAATTGATGTTATTGGACTTGCGGATAGTTTACGAGGCAAAACTTTTCCGTCGGAAGTAAATATTACTTTTAGAACCGGACTTAGTAAGTTTGATAAAATATCGCCCAACGATTTTAGAGCAATAGTTGATGCTAGCACTGCCTTTACTGAAGGAGGAACCACTCGGTTACGAGTCAAAATTGACAAAACACCCGTAGGGATTTACTCAATGGATTATTCCCCAATATTTGTTGAGTATCTTATTGAGCGGAAACGATAAACTAAGGTTAAAACTATTCATATTCTAAAATATTGACGAGCCGAGACAAAAATAAGATTGGGATTACCGGCAGTATCGGTAGTGGCAAATCAACTGTATGCAGGATTTTTGAGCAGTTGGGTTTGCCGGTATATTATTCCGATAAGCGGGCAAAGGAGTTAATCCACGTTAATAAAGAAATCATCACTTTATATAAGCGATTGTTTGGAAGCGACATTTATTCCTCAGGACAGCTTGACCGGCAGCGTGTGGCAGGAATTATTTTTAGTAATCCTGGCTGTTTAAAAGAAGTGGAACAGTTGGTACATCCAATTGTACGTATGGATTTTGAAAAATGGATGAAAAAACAGGATAGTGGTATTGTTTTAAATGAAGCTGCAGTTTTATTTGAAAGTGGTGGGTATAAGTTTATGGATGCTGTAATAACTGTAACAGCTCCGGAGGCATTACGGCTTGAAAGAGTTAAAAGACGTGATGGATTATCGGAGGATGAAATTAGGGCAAGGATGGAGCTTCAATGGCCTGATGATAAAAAATGTTCATTAAGTCAGGTTGTTATTGTTTGCGATGATGTGCAAATGGTAATACCACAGGTGTTAGATATTTATAAAAAGTTACACTATTGATCGAGAAGCCATTTAATCTTGAGATTTCTCGCTTTGTTGGAAATGTTAATCAGCTACAAACTAACAAATGAGGGTGTCATCCTGAGTTGCAGTTAAGAATATTATTATCAATAATCTCGAAATTATATCGTTACTAATACCAATAAGGATAACATGTTTTCTTAAAGGTTAGATTCTTCACTTCTTTCAGAATGACAATAAGGATGCACGCATGATAGATAAGGGTTTGAGGGGCAGGCGGAGCCTGCCCCTCAAACCCTAATCTATCTTCTTAAAAAAGTGCGGTGTCATCCAGAGCGCAGCGAAGGATCTATATTATCAATGAATTGCAAACCTGTCATTGGTAGCGTAGCGAAGGATCAGATATACAATAAATCGCAAACCTGTTATTGGTAGCGCAGCGAAGGATCTGATTTTTAATTAATCGGAAGCCTGTTATTGGTAGCGAAATCAAGAATCTTATTATTTTTGTAGGTCAGTAGTGAAAAAGTTTTTTAATAAAGAGATATGAAATTTTTGAAAGTATTATTAGGAGCCGGTTTAGGCTGGTGGATGCTTGGTCCAATTGGAGGAATTATTGGGATGTTGTTGGGAAATATGGTTAATGTATCTTCCGGCAGTATTATTGGCAATCGGGCTTCGTCACGAGATGGGTTTGTGGTTTCCTTACTTGTTTTAATGGCAGCAGTCATGAAATCGGATGGGAAGGTTTTAAAATCAGAGCTTGATTATGTGAAGGGACAACTCGCTAATATATTGGGAGACGAGAAATCAGGAGAGGCATTGCTTATGCTTCGTGATATCTTGAAAAAAGAAATCCCCCTTCAGGATGTATGCCATCAAATTAGGGTTAATATTGATTATCAGTCAAAGATTCAATTGTTACACGTTCTTTTTGGTTTGGGAAAGGCTGATGGATTTCTTGGAAAGCAAGAGATCATGGTTATACAAACTATTTCGGGATATCTTGGAATATCAGAGCTGGATTACCAATCAGTCTTAAATATGTTTCACGATAATATTGCTGCAGCCTATAAGGTACTCGAAATAAGTAGCGATGTAAGTAATGAAGATGTTAAAAGGGCCTATCGAAAAATGGCCATTCGTTTTCATCCCGATAAAGTAACACATTTAGGGAAGGAGTTCCAGGGTGTAGCCAACGAGAAATTTCAAAAAGTAAATGAAGCGTATGAGAAAATTAAGAAGCAGCGTGGAATGGTTTAACGCTGAATTTCGATTACTTAAAAGGCTTCTAAATTTGATGTTAGGTCGGCATTGCTTTTGTTTCGAAGTTAATATTAAATTAATGTTTTGCCATTTCATTGAATATCGTATTTTTGTGCAAATTTTTAATAATCGAAAAACATGTTAAAAGACATTTTGTCAATTGCTGGTCATTCCGGCCTGTTTAAGCTGATTACTCAAGGTAAGGGTAATGTTATTGTTGAATCTTTAGTTGATGGCAAAAGAATGCCTGCCTATGCAACTTCGCGACTTAGTGTTTTGGAAGATATTTCCATTTTTACTAATGATGGTGATGTTAAGTTAACAAATGTTTTAATTTCGATTTTTGAGAATCAGATAAACGTTGATCCTAAGGCTTCTTCAAAGGATATGAAGGATGCTTTTGCTAAAGCCTTACCCGATTTTGATCAGGATAGGGTTTACGTGTCTGATATCAAGAAAATATTCACTTGGTACTTATTGTTAATTGAAAAGAACGTCATTAATGCTGATGCCATAAAAGATTATAAAGAAAAAGAAAAAGAAGAAAGCAAGTAGTTTTTAGTCTCTGGGCTTTACGTAGTTAGTTTTTTTAACATAAAAGAGGGTAAAAAAGATTTGGAGAACGATATAAAAAGTCTAC
>CAZSQG010000131.1:0-6413 GCA_964608615.1 uncultured Marinilabiliaceae bacterium
CCTATTATGAGTAGGAAGCGGAATGGGACCACTAACAATGGCACCCGTGCTTTTCACCGTTTTAACGATCTTTTCGGCTGACTTATCAACCAAATTATGATCGTATGATTTTAATTTAATTCTTATCTTTTGATTCATAGTTGTTTATGCGAACGAGTTCTTACAATAATTCAACTTTACCTTTAGCGTCTTTTACTACTTCCAGAGCAATAGATTTTGAAACTTCCTCATAATGTGAAAATTCCATTGACGAAGTGCCACGACCAGAAGAGATAGTACGAAGTGCGGTTACATATCCAAACATTTCGGCAAGAGGTACACGAGCTTTTACAACACGAGCTCCGGCCTTTGACTCCATACCTTCAACCTGACCACGACGCTTGTTAAAGTCACCGATAATGTCTCCCATATATTCTTCCGGAGTTACAACTTCTACGCGCATAATCGGTTCAAGAAGTGTAGGCTTGGCTTTGGCACAAGCAGCACGAAAGGCCTGACGGGCACAAATTTCGAAAGACAGAGCATCAGAGTCAACAGGGTGAAAAGAACCATCCAACAATTGAACTTTAAGGTTCTCAACAGTAAATCCGGCTAAAACTCCATTTTGCATAGCGTTACGAAAACCTTTTTCAACAGAGGGTACATATTCACGTGGAATATTACCTCCCTTTACCGAATCAATAAACTGCAAACCTGTTTTTTCTTCATCAACAGGACCAACTTTGACAATAATATCGGCAAATTTTCCTCTACCACCCGTTTGTTTCTTAAACACTTCGCGGTGCTCAACAGTCTGGGTAATTGTTTCTTTATACGCTACCTGTGGACGACCCTGATTACACTCAACCTTAAATTCACGTCTTAAGCGGTCAATAATAATCTCAAGGTGTAATTCACCCATTCCACTAATTACAGTTTGACCACTGTCAACATCAGTATGAACTCTGAAGGTTGGATCCTCTTCAGACAATTTGCTCAACCCATTAGACAATTTATCCATATCTTTCTGACTCTTAGGTTCCACAGAAATACCGATAACGGGATCAGGGAAATCTATAGATTCCAGAATAAGAGGATGTTTCTCGTCACATAATGTATCACCAGTACGAATATCCTTAAAACCAACTCCGGCACAAATATCACCAGCATAAATTACATCTTGCGGAAACTGTTTGTTGGATTTCATCTGAAATAAGCGCGAAATACGCTCTTTTTTCTCAGAACGTGAGTTCCAAATATATGAACCAGATTCAAGTTTGCCAGAATAGACACGCATAAAAGCCAATCTTCCTACAAATGGATCGGTAGCAATTTTAAATGCAAGTGCAGTAAAAGGTGCGTCTTCATCAGCATTACGAGTCTCCTCATTACCTGTTTCTGGATTGATTCCAGTAATTTGAGGAACATCAGTAGGTGCAGGAAGAAACCTAACAATACCATCCAAAAGTCTCTGAATTCCTTTGTTTTTAAAAGCCGATCCGCACATCATGGGAACAACTTTCATATCAATGGTAGCCTGACGGATTACTTTGATTAGACTCTCCTTGGTAATTGAATCAGGATCATCGAAGAACTTCTCCATCATCTCATCATCATATTCGGCAACCGATTCAATGAGTTTAGCTCTCCATTCAGCAACTTCCTCAACCATATCAGCAGGAACATCTTCAATCTGGTAGTTGGTACCCAACACATTGTCCTCATACCAAATAATAGCCTTATTTTCAATAAGGTCCACTACGCCGCGAAAAGTTTCTTCGGCACCAATTGGTATTGTAATAGGTACCGGATTGGCACCTAAAACCTCACGAACCTGACGAATTACCTCATAAAAATTGGCACCTGAACGGTCCATTTTATTAACAAAACCCAAACGGGGTACTGCATATTTATTAGCTTGTCTCCATACTGTTTCAGATTGAGGTTCCACCCCACCAACAGCACAAAACAAAGCTACGGCTCCGTCAAGAATCCTTAATGAACGTTCTACTTCAACAGTAAAGTCAACGTGTCCAGGAGTATCAATGATGTTAATTTTGTATTCTCTATCATCATACATCCACTGAGTGGTAACTGCAGCAGAAGTAATTGTAATACCTCTTTCCTGCTCTTGCTCCATCCAGTCCATGGTGGCTGCACCATCATGAACTTCTCCAATTTTATGAGTGATACCAGTATAATACAAAATCCTTTCAGATGTTGTAGTTTTTCCGGCATCAATATGAGCCATTATACCAATATTCCTCGTATATTTTAATTCTGCTTTTCCCATTCTAATCTATCTGTCAAAAGGATTTTATTAAAAACGGAAGTGAGCAAAAGCACGGTTGGCTTCAGCCATCTTGTGCATATCTTCTTTTTTCTTGTATGCACCACCTTCAAGGTTAAATGCAGCAACAATTTCAGCAGCCAATTTATCGGCCATTGATTTCCCGTTCCTTTTGCGGGCAAAAAGAATCAGGTTCTTCATGCTATAAGAAACTTTGCGTTCGGAACGAATTTCGGTAGGAACCTGAAATGTAGCACCACCCACACGGCGGCTTTTCACTTCAACAGAGGGAGTTACATTCTCGAGGGCTTTCTTGAACATTTCAAGAGGAGACTTTCCTTCTTTTTCAGATTTTTCGTTCATTAAATCAAGGGCATCGTAAAAAATTTGATATGAGATGGATTTTTTTCCATCATACATCAGATTGTTTACAAATTGTGTTACCAAAGTATCGTTGAACTTTGGATCGGGTAGTAAAACCCGCTTTTTTGGTTTACTCTTTCTCATTTTCTTTTTTGTTTATTAGCTTTCAACTTTACTGGTTGTATTTGACTCTTCAACGGAACCATTTCCATTTACTCAACCTAAACACAAACCAATAAACAAAAACTTCTTCCTAAAAAATTACTTTTTAGCTTTTGGACGTTTTGTTCCATATTTGGAACGACGCTGGGTACGACCATCAACACCAGAGGCATCAAGAGCACCACGAACAAGGTGATAACGCACACCTGGAAGATCTTTTACTCTGCCACCTCGTACTAACACAATGGAGTGTTCCTGCAAATTGTGACCTTCACCTGGAATATAGGCGTTCACTTCTTTTCCATTGGTAAGACGAACCCTTGCTACCTTACGCATAGCAGAGTTAGGTTTCTTTGGTGTTGTAGTATAAACCCTTACACAAACGCCTCGTCTTTGAGGACAAGAATCCAGTGCAGGAGATTTACTTTTGTCTACCAGCTTTTTACGTCCGTTTCTAACTAATTGCTGAATTGTTGGCATATAAACTATTGTTTAAACTTAATATACTATTGGCAAACGGGTTGCAAAGGTATTCTTTTTGCTTAAAAAACCATACTGATTTTCAAATATTTTAATACCTTTCTATTTTAAAGCGGGGCAAAAGTACTAAATTCCAAAAGAAAAAAGAAATAGTTCTAACTCTTTTTATAAGATAATTAATAGTTTATATTATTTAGTACCGTTAAAGAGCAACTACAACGTTCAAATTTAACTTTAAGTCGGTTTGTTTTTTCTCAATTTTTCGATTTAAACTAATTATTAAAGTCATCATAAAGGAGCATACGTAGCAACAGTTATTTCAATATTTTTTTGCTAAAGCACACTGATTACAACTATAAACTCAATTAATTTCTGCAACAAACGACTAAAACTATTATGCTCAGGTAGTGTTTATTCACAAATCCGTTTCCTTTAACAAATAATTTTATAGTTTTCAATCATATAATAAAACTAGTAAACGGGAAATAGTTGTATTAAGAGATTTCTCCATTTGTTCGAAATGACAAACGTTTATATTAGTTTGTCATTCAGAGTCGCCACCCAATAAATTGGGCAAAAATGAGAACATAACAGGGAGATGCCATAAATCTGTCATTGGTAGAGCCATATTGCAGCTAGTGACCAGGCTCTTGTTACTCAAATCAAAGTACCGGTAATACGTTTTCACCCCGTAGGACATCGTTATTACCACGGCCCAGTTGACCATGAAGACAAGATTAAATTACAATAAAATAAGGTCGATTGAAAACTCAAGTTTCAACGCTTTATGGAAACTGGCAAACGAAAAATTTCGTTTATACAATTATTCCCTATATTTGCCATCCAAAATAAGAATGATTTCAATTAATGCTTTTAAGTTAAGACCCATTGTTTAAAACCAAAACCTGGGTTCAAATACTTTTTACTAAAACACTTATTACAATGAAAGCTTATGTTTTTCCGGGTCAGGGAGCCCAATATTCAGGTATGGGAAAAGACATGTACGAAAACTCCCAACTTGCAAAAGATTTATTTGAAAAGGCCAATGAAATACTTGGATTCCGTATCACCGATTTGATGTTCGAAGGTACTGATGAAGACCTTCGTCAGACAAAAGTGACACAACCGGCAATTTTTTTACATTCAGTAATTCTGGCTAAAACACTTGGTAATCAGTTTAAACCAGAAATGGTTGCCGGACACTCTTTAGGTGAATTTTCGGCTCTAGTTGCTGCTGGCGCTCTTTCGTTTGAAGATGGTTTAAAACTGGTGTACCAAAGAGCCATGGCCATGCAAAAAGCTTGCGAAGCCGAGCCCTCAACCATGGCTGCAATTGTAGGTTTAGACGATCATATTGTTGAAGAAGTATGCGCTTCAATCAATGATGTTGTAGTTCCTGCTAATTATAATTGCCCTGGTCAACTGGTAATTTCAGGTTCATTTGCCGGTATTGATCAGGCGTGCGAAATACTTACTGAAAAAGGGGCCAAACGCGCATTGAAGCTCTCAGTTGGGGGAGCTTTTCACTCACCCTTAATGGAGCCTGCTCGCGCCGAATTAGCTGAAGCTATTAAAAACACCGCCATTGTTGAGCCCGTATGTGCCATTTATCAGAATGTGAATGCCAAGCCATTTACCAACCCCGTTGAGATTAAAGAAAACCTGATTGCCCAGCTCACCGCTCCGGTTAGATGGACACAAACAGTTCAGAATATGCTGGCCGATGGAGCGGCTTCGTTTTTGGAAATTGGCCCGGGTAAAGTATTACAAGGCTTAATTAAAAAAATTGATCGTCAGGTTGAGGCTAATAGTATTAGCACTTACCAGGGATAAAAGCAACATCCCAAGGTTTAAATGAGGGCTTCACTCCAAGTGAGGCCCTTTTTTTTGTTTATCACTAATTAATATTAGAATATGGACCAGATCAGACTAATCATATACCGTAAAACATTTATGGACTTCGTTTATAAGCTATCATTTATGATAAAACAGGATCTCTCAACAACGACGTTTGGATTCCAACTCCTTAAATTTCATTATAGGCCTCTACAAAAGCTTCAACACTTATCATTATACATTTCCTTCTCAAAATACATCTAAATTCTATTATCGTTCATTTACGAACACTTATTATCCGTTAGCGGGCAACCTAACAGATTCACCTTTAATGTTACAACTGAATTACAACACCTTACAACAAGCGGCACGAGAATTGAATACATCCTTAAAACAAAAAACAATTTATATTATGAAACAAAGAACTATCTTCTCATTAATCGCTTTTTGTGTAATGTTTACTTTCACCAACAGTATGATCGCATCAAACAACGATGGTCAGATTATTGCAAAAGGTGATACTCATACCATTCAGGGAGAATATACAATTACTGAACTAGATCCGGAAACAATTAAAGGTGAAATACTCCGTAAATTTGAATTGACTTATCAGAATGCAAAAGCTCCCGTTATTATTTACCTTAACGACCGCTCAAAATGCAAGGAATACATTGTACGTAACAACACCCTGGAGGTAAAATACACATGCCGTAAATCAGGTTTTGGGGCTGAATTCCTATATGGAAAATTTGCACTGTATTCACTTGAAGCAAACGCAATGTTCATTTCAGAAAAAGCAATGGAAGGACAGAAAAAATTATCTAATGGAGATCTTGATGTTAATAAAGCACTGGGACTAATAGCCTGTTATTATCCTGCATTATTTAAGAATCCAGAACTTTTATAATCAGTGACTCAAATATTATACAATTTTACTATTCTCAACCCTTACTTATCATTACCTGCGGTAAATATCAAGTTTACTGCAGGTAATATTCTCAATTACATTAATCGTAATAAGTAATTCCTATTTATACAAAGAAGTTTAGGTTCCTCACTCCGTTCGGGGATGACAACCCAAATCATATAGAAAAGGAAAGGCCATTATGCGGGCGTGCCCCGCTTAATGGCCTTTCCTTTAACACAACGCAAGCCTGTCATCCTGAGCGCAGCGAAGGATCTTATTATCAATGTATCGAAAGCTTATCATTAGCAGCGAAGAACCTAACATTAAATAAATCGAAAGCTTGTCATTCAAAGCGCAGTGAAGGATCTAACATTCAATATATTCAAAGTGTAGAAC
>CAZSQG010000132.1:0-6126 GCA_964608615.1 uncultured Marinilabiliaceae bacterium
CCTTATTATTTAAAGCATTTAAATGATTTTCTAAAATTTTACCGGACACCAATGATTTAAATTATAAATTTGTATAAATTTATATGTTGTATTATTAATTTATTAAAATGGACGATATATTTACCAAAATAGGCGTTACTCAGACGTTAAGTCAAAAAATCGAAAGAAAAATTGAAGAAGCCATTCGGCAAAAGAAATTGATTAACGGTGTACGGCTGCCTTCTGAGAAAGAACTTTGTGAAAGTTTTGCAGTAAGTAGAACTGCCTTACGTGAAGCTCTAAGAAGATTAAGCGCCAGAGGTCTTATCCAGATTCGGAAAGGTAGTGGCATGTATGTATCGGAGATTAAACTTGAACATGCCATTAGTTCATTAAATTTATATTACGACCTTAAATTTGACTCAAACCTAATTGCTCATATAATTGAAGTACGGAGGTTATTTGAACCCCAGATTGCCAGACTGGCTGCACGCAACCGAACAGTTGAGGATATCAACAAGCTTAAGGAAAACCTCAAAGCTCTAGAGAGCTGCGACTCTGACAACACACAATTGGAGGTAGATACCATCAATAAGTTTTATATGAATCTTGCCAAAGCATCAGGTAATCCAATTGTTATTATTACCATGGAACCCATCTATTCATTACTTCCCCGTATGCGAAATTTTGTATACGCCAACATTGAAGGTGAAAAAGAATATACTTTAGATGCCCAGAAGAAAATTTTTGAAGCTATTGAAAAGCAAGACGAGATATCAGCTCATGACGAAACCGTGAAACTCTTGATTCGCAATAATGAGGTGTACGAAAAATACTTTAAAGAAACACTGAAATAAATGAATTGTTGACAAAAATATTTATAGTAAAAAAGCTGGCCTTTCAGGTCAGCTTTTTTATTATAACATCCTTTAACAACAATAAATCAACCTCTTTTATTAAGCTTCCAGGCATCAATTGCCCTTTTTACGGAACCATATCGAATTAATAGCTCTTGAGCATTACCATATTCCAAACCAAGTTCATCAATAATCATTCTGGTTCCTCTATCAATCAGCTTTCTATTGGTTAGCTGCATATTAACCATCTTGTTACCCTTAACGCGTCCTAGCTTTATCATTATTGTAGTCGTAATCATGTTAAGAACCATTTTCTGAGCAGTTCCTGCTTTAAGACGCGTGCTTCCTGTAACTAATTCGGGACCTACAATAACTTCAATGGGAAACTCAGCAACCTGAGCAATTTTTGAACCTGGATTACATGTAATACAACCTGTCAGAAGGCCATTTTTACGGGCTGTTTCAACCCCTCCAATAACATAAGGGGTTGTACCAGAAGCAGCAATACCAATAACTGTATCGCTGCTATTAATGTTATAATTCTTTAGTTCTTCCCAGGCCCTGTCCGGATCGTCTTCGGCATTTTCAACTGCTTTGCGTAAAGCAACATCACCACCTGCTATTAGTCCGACAACCATATTATCAGGAACCCCAAACGTAGGAGGTAACTCAGAAGCATCCAAAACGCCCAGCCTTCCGCTAGTACCGGCCCCCAAATAAAAGACTCTTCCTCCTTTTTTCATACGATCAACAATTCGTATTACTAGTTCCTCAACCTGAGGTAAAACTCTACTAACAGCAACATGCACTTTAGCATCTTCCTCGTTAATAGCAGTAACCAACTGACGAACCGTCATCTTTTCAAGATTCTTAAATTGTGATGGCGATTCAGTTATACTGAGAGTGAATTTTGTATTTTCATCATTAACTATCATAGTTGTTTTATATTCATCAAATTGTTGAGTGATAATTAACAATACCATCCAGGGGATCCTTAGTAACCAGTCCAATTGAATAACCTGTTTCCCGGGCGGCATCTTTCAATTGCGGAAGAAAATACCAGGCAATGCTTCCGGTAAAATTTACAGGCATTTCAGCCTGATTGTATTCACTAATATTTCGAATAAAGAATTCCTTAAAACTGTTCTTTACTAAAAGGTCAAGGCTTTCTTCGTTAATATGCTGATGGATAAACTTGGTGAATTGCGCCAGATAGCGGTTTGGGAAAGGTTGCTTATAAACCCGGTCAAGAATTTCGGCTGACGATAGGTGGTAAGAATCAAAAAAAAGCTCGCAAATACCATCGGGTAATTGCCTCTTTAAAACATCAGCGACAAGTTTTTTACCCAAAACAGCCCCACTTCCTTCATCTCCCATAATAAATCCTAATGGAGAAACATGTCTGACAACATCCTTTCCATCATAACAACATGAGTTTGAACCAGTTCCCAAAATAGCAGCAATACCCGGTTTATGCCCGCATAAAGACCTTGCTGCACAAAGAAGATCACTTTCAACAACAATATTATCGGGATTCCATATTCGTTTTAGAACTCGTAATACAACATCCTTCATTACAGTATTTGCACATCCTGCTCCATAAAAATACAAGTAATCAAGTCCACTTAAGGATAAAGTAAATTCATCGTTAAGCGAGTTGAAAATCTCTTCCTCAGTTTGATAAAACGGATTAATTCCAGAGGTTTTGCATTGCCCTGCAATCTTCCGGTCAGCATCCGTTAAAACCCACGAAGTCTTTGTTGAACCGCTATCAGCAATAAGAATCATACTATTAGAATATATATTATAAAACTGATGGTAAACTCGGAATAATATGCAACTTAAAATATAATATAAACAATAAATTGTTCATTTAATTCAAGGCATTTTTTAATGCTTTTTTACTGTGTAAATATAAAAGAAAAAACTTGTAAAAAAATAAAGGTTGTAACATGTATTACAATTTCTTAATTCTTTGAAAATTTGTTTTTATTTTTGAAAAAGCGTTCATTCATTGTCGTAATCATAACACACTAAATAATATACAATGTATGCTATAACAAATAAAATCATCTCCTAATTTCCGGGAATTGTTTCAGCAAAATTATCGACCAGAAACACAAAAGGAGAAGAAAAAAAATGGCTAAAAATGAATTATAGTGGGTAAAATCAATAATACAGTCATAATATTTAATTGTGCATCGATGTGGCCTCCAGAGAAATTTATTTCGTTATGAAACCTAATGTTCATATTGGACCAGAAAATTTCAGAGTATTCACCCAAGACATTATAAAAAAAAAGAGAACTTTGCTCTAAATCATGGTAATATTTTGATATCCGGAATTTACATAGAAACAGATATGGTTGAGAACAACGACAGCATAGCCCTTAATTTTACAATAAACACCTGGGTTTAATTACCTTTGGATTTCCGCTAGAACTCATAACAGATCAGATACGAATAAGCTAAACAGTTTAGTTAAATGTATTATGAACGTTTTTGAAATTAACCAAAATAAATAATGGAAAAGATAATTACTTGTTTTATAGCAGGGGGCAACAATGAGGATTTAAGCGTTACCATTGAAGGATTAAAAGAATCTGCATGCGTAAAAAGAATCATAATCGTTTCTGAACAGCAACTACCGAAAGACATTTTATCAAGCGGAGTTGAATGGTTGAAAGAATCTTCTCTTAAAACCACAATGAGCATCAGAAAAATTGCTGAAACAAGCGATACAGAATTTACGCTTATTTATTCAAAATCCCTGCCCCTGAATTTGGGGGCTTTTGCTCTTGAACGGATGATTCAATGCTGTTTGGATTCCCAAGCCGGACTGATTTATTCCGATTATTATGAGATTAAGGGGGTCGAAAGAAAACCTAATCCAGTTAACGATTACCAAGAAGGCAGCTTAAGAGATGACTTTAATTTTGGTTCACTTCTTTTATATAATACCAATGCCCTGAGACTTGCTGTAGCAAAAATGGATGTCGATTTTAAGTTTGCCGCGCTCTACGACCTCAGGTTAAAAGTATCGCAAAATCACTGTTTATTGCATCTTCCCGAATTTCTTTACACCGAAATGGAAACCGACACCCGGCTTTCGGGTGAAAAGATGTTCGACTATGTTGATCCTAAAAACAGAGCCCTACAAATTGAGATGGAGCAGGCCTGCACGCTTCACTTAAAAGCCATTGGAGCCTGGCTCAAACCAAAATTTCCTGAAGTCAAATTCAGCGAAGAGCTGTTTCCTGTTGAAGCATCTGTGATTATTCCAGTTCGCAACAGAGTAAAAACCATTGAAGATGCCGTTAAATCAGTTTTAAGCCAGAAAACTTCTTTTGATTTTAACCTGATTATTATTGACAACCATTCAACCGATGGAACAACTGATATCGTTGCAAAATATGCAAGGGAAGATAAACGAATCATTCATATAATTCCGAATCGTTATGATTTAGGCATTGGCGGATGCTGGAATGAGGGTATCTTTCATCCAGAGTGCGGAAAATTTGCCATACAACTTGATAGCGACGACCTCTACATTAACGATTCAGTTATTCAAACCATTGTCAATGCTTTTTATGAGCAAAATTGCGCTATGGTTGTGGGAACATACAAAATGGTGAATTTTAAACTGGAAGAGATACCTCCGGGCATCATTGATCACCGCGAATGGACTCCCGATAATGGACGTAACAACGCCCTTAGAATAAACGGACTTGGAGCACCACGTGCCTTCTACACACCGGTTTTGAGAAAAATAAGAGTCCCCAATACCAGTTATGGCGAAGATTATGCTCTGGGGTTAAATATTTCGAGAAATTACCA
This sequence comes from uncultured Marinilabiliaceae bacterium, assembly GCA_964608615.1. Taxonomy (GTDB): domain Bacteria; phylum Bacteroidota; class Bacteroidia; order Bacteroidales; family Marinilabiliaceae; genus CALEUX01. The sequence goes on from CAZSQG010000132.1 coordinate 4,673, forward strand.
GATTGGACGCATCTATGAATCGCTTTACCTGTGCCGTAGGTGGGACGAAAATTCCGATGCTTCTTTAGATGTTAACAAACAAAACGCGCACAACCATTACAAAGATAGAATCAGATCCATGGAACTATGGGCCCGAATAGCCAAAAACAAGCATAATAATGAATAAGAACAAAGAAGTTGAAGACCTGATTAACGGGCAGCTAATCGAATGGCAGCTGGCAAAGAACAACTATGCAGGACTAAAAAAAGTAATGACCCGTGAAATTATTTTTGAGAACAACTTCAAAGTAAAGATTCAGTTTAACCCTGAACGGATGCGATCTTCGGTTGCTAAGGTAGATGCCAAATCCATTCAGGAGCGGAATTGCTTTTTATGTCAGGCCAACTTACCGGCTGAACAACATGGGATCGACTTTCTTAACAACTATCTGATACTGGTTAATCCGTTCCCCATTTTTACTAAGCATTTAACTATTCCGCTTAAAAAACACACCGACCAGCTTATTGAAGGTCATTTTGAAGAGATGCTTCTACTGGCGCAATCGCTCAGTGATTATGTAGTATTTTATAACGGACCTCAATGTGGGGCTTCTGCACCCGATCACTTTCATTATCAGGCCGGAAACAAAGGTTTTATGCCAATAGAAGATGAATTTAAAACATTAAGCAAAACGCTACTCAGGCAAACTGAGAATGGTGAAATTTACGCCATTGATAACTACCTGCGTCAAACCATTGTGATTACAGGCTCCGATAAAAAGATCCTTTGTCAATGGTTCAATCAGGTTTTTGAGTTTTTAAAAAGTTGTATTCCATCCAAGCCCGAACCCATGCTGAACATTCTAACCAGTTGGACAGGAAACAAATGGCAGGTTTTTATTTTCCCACGAAAGAAACACCGTCCCGAACAGTTTTTTAAGGAAGGTGAAGAACAAATACTCCTCAGCCCTGCTTCGGTTGACTTTGGCGGTGTTTTAATCACGCCACGCCAGGAAGATTTCAACAAACTTAATAAACATTTGATTCGTGATATTTATAAACAGGTATCCATTGGAGAAGCAGAATGGGAATTGGTAAAAGAACATCTACGTAGTTAACAAAAACATTATGGAACCAAAAATAAAGGTGGGTATTGTATCTGCCCCAAGAATTTCTTTCAGTCTTAATGGTAAATTCAAACATGTAGAAACCGGATTGGAATACTCAGGGGATGCAGAAGCAATTCTGAATGAAGATACCATTTTACTTATAATCAACAACAAGGAAATAAAGGCCAGCTTCCCTGTTGATTTAGCGGCTGTTTCGTACCAGTCATGCGACTTCACCCTGCATAAAGTCACCATTGGCATTGATTTTCACTGGGAACGCAAGGAAGACCAAAAATTTAAAGGAGCTCTGCGAATTATAAAAGAGGATAAAAAACTCACTGCAATTAACATTCTAAAACTGGAAGA
>CAZSQG010000133.1:0-6059 GCA_964608615.1 uncultured Marinilabiliaceae bacterium
GCTTTAAGGCGACCGTAAAGGAGGCGAAGCGAAGCGGAGTCCCGTTGTTAAAGCGGGGCGAAGCGAAGCGGAGTTGTAGCATAGCGGAATCCCGTGAAGCGGGGCCCGTTTGTTTTAGCGGGGCGAAGCGAAGTTGTAGCATAGCGAAATCCCGTGACGCGGGGCCTGTTCATTTAACGGGTCAAAGCGAAGCGGAGTTCCAAATAAACGGGATCGCCGCCATTTTTTAAAAAGACTGTTGAGAAATCAACGATCTTTTTTTTTTGTTAAAAATTTAGGGTACAGCGTATTGAGGGAGTCCCGATCTATCGGAACTACGCCTGCGGCTTGAGGTCCCGGATAGATCGGGATTTCAATCCGGTCGCCGCCATTTTTTTAAAGAATCCCGTTAGTTTAATACTGACGGGATTTTTTGTGTTTAAAATTTTGGGTAGGTTCTACACTTTGAATATATTGAATGTTAGATCCTTCACTGCGCTTTGAATGACAGGCTTTCGATTTATTGAATGTTAGGTTCTTCGCTGCGCTACCAATGACAGATTTATGCTCTCTCTATATATAATTTTTCTGCAACTTCTTTATAAATTCTTGTTTTGTGTTCTACATTGTTTGGGAATGGACCTAAAGGTTGAATTTATTAAATTAATAATTTTCTTACTGTTTAAATATAGTGTGTTAACAACACTATTAGTTTACTTGGTCAAAAGTAGGTACTTAATTTTTGAACTAATAGGTTAATTAGTTTTATTTACTGTAGAGTTCTACAATGCCGCAGATATTAGTGTTTGGGTGTATTTGTTTATTAATACAGCGGTCAGGATATTGAAAATATAATTTTATATGATCCCATAATTATGATAATCAGAAGTTTGTAAAGTGTGGACACTGTGGTTTTGTTGAAAGGTTGATAAATGTTTTCGCTTCTAAAAAAGTATAAATCATATGCTATTATGGACAGCTTTCACTTAATATCTAAAAATACGACAATTTTGAAATGCATGTTTTTAATTTTAAACTAAAGTAAAATGGAAAAAGAAGACATTTACAACCCGGTTTGGAGGGATCTAGTGCTAGGAGAATTACAAGTCAAGTTGGAATTTTTAGCTGGTAATATCCTTTTGTCGAGACTTAAAATTAATCTCCAAAAAAACGCTTCGGAGGAAGAAGTGAAAAAAGCTGCAAAAGAAATCTTCGAACTCTATTATAAGTGCAAAGATTTCCCAAGTGTAAAAAAAGATAAAGCGATGTTATTTGCAAATGTGAAAATTAAATAAATCATTAATGCCCTCTCTTTAGTAACAGTTTGTTGAAAGTTATTGATAATTGACTATCTGTTTTTTATTTATTTATTGAATTATGAAGAAAAAAATGTACACAACTGAGGAAGTTGCCCGTTTTATATCAGAAGGAAAAAGCCTTTTGCTGGCAGGAGATGAAGAATTGCTAAAAAAGTTGCCTAAAGGTAATTGGATAGGTGGTTCTATTCCCTATTTTATGTCAGAAAAAGGAGGCCTTTCTTCTAAGGAGTTAATCATGGTTGATGAAATACCTTCTTTTGTTACCAATATTAGTATTACGAGTTATGACTTTGCAAGTATAAAGAATATTTACAAAGATGGATATGAAAATGGTTTTACTGTAGTAATAATTCCTGCATTAAGTGATACTCACCTGAATTTTGCCATAAATGCCCCGGACTATAAGGATTTTGCATTAAAACCATTAATTGGCTGGATCTCCGGTGTCCTTTTGGATGAGCTTGGTCAGAAAACACCTAAGACATTTATTGGGTCTGGGTCTGGTATAAGCGAGAACAAAGCGGTGGCGATGCATGTTGAACTACCATCTGAAAAATTTGCTGAGATTAATATAATAAACCTTTTTGAACAGGGAAGGGGAGATGTTATTGAATTCCCTGAATCCGGATTTCAAGTAGGAGAGGCCATAATTAATGGTCAAAAACAAAACTTTGCCGATTATGTATTAAAAAAACAGTTGGATACTCGTTTGCCGTTGGTGGCTGATTACAATGGAGCTATGGTTAACATCAGCATACAAAGTATCAACGAGAAAGCTAAGTTGGTTAATTTTTATGCCCCGGTTTTCAGTAATGTTAAGTATAAACAGGCTTCTCCTGTAAGGGATTATATCGATGCTTTCACAAAACTATTGCCAGATGGAGGATTCAATGAACAAGTGTTTTCCTGCAATTGTATTTTGAATTATCTCTATTCTGAGCTCGAAGGCAAGAATACTGGAAATATTACCGGTCCAATAACTTTTGGGGAAATTGCCTATCAGCTTCTAAACCAGACTATGGTCAATTTGGAAATAAAGCAATTGTAAGAAAGATTTTTGCAAATTCATTGTTGATAAACAACCTTCTAATAAGCGCATTATGTTTGATTTTTTTTTGATGTGATTTGAAAACACTTCAACTTGCTAAACTGGTTAGTCGGAGATTTGATAAGTGTTACATTTATTAGAGGGTTGGTTTTTCTTATTTTCTTTGTTATAATTATTTCAGACGCTTCCGCAATGGTTGCAAAAGATGCTATAGTTGTGCTAACTGGTAATTCACCAACTGTTATAGGTGAATACCAGATTAGCCAGCTGGAAGAAGAAACCATTGAAAAAGTAGCTGTCTGTAAATTTTAGATTCAACATAAAAATGCTATCGTTACCTTTTTTTTTACTAAACACAAAGGCTTTATCGTTCGAATCAGCGTGATGGCGATTCAGTATGTTTGTAATAAATTTGGTTTTGGAGCTCCTTCAATTGTTGATAGCAAATTCAGGGTTCTTCCCGAACAGGCCAATTAGAAGTTCCTTTCCTAAGTATCTACCAATGACAGGCCTCTAATTTATTGAATGTTAGATCCATAGCTGCGCTGCCAATTACAGGCTGCCGATGGGATATAAAGAAAAGTGAATATCCGTATTGATGGTTATATGCAATGTTTTTCAGTGCGATGAACTATCTGCACGCCCTCGTATGGGCCAAGCCGTCAACTTATGGCTTTGCACAATTGCTTTCGCCCATTCAGGGCTTATGTTTATTCCCTTGCTTAAGTCACAGTGCTGTGCCCTACGCTAGTGACAACGCCCTTTCATGGCTCAAATAAGCGTATAAATCTACGCCCTGAAAGGGCATCTGCAATAGCACAGGGCAACGCCCTGTGTAAAAGTCAATACATTGAATATAAGCCCTGAATGGGCGTAAGCTTTTTTCAGGTTTACAGCTATGTACCAAAAAAGGCGAGAACAATTTGTGCTTTTGTCTTCGCTGTGCCCCCATTGACTGGCTGCCAATTCATTGATTATTGAATTCTTCGCTGCGCCCCCATTGACGTATTACTGATTTATTGATAATTAGATCCTTCGCTGCGCTCTGGATGACAAGCTGCCGTTGGGTTAAAGGAAATGCCATTAGGCGGGGCACGCCCGCCTAATGGCCTTTCCTTTTCTATATGATTTGGGATGTCCTCCCCAACGGAGTGTTGGATCTAACCTTATTCGCGTAAATTGGGATTTCTTCTTACGATTAATTTAGTTAACAATTACCATTTTGCCTGGATTACGATGAGGGATTTAACCTTCTTTGTATAACATGGCATGCCTGTAAGAAGTTAAAAATAAGCATGCTACGTAGAAATAAGATAATGCTTTTGGCGAATAACAATAAAAAAAATAAATGCAGTAAGGGTTTTTTTATGGTTTTATGTCATTAGGTAAAGAAATCAAAAACCTCTAATTATATAAGATTATGAAAAATTCAGTTAATTTAATCCGCAGCCTGTTACTGGCGCTTTTAATGTTTGGGTCGATATCCTATTCTGCCAGTGGTAAGGGCATAATTGAGGAAGAGCCTCAATTTGAAAATGACACGATTAACTTTAAACTTTTTAAGGGAACCGTGACTGATTCAAAAACTAATGAACCTTTGGTTTTTGCAACGCTCTTTATAGAAGGAACAAATGTGGCTACTGTTTGTAATTCTGAGGGACAATTTTCTTTTAAAGTTCCCAAAAACATGTTAACCAAAAACTTTTTTATTTCATACATAGGGTATGAAAAAAAGGCAATACCAATTAGTCAATTAAAGCATGTGGGGAATAATCTTAAGTTGGATATGATGACTGTTTCACTGGTTGAAGTATCTGTTTTTCCAACTGATCCGAATTTAATTATAAGGTCTGTTATGAGCCGGCGTGAAAAGAACTATATGGATGAACCGGTTAAAATGACTGCCTTTTATCGCGAAACAATTAAGCGGGGGTGGAATTATGTAACATTATCCGAAGCTGTTGTAAATGTTTATAAACAGGCTTATAAAGATGTGCGTGAAGATCAGATTCAACTGGCTATAGGGCGTAAAAGTGTTGATTATGACAAGCTGGATACACTGGTGTTTAAATTGCAAGGAGGCCCGTTTAACGCACTTATGCTTGATGTAATGAAGGATCCTTACACTCTTTTTAGTTCAGATATGATAGATTACTATGATTTTAAAATGCTTAATGTTACCAGAGTTGACGACAGGCTTATTTATGTAATTAGCTTTGAACAAAAATCTGGAGTAAAAGAGCCTCTGTTTTATGGAAAGCTTTATATTGATACAGAATCGCTTGCCATTACCAGTGCCGCCTTTAATATGAATATTGAAGATAAAGATGAAGCCTCAAGAATGTTCATAAAACGTAAACCAATTGGTGCAAGGGTTTATCCAACAGAGGCATCTTATCTGGTAAATTATCGTGAGAAAGATGGAAAGTGGTATTATGGATATTCAAGAGGTCAGGTTTCGTTTAAAGTTAATTGGAAAAAGAAGTTGTTTAACACCAACTTTTATACAACACTTGAAATGGCTGTAACCGATTGGGAAAAGACAGAGGAGAAAAATTTCAAACCATCTGATCGACTTAAGATAAACGTTATATTGGAAGATGCAGTGACAAATTTTGCAAATGATGATTTTTGGGGTGACTATAACGTTATTGAGCCAGAACAGCCTATTGAATCAGCCATACGAAGAATTCAAAAGCGGTTGGAGAAAATAAATTAACGATATTTTTTCTTGAGTTAACAATGTTTGATTTATTAAAGGCTCTGGATATACTCCAGAGCCTTTTTTTAATATCACTAAATAGAAAAAGCAGCCTTATCGGCTGCTTTTAATAACGATTATGGAAATAACCGTCAAATTTTATTTCAAAGAACTAAAACGATAGGTGTCAGATTTAGTGATTGTTAAAAATCATCATCATCATCCGAAAAATCATCGCTTAAAAGGTCTTCAATGTCTTCTTCATCAAAGTTACCACCTTCAAAATCGTTGTCTTCGAAATCGTCATCATCGTCGTCTTTGTCATCATCATCGTCAATGGGAAGATCATCTTCATCCCAATCTAATTCTTCTTCCTCCATAAAATCATCAAGGTTTTCATCGAGTTCAGAGTCGTCGTCCAAACGATTTGTGATGTTTCTTTCTTGTAAAATACTCTTTTTCATGACTTTTAAAAATGAAAATTTACCCGTTCAAATATAAATAAAGCAAGCAAATGTTTAAACTTTAAGAACGTTTTTGTTGAAAAAAAATTAAATAGTTGATATATAGCGTTATCAAAGAATAATAGTAGTTTTGTTCTAAAGCTGTAATTGACTGCTTTTACATTTAAATGTAGTTAAGAGTTTCGAAAATTTTGATTTTTTTTTAAACTAATTTCAATTTGAAATCCATAGAATAATTATTTGTTTTGATATTTCTTTCATTTGATTTTAAATTGTTCTTCTTTTATTTAAATTGGTTCACTATTGTCCGGTAAAAAATATTTTCTTCGTTCAAGTGCTCTCCCGCTAAAAAGCGGGATTACTTTTTTTCTACAGCAAAAAAAAGTGAGCAAATTTTGCGTTTAGTGAGCGCAGTGAGCAAACTTGTTTGCGTCAATGCCGAGCGTAGCAAAATTCAAAGTAGTTAAAAAATGCCGCCGCTGCATATAATTTCCTAAAAATCATATTAATAGTCTAATCCCGATAATAGTTTTGTAAGTTTTTTGTTC
>CAZSQG010000134.1:0-5110 GCA_964608615.1 uncultured Marinilabiliaceae bacterium
GCTTCATATTTATTACTGATATCTATGCTTATAATCTATTCCTGATCAAAGAAACAGTAATTCTATTTTTTAACCCATTTATTTCTTAATAGGTTAATTTCGTTTTTAAGCTCCTGAATTGATGCCGGCTTATTTTCATCTGATGAATTTTGTCCCAGCACAATGGTGCCATTCCCTTTTACCTCCGACTTTATGGGTTTTGGCCTTATGGTAATGGAATTAAAAACACGTGACACTCCTTCGAGATCAGAAAATAATTTTTCTTTCTGCAATTTATCAAGGTGCCTGTCAGTAATTGTCATTAACTGTTCAAAAACTAATTTCTGATTCCAAATGCGTAAGCGGTAAGCATCATCTTCATATTCAGATTTGACAGAGTTTAGAGCAAAATAGATACTTTCAATAAAGGATGCAGCTGATATAATAGCATAGCTACTTGTATTTGAGGTTTCATTCAAATGATCTATCATTAGAATGTATGATTCGGTATAAAGGCTCTTTAAGGAATCGTGTTGATTAACATTGTCAATAAACCGATTTGAGATTTCTTCAACATCAGGAGGGAAAAGGTTTAAATCGCGTCCCATTTTTTCAACAATACTAAAGTAATTCATAACAGTGCCAGTTTGTTCAAAACTTAAGGCATAAGCAAGGTCAGCCATATATATGCCAAAACCTAATTTTTTATCGTACGAGGTATTGTAAATTTCAACATTCGTGGGATTATTTAAAAGAGCATCTCTGTAATGTAGACTATTTCGGTCAATATACTCTAAAATCTCATCTGGAGATGGGATAGGATAAAACTCAACTACCATACTATCAGGCTCGTTTATATTGATAGGCCTGTTTTGAGGCTCCTTAGCATCTATGTAATTAGCAGAACTCAAGAAACATAAATAAAAAACTATTACAATATGCCATCCGTGAAAGCTTCCAATTGAGTTAAACAAATTCTTAATCATACTTATCATTATTAGTTTCATTGTGATCGTTCGAATAAAATTCAATAAATAATTCAATTCCACCGTTATTTCTATTGCTAATTCTCACAGCGCCAAAATGAGACTCAGCTATGATTCGTGCAAATCTTAACGATTGCTTGTCGGGTGAAAAAACACCAAACAAAGATTCAATCTGCATATCATCAATTTTTGGGCCATTATCGGAAATTCTTACTTGAACTCCGGGTTGTTTTAAAATAATATCTATATGTATTGTTGAATTAATGGCATTTCTTTCCAGTAAAAAATCAAGAGCAACCATGAAACACGTCATTAACAATTGACTTTCGCCAAGTATAAAAACAGGTTCAGATGCATTATCAATTTCAAACCTGATTTGTTTACGTCGAATCTGATCATCAAGTTTCAATAAACTAAATCCTATTAGTTTATAAAGATTCAATCGCTCCATTTTAAGTGTTGATCCTTTGGTTTGAAGCTGGGTCATTCTTAATGCTGTTGAAACAAATGTCTCAACTTTTGATAATGAGTTATCTATTCTGTCGATTAGCTGTCCAACTTTTTTTGAATCTACTTTATATTTTATTACCTGAAAAATACCCGTTACATCATTTAATGCTCCAACAACTTCTTTGCCAATAAGGTCAAGAAAATGTTGCTTGGATTCTTCAACTTTTTTTAGTTCGGTATTTAATTGTATTAGGTTAGCATTTGTTTGTTCCAGATCTTTGTATGCTTCAATGAGTTTACCGGTTTTATCTTCCACTAAAGTCGATAAATTGTTGTTCATTTCAATCAGCAAGAGTCTGTTCTGGCGTAATTCAATCTGATTCCTGATCCTGGCAAGCAATTCTCTACTATCAAAGGGTTTGATGATGTAGTCGTCGCCACCTACTTGAAATCCCATAACCATGCTTTCTCTATCGGCTTTGGCTGTTACAAATATGATTGGGATATCTTTAAATTGGATGTTGGAACGTATTATTCTGCAAACTTCAAATCCATCCTCATCAGGCATCATCACATCCAAAAGTATAAGATCGAAATATTCTGATTCTAACCAAGTCAGTCCGGATGCTCCATTTAAAGCAAATTCACTTTCATATCCATTTTGGTTTAGTATGGATGCAACAACCTGTATGTTCTTTGGGTTGTCATCAATTATTAAAACATGTCCTTTTGTTTCCATTCAGTTTTAAAATTCGGATAAATGGTTATAATCTGATATTTGAATAATCTTATTTATAAATCCTTACTTTTTAATACCTGTGTAATATTCAAAATCTGAAATAATCTTCTTTAATTCTTCAACATCAAATGATGCAGAGCTTTTTTCCATTCGTTGAGCAAAAATTACCAGTGTTTTATCTTTATATTGAGTAGCTATGGCTTTTATTTTATTAACAATGTTGGGAAGGTCTTTAAAAGATGGGCGTTTGCTAAATTGCTCCCATTCATCCTTTAATTTGGCTACACAAGTTTTTTTACATTCATCATTGATGGTTGTATTATTGGATTCCTTTTTAACAAATTGTGCGTTGTTTTTGTTGAAACTATTTGCTTCAGGTTTTTCCAAATATTGGTTATCAGAAATTGATATTTTTGGGAGTTCAATTAAAAAGTGGCTCCCTTGTAGGGGAACACTGCTAAGTTTTATAGTTCCTCCCATTAAGTCAACTAACTTTTTTACAATTCCAAGACCAAGACCTGTGCCGCCATATTTACGGTTATCCTGATCCTCCTGTTGCGTAAAATCTTCAAAAATTTTTATTTGAGATTCCGGTTTTATTCCTATACCTGTATCAATAACTGATATAATCATATCAAATTCAGTGTTTTTCTTGTTTTGCTCTTTTATAATAAGTTCAATATAGCCTTTTTCGGTAAACTTAATAGCATTACCAATAAGGTTGATCAATATCTGTCTTAATTGGATTTCGTCCAATAAAACAACTTTTGGTAATGTTTCCGAAATTTCAATCCTTAAATCTAACAACTTTTGTTCTGCCGAATAAGCAAACATCTTATATATTTCATTTATAAGATCTCTGAAAATAATTGGTTTAATATTTAGTTGCATCATTCCGGACTCGATTTTGGCATAATCAAGAACATCAGTTAAAAGAGCAACCAGTTTTTCACCACTATTTCTAATATTATAAAGGTAATCCATCTGGACCGGATCATTTATCTGGTTAAGTAGGTAATCTGAGAAGCCAATAATTGCATTGAGAGGTGTTCGGATTTCATGGCTTATACGAGCTAAAAAAGCACCTTTTGCTTTGCTTGCCAATAAGGCCTCTTCTCTTGACAATACCAACTCCTCGTTTAGCTTCATCATTTTGTTAATGTCCATAACTACTCCTGTTACCCGCGTTATTTTACCGGAGGGGGAGCGACTGACAATGCGACCGTTTATATCATACCATATGTACTCTTTCCTTTTATTTTTTATACGAATGGCACTTCGGAAGAAAGAAGAATTACTGATAAGGTGTTCATTAAAAGCCTGATTGACTTTTTTTAAGTCTTCGGGATGAAAAAGGTGTTTAAACTCCCGAATGTCAGTTTCATCGGAAAGTCCACTGCTAAATAAGAGTTTGTCAGAACGCTTATCAATAACTAATTTGTTTTTTTCAGGGTAAATATTCCAAACTCCCATATTAGAAACATCAAGAGCTAATTCTAATTGCTCCATATTGTTAATTAGTTTAACCTGCTCCTGAATACGGTTTATTGCTACTGCAAAAAGGTTGGCTAAGTTTTTTAGATGGACAATATCAACAGATGAATAATCAGTGCTTTTTCCAGCTACAAATAATAATCCTTTGTATTTTTCATGAAAAAAAACACCAGTCCATGCAGCATTAGTAAATGGAATAAGATCAAAAAATGAAACACCACCTATTTGTGACTCTGATGAATCGTTTAATATATAACTAAATCTATCTCTAAGCTCTTCTTTTTCGTTATTTAGTTCATTATTATCTTGCTTTATTATGGACTCAATCTGAAGAACCTGCGGTTTGTAGTTCTCAGATGAATCAGAGTAAATTGATGTGACCAATTGGTTACTGAATGGATCTTTGTATACGATAAAACAGAAAATACTATCGGTAATCTCCATGGCATATTGACGAACAAGAAGTGCAACTGAACCAAGTGAATTGTGTAATGAAAGTTCATTGCTGATTTCAGCAAGGCTTTCATTAATTCTGGATTCTTTTAATAGTGTTTCCTGTATTTTATGCTGTTCGGTATTGTCATAGCTGAAATAACAAATTAATTTTTGGTCGTTTTGCTTTATTAACGACATGTTTACCACCACAGGATAGGTAAAGCCCAGCGCATTCCAATGACTTGTTTCAAATTGGGCTATCCCGGTTTCTTCCAGTTTTTGATAGTGTTTAATCCACCAATCGTCTGATGAAGATGGATTTATATCACTAATATTTATGTTTTCAATAAGATCTGTTCCGAGTCCGAGTATTTTACGGGCTAATTTATTTGCATATTGTATCTTCCCTGAGGGTTCAATAAGAAAAAATTCAAATGGAGAATGTTCTAAGGCGAAGTAGCTGATTTCAGCTTTGTTTTTTGCAGTGAAAGTTTCTGATAAATCCCTTAAGATAATGAGAACTCCCTGTGATTGAGATTCTCCATTTATTAAAGGTACTAATTGAAAATGTACAGGTACTTGAAATCCTTTACGGTTTTTTATATAACCTTCCAAGGAAACATAATTTTGGTTGTTTTGAATTATATCCTTCCAATTGTTTTCAGTTTCTGAATCGGTTCTAAAACTACTAAAGCTTAAAACCGAAGTGACATCAATAGCTTCGGTTATGTCATCATCTGTAAAACCAAAAATATCAATCAGTGGCAACATGGTTACTTAGATTGGGTTACTGAAGAATATCTCCAAGACATCATTGATAAACAACAATTATATGTCATTGTTGGTCAACAAGAATTAATCGGTACTTTTGCCTTATTAACCGAAGATACCGAATATTGGCCGAATGGTGATGATAACCAAGCTTTATATATTCATCATTTGACAACAAGAGAAAATTATAAGAACTTAGGTAATGATATCTTAAAATATATTGAAAATACAGCGATAGTTCAAGGTAAAAAGTACT
>CAZSQG010000135.1:0-4928 GCA_964608615.1 uncultured Marinilabiliaceae bacterium
AAATTTAAAGCTTTTATTTATTTGTCATGTTTTTTGAATCTGAGAATCTGTGGCAATTTTCCTAATATTTTGACAATACCTGTTTGATTTCCTCAGCAGAAGGAACTCTTCCTTTGATTTCTACTTTTTCGTTTACCACTAATGCGGGAGTAGAAAGAATGTTGTATTTCATGATATCCATAATATCTTCAACTTTAGTAATATTAGCACTAAAGCCATTTTGTTCAACTACCTCGCGGGTAAGTTTTTCAAGTGCCTTACACTTGGGGCAACCAGTCCCTAAAATTTTAATTTCCATACCTGTTATTTATTTGAAAATAATATAATTTGAGTATAAAGCTTTTTTAAATTTTCAAATTAAAAAATTGATTCATTGTTGTTTTGGCATCTTCCCAGTTTTCACGGTTAATGCAGTATTTAATGTAAGGAGGATTGATCTCACCTTGAATAAGCCCAGCTTTCTTTAACTCCTTTAAATGTTCAGATAAAGTTGAACGTGCAATGGGCAGATTGTCGATCATGTCACCACTGTAACAACACTTGTCCAGATTGTTAGCCAAGAAATTAATAATGTAAACGCGGTTCGGGTTCGACAATGCTTTGGCGTACCTTGCAACCTTTTCCTGTTGAATGGTGTAATACTTTTCTTTTTTTACTTCCATTGTTTCGTATTTCGTCTAAAAACGAAACGAAGGTAAATAATATTTCAATACTGTTATAAAATTTTTTAAATTATTTTACATTGGCATCGGGATCAAATACGGAGAATTGTTTAAAAAACCCTGTTTTAATGATGGATTCATGAGTTTTAATTTCATTGGGGCTTATTTTCGTCACATAGTAATTCAGTAAATAGGCGTTGCTAAAACAAATTAAAGCAAATGACAACAACTTAAAACAGGGTAATAGATAAATAAGAACCTTAGGAATGATTTCTATTTAATTGAATATGAGTTTGGTTTATTTCAAAACCAAATCTTTCTACTTAACTGCTTCTAATACTTTATCGTTATACTTTTTAATAATCTTCATGGTTGGGTCATCACTAAAAACAGAATTAAGACCTTGTGCTTCCTGTGGGGGATCACCTAAATAAGCATCTCCATATTTCCACATATGATCCTCTCTTTTATAATTTGGTCTTCCAACTCCACTAAAGGCCCAGAAATTTGCGCCGGCTAGTTTCCCTTTTTTACCGGCACTTTCGAGTACCCGACCAAAAGCGTAATCGTAATATTGGTCGCGCAATGTAACCGGAGAACCAGGAGTAAAAACAAATCCATCGCGTGGCAAGCCAAATTCTTCAAAAACCAACGGTTTGTTCAGTTTGTCTGCTACCGCAATATGTTCGTCAAGATATTTTCCTGTGTTAGTTATTGCTTTGCTCATTGTGCCATGCATGTCATTGGCATCTAACCAACTCCAGTTGAATGGCCAAATGTGAAATGTCAGATAATCAATGTCCTTGGAACTATGGATTTTTTCAAACAGGTCAATATCGTTTTCGCAACCCCAGCTTCCTTCTGTTCCTGTTGTTACCAGGTGATTTGGAGCGAATGATTTAATAAAACTAGCGGTTTCATTCACCCATTTTATGAACGGTTCTTTGTTTGCATCCGAAAAAGCACGGGGTTCGTTAGCCAACTCCCATGTCATAATGGTTGGATCATCGGCATAAGGAATTCCTGTAATTTGATTGGTACGGCTTAGCATAAACTTAATATGATTACGAAACGTCTCCTGACAATCGGCACATTGAATGAATTTGCCTGAAAATGCCATAAATTCGTTCCATGTATGTCCATTGGTTTCCGGATATGGGATTGAATCATTGCTACTCCAATTCACGTATTGAGAAAAGCCCCCCGACCATTCCCATGCATTATTCAGGAAAAGAATGGCTACCATGTTTCGTTTGGCCATTTCGGCAAGTAAAAAATCCAGCCCGGCAAGAAGGTCATTGTTATAAACTCCAGGTGAGATTTGTAAGGCCGGACTTACACGGCGAGGTTCGCTATCAGGGCCTTCAGCTCCAACTAAAACACGCAGGTTGTCAATGCCATTTGCCTTCATCAGGTCTAGTTCTTCTATTAATCTGTGGCGGTCGCCTTCTGTTCCGGGAGAACCTAATACAGCACCATACCAATAATTGGCACCTATGTAATAATAAGGTTCACCATTGCGCAAAAAAACACCGTTTTCAACCTTAATAAACTTGTTTTTTGATTGTAATTGGGTGCATGAACTAAAAGAGGCTAATGCACACCATAAAACACTTAAAACGACTAATGATTTTTTCATATGTAAATAATTTGTTTTTTAGTTGTCGTAAAGCCTCCCGGCTGAAAGGCGGGAGCTATCCCCTGTGTGAGAATCGAAGATCTTTCAAACCCGGAATAGGGAAGCGAAGCTAAAGGCTTGCTTATGGCTCGTTTCATCTATATAATTATATTTGTAAAGGAAGTCATCGGAATTGTTTGTCTTAAAATGATTTGTTGTGTTTTTAATGGTTAAATTATCCAATAATAATTAATTTTCTGCAAAGTTCTATAAATAAGGGAAGGCTATGTGTTAGATTTTTTTGGAAGGTGGTATTATTTTCGGAAGACATTGTCTTTTCATAAATGGGTTGAAGTACACATTGCCTTTTATACTGAAAAACAATCTGCTGATAATCATAAGATTGAGATACTAATGTTTTAAGAGTGTTGACCATTCCTTATTTCAGCCTGCATAGATGTTGTTTCAATTACCGCCTTTAACTTTTCAGCACCATAACCCGGTTATTGTTTGTAAATATCAGTCTAAAAAACTACTTTTAAGACTTGATTTATTGATTGATTTGATTTTTATTTAAAAGCAATATTTTATAAATAAGTTGGTTATGCAAACAAGACTTCAGGAATTAACTGAGAAAATCTATAATGAAGGAGTGCAGAAGGCACGTGATGAAGCTGAAGCCATCTTGAGTGATGCACGTAAAAATGCTGCTGATATTAAAAAAGAAGCCGAGAAAGAAGCCGAAGCTATTGTTAAAGAAGCTCACCAGAAATCTGAAACGCTTAAAAGTCATGTTGAGTCGGAGGTGAAAATGACTTTGAATCAGTCTGTTTCGGCCTTGAAACAGGAGCTGGGCGCATTAATAACATTAAAAGCCATTCAGCCATCGGTAAAAGAGGTGTTTGGCGATAAGGAATATATTAAAAAACTCATTGATCAGGTGGTTAAAGGTTGGACACAGAAAGGAAATTTTGACTTGCATGTTGTTCTTCCTGAACAAGACCAAAAACTGATGGAAGGCTATTTTAAGAATCAGCTGGCTGTTGAAATGAATAAGGGGTTGGAGATAACTTTTTCTGACGGGCTTAAATCAGGTTTTCAAGTGGGACCGGCCGATGGCAGTTATATAATCAGTTTTACTGATCAGGATTTTATGAACTTTTTTAAAGGCTACCTTCGTCCAAAAACCAGTGAACTTCTTTTTTCGGAAACCAAATGATGGAACGGAATTATTATTGTCTTGTTGCCGGCTTACCCGATATAGTGGCTGATGAAAATAAACTGAGCTTTTCGTCGGTGCAGTTCAGGGAGATGCTGCGAGAAAACCTTCATCCTTCGGATTTTGCGTTGGCGCAGCTGTTTTTTCTACCGTTCGATCATAAAAATCTGTTGAACCTTTTATATAGCAAACCGGCCGAGTGGGATGAACGAGGTAATTATGTGCGTGAGGTTCTTGAGCAACTTATCGATCGAAAATCATTTGAGTTGGCTGACACCTCTGTGTTTCCTGTTTATTTTGTTGAGTTCTTAAAGGCTTTTTATAGCGAAGAGGGTATTGAGAGTTATTTTAAGGCCGACATGCTACTTACAACGGCATATTTTGAATATCTCGCAAGTAGTAAAAATCATTTTGTGAGCGAGGTGGCTGTTTTTAACCGCACCATTGGTAACATCATGAATGCTTTAAATGGTCGCAAGTATGAACTTTCATATGAGGACAACCTTGTTGGAAGTGATATAATTACTGCAGGTCTTATAAAAAGCAGAGCCCGCGATTTTGGTCTTTCGGCTGAAGTTAATGATATAGAGGCTCTGGTGCA
Source organism: uncultured Marinilabiliaceae bacterium (assembly GCA_964608615.1). GTDB lineage: Bacteria > Bacteroidota > Bacteroidia > Bacteroidales > Marinilabiliaceae > CALEUX01. The sequence continues at coordinate 4,101 of CAZSQG010000135.1, forward strand.
GATTTTTGAAACAGAAAATCTGTTGGATAGGGAATTTAAGTTAGACTTGTATCGTTGGGACAGACTGGATGATATGACTTTTTTTAATTATTTCTCCATCGAACGGATTTTGGCATTTTTGCTAAAGCTTTTTATCGTGGAGAGATGGTTTCATCTTGATAAAGAGATGGGACAACAGGTGTTTTATAGAATATTGAAAGAGATAAAATCGGAATTTCAGTTTCCTGAGGAATTTACATTTGCATATGGAAAGAAAAAATAAAACCACCGGTAAGGTAGCCGGTATTGTGGCAAACCTGGTTATTGTGGACGTAAACGGTCCGGTTTCGCAGAATGAAATATGTTTTATTCTGTTAGGAAATGAACGATTGATGGCCGAGGTTATTAAGGTTGTCGGGAATCATGCCTATGTACAGGTTTTTGAAAGTACGCGAGGCCTTAAAGTGGGAAGCAATGTGGAGTTTGAAGGCCACTTGCTAGAAGTTACCCTTGGACCTGGTATTTTATCACGTAATTACGATGGTTTGCAAAACGACCTTGATAAAATGGAAGGCGTATTTCTGACGCGTGGCGAATATACCGATCCTCTTAACCGGGAGGTGAAATGGAACTTTACGCCTATTGCTAAAAAGGATGATAAGGTTACTGCAGGTGATTGGCTTGGAGAGGTTTCGGAAAATGGGATGCCTCATAAAATAATGGTTCCTTTTAAAATGGTTGGGCGTTACAAGGTGAAATCAGTTATTGAGGCTGGTGAGTACGTGGTTGACCATGTAATAGCTACCGTAATTGACGAGGAAGGAATCGAATATCCGCTAACCATGGTTC
>CAZSQG010000136.1:0-4901 GCA_964608615.1 uncultured Marinilabiliaceae bacterium
GGGTTATATCTGAAGAAGATTTTTGGTTTCCTGATATTATCCAATTTGCTAAAATTCGTGCCAGTTGGGGACAAAATGGAAGTATTAATAACGTAATACCCTTTAGCGACAGAGAATTCTGGGTATCAGAAAATGTTAGCTACTCAAATGAAGATGAAGAACTTGTTCAAGGGGTGCGCATCAACAGCCCAACAAACAAGTTGCTGAGTTGGGAAAAATCTGAACAAACAGACATTGGTTTGGATCTGCGCTTTTTGAAAAACAGATTTAATTTTTCTGTTGACTACTACAAAAAAACCACCAAAGGATTAATTGTAGCTGAAGAACGTCCGGGAAGTGCAGGTGCTTACAACCAACCTTCAACCAACGGTGGAACAGTTGAGAACAAAGGGCTTGAGTTTGAAGCCGGCTACACCAATAAAACTGCGGGGGGTTTAAAATATGCCATCAACATCAACCTAACCACTTTGAAGAATAAGGTAACAGATCTTGCAAATGACACCCCTATTCCAGGAGCAACCGTAAGAGGTTATACCATGACCTATTTTGCAAAGAATCAACCCCTGTGGTATTTTTATGGTTATAAAACCAATGGCATCGATCCCCTTACCGGAGAAGTAATCGTGGTGGATGTTAATGATGACAAAAAAATAACTCCGGCAGATCAAACACAAATTGGCGATCCGCATCCCGATTTAAACTATGGTGCATCAATAAGTCTGGAGTATAAAAACTTCGATTTTAATATGTTCTTACAGGGAACAAAGGGCAATGACATCTATATGGCCTGGTTCCGTACCGATAGATCTACAACCAATAAACCCGCATTTTTTTACACAGATCGATGGACTGGCGTTGGATCAAATTCAAGCATGCCTGCCCCAAATAATGAATCCGATTACATTTACCGAAGCGATTTAATGGTACGCGATGGTTCCTACATGCGTATTAAACAAATTCAGCTTGGTTATACCGTGCCTAAAGAAATAACATCCAGTATTGGGATTAATAAAGTCCGTGCTTATATATCTTTGGACGACTACTTTACCTTTACTAAATACGAAGGCATGGATCCCGAGGCAGGCAGCAGTGCTGATAACAGGCAGGGAATTGACAAAGGCCTTTATCCTTTAACAAAAAAAGTAATGTTTGGCCTTTCGGTTAATTTCTAAACCATTAAAACATTGAAAAAATGAAAAAGAATTTGATAAAATATATATCGATAGCAATAATGCTTTCAATATTTTCATGCAGCGAAGACAATTTGGAGAAAACGCCAATTGGTCGTTTCGCTAGCGAAGATTACTTAACAACCGATGACGAAGCGGAGATGGCAATCATTGGCGTTTATGACTTTTTAGCCATTGCATATAATAATTACAATGACTGGTCCAGTTTATTCCTTGCCAAGCTTCTTCCCGGTGATGATATTAATACTGCCGGAGCATCATCAACTGATGCGCCAAAATTACAACAATTAGGAGATTTTACCTTTCAATACGATAATATTGCCATTACAGATGTATGGCTTTCTCTATATCGTATTGTTAACTCATCTAATGCAATCATAAACAATATAAAAGATGAAGTTTCAATTAAGGATGAAATTATTGCAGAAGCAAAATTTTTCAGAGCCTATGCCTATTTTGAACTGGTAACTATGTTTGGTGATGTGCCATTTTATACTCAGAATGCTGGCACCACAGCAGAGACTCATATTCCACGTACACCTAAGAGCACCATTTACAAGGCCATCGAAGATGACCTAAAAGATGCAGCTATCGCCCTGCCTCTTAAAAGTGAATATCCTGCTAAACAAAAATTCAGGGCTTCCAAAGGTACAGCACAATCTCTCCTGGGAAAAGTTTACCTGTATCAGGAAAAATACGCATTAGCGCATGAGGTTTTGCTTGACGTTATTAGCAGTAATGAATATGGACTGGGCGACTATGGTAAAATTTGGTTAAAGGAAGAAAGAGCCGGTTTAGAATCTGTTTTTGAAGTAATGTATACCAGCCAAAATGGACATGACTGGGGTGGTCCCTGGGATGGAACTGCCAAATCGAACTTCATCATTGTACTTATGGGCCCCCGCGGTGACAATTCCTTTGTTGGTATGGAAAAGATTGGTTATACCAATGGTTGGGGAGTAGGTGTTCCTACCAGCAAATTTGGAGATTTAATTTATGCCGATGCAGGTGACATCAGGCGCACTGCCAGTTTAATAAGTGAAGCTGATTTTGAAGCGGCTGGAGGGGCTGTTAATAATCCTTCAGGAACGAACAACTGGGCTGCTTACCAGGGTTATATCCGCTTAAAATACAGCACCAAGGCATCCGAAACCAGTGGACCTGTGGCTGAGGTAAACCATAGCACTCCATTTAAAATAATCCGTTATGCCGATGTACTCCTTATGGCCGCAGAAGCATATAACAAAGACAATAAAGACGGATTAGCCATTGAAGAACTAAAAAAAGTAAGAATACGTGCTGGCTTTACCGATCATACTGCCTGGGAAAATTTAACAGGAAATGAATTATTTGAGTTTATTGTTAAGGAACGTGCTTTAGAGCTGGCTTTTGAAGGTCATCGTTATTGGGATTTGGTACGTTGGGGCAAAGCTGCCACAGAAGTTACTGGATTTGAATCAAACAAACACGAAGTTTATCCTATCCCAAAACGCGAAATTGACTTAAACAATGCTATCAATCCTGAAGATCAGAACCCCAATTACTAATCCTTTTTATACGTTTCAGGCTTAAAATCAAAGCCACCCTTTTTAGGGTGGCTTTTTTTATCATCAATACTTTTAGAAAATCTAGAACTTAAAATTGAGACCAAATCCAAGCAACTGTTTTGTCTGAACGCGAGGCCCCTTTTCAATTCCATCTGAATTAACATACTTAATATCATGATCGTACAGCATATTAAGAGCAAAAACAGCCGATAGATAACTGTTTATTTTCATGTTAACCCTGGCTTCCCAATCCACATCAATATGTTGAGGTTCATCGCCCAGATTAGAAAAGAGATCCAATCGGGTAAAGAAATCCACATTCTTTAATACGTTCTCCTTTTTATATACCGATTTTATCAACGCACCATATTCACTCCTTACCTTATCGCCTGGATCAACCCCATAGGCCCCTGACTCCGACAGAGCTTCATCAAGAACAATCGTCATTTTACTTGTAACTGGCGATAAATACAACGAAAAATTATCGTTGGGTTTATAATCCATACCTACCGAAAAAAGCATATATGCAGGTGCAAACATTTCGGAAATAGGAATAGTATTTTCTGGCGGATCCTGATAACCTGTGGTCATTTGGGTTTTCAAATCAATCAAGACTGAATAATACCACGACTTACCGGCTGAATAACCATATTTAGAAGTCAAATAAATTCTATCCTCCGTTTTAACAGCATTGTCAGAACCTAGTTTTGTTAATCCATAACCCAATAATAATGTGTTATCCCAAACACTTTTCTCTTTTTTGTAATTAGCAAAAGCATTAACAAGAAAAGTGCCTGCCATAGAATTTTTACCTCCGGCTGACCAGTTACTCAGCGACACCTGCGAGAAGGTAAAAGAGAAATCGCCTCCCTTTTTCCATTTTTTTAGTGAATCCGGCTTTTCTTCGGCCTTGAGAAAACCCGTAAACAACAGTAAAAACGAACATAACAAAACAATCTTCTTCATTTTCTTTGGTTTAAGGCGGATGCTGCTTGCATGTAAAACATAGCATCCCGGGTTATTTACGCGTACATGCCCGCCATAATCATTTCGTTTGAAATAAATGCACATCGTGTTGAGGATACGGAATTGAAATACCCTTTTTATCGAATTCCTTTTTAATCCGCTCATTCATATCAAAAAACACATCCCAATAATTTATTGCGTCCACCCAGGCCCGTGTTACCAGGTTTACAGAGCTGTCACCCAAAGATATGACACCCACAAAAGGCTGCGGATCCTGAATAATCCGATCATCCGAATTTAATACCTCAAGAATAACCTCTCGTGCCCGGTCGATATTATCGGTATAACTGATTCCAAAAGTCCAGTCAACCCTTCGTCGCGGCTCGTCAGAATAGTTTATCAACGATCCGCTACTTAATCCACCATTTGGAATAAAGATGGTTTTCTTATCTGGCGTGTTTAATATGGTGTGAAAAATCTGCATTTCCTTAACAGTTCCAGCATGCCCTTGTGCTTCAATATAATCGCCCACTTTAAAAGGTTTAAAAATCAAAAGCATTACCCCTCCTGCAAAATTCTGAAGTGTTCCTGATAATGCCATACCAAAGGCAATACCCGCAGCTCCCAGAAGTGCAATAAATGAAGTCATCTGCACCCCAATCATAGTTATAACACTTATAAAAAGGAGTACTTTAAGAACAATAGAAATAAACTGAATTAAAAACATTTGTAATGTTTGTTCAAATGACCTTAACTCAAAAATTCTATGCAATAGTTTTGACAACCTACTAATTAGCCAAAGCCCAATTATTAAAGTAAGTAAAGCCAGTAGTATTTTACCACCATAAACAACAATAAAATCAATCAACTTGTCTGAAGAAGGTAATATTGATAATAATTCTTCCATCTTATTACTCGTTTTTTAATATTATTAAATCTACAAAAACATATATATAACCATTTATACACATTAAGGATTAAAACAAAAGCAGATAAAAACCGCGAATGAGATACTATAACGCTAAACTTTACAAATAAATTTCCCCATATATCTCTATTATCCGGAAGGTTATGATTATTAACATCTCAAAACCTAATTTGCAATAAACGATAAAGCAAAGCTAAAAACATTTATACAAAAATCTGTTTATTTCAACTGAAAAGTATACCAGTAGTTCAATCCAAAAGTATACCATTT
>CAZSQG010000137.1:0-4887 GCA_964608615.1 uncultured Marinilabiliaceae bacterium
ACCCATGACCTCTTCCTTACCAAGGAAGCGCTCTACCCCTGAGCTACATCGGCTTAACAAAGAGCGGGAGACGGGACTCAAACCCGCGACCCTCAGCTTGGAAGGCTAATGCTCTATCAACTGAGCTACTCCCGCAATTTTTAAGCCCACAAAGTTAGCTATTTTAAAGCACAAAAAAACTCCAAAATCAGAATAAATCTTCTAATTTATGAGACTTAACTCAAAAAACAAAATTTCTTTTATAACAGCCTAATTTAAAGGATTGTAATAAAGACGAAATTTTTTTATGGATATTTGCTTTATCTCATTTTAACCGGCTGATAATAAATGATAACCAACCTATTAAATTTATTAATAATCAAAAACCCTTCTTAAAATGGTGTGCAAATGTATAATAATTTTCAATTATCACAAAACATTGCCTTCTTTTTTGGTTATTTTATTATTCAAATTGACATATTGATCGCCAACTAATTGATGAACCGATTATTTGCTTATCAATAATATGATAATCGTGTTTTTTTATTAACTAATTGTAAATTAATTTTTGGAATCACTGCCTCTCATTATATCTTATATAAAAAAGATGCATCTGGAAATATTACCAGATGCATCTTTTTATAAGTAAATTAATGATCAAATTTATAAAGTTCTATTTTGCTTTAACTTTTTCTTTTCTTTTTCCTATTTGTTTGCGCAGGGCATCACAGGCTAAATCTATAGCCTCTTCAAATGTTTTACTTTGCTTTTTGGCAAATAGTTTATTTCCAGGAATATCAAGGGTAACCTCGACCATTTTGTTTTCAAAACTTTCAGACTTGTCGAGCCTAAGTATGACCTCAGCTGACAGAATTCCGTCAAAAAACTGATCCAGCTTCCCAACCTTCTGATTAATGAAATTTTCCAATTTTTCAGCACAATCAAAGTGCACAGATTGAATAGTAATGTTCATTCTCTATCCTCCTTTTATTTTAAGCTCGTGGATGAGCTTGTTTATAAATAGCATTTAATGTTTCAAATGTGTTATGCGTATAAATTTCCGTTGCGTGTAAATTTGAATGTCCAAGCAACTCTTTTATGGCATTAATATCGGCTCCCCGGTTTAATAAAACTGTTGCAAAAGTATGTCGTAAAATATGCGGACTTTTCTTTTGCATCTTAGTAACAAGTTGAAGATTTGAATTAACCACCCTATAAATAAGTTTATGGTATATTTTATCTCCTTTATTTGTTAAAAGCAACCAAGGCAAAGCCAAGGGTCCAAAAGTTTGATGCTTTACAATATTGTACGCATTTAATACCCTAAGAGATTCATTTGTTAAAGGAATTAATCGCTCTTTATTCCTTTTACCCAAAACTTTCACCAGGTTTCTTGAAAGATCAATATCAACGTTTCGCAGCTCAACCATTTCGGACAAACGCATCCCTGTACCGTAAAACAATTCAAGAATCAAGTTGTTGCGAATCCCCTCATAATCTATTCCAAAATCAATATGATCAAGAAGCGTTTCCATCTCTTTCTCACGAAGAAATGATGGCAACCTCTTTGGAATTTTGGGTAAATTCACAAGTTGAGCTGGATTCCCTTCCACAATACCATGACGCTGAAGGTGTTTAAAAAATGATTTTAATGAAGATACTTTCCTGTGGATAGATCGGGGACCAACCCCGTTGTTATGCAACTGAACAATCCAGTCGCGAATGGTTTTAGCACGGACATCACATAAAGTGGTTAAACCAGATGTCTCTAAAAATGAGAAAAACTGCGTTATATCTCCTTCATATGCAATAACAGTATGAGGCGAACAGCGCTTCTCGTACTTCAAATACTCAAAAAATCCCTCTGTATGAAACATGTACAAAAATGTCTTATTTATCCCCTCTTTGTAAACGAATATACGAAAAAAAAAGAGGAAAAATAAGACATTTTATTGAAAAAAAATATATTCCAGACTATTCTTCCTCTCGTTGAAGATCTTGAATATAAATAGCCTTTTTCAACTGTTCCCTTTTTGTAACCGATGGTTTTGTAAATGACTGACGTGAACGCAATTCACGCATTGCTCCTGTTTTCTCAAATTTTCTTTTGAATTTTTTCAGAGCTCTTTCAATGTTTTCACCTTCTTTGATGGGTACAACGATCATAATGGTTTTGTTTTAATTTTTTTGGCTTGCAAATTTACACTTAATAATTGCTATTTCATGGATATATGGAAAAAAACTTTAATCCATAATCACTGTTTTTTCGGCTGCAAAGAAAATGAAGTTTACTGATTAAGACAAATTTTTCGTGCATTTTTTTAAGTATAACTTATCATTTAACATATAAATATGGTCGAATCTTCGGCCAATCACCATCATTAAAGATAGGCAATTCCAAAAGATTTTCTACACTGGTGAAAACACCACGTTGTTTTCTTTCTTCAACTAAAGCCTGAGCTTTATAAAAATCGAGATACGGATGATTGCGTAACTGCCGTATGGAGGCTCGATTAATATCCATTGTCAATACTTTTATGGTATCAACCCTCAGGAATGATCGGATTTCATCTACCAAAACCGGTGATATCCCATAAACTTCAAGAAGCTGGTCGGGAGTAATAAAACCACCTAATTTTTTCCGGTAAGCGACTATTCTTTTACTTAACACCGAACCTATTCCATTAAGAAGCATCCATTCGGCTGTATCAGCACTATTCATATCCAGAACAAAAGAGAGGTCATTTTTAGTATTAACTTTTTTGGGTGCCAGATTCCCTTTTAAGACATAAAGAGTATCCATATTCCAGTTTCTTAAGATTGAAGTGTTAAACTTTTGTTGCACCCAGAAATCATTCAACCATAATTTAAGTGAATCAATCATAGAATTGCTCCAACCCAGACTATTGAGTTCTTCTTCATTAACTTTATTCAAATCGATGAAGTAGTTACTCTGTTTCGAGTCATTTATTAATCTGTATGAGATTGCCGAATTAGTGTTTTCTTTAGAAATAACCATATATGGAATTAATTGCTCTAAAGTATTACTATTAAGGCCATAAACTTTTCCAACATCTTTTGGTAAGGTAAAAAAACCTCCTTTTGAAAGATAATTCACCCAATTGTATGCTACCTGTTCATCAATGCCCAGCTCAATAAGGAAAGAAAAAGACACCTTGTTGGGATTAAAAACAGAGATATTATCAGTTATACATGGCTGCTCTATGGAACTTTTCAAAGGAAACGCGGCAATAAAAACTGAATCTGCTTTAACAACAACAATATTGTCGGATGATAGAAAAAAAGGTGAGACTAATCGGTAAAGTATTAATATAGAAATAAATATTGTCAGAAAAAGAAAACCTTTTTGTTCCTGTCGGGAAAATGAGAGATAATCTTTCCACATAATTTTTCTACTCAATTTAGAAAAATACAGGAACTTATTCAATAATAAATTTGAATAATATGATTTTTTGCAAACAACTATTTAGAATTTCAATAATCCAAGGCTGTTAAGAAATACAAGGGCAATGGCTATTGGGGCAAGAACCTTAATTACAATAATAAATGGTATAAAATATCTGGCAACCCGTCCATCGGCTTCAAGTTCTTCACGTACATCCTTCAAACCAAGAAACCAACCAACAAAAACAACAATAAGGAGCCCTCCAAAAGGTAAGAGAATATTTGAAGATGTTTTATCGAAGAAAGAAAAAACGCGATCATGGGTTATACATAGAACGCCAAGGGCCGACATAATGCCGGCAGTCAGCCATGTTGCAAAAGGCCTTTTCATTTTCAACTCTTCAGTAAAATAAGCTACTACAACTTCCAATAATGAAATGGAAGATGTTAAAGCAGCTATAATAAGCAGAATAAAGAATATAACAGCAAAGAAATAACCTCCCACCATCTGATTAAAGATACCGGGTAAGGTAACGAAAACTAGTCCCGGACCGGCATCGGGCTGAATTCCAAAGGCAAAAACGGCAGGGAAAATAGCAACTCCAGCAAAAATGGCAATAATAGTATCAGCCATGGAAACTGATAAAGCTGTTTGACCAAGCGATTCTCCCTTTTTAATGTAAGAGCCATAAGTTGCCATAACCCCCATGCCTAAACTCAGTGAAAAAAACGCTTGCCCCAAGGCTTCGAGTATAACATTTGCATTTATTTTACTAAAATCGGGTTTAAAGAGGAAATTCAAACCTGCCGAAGCCCCATCGAGCGTTACCGCACGTAAACATAACAGTATGATAATAACCAACAGCATTGGCATTAAAACCTTAGTGTATTTTTCTATTCCATCCTTAATTCCCGACCGGACAATTAAAGCGCTTAATACCATAAAAGCTAACATCAGAACAATCGGTTTCCAGATACTGGTTGAGAGATCATTAAACAAAGCTTCGATTTCCTGCGGTGATTTTCCGGCAAACTCATTTTTTACGGCCAGAAAAGCATATTCAAGAGTCCAACCTGCCACAACTGCATAAAAAGAAAGGATCATAAAAGCAGCTCCAACACCCATGATTCCTACCAGAGGCCAGGCACTTCGGGGAGCAAGTTTTCTGAATGCACCAAAAATATTCAGCTGTGCTTTTCGGCCAATCATTAATTCAGCTAACATAACCGGGACACCTATTGCCAGAATAAAAAACAAATAGATCAACAAAAAAGCAGCCCCTCCATTTTCGCCCAAAACATAGGGGAATCGCCATATATTTCCTAAACCAATTGCAGAACCCGCGGCAGCTGCAATTATTCCAAATTTACTGGTAAAGCTATCCCTGTTATTATCCATTTCCTGTTTAAATATAAATAGTAGTTGTTTATTGAATAGCAATTATTTTAATGGTTCTACTGCAAATATAGTGGAAGGTATTAAATTTGCCCCATGAAAATAAC
>CAZSQG010000138.1:0-4847 GCA_964608615.1 uncultured Marinilabiliaceae bacterium
TAAGTGGTATACTTTTCGATTAAAAGGTGGAGTACTTCTTAATTGTTATAAACAAGCGCACAATTTACCACCTACTTTGCAAACAGCTGTTTCAAGCAAGACTACAGAGGTTGGAACTCTTGAAATAATCCTTGAAAAACACGAAAAGCAGTTGATGATGGATTCAATGATCTCAACAAAGGGAAATATTGCTAAAGCAGCTAAAATACTGGGCATAACTGAACGTATGATGGGAATTAGATTAAAAAAATATAATATGGATCCTATACGTTTTAAAACAAAAAACAGAGATGATAAAGCTGAATCATAAACCGGAAATTATTTTTTGCGATTATAGCGATTCGTTTCACATTGATGCTTTGATAAAGCTACTGGGTGAATATATGAATGATCCTATGGGAGATGCTTCTCCTTACAGCGAAAACCAAAAAATGAATTTGGTTGAAGGCCTTAAAAATCATCACTCTTCTTTTGTGCTCCTGGCTAAACTGGATAATCAGTTTGTTGGGATGGCTACCTGTTTTATAAATTTTTCAACATTCCGTTGCGCACCTTACATAAATATTCACGACCTAACCGTTCTTCCTTCTTTTCGTGGTAAAGGAATTGGAAGGCTAATTATGAATAAAATATTTGAGATTGGGCGTGAGCGCGAGTGTTGTAAAGTTAATCTTGAAGTTAGAGAGGATAATACTGTGGCTATGCAGCTATACTCGGATATGGGATTTATAGAGTGTAACCCTCCAATGAAATTCTGGGAGTTCATTCTTAAAAAATAATTGTTTTGGGATACTTATATGCTACCAAAATGTATTATTTGTTTTTCGCTCCCCTAATGATAATGCTTAATTGTCAAATAGATGTCTCTTTTGGTTTGTGGTTTGTAATAAGTTTTTATACTATGAATTACAGTATAAACAGACTCTTGACTTAATAATAGGAGCAGCTTTTTTTGTATAAAAAAATATTTCTATGTCAATAGTAAATGCGTTAACATTTATTCGTCGGTTTGAAACTGATAAAAAGCTTCGTGAGATATGCAATGGATCTAAATCAAAGGCCGAAATATTAAAAAGGTTGGAGCAGTACGATTTAGTATTTACTACTGGTGATTTTGAAGAGGTCATTAATTCATTGCTCGTGAAATGCAAAACTTATGAACAGGCTCAATATGTTGAGCAAATAAAGATATGGTTTAGTCTTTTTCAATAACTATTAAGTATGCTTACCTGTTTTATTATGTTTTTTCTCAGGAATAAACTTTAAATCTGAATATATATGGAATGTGTAGAGAAAGTTAACAGAACTAAGGAAATTCGGGAAGTGTTTTTTTTCGATCTTGAGAAGGTCCGTTATATTATCAAAGATGCTACCGGACTAGATGTATCCTATGCATATGAAGATCTGGTGTTTTCAGACGATGCTGTTTTTATAGTTCAATTTCACAAAATAAATAAGCACTCTTTGTTTTGCTGGTTTAATACCGAGTGTTTTGAATCTGAGAGAAAGGTAATGATGGCAAGTCTAAAGCTGTCGGCTAAATTAAATGGGAAAATTCTACATTATTGCGGACAATTTGATCTTCTTGTTGATGGTACTGATGAAGATTCTTTTGGGCTCAGGTTTCATATGGTTTGATAAGTCACGTTTTTCCTGTATGATGCATACTCTCTTCGTTGTTTTAGTGAAGAGCCAGATTGCGGGGCTGCGTTCGTAGTGATAAGTATAGCAGCTAACTGATTATTAGCTATTCGGCTGGCGTTATACAGACAGTAAGAACTTTGATTACGGAACCCGGGGACCTGAATAGTGATGTCAGTCGGTCGCTAAAGCTACCATCTATGGATTCGTTGACTGACAAAGAGAAAGGCGCAACAGGCACATCCTCAAGGTTGAATACCGATGCATTGCTTCAAGTCGTTACCTTTGCTAATAAGGGACTTGCCAGCTATGGATAATAATGCACCCTATAGAAATTTCTTTTAACCGGTAAAATTTGTATTTTTCTGATTTAAATGAAACGTACATAAGAGTGCATTACAGCTCATTCAGGGCACACATATTGCATATACACCTTGCCCTGTATCAACATTTGTGTGGGCAGACAGTGACGACTTCCGCAGCCCACAACATTTCATAAATGTTGGTAATGGCAGACATTTTAAAACCAAAAACATAACAATACTATCTCATGAGAAAATTTGAACTGATTGTTGGCTTAGTTGCTATGATTGAACATAATGGGGCTCCTATTGAATTGATCGAATTTGAAAAAAGAAAAAAATAACAACTGAATACAATCATGTATAAAATATTGGGAGCTTAGTGGTTACGTGAACCTTTCTGCCCCTCCTCAGCTTTTGTAATGGCAGACAGTAACGACGCTCCGCGTAGATTTCGTCTACGTATAATTTTAACCGGCAGTATATAACTGTTAATAACTCCGTTGATCTTCGATTCATGGTAAACCAAGCGGCTGGAAGGCAAGTTTTAGGAAATTGAAAATAGCTTTATTATTTGTGTAATTATACTGTAATAACGTTATGGGGATGTTATAACCCATAAAATAATACACCAGAGATTAAATCAACTAATTTTGACTCCATTTTAACATGTTGATATAATGACTAATAATATAATCATTGGTAAATAATGTATTTATTCTTAATTTTGTAAAAAAGAGATTATGCAAGCATATAGATTTGAGACACGGATTACTAAAAATGGATTAATCCAAATTCCTTTGTCAAATCAATTATTTGATAAGGAAGTTGAAATAATTATATTGCCCAAACAGAAACAAAAGACTGTAAAATTATCCTCTTCCGATTTTGTTACTAAATGGACTGGATTTTTGAAGAATTCTGACACTGACAATTTAAAGTTTCAATATTTATCTGAAAAATATAAATAATGAGATTACTTTTTGATACAAATATCATTTTAGATATCGCATTAAATCGTGAACCTCATTATAAGGATTCTGCTGACATTTTTAAAAAGATTGATAATAAATCGATATTAGGATTTATTACAACAACTACGATTACTGATATATACTATATTGCTAAAAAGGAAAGAGGACATCTTGAGGCAATTGATTTTATCGCTAATTTGATTCAAGTTGTTGATGTTGTTGGTATTGATAGAGAAATAATAATAAATTCACTGACTTCCCAATTTTTGGATTTTGAAGATGCCATTCAATCGGTAGCATCAAGCTTTAATAATATTGATTTCATAATAACTCGCAATATTAAGGACTTTTCTAATTCTGAGATTAAAGCTGTTTCTCCCACGGACTTTCTACTTCATAATAAGGCGAGAAGATAGAAAAAACGGTTAGTGCTTTAGCATTAAGGCACAGTTGAGCCCACAAAAAAAGCAGTAAGGTCCATGGCCTACTGCTCATTTTTTTTTTCAGAAATGATGTTTATCCCCACGTGCTCAATTGTGTTTTCCCGAGTAACTTTTTGTAACGATTTTACTAGCAAAACCAATAAACGCCAGCACATGGATTAATAAAAAATCCCTGTTGGGCTAATACCTAAATAATAACAAGATGTAAATTTACCACAAAGTGCTCAAAGGAAACCGCAAAGAATACAAAGGTTTAATTATTAGGTTTTTGCGACCTTTGCGTTTAAAATTTTATCATGTATATCATCATTAGAACTCACCAGAAGAGTTGCGATTTTAAAGGATAAATTGTATATGTAGGCATCGACGTACATATAAAAAGCAGGATTATAACAGAACATCTGTCGTCAGTGCCACTGCAAGGAAACTGCAGTCATTATTTGGAACATGTTGGTAAATAACACCCAATACATAAATCCAGAAGGCTATCTTTTTCTTGACCAAAAAAGAAAACTCGGATTAACCAAAAGAATTAAAAAGCAAATCGATAAATTTGGATTAAACCATGAAGATCCGGGATTTTCAATTGTCTGATTTTCAACAATAAAATTTTACGTTAGTCAGAATAATAGCACCAACATTATGATAATTATCAACTAAATTTTATAAAAATGAAAACTATTACTTTAACATTAATTCTGACAATTATTTCAGTTGGACTTTTTTCTCAGGATTTCGAAGTTCCTAAAAACTATAAGCTTGACAAAGCGGAAGACTATGCTCCTTATGAGCAAGATGTAGTAAAATGTTTTGACTGGTTAATGAAAACTTTAGTTAATGAGCAGACCGCAAAGAGAAAGGAAGCAAACGCTTTTTTATTAAAATGGTTGTCAGGTAGTCCTAATGTTAGTATTAAAATCAAACAGGAAATTGTAACTTTCATCGGGACTTCACCAGATTTATTAATGATTTTTATGGGTGGATGGGCAAAATACTCTTTGGAATCAAAAGATTTCAAAAACAAGATTGCTGGTAGCATGGCAGGGATTGAATCTGTAATTGAATTTTACACCAAGAATAAAGATTTTTTGACAAAAGATAAAAATGTTGAGAAATACATTAAAATGAAAGAAAAAGGGACACTAAAGGCATATATAGAGAAGAATGCATAATTTGTGGTTAAATCAAATAAAAAACTGCCTACAATATATAGGAATATGAGCGCTCGAAACAACAATGTTTAGCTTTAATGGTGGGAGAAGCACATTCCCCAAGGTTTGTTCCCTGCACCAATCTCTTTACGGTTTGAAAGGAAATTTGCCCGCAATCCGCTACTAAAGCTATACTTCCCGTTGGCCGTAAAAAAGAAGAAAATTTAGACATATGAAACGAGCATGATTCGGAAATCACAAAAAGGGATGAATTGAAAATCGGCGGAGCCAAAATCCACTTGCGAGTTCCCCCGCTCATTAGCGGGGCAAGCTATA
>CAZSQG010000139.1:0-4843 GCA_964608615.1 uncultured Marinilabiliaceae bacterium
TTAATATTGGTTAATTATTTTATTACTTCAACCCATTGACCTGGTGTTTTGGCACGAGTTGAATAATCGTACATGGCTTCACATGCCACCGGGGGTAAAAAGAATTGGCCAGCATACGAGGAGTGTAATAATGTTACCAATCGTTTGCTTTCGCCAGGTTTTAAGTCGAAATAAGAATAAACACGGTCGTCGCGTATGTCGCGGTAGTCAGGTTGGTCAAGTTCATGAACAGCCCCTGATTCTTCAAACCTTGTATTTCTTATCTCCCATCCCGAAGCAAAAATATGGCTAAGGGCCAGATTTTTTATTGCTGTAGTACCAGGATTGTATAGCGTAACAATGGTTTTGAAATCTGTTCCTTGTTTGAGTTTTGATACATCAATTGGATTGTTGTCAAGATCAAAATATGCAACGCGCATAACCAAACCTGAAGAGAATGCTTCTTTAGTTGTATCTCTAAGCGGTTGTCCTTTAAGAATCAGATTGGCAAAAATCTGCGCTGATGATTTATTTTCAACTAATACTGAACCCTTGGGCTGGTTTTCTAATTTTAGTTCCTGTTGTAGCATGGGAACTGAAAATCCAATATTCACAGGCGGTGCATTATTAGCCTGTAAACGTACCTTTATGTCGCCTGAAGTAACTTTTTCTCCTGCCGCAAAGCGACTCATAGCCATCAGGCAATAAGCTGTTGTTTGTGTGCTCATCCATTCACTGCTGTTTAGTTTTTTGGCTATTTGAAGTGCCATTCTTGCAGCATTCTCTTTCTGACCAAGCAACAGAAGTGTTTCCATAACCATGGCTAAATCTCTTTCGTCTGAGCCATATGTGTAGTAATAGGAAGCTTTGTTTGGAGTCTCTTCGGGTATGGATTGGATCATTTCCAGTGCAATTTCTTTCATTCCTGCCAGAGAGTAAGCGGCTGCCAGTCGCCATCTTACCTGAGCCGAAAGGCTGGGCTGTTGCCGTAATCGGTTCATTCCGCTCATGTCGGCGTTACCTGCCAGCGCCAAGGTGAAGAGACGATAGGCCTGAATGAAATCATTACCACTTTCACGTCCCGAACGATTTGGCAGCCAGTTTGCAGAAGTTGTTTTTTGGTAGCTTAACCAGCTTTTTTTAAGTTGATTGGGGACAGCATATCCTTTTTTCTCTGCCTCAATCATAAAATGACCGGCATAATTTGTTGCCCAACCATCAGGATTAGTTCCTCCTGGCCAATATGCAAAACCACCATTGCTTGTTTGGTAAGTGCTTAAACGACTAATAACACTTTGTACATTGCTTTTAGCCCGGCTTACTGAAGCTGGGTCGAGTTGAACCATTTCGGGTAGATAAATTTGTGGGAAACCACCCGAAGTTATTTGTTCAATACAACCATGCGGATAATCTAATAAATAGTGAAGACGGCGTCCAAAATCCATTGGAGGAATGGCACTTATTTCAAGTGTTGATTTGTTTGATCCTTTTATTCCGGGTAATTGGTATTCAAGTTGTGATTTTTCACCAGCCTGAATAATGGCAGTTATGACATTAGTAATTGGCGGATTGGGATTACGGATGGGTAGATTAATCTCATGCGATGCTTTTTCCGCGCCTGATTGAGCAACAACCTGCACTTTAGATATTCCGGTAAGTATTCCGGCTTTCATAGTAAAGAAGATAGTTTTTTCACCATCTTCCGATATGTTGATGGTTTGTGTATTGCCTTCTATTATTTTCAAATTATCGCCAGAGTTAACGGTAATATTTATATTTCCGCGAGCTTTACCTGTTGCAAAAATGGTAACAGGTAATAAAACTGTTTCACCGGGGCCTAAAACTCGTGGTAACCCAGTCAAAACCATCAAAGGTTTTCGAACTGGAACAGCAGCCTCAGCCGAACCTGTGGCCTGTCCTGATGTGGCTACCAACATAACACGAACTGAGCCTACATAATTTGGCACAGGAATGGAGTGTTTATTGTTACCGTTTTTATTCAAATCAAACGGACCCATAAAACGGACCATGGGTTCAAAGCGACGTGCTTTTTGGTCGGGTTTGGCACCAATAATATCATCGCCACCACCAATGCTGAACATACGCTCAATTCGACCTCCATAGGCTCCTAAAACCTGATCGTAAAGATCCCATGTTTTTACGCCCAGTGCTTCTCTGGCATTAAAATGATCCCAGGCATTTGGAGTACGAAATCGGGTAAGGTCCAGAATGCCTTCGTCAACAATGGCCAATGTATAACTCATGGGGTTACCATTTTTTTCAGATACCTGAATAATGCTTGTTTCCTGTGGTCTCCATTCTTCAGATTTTTTTAATACAGGTGTAAGTATGCTAGCAGGTGAATGAGCCATCAGTGGGATTATTCCGTACATACGTATGGGCATATCGTTGGCTGTTTGCTTGTGAGGTTGCAACAGACTGATGTGAACATATACATTGGGGGTCATCTCCTCTGTAATCTTAAAAGTAAATTTAGTTGATCCCTTTGTAGGTTTAACCCACCACGACTCAACTATGGTGCTGCCGTTTTCAATACTAATCAATGCTCTGCCTTCAGATGCTGATGGAAAGTTGATGGTAGCAGTTTCACCAACCAGGTAGCTTTTTTTATCCGAAGCAAAAATCAGCATAGTGGCTGCATCAGCATCGGCTCCTCCAGGTTTCTGAGCCCAGCCAGGCCAATCGATCAATACGGTGGTAGTGCTTGAATGTCCGCCCTGGGGGTCAGTAATCTGTATTAGATATCGGCCCCATTCGGGTTTGTTTATTCTAAAGGATATTGATCCTTTTCCGTTGGAAGTGCTTGTAGTACCGGATGTAATAAGATTTTCGGATTGTGAACTTACGTATCTGCCCAAATTCTCTTCTTCTGAGCGTTCCCACCACCAGCGCCAGTTGATTTTATATATTCTATAACTCAGGTTTGAGACTGATACAGGCTCGCCGGTTGAACTAACAGTGGCTACTTCAATTTTATGGTTTGTATCAGTTAGAAGCAAGCCGTTAAGATCTCCTTTGGGAGGGCGTAAACCTACGTAACGATTGTATGGAGAAAGAGGAATCTCTAAATTGTCAATACTGAAGGATCCTCCTTCTTCAAAAACGCGTGTGGTAAAGGATGCCTTTAGCATACCAGGAGCGCTTTGTTGAAGGTTCGGCTGAAAGCTTAGGTCGGCTCTTCCCTGGGCGTCCAGATTACCATCAAATATTGTTTCTTCGCCTGCGTCAAACTCCAGGGCAGCATTATCGAAATTAAAATCGTTATAACCTTTAAATGATGTTTTGGCTGGTTGTAAGGACAGACTGATCTGAGCATTTAGATTGTTGGCAACAGCCCCGTGGAGCCATTCTGATGAAAGCTGACCTGTAATTTGCTTGCTAGCTTCAAGCATTTTTTTTCCAAAGTCAAGGTTTATTCTTAGCCGGTTGGGTTTAATTGTTTCAATCCTGAGAGTTTTTTCAAATAAAGCGTCGCCAACAATTACTCTGGCCAACCAGAACCCTGTAGCGTCATCTTCTTTGGTTGCAGAGCGGAAGGTGTAAATTCTATTCTGAGGATGCCTGGCTACCTGTCGGCTGGTAAGCTGTCCGCGCGGATTAATCAACTCAAAAGTAACGGGGTGATTGGCAGGGAGTTTGTGGTATTTGTCTTCTAATATAAAGGAGATAAAAAGAGAGTCTCCGGGTCGCCATACTCCTCTTTCACCATATAGGTAACCTTTGATTCCTTTGGGCACTGTTTGCCCTGAAACATCAAAACGGCTCAAAGGCATCATACGTCCATCATCCATTCTTAGGTAACCTTTTTGCTTATCTTTTTTGGCGATCAAAAGGAAAGGTTTTTCTTTGGTGTTAAGAACAGCACACCCATCCGAATTGGTTTTACCTGAAGCCAGTGGTTGCATCTGGTAGTTAAGAAGTTCCACTGTTACATCGCTAACAGGGTCGGTTGAGAGTAGATCAGTTACATAAATATTATAAATACCGGCATTTCCGCCTTTGGTAATTATTCCAAGGTTTGAAGCCAGCAAATTGCGACTTACCCACCGTGAACGGGTGTAATACGATGAGGAGCATGGATTGTCGCGATCACTCCAGTCCCAGTCTTCGCCGTAATAATAGGGATAATCGCTGTAGTAATCGTCGGGATCGTCCCAGAAATCTCCTTCCGAAAACTTTTCGGGTTGACTGGCAATATTTGGTTTATCCAAAGAACCTTTAGCGCAGGGATAGGCTGAAAGCGACTGGTCGAAACCCAGTTCAATTCGATAAATAGCTCCAGGGTCAGGTTGTATAAGCTTTGAGAGTTCCAGTGCAAAAGTATTCCATTGGTTAAGGTCGAGGGTGGCATCATTTTCAATTGAAACAACTGACTGATGTACAAGGCGTCCGGCTCGTTTTAGTTGTGAATCTCCATCAAGATTATTAACCTGAAGAAAATAGGGGACATTGTTCTCATAAATTTTTATAATACGAACCAATACTCCTTTTAAGGCTACGGCTTTGAAATGCAAAATCAATCCGTCTGAGAAAGGAATGATATTGCCTTGTCCGGTTATTTCAACTGCCGGCATCATACTGGCAAAATTGATGTAATGGGTATTGGTTTCATTAATAGTGTTCCCTTTGATATTCTGAATTCCTGGCAGAAGAACCAGTTCGTGGTCGCCATAAAGTTGAGCAGATGGAAAGATTTCCAGAATGTTTTGATTTAAAAGATATGGAGATCTCTCAGTTCCTTTAAGGATAAGAAGGCCATCTAAATCCTGATCGGGACGTAAAGGGTCACTGAAAGTAATGCGTACCAATTGCCTGGGTGATTGTATTACCTGAACCGATTGCA
>CAZSQG010000140.1:0-4809 GCA_964608615.1 uncultured Marinilabiliaceae bacterium
TGCTGTTCCAAAGGCATCAATATTAAGTGCTTTTATGCTTTCGCGGTAAAGTTGTGATAGGTATTCTTCTTTCGATTCATTAAAGTAAACTTTATTTTGATCAGGGAAATCCAGCTTAACACCAACAGAAGCTACATTATTGTAGTATTTTTCGGCATCGAGGTAAGCGTAAACAGCTTCTTTATGCTGGCTGTTGCGATGACTGGAAGAGAATTTATTGAGTTTTTCTTCAAGAACAAGGTTCCCGGTACGCATAAGTCCCATTCGGGCATCAATATTATCCGAATTTGAAACAAGTGAACGCAGGTAAAGAGCTGCGGCCTCCTGAAACATTCCTGCCTCATCGTATTTTAATGCTTTGTTTACAAATCTTTTGGATGAACAACCCACTAAAATGAAAACCATCAACAGAACAATCAGTATTTTTAATGGAAAGAGGTATTTGTTTGGCATATGGCAATAGTTTGAATTCAATATAATTTTTGTGATACGCAAAGATGAAGCCATAGGTTATGATAAAAACACAAAACCACCTAACTAAAAATTATATTTTCTATTGCCAATCAATAAGTTAAATTACTAAGAAACAGTTATTTTCTGGTTTACAATACTCAATATCTCCTGCTCTTTTAAAATTGCTTTTTCCCCTATTTCCTCTGCTTTTATTAATAAATCATTAATATGGGGATCTTCTTTTAGTGTTTTTCCATTGATTTTTATATTTAAAGCGGCTCCTAATATTGCTGAACGGGCACATAATGCTCCAACACCTGCATCTGAAACAGAATTTGGATTGCCATTCTCGGCCTGGTATTTAATAATATCAAACGAGTCAAGTGATAGTTTCATTACTTCAAAGGGGACTTCAATGGCCCTGATGGTTGCCTTATGAATAGCCAGGCTTCTTATTTCTTTTTCCTGTCCGGAGTTTTTTGGTAACGAATAGGCATCCATTATTGCATTAAAGGCACGAGTGTCTTCATCAACCAGTTTTAAAAGACGCGACTGAATTTTCATGCCTTTTTCGGCCAGATTGGAAAACTCTTCCCACCGATGGTCCCAACCGCGTTTGTGCGATGAGAGATTGGCTACCATTATGCCCAGTGAAGCACCTAGCACACCCAGATAAGCTGATACTGAACCGCCACCCGGAGCAGGCGCTTCAGATGCTGCTTTATTGGCAAAAGCTTCGAGTGTTAGTTGGGTAAGTTTTTCTTGATCCGAGGCATCTTCAAGGATGTATTCAATAATTTTTTTACGGGGGTTAATCGGATATAGCTCATTTAAACCCAGCGATTGAATAGCCATTTTTACTATTTCGCTTTCGGGAATGCCGGTTGAGCGTTTTTGTTTTTTTAGGAAGTATTTTCCTGCATCAAGCATGGATGTCAGAGGAACCACTCCAACCAGTTCAGAGCCTGTTACGCGTAAACCTTTCACGGTTGCTCTTTCGCAAACAACATCGAATGCCACATGTAAAGGGGTTACTGATAAATCAGTCAGATTCATCGAAATCTGGGCTATCCCGTATTCATCAATATACCAGCCGAGACCTTTCACTGCTTTAAGAAGTCCCGGTTCATAAACGGGATCACCATCTTTGTCTTTCACTATTTTCCCGGTAATGGGGTCTCCTTCACGTTTAATTCTGCCTCGCTCCCGTACATCAAATGCCACAGAATTGGCTCTTCTTATTGATGTGGTATTGAGGTTAATATTGTAGGCTATCAGGAAATTTCTTGCCCCAACTGCTACAGCACCCGATCGGGCAATATCTTCATTCCATTGATTTGGACCAAAATCAGGTTTCCATTCGGATGATTCTAATTTTTGAGGTAAGGATTCATATTCGCCCTGTCGGCAATTGGCAAGGTTTTTTCTTTTTTCTTCAAAAGCCGCAAATTCATAACAATAAACAGGTATTCTTAATTCTTTTCCTAAACGTTGAGCCAATTTACGGGCATAAACAGTCACTTCGCTCATAGTAATGTTGGCTACCGGTATAAGAGGGCAAACATCAAGCGCCCCAAACCGGGGATGGGCACCTTTATGTTGTCGCATATCAATTAGTTCAATGGCTTTTTTTGCGGCGCGGAAGGCGGCTTCGCAAACCTCTTCTGGTGTCCCAACAAAAGTCACAACCGTTCTGTTGGTGGCTTTCCCTGGATCTGTATCAATAAGTTTAACGCCTTCAACAGATTCTATTTCGTTAGTAATTTGCTTAATAGTTTCCATATTGCGTCCTTCACTAAAATTGGGGACACATTCAATCAGTTGGTTCATATATTTGTTTTTTTCTTTTTAGTGGTTTATGCTACTCCCAATAGATAATCACACTCATGTTTGTACTCTTTTTAATAAGGTTGTTTCATACGAAAATATTTTGTTTTTTTTATTGTCGTATAGCCTCCCGTCTTTCAGCCGGGACAGGTAGCCCCGCTAGTGAGCGGGGGAACTCGCCAGAGAATTTTGGCTCCGCCGATTTTGAATTCATCCTTGTTTGTGATTCCCGAATCATGGCTCGTTTTATGGTTTTATTATTTCCCCGTTTAAAATTATAGTTTCCACCTTGTTTTCGCCATAGGCATACGGCAGGTATGCTAACGAAGGCATGTTTTTTAGAATAATAAAATTAGCCCTTTTGCCAGGTGCTATAGATCCAAGCTCTTTTTCAACATTCATGGCATAAGCTCCGTTAATGGTAACGGCATTAATCACTTCTTGGGGTAACATATGGTACAAAATACTTCCCATCGAAATGATTAATTGCATGTTGCCCGAAGGGGAACTACCGGGATTAAAATCTGTTGCCAGGGCTAATGGGAGTCCTTCATCAATCATTTTGCGTGCCGGGGCCAATGGCATGCCCAGGAAAAAGGCTGCTCCCGGCAAAATGGTTGGCATGGTTTGTGAATTTTTTAGAATGGCTATTTCCTCTGCACCGGTATACTCCAGATGGTCAACTGATAGTGCATTGTGTTTCACTCCAATTTTAATTCCACCGGTGTGCCCCAGTTCGTTGGCGTGTATTTTGGGTCGAAGTCCATAATGGTTGGCAGCATTAAGAATTCTGTCTGTTTCTTCAACGGAGAAAAAGCCTTTATCGCAGAAAACATCTACAAAATCGGCTAATTGTTCATTGGCAATTTGGGGCAACATATCATCTATAATGGTTTTGATATATCCATTGCGGTTATTTATGTATGTTGCAGGGATGGCATGTGCCCCAAGAAATGTCGATTTGATGGTAACCTTGCTTTCCTGTTTTAAGCGTTTTATTACTCGGAGCATTTTTATTTCTTCACCGGTGCTCAATCCGTAACCGCTTTTTATTTCCACGGCTCCCGTTCCCCAACGAACCATCTCATTTAGCCGTTCCATTGCATCATAAAACAGCTGGTCTTCGCTTTTATCTATTAATTTTTTTGCTGAGTTAAGAATTCCTCCACCACGTTTGGCAATTTCTTCGTAGTTAAGCCCCTTTATTTTATCAACAAATTCTTCTTCACGTGTAACGGGAAAAACAACGTGGGTGTGTGAGTCGCACCAGGCCGGTAATACTATTCTGCCATTGGCATCGAGTGTCTCAAAATTACCTGAGGGAATCATATTCATTGGACCGAAATCAGCAATTTTCTCATCAAGTATCAGCAAAAATGCATTGTCAATATATGGTATTTGAGACATCTCTTTTCCTTTAACCAGAGCTCTTTCACCCATATCGGTTTGGTAAAGGCTACCGATGTTTTTTATAAGTAAGCTGTGCATATTCTTTTTAATTTGAAGCGAAGTTCCATAAATAGCGAAAACCAGTTTGTATAATCCCAGTCCGTAAGTTACTGAAAAGGGCCTAATTATCATCTGGCTCTTGTTCCTAAAAGACCTAACTAGAGTTAAATGTACCTTTTTTCGACGATTTTAAAAATGACAAGAATCATCAGGTCTATATGTGATTGCAAATTAGTGTTTTGATGTTAGCTGTAAGTAGCAGTTTGATATGTTAGGTTTATTAATCACTAAAATATTACATTTAAGGGTTATTTTTGGAATAAAACCTTTTCATTATGATTCGTAAAGTGCCTCATATTGTTCCATTAATGTTGGTTTTAATCATCTTAGGTTTTTTATTATTAATTCCCACTGTAACGATGAATCTGAATGGTTTTTAGCTGAGCAGGTAAACTGTATTATTTTTTATTGCTGTTGGATGGGATTAAACTGATAGCAATCCCGGATTGTGAGGGATATGAAAAAAACTCTTGTATGTCAGGGTTTAGTAGTGGGGTTAATCATTGGTTAACACATGATTAACCAATTCAATAAAAAAGTATGATGAACTATTGGTATTAATATTTTGAGAATAATAAATAGAAATAAGATGACGGCTCCCTCTGATGTTTTTAAGTTTTGTCCACGTTGCGCCTCTTCTGAATTTTTAGCTAAAGATTCCAAATCATTTAAGTGCAGCCAATGTGGGTTTCATTTTTTTGTAAATTCTGCCGCTGCGGTTGTGGCTTTAATATTCAACAACAAGGGCGAAGTATTGTTAACGGTTAGGGGTGTTGAACCTAATAAAGGTTCACTTGATTTACCCGGTGGATTTGTTGATCCAGGAGAAAGTGCAGAGACGGCTTTACGTCGTGAAATTATGGAAGAACTGAATCTTGAAGTAACTGATCTCAAGTTTTTAGTTTCTTTCCCCAACGAATATCTTTTTTCCGGATTAACTGTTAATACAACTGATCTGACATTTATTTGTAAGGTAAAGGATCTTTCAAAAATAAAGGTTGATGATGATGTAGCCGGGTA
>CAZSQG010000141.1:0-4641 GCA_964608615.1 uncultured Marinilabiliaceae bacterium
TGCCTGAAGAAAATACATTTTCAGGATTTGTCTTTAAAATACATGCCAACCTCGACCCCAACCACCGCAACCGTATGGCATTTTTGAGGGTGTGCTCGGGCAGGTTCGAACGGAATAAAATGTACTATCACACCCGGTTAGGCAAGAAAATGCGTTTTTCTGCCCCGGCTTCATTCATGGCAAATGATAAAAGCACTATAGAAGAGGCTTTTCCGGGCGATGTTATCGGCTTGTACGACACCGGCAACCTGAAAATAGGTGATACACTGACAGAAGGCGAAAACCTTCATTTTACAGGCATCCCCAGCTTCTCCCCTGAAATTCTAAAGGAAGTTGTAAACAAAGACCCGCTTAAAACCAAACAACTTGAAAAAGGGGTTATGCAACTTACCGACGAAGGATTGGCGCAGTTGTTCATCCAACAACCCGGTAACAGAAAAATTATCGGAACGGTGGGCGAATTACAGTTTGATGTAATTAAGTTCCGTTTGGAGCACGAATATGGCGCTAAATGTGATTTCCAGCCTTTACCTTTTGTAAAAGCGTGCTGGCTTACATCTGACAATAAACAAAAACTAAGTGAAATGATCGACAGGCGGGCAGCAACAATAGCTTTTGATAAATCAAAAACCCCTGTCTATCTTGCCGAAAGCAACTGGGTGCTTAAAATTGTCAAAGAAGCCCATCCCGAAGTTCAATTTCACGATACATCGGAGCATCAAATCAGGGAAGAAATAGCTAGCAATGACAATGTGTAATCAGAAAGTTTGTAACAATTATGCGCTCTGTTGAGGCTTAATCTTGTTATAAATGGCATTCAGGTTTTCACGGTAAAATCCCATGATGATTTCCTCCACTTCACCCAAAGGTTTTACCGGAACCAGGTCTGCCACCTCAGAATAGGAAAGTCCTGAATTGAACAATGTTTCGGTGGTACCCCAAAGCATGTGGGTGATTGCTTTAGCGGCTTCATCTTCTTCCATGCCAAATGTGAGGGCAAGTTCCTTGAGCTGTTGAAGCTGGAAGTTAAAATAGGTGTGACCCATGGCACTTATAACAGCGTAAGCTTCAATTTTTGAATCGGCAATTTCGGGCGTGTAACCAAGCGGTTGAAATAAGTCCAATAAGGCCTTTTTCTTATTATTGTCAAATGAGGCAGAAAAAGCAACCGGATTGACCCCTTTATTAACAATGGTTGATGCGCTTGGGTTCATGCGTGCTAAATTCTTAAAGCCACCAAGTAACGCGGTTGTTTTTTCGATGGTAAATTTGGGAACTAACGACAAAAGAATAGAATCGGCACTTATTTTACCTTTCATTTTTTCTAATGTCTCCATAGTAACAGGAGGGTGAACGGCAAGAATAATAAGTTCAGCATTAATTGCCTCATCCATATTTCCGGTAACCAGCACATCGGAAAATTTGCTTTTAATATTTGATAAAGGCGCTTCGTTTATATCAAAAACGGTAATTTCATCAAAATTGATCTGTGCTTTCTGGAATGCATGGAGAATAATACGAGTGATTCTGCCACCACCAATAAATCCTAGCGTTTTTGCTTTCATCTTTTAATATTTTTAAGTTTTAAATACCCCCGTAAATCAAACCGGAGATAGTGGCCATTACAATAACAAGGACAACATAAACCATGGTTTTTTGAGTGCCAAGTACACCTCGTATAACCAGCATATTGGGCAACGATAGAGACGGACCGGCCAGCAATAGCGCCAGAGCAGGACCTTTACCCATACCCGAAGCAATCAGGCCTTGTAAAATAGGCACCTCGGTTAGCGTGGCGAAGTACATGAATGCCCCTACAATGGATGCAAAGAAGTTTGAAAATACGGAATTGCCGCCCACCAGCCATTGAATCCATTCGTTGGGTATTACTCCTGCAATGGACTGGCCATCGTGTGTAGAACCTAAAAGAAAGCCTGCCGTAACTACGCCTATGGCTAGCAAGGGTAAAATTTGTTTGGCAAAACCCCAGGCAGAAATGGTCCACTCTTTATTGTCCTCGTCTTTTTTGTCCAAAAGTGTTATGGTACTTAAGGCTGCAATACCAACAATCATAGGAACTAACGGGGCGAGTTTGGCGTTTTCAATAAAATTTGATGCTATTAATGCCGATGCAACTGTTGCCATCGCTGCCAATAAAACCCACTGCCATTTTATTTTCAGGATACGGATTAATGAATAGCCAAGTAGGAGTGAGAAAAATCCGGTGATATACCATTTATAGGCCCACAGATAGTACCAAGTGCTTGAAGTATCCCCACTTGCGGGACTGCCCCAGTTGGCAAAAACAAGGATTAATACCAACGAAAAAAAGTGAAATGAAGTTTGCCACATAGGGCGTTTTTCAGGAGGCATCTCAATATTCATTTGTTCTTCACGCTTTATTTTTTCCTCTTTCCGGTAAATCAGCGACATGGCCACTCCAATGATAACGCTGAATGCAACAGCGCCAATAGTTCGTGCAACACCCATTTCAAAACCCAAGATGCGGGCAGTTAAAATGATAGCAAGAATATTAATTGCAGGGCCCGAGTACAAAAAGGCGATAGCAGGGCCTAATCCTGCCCCACGCTTGTGAATGCTTGAAAATAAGGGTAAAATGGTACAACTGCAAACAGCCAGAATGGTGCCAGAAACAGCTGCTACGGAATAAGCCAGCCATTTCTTTGCATTTGCGCCAAAGTAACGCAATACCGAACCCTGGCTTACAAATACAGAAATTACCCCGGCAATAAAAAATGCCGGTAATAAACATAAAACAACATGTTCGCGTGCATACCATTTTACAAGGTCAAATGTTGCTGCAATTGCCGTATTAAATCTTGCACTTTCGATTGGCAGGAAAAATGCTACACCAAAAATAAGTGCAATCCATAGCAGGATTTTAAACTCTTTTTTTAATTCCATTATTTTAATTATTTATTTAGAGTTTCGTCTAAACCCGAAACGCATTCTTAAATTTTTTTAAAAGTACACCCTGATGATATAGTATATTCCCACTATAATGAAAAGCACTGCTATAATGCGACGGAACCATATTTCAAAAGTCTTTACTTTATGGTATACATTGCCAATACCTGAAACTGTATAAGCAAGAATCCACGCAAAAATAATTACAGGAATCCCTGTTGCTAAAGCAAAAATTATTGGAAGATATAATCCTGATGCACTACTGACAGTCATCGGAACAAGCATCCCGAAATATAAAACACCACTATAAGGGCAAAAAGCCAGTGCAAAAACAATTCCCAATAGAATCGCATCAATATAATTCCATGACCTTTTGTTTTCCATCCGTGAGGTTAATTTACCCAACCCCGGGAAATTAACTTTGATAATACCAAGCATGAAAATACCAATGATGAAGAGGAGCGGCCCTAAGAATTTTTCACCATATCGCTGAAAAAAACCTGAAAACTGAAACTGATCGGCACCAAGATAGATGATGAGGGCTATGGAAGTGTATGTAACAGCCCTGCCAAGAGTGTAGAGTAAACCGTTAAGGAAAACACGGTTGCGGTTTTCGATATCCTTACTTATAAAGCCTATTGCGGTGATATTGGTAGCTAGCGGGCACGGACTAATGGCAGTCATTAAGCCCAGCACTAATGCCGAAAGCCACGGCATGGTGCTGTTCTCTAAAATATTGTTAAAGAAATCGATCATCGTTTTAATTGTTTAATTTGCTAATGTGCTGATAAATGGAAATATGTATTATTTACTTGTTAGTGGATTTTGAAGTACTGATAATTTTTGAATTCTATAATTTCTATAGCAAATTCGAAACATAATTATAGTATTATATTATCCTTTTGTTCCATTTATGAATTAGCACATCAGCACATTATCATATTATTGCATTAATTGGTCAACCTTTTCTTTTATCACAGATTTGAATTTTTCAGGGTTGTTACGGGCATACATAAACCCCTGATTGGTAATGTTTATTTTGGTGTCGCCTTTAACAATTAACAAGGATTGGCCTGCTACCTGAAGTTTTTCTGCGAGTGCTTTGCTCGAGTCGTCATCGAGGTTTACAGATTGAAAAGTAACTTTACTGCCATAAAGGGTTTCTATATCTTTCTTTGCTTCGGCTTCAACAGCTTTACAGGTTACACACCGTGCATTGAAATGAAAATAATAAACTTCAACTTTTGTGGAAGCATTGGTTTTGTCCTCCTTTTTAGTCGTTTGTGCATTGCACGACAAGCTGCCCATCATCATTGCAAGGGCAAAACTGAACATCACAATTTTTTTCATGTTTTCTTTTTTTTTAATTTATAAGCAATCCGCGAAGCTGTAATTTTTTGCCACTGATTACAGTAATTTTTGCCACAGATTCACAGATTAAAATTTAAAGCCTTTATTTATTTGTTATGTTTTTTGAATCTGAGCATCTGTGGCATCTTTTGTTTTGTGCATAAATCGAACCCCAGATTACAGTAAATTTTGCCACAGATTCACAGATTAAAATTTTTAAAGCCTCTATTAATTTTATTTGTTTTTTTTAATCTGAGAATCTGTGGCATCTTTTGTTTTGTGAATAAATCGAACCCCAGATTACAGTAATTCTTGCTACAGATTCACCGGTTAAAATTTAAAGCTTTTATTTATTTGTCATGT
>CAZSQG010000142.1:0-4640 GCA_964608615.1 uncultured Marinilabiliaceae bacterium
CGTCAGGTGGTGGGCGACCGCACAGTTAACGAGGTTTTAACAGTGGGACGTGCTGATATTGCCCAAACAGTAAAGGACTTAATGCAGCAAATGTGTAACGATTATTCTCTGGGTACAAAAATTGATCAGGTGGTCTTACAGGATGTAAACCCTCCCGATCCCGTAAAAGGAGCCTTCAATGCTGTTAATGAAGCTCAACAGGAGAAAGAAACATTGATTAATCAGGCCAAATCGGAATACAACAAAGTTATTCCGCACGCTCACGGTCAGGCTGATGAAACCATTCAGAAAGCCGAAGGTTATGCCACAGCCAGAGTAAACAATGCCTTAGGTGAAGTTGCCAGATTTAATTCGTTGTATCTGGAATATATGAAAGCTCCCGAAGTTACACGCAAAAGGATTTACCTTGAATCAATGCAAAAGATTTTGCCTGCTTTGGGTAACAAAATAATCACTGATCAGGAAGGCAATAATGTCATTCCCTTATTGCAGATGCAAATGAATCAAAGAAAACCTTCAGAAAACTGATAACAATGAAAAAATCAAGAATATTTCAGATTGCTGTTCTAGTCATTTTGGCCATTATAGTTTTTAACAGCGTCTATATTGTAAAAGAAACCGAACAAGTAGTTATTACCCAGTTCGGGAAACCTGTGGGTGAAGCCATTACTACTCCGGGATTAAAGTTTTTAACGCCTTTTATTCAAAAAACCAACTATTTTGAGAAAAGGTATATGGAATGGGATGGCGATCCTAACCAGATCCCAACAAAAGACAAGAAATTCATCTTTGTTGATACATATGCCCGTTGGCAAATAATTGATCCGTTGAAATTCTATATCCGCTTAACTAACGAACGTGGTGCGCACTCGCGACTCGATGACATTCTCGACGGTGAAACACGTGACGTTATTGCCGGCCATAATATTGAAGAAGTTGTACGTAGCAGTAACCGATCTCCAATTCCATCAGGTGTTATTGGAGAGGTTATTGGTGATACACTCGAAAGCATTAAAGTTGGCAGGGAAAAAATTCAACTGTTAATACTCAAATCAGCCAATAAACAAACAGAGGATTTGGGTGTAGTGATCCTTGATTTCAAAATCAAACGCATCAACTATGTTTCAGAGGTACAAGAGCAGGTTTATCAGCGTATGAAAAGTGAGCGTGTACGTATTGCCGACCAGTTCCGTTCCGAAGGACAGGGCGAGGCTTCAAAAATCAATGGAGAAAAGGAGCGCGATTTACAAACCATACAATCAGAAGCTTTTCGTAAGGCCGAGGAAATTATGGGAAAGGCCGATGCTAAGGCTGCATCTATTTATGCCGATGCATACGACCGCTCTCCCACATCGCGCGAATTATATTCATTTTTAAAGTCGATGGAGACCTTTGAAAAAAGCCTTGATAAAGAAACACAAATTATTATTTCAACCAAGAGTGAGTTGTTTAAATACCTAAAGGGTATGAAATAATAATCAAAGTATTATATGATAATAAAGGGTGTTTCAAAAAACTGAAACACCCTTTTTTCTTATATCCTATTCAGCATTTTAAAAAAAAGAGACAAATTCACCCGCTCCTTGGGTCGGGTTTCAGTGGAAGAATAGCCATTTTCTTAACTTCTAGTGAACAGAAACCAAATTCACTTACCACCTTCCCGAGTAAGAGATAAACACCATGCCCTTTAAATGGATACTGTTTTCCAACTTGCGGAAAATGAACGGTATCGAAAAACTCACCATCTGAATCAATAAATGTGGCAAAATGCATAATCTCGCGTTTTATAGTACGCACATATTTTATGGTAACCAACTCCCCCAACATTCGCACCTCCTTCCCAACGTATTGACTTAATTCGCCAGGCTTAATTTCACCACGAAAGCTACTTTGCAACAAATCAAAAAAAGTACTCCCAACCGGAAATCCCAGCAATTCAATTTCATCATAGGCATCCTCAATGGGTTGCTGAACCAATTGAGGCATCTGATAACGAGCCTCCCTTGCAGGAAAAAGCTTTGGACCGGGTTTCTTTACCGTGTTATGGGTAAGAAAGAGATGAGCCTCCCATAATAATTGCGGCTTGTTTTTTCCGGTAAACCGTAAAGCTCCAAGACGTATCAGTAACACCACCTGTTCACGACCAATGCTTGTACGGGTTATAAAATCTTCTAAACTTAAATAATAGCCATTACGCTCGCGCTCCTCAAGGATGAAATGTGCAAGTTTCTGCTCCAGATCACGCACATGAATAAACCCAAGGTAAATATCTTTTCCCTTAATGGTTGTTGAATACCTGCTGCGGTTAACACATGGCACGTGAACTACAGCTCCCCACCGTCGCGCCTCATTTACATAAACCCACGCGGCATAAAACCCCCCAAAATTATTGATTACGGCCACCATAAACTCGAGTGGATAATAGGCTTTTAAGTATAGACTCTGAAAACTCTCAACAGCATATGAAGCCGAGTGAGCCTTTGAAAACGAATATCCCGCAAAGGACTCTATTTGCCGCCAAACTTCTTTGCTGAGTGCATCGGAATAACCTTTTTCACGACAGTTGCTGAAAAAACGGTCAACAATTCGCTGAAACTCAGAGCGTGAACGATACTTCCCACTCATAGCACGACGCAGAACATCGGCATCGGCCAAATCAAGACCTGCAAAATGGTGACAGACTTTTATGACATCCTCCTGGTACACCATCACACCATAAGTCTCCTTTAACTGTGCTTCCATAACAGGATGCAGGTAGTTGAATCCTTTGGGGTTGTGAAACCGCTGAATGTATTGGCGTATCATACCCGAACGCGCCACCCCGGGACGTATTATAGAACTGGCTGCAACCAGCGTAAGATAATCATCGCAATTCAATTTTTTTAATAATCCACGCATGGCAGGACTCTCGATGTAAAAACATCCGTTGGTTTCACCTCTGCTTAATAATCCTTTTACCCTGACATCATTTTTGAACAACTCAACCTGATGCACATCAACTTTCACCCCCTGATTTTCAAGCACAATCTCAGTACATTCTTTTATATGACCTATACCACGTTGCGAAAGAACATCGAGCTTTTCAAAACCAATGTCTTCGGCCGTATACATATCAAACTGGGTTGTTGGCATTCCTTTGGGAGGCAGCTCCATAACAGTAAAATCGGTGATAGGTGTTTCTGAAACAAGAATACCTCCGGCATGAATAGATCGCACGTTAGGAAAGTCGGATATGCACCCGGCAATGGAAAATATTTTTTCGGCAAGCTCCTCCCCTTTCGGATTAAACGATGGATGAATCATCCTCTCAATATCCTCTGTTGGCAACCCGTATATCTTACCAAGTTCGCGAATAGTGGAACGGTCTTGAAACGTTGATATAGCACCAAGCAAAGCCACATGCTCCATGCCATAACGCTTAAAAATGTATTGCTGTACGTCTTCACGGTCGCGCCACGAATAGTCCACGTCAAAATCAGGAGGCGAAGTTCGTTTGGGATTCAGGAAACGTTCGAAATAAAGATCCAGTTCAATGGGATCAACATCGGTTATTTTAAGACAGTAAGCCACCACACTGTTAGCACCACTGCCCCGTCCAACGTGGTAAAACCCACGCGACATAGAGTAGCGCACAATATCCCAGGTAATAAGAAAGTAAGCAGCAAATCCCAGCTTGTTGATAATACCCAATTCCTTTCGCACTCGTTCGTGCGCTTCAGAATGATGCTTGCCGTAACGCTGCTCTATACCGTCAAGAGCCAGTTGTTCAAGCAGCTTTTGATCATCGGAACGACTCCCGGTATAGCTCTGCTTATTCTTTACCTGCTTAAAATCGAAGGAAAAGGAGCACGACTTGAGCAAAGCTTCGGTGTTTGCCCAGATTACAGCATGTCCTTCAAAAGCAGATTGTAACCTGGCAGGCGAAACCGGCCAATCGTACTCCGATGCTGTATCGGCATCTGTAAGACGACTTAAAACCGTGTTAGCATCAATGGCCCTTAAATGACGATGCACTTCAAAACCGGAACGATTGGCAAATGTAACGGGTTGCCAAACAACCAGTTTGTACAACAGCTTACCTAAGGGCGATGTAACCAGCCGGTTAAGCTGAAAATGCCGTATTCCAATATATTCATTATCGCGAAGATTGGAAGGAGGTTTGGCTTCAAACGGAAAGATAATGTATGCATCCATAAAGGCAGGAGGTAAATCGGGTAAAGATGTTTGCGACAAGAGGTGCAACGACAAAAAACGGTTTAGTTCACCAAAACCCTTAAAGTTACGGGCAATTCCTGTGTAAAGCAATCGTCCTTTTTCACGAAACTCAAGACCCACCAAAGGTGTAATGCCCGCATGCTGGCATGCCTTCACAAAATCGAATACACCTGAAGTACTGTTGATATCCGTGAGTACCAAAACATCCACCTTTAGCGCAACGGCTCGCTGCACCAGATCCTCGGGCGATAAAACTCCGTAGCGGAGACTGTGATATGTATGGCAGTTTAAAAACAATTGTCTGTTATTAATTAATCACTATTGTCCGGTAAAAAATATTTTCTTCGTTCAAGTGCTCAAGCCGCACGGACTCTTACTTTTTTTCTACAGCAAAAAAAAGTAAGCAAAAAATGCCGCCGCTGCAT
>CAZSQG010000143.1:0-4593 GCA_964608615.1 uncultured Marinilabiliaceae bacterium
GGAAAGAATCATAACCACCATGCCAAGAGCTATTCCAGCCACAGCAACCTTTAACACAGGACCTGAAAAGCGCTTCCCTGAAACACCTCCCGATCGGATTTTTTTGGCTATAAAATACTCGGCTTTCAAATAATTTGGTTTTCAACAAAGGTAAAAAGATTTTGCTTTGCACATCGCTCTTTCAGCTCAACACAATATAGCAAATCAAATTGTACGTCCTGGGTAAGCTTCCAATGCCTTTTCCAATGTTTCAATCGCATTAGCTAAATCATTAACATTTAACACATAAGCAATTCGCACCTCGTTTTTCCCCTTTCCTGATGTAACATAGAAACCCGAAGCAGGGGCCATCATAACAGTTTGATTCTTATATGAAAAATCACTTAAAACCCAACGGCAGAAATCATCGGCATCATCAACAGGTAGTCGTGCTACTGTATAAAAAGCACCTTTTGGCATGGGCGTATATACCCCTGGGATCTTGTTTAACCCTGCCACTAAAAAGTTACGTCGTTTAGTATATTCATCGTACACTTCTTTAAAATATTCATTTGGAGTATCAAGCGAAGCTTCAGCTGCTATCTGACCCAAAGAAGGAGGACTAAGACGTGCCTGAGCAAATTTCAATGCTACGGCCATAACCGATTTATTTCTCGAAACTAATGCTCCTATTCTAATACCACATTCACTGTATCGTTTAGAAACTGAATCAATCATAACCACATGTTCGTCTAATCCTTCAAGCTGAAGAACAGAAAAATGCGGCTCCCCATCATAACAAAACTCACGATAAACCTCATCCGAGAAGAGAAACAAGCTGTGCTTAAGCACAATATCGCGCAACTGGTAAAGCTCTTCTTTTGAATACAGATAACCAGTTGGATTATTTGGATTGCAAATAAAAATAGCTTTGGTACGTGATGTAATCATCTCTTCGATTTGCGCAATGGGAGGCAGAGCAAATCCAGAATCAATATCGGAAACCACCGGTACCACCTTTACTCCTGCTGCATTTGCAAAACCAAGGTAATTGGCATAAAAAGGCTCGGGAACAATCACCTCATCACCCAAATCCAGGCAACTCATAAAAGCAAACAATATAGCCTCGGAGCCGCCTGTTGTTATTAAAATCTGGTCGGAATTAACCAAAATATCATGCCGGCTATAATAACCTGTAAGCTTTTTCCTGTATGACTCAATTCCCGCTGAATGGCTGTATTCAACAACCCGTAAATCAAGATTATGCATAGCCTTAATGGCTTCTTCGGGAGTCTTAATATCAGGCTGGCCAATATTTAGATGATACACTTTTATACCTTTAGCTTTTGCCCCTTCAGCATAAGGAACAAGTTTCCGGATGGGTGATGCAGGCATTTGATGGCCTCGGTTTGAAATGGTAGGCATATTGGAATTGTTTTGTTTTATACAAACTTAAATGCAAAAGAAAAAAGTAACAATAATAGACATCCTTTACGCATTGATAGCCAATGCAAATATAAAGATCTTCGCCCATAGCTTTCTCGCGAAAACACTTTTAGACGCTATAAAAAGAAGTAATAAAAAAATTAAGATACCAGTCATAGAACACAATAGTTAACTAATGCTTTCCAAACATTTATCATTGTTTTGCAGCAAAATTCATTAAAAATACTCTGCAAAAATAATGAAATATCCCAACCAAACTTACGGATTAATAAAAACGGCACTTATTTTGTTATAAACAAACCCTTAATTAAGACTTTTAATAAAAATGGAAAAAAACCTTACCCCCCAGAAATTATCTTTTATGGTCTTGATTTTGCTTTTATTTGCATTTTCAGGACTTTCAGCTCAGGGCATACGCGGCACTATAACCGATGATACAGGAAATCCCATCCCTGGTGTATCCATTTACATTACCGAAGCTAATTCCGGTACTATTTCAAACACCGAAGGGGAATATGAGTACAACCTTGAAAATGGTACTTACAATCTTGTTTTCCAAGCCCTCGGCTTTTCCAGACGCGAGTTTGTTGTGAAGATGACTGGAGATTGGATTACTCATGACTTACAATTAAAGCCTATTCAATACAATCTTGGCGAGGTGAAAATTTATTCGGGTGAAGATCCTGCATATGCAATAATGCGTAAAGCAATAGCCCGTGCACCATACCACTTACGCCAGGTTAACAACTACGAAGCCGAAGTCTATTTGAAAGGCTCTCTAAATATGAAGAAAATTCCCAGATTAATTCAGAATAAATTAGAAGTTAACGGCCAGAAAATAAAAACCGGAGAAAAATACACTTCCGAATCAGTAAACATTATTAAATTCTCAGCACCCGATTCATTTATTCACACAGTAAAAGCTTCACGAAGTTCTTTTCCGGGAGACAAAGAATCATCGCTGATAGGATACATAAATAGTAGTTTTTACGATTCGTCAAATGATGACATGATTATCTCACCACTTTCTCCTCAGGCTTTAAAACATTACCGTTTTCGCTACGATGGTTTTTTTGAGGACGGTACTGTTACTGTGAATAAAATAAGAGTTACACCAAAGCGCAAAAGCCAGCAGTTAATTGAAGGTGACCTATACATTGTTGAAGGATTATGGAATATTCACTCTGTCGACTTTACACACGAAGCTTTCTGGGGCAAATTAAATATACGTCAAATGTATAGCCCTGTTAAGGCAAATGTGTGGTTGCCCATTAGCCACCATTTTGATGTTGTTGCTTCTATTATGGGAGTCAAGGCCGATTTTAATTATGCCGGATCTGTAAAATACCTCAACGTAAATATAAACAACGAGATACGGGGTGCAACAGTTAGACATCCCGATACCACAAAAAAAGAGAGTACGCCTGAAAACATAAAACCCACAGAAGCACCTAAACTATCAAAATCTCAAAAACAGATGGAAGAGTTGCTGGCCAAAGAAGAACTCTCAAACAAAGAGATGATGAAACTCGCAACTCTTATTGAAAAAGAAAATCAGCCTGAGAAAGAGTCGCTGGAACTTGAAATAAAAGACAATTATAAATTTGAATTAAAAAAGGACTCTATTAAACGCGACTCTCTATTCTGGAATACCACCCGACCAATACCCCTTACATTTGACGAAAAGAAAAGCTTTGCAATATACGACAGCCTGAAATCTGTTGAAGTCGCGGCTGACTCTACCAAAACATCAAAAAAGAAAAGCAAATTCAGTTCTTTAGTTGGCAATATACTCTCAGGTACTACATTCCCTGGCGATACTGCAAAAGTAAGATTCAATTATGGTGGGCTTATTAAACCAAAAAATCTAGGCTTTAATCCGGTGGATGGATGGAAGTATGCTCAAAATATTGGACTCACATGGAAACAGGATTCAACACATACAATGACATTTTCTGTTTTGGCTGGCTATGCTTTTTCAAGAGAAAAAGCATACGGTAATTTCGATTGGGCCCAATCATACAACCATCAAAGAAGAGGCGAGATTAAGCTTTCCGGGTACATAGGTTCTGAAGATTATAAAAATGAGTTAGCCACACCCGGCTTGCTAAGCATGGTTTCCTCCCTGTTTTTTAAAGAAAATTACCAACGTTTCTATTACACTGAAAAAATCCGGCTACAAAACAGCATTGATCTGACAAATGGCTTAAGAATGAATATTAGCGGAAGTTATAACCGCTATTCCCCATTAGAAAATAATACAAACTTTTCTTTCCTGAAAAAAAATGAAACCTACCAACCAAACGAGTTGGATTATCCTCAGAGTGATGAAAGTAATTTCACCAGGCAGGAGGCCTTTATTCTTAATGTGAATTGGCAATACACCCCTCGCTATCATTATTATATGTCGAAAGGGCGAAAAATAATGACATACTCTGATTATCCAACATTTACAATGGGACTAGAGCAGGGCATAAAAGCATTTTCAACTGATGCCGATTATTTACTGGCCGAAATAGGTGCATTTAAGAAACCTGAATTTTCATTCCGTCCGGTTTTCGATTGGAGTACAAATGCAGGATGGTTTGTGAGAAACAACCAAATGCACTTTTCCAATTTCAAACATTTTCAATCCTCAACCATTCCTGTTCTTTTTAGTAACCCAGGTAGTTCTATGGTTTTACTCGATGATTATTTGCCTTCTACCAACGACTGGTTTGTTAGAGGCAATGTTACTTATTCGTCGCCCTACCTGTTCCTTAAAAACCTGCCGGTAATAAGTAACCGATTGTGGAATGAAGACCTTCATATGTCTTATCTGCACACACCGCACTTACGCCATTATGTTCAAGCAGGATACAGCATCAGTCGTATCTTTATGGTCGGAAGTATAGGTGTATTTGCAGGATTCTCGGAAGGAAAATATCAGCACTGGGGTGTAAGAGTTTCCCTTTATGATTTTTAAAGTTTCTTTATTGTGTATTTGATATCACTATTGTCCGATAAAAAATATTTTCTTCGTTCAAGTGCTCAAGCCGCACGGGCTCTTACTTTTTTTCTACAGCAAAAAAAAGTAAGCAAAAAATGCCGCCGCTGCATATAATTTCCTAAAAATCATATTAATAGTCTAAAATCCGGGAACTCGCTCCGCTCAAACAGCCCGGATTT
>CAZSQG010000144.1:0-4504 GCA_964608615.1 uncultured Marinilabiliaceae bacterium
ATATTGAAAGCCTCAGTAAGATTATTGAAAGTCCGCAGGCTAACTTGCTAAGCAGAAGATTAAAATCCTTTAGCACAAAACGGAAGACGGAGCTGGAAAACTCGCTGGTTGAATTTCCGGATTTGTGGCTTCATTTTATGACTAACCGTATCAATAAAACATATCTTGATTTCATTTTCTCCACCCTTAAAAACAAGCTGATCAAAAAAATTGAGAAAACATATCAGGAGTTGGAAATTCTTATTGAGGGCAATATTCATGAAAAGCTAAAAGTTTTCGAAAAAAAGATTTATACCATTAGAGAAATGGGCGATCGGGAATTTGATCACAAAGATTTTTTTAGTCAAAAATCAGTTTTAGTTCCAAAATCTGAAGAGCCTTTTAATAACCTGTTCGAAGAAATTCAGAAGGCAGTAGATGAACTTCCGGAAAATATTGAGATAACCGGAGATGAACTTCAGGAGAATATTCAATTGGACAAGCTTGAAAATATCGGTGATTTTGTCGTTCCTGTGCGTAAAACGGCTGATTATTATATTAGTAACGAATTGAATGATCAAATAAGAAAGCAATCAATACATATAGGGCAACAACTGCCGCTTTTTGTTTCCACTCTGAAAAACTTAATCAGGATGGCTAATTTTCATCTCGAGAACAGGGAAAATGGTAATTCGGGAGAGACTGGGGATGAACAAATCCAGGAACAGCATAATGTTTTGCTGGAAAATATAGTGCGGAACGTTAGAAATGAAGAGAATAAAATTGAAAGACTTTACGAAGAGTTACGCGCGAGTTTCGATATTGGATTAAAGAATGCTTTTGAGCCTCTGACTGCCGCTATTATTATCAAATCATCAGGTAGTTTGAAGAAGAAAATAAGGAAAACCGATAAGCGCAGGTTGTTTGGTAGGTTAAAACATTTTAAAAAATCAGTTAGCGAAAATGTAATTA
Organism: uncultured Marinilabiliaceae bacterium; assembly: GCA_964608615.1. Taxonomy (GTDB): domain Bacteria; phylum Bacteroidota; class Bacteroidia; order Bacteroidales; family Marinilabiliaceae; genus CALEUX01. The sequence continues at coordinate 952 of CAZSQG010000144.1, forward strand.
ACCAAATGGTGAAACTGCTTTATCGTCAAAGTAAAGGGTTGTTGTGGGCAAACCGGATGGAACAATCTCGCACAAAGGCCCATTTTTTACCTGGTGAACCCATAATGCAGATGCTCGAGCATATATCGCCAGACAAAGCGATGATGATGAAACTGCCATTTTATTATTCCAATTTGTTTTCAGGTAGCTCAACCATTGGCGAAAATTTTTGGGTGGGCATGGAACATGAAATAGAAAAGGGTAGCCAGGCCATCGGGCGCTTTTTAAATGGCTCCTCCGGATTGCTTATCATTAGCGGCGAACCTAGTTCCGGAAAGTCGAGTCTAAGCAAGTATTTAGCCAACCTTCATTTCGAAAAACAAAACATTTTTAATATAACGGCTCCCCGTGAAAGTTTAGCCAATGCCACTATTTTTGAACAAACATTACTTAAATGTATTGGCGGACAGGCAAATTTACCATACAGTATGGAATTGCTTCCGGATAAAAGCGTTATTGTTATAAACGATTTGGAGCTTTGGTGGGAAAGGAAACCTTTGGGCACGCAGGTAGTTGAAAAAATAATTTTGCTGATGCAGCAATATGGCCACAAAGTATTGTTTATTATTAATGTTAACCAATACGCGCTGAAAATTATTAATCAACTGAGTTCTATCAATACCTGGGCTCTTGATCTGGTGTTTTGCCAACCCTTTAATTCACGTAATCTGAAAGATATGATTATGTTGAGACATAAGGCTGGCGCAATGACTTTAATGTTCGGGAAAAAGCATGAAAAGGATATGTCCGAATGGGATTATGCACGACTTTTTAACCGTTTCTTTAATTTGTCGGCCGGAAACCCTGGGCAGGCCATTAATCTTTGGCTTACCGGTATTCGTGAAATTTCGGGTAATACGCTTTTTATGGAAAAGCCTTTTAGAACGGAAATTACTTTTGCAGAAAGTCTTCCTAATGAAGAGATTTTTTATATCCTGCAATTTGTCCTGCACCGCCGATTCTCTTTACAGAGCCTCTCAGAAATACTTAAAAATGTTATAGGTGATACACAAAAGACGGTGCGTGTTCTGTTACAAAAAGGGATTCTGGTTGAGGCATTTCCTGAAGTATATAGTTTGAACCCTGCATTAGAAATCTATCTGATAAAAAAACTTAAAAGCCTTGAATTGTTATGATCTATATGAAAGTGTTTTTTATCGCAATAATTCTTTTTGTGATACTGCGTCTGGTCTCTTCTTATTTTCCTGTTCTTATTGGGAAGCGTAAAATCAAGAAGTTTTTTCTGCAGGTTTTTCCTGTGGTGCAAATGTTCTTTTGGATGGCCTATGCATTCTGGGCCTTCGATCAGTTATTTCACAGAATGGAAGTTTATCCAATTCTTACCGGAAGTTTGATTGTTTTGATGGTATCGCTAATTGGTTGGTATTTTCTGCGTGATTTTGTTTCAGGAATTATACTGAAGGCTGAAAATGCTTTAGAAACTGGCCAGCAAATTCAAACTGCCGAGTTTTCAGGCACCTTAAAAAAACTGGGCTATCGTACTTTGGAAATTGCTAATAGTGAAGGAGAATGTGTTAAAATTCCTTATAGATTGCTAACTGGTCAGAAAATCGTGAAACTTTCAGAAACAGGTAATTGGACTGAACAGATTATAATGCTAAAAATATCATCGGACTTCCCCCCTGAAAAAATTCAAAGTATGCTTAAAATCCGCATCCTCGAAATGCCATGGATTGTAACTGATAGTAAAATTAAAATTGTAATAACCCGTGATGAGGCAGGTAGCTATATTGCCAAAATTCAGTTATCCCTGCTTAGCCCTGAATATGCAATGAAAACCGAAGATAATCTACAGTTTTTTGTCAGGGAAATGTTTAGCTAACAAGAAGTTTTAATACCACAGATAAGAATAAAAGAATGACTGCCACAGATTAAAAATAAAAGAGTAACTGCCACAGATTCACAGATTAAAAAAAAGATTAACAGGCACAGATAAGAATAGAAGAAGGACAGCCACAGATTCAAAATAAAAGAATGACAGGCAAGGATTCACAGATGAACAAAAGAAAATCTGTGAATCTGTGGCAATTGTTTAAATAATCCAGAGATTATGGTTGTTTTGATTTAATAAATGGTTTCCACTTTTTCGTACACTATGTTGATTACTTCATCAGTTACTGGTGTTTGACCTTTCATAAAGCCTAGATCGGTCATTCGCACATACTGATAGTTGGTTATACCGGAATTGTCTAAAATCTTTTTACCACAATCAACCGGACAACCATCGAGCATTAAGATATTGGCAATTTTAAAAGCATCGATAGTTGTTTGAATTCCAGCACCAACTGCAGCAAGACAATTCATCTTACGAACTTTATTATCCCGTAATTTTCGAGCGGTTAAATCGGTAACCTGACCTAAATCACATGCCCCAGAACAGGCAATTACGATATATTCACTGCTACCACATAAGCAGCCATTTTGATTAATTTTTGATTCCATAAGAATTAAATATATGTTATTATAATTTTAAATCGCGCCATATATAAGCCCTGATATAGTGGCCATTAGAATAACCAGGACAACATAAACCATAGTTTTTTGAGTGCCAAGTACACCACGAATTACTAACATATTAGGAAGGGACAATGACGGACCTGCTAATAACAATGCCAAGGCCGGGCCTTTCCCCATCCCGGAAGTTATCAAACCTTGTAAAATGGGAACTTCGGTAAGTGTAGCGAAATACATGAATGCACCTACAATGGATGCAAAGAAATTTGATAATATGGAATTACCGCCTACAAGCCATTGAATCCATTCGTTAGGTATTACTCCTGCAATGGACTGGCTATCATGTGTAGAGCCTAATAGGAATCCTGCTGTAACCACTCCAATAGCCAGCAAGGGTAAAATCTGTTTAGCAAAACCCCAAGTGGAAATAGTCCATTCTTTATTGTCTTCATCTTTTTTGTCCAAAAGCGTAATGGTACTTAAAGCTGCAATACCTACTATCATAGGAACAAGCGGAGCAAGTTTAGCGTTTTCAATAAATGTTGATGAGATTAGTGCTGACGCAACGGTTGTAAGTGCTGCCAGTAATACCCATTGCCATTTTATTTTAAGTATATGGATTAATGAATAGCCTAGCAAAAGCGCGAAAAATCCGGTGATATACCATTTATAGGCCCACAAATAATACCATGCACTCGAAGTATCACCACTTGCAGGGCTGCCCCAGTTGGCAAAAACAAGTATTATTACCAGTGTGAAAAAGTGAAACGACGTTTGCCACATCGGGCGCTTTTCGGGTGGTAAATCAATATTCATTTGTTCTTCACGCTTTGTTTGTTCTTCTTTCCGGTAAATCAGCGACATGGTAATGCCTATGATAACACTGAACGAAATGGCACCAATAGTTCTTGCAACACCCATTTCAAAACCCAATATACGAGCGGTTAATATAATAGCAAGGATGTTTATTGCAGGACCCGAATACAAAAAGGCAATAGCAGGGCCTAAGCCAGCACCACGTTTATGAATACTTGAGAAT
>CAZSQG010000145.1:0-4455 GCA_964608615.1 uncultured Marinilabiliaceae bacterium
TAGCCAAGGTTATTGACGGAGAGCGATTTATGTTTGGGTATAGAGACCGCATTACCGGAAAAGAAGAAATCATTAGTGGGAAGTTGGCTGAGCTTGAGTATGTTTTTGGTGATAGTGAGTTTGTGTCTGATATTCATGGCATGACACTATCTATAGCCCCGCCAGGAGAGATTAATTTAGTGGGGCCGGTATCTCAACCCCTAGGAGGAGGGAATGATTGGCTTATAACAGCAGCTGATCATACTAACAATGGAGTAGGTGGTATGGGGACAGGCATGGCTGCACTTGAAGGGAATTTTCGGATAAAAAACACCAAAGGGTTTAGTCCTAAGTTTTATACAAAACCAAATGCAGCAGGAAGAATATTTAATGGTGGATTTGGAATTGTGACCTACAATACTGCTAAATGGGGAAGTCGAATAGCGAAAGGCTCAATTGTAGTCACTATAGGTTTGGGTGTATACAACATTAATGAAGCAAATATTTCTGATGGACGAACTTTTGGGTACAATACCCAAGTAGCTACAGCTAAAGTTTTAGGAGGAATGTCAGGTTCTTTGGTTGGGGCTTCAATTGGAGCATCTATCGGAGTTTGGTTTGTAGGTGTTGGGGCTATACCCGGATCTGTAATCGGTGGCGTAATTGGTGGCGTTTTATGCGGATGGGGAGGCTCTGAATTAGGAGCTGCAGCTGTAGAATTGTATTATTAAAATTCGAATTTTATCATGGTGAAATTTTGGAATATTGTTCATTTTTTTGTTTATAAGATTGATTATAAACTCCGTTTAGCTTTTAACAAAATTAATCCTGTATTTTATTTATATAGGCTTCCGTTTGCGCAAAGACATTTTAAAAAAATGGGTATTGACCCTTTAGAAGAAGTAAACAAAGCCTTTAAAAGACCTGATATAGGAATAAGCAGTATTTTTGCAGGAGGCTTTATGTATATTTTGGTTTTCTTATTGGGTTTTGGAATTGTGAACCTATATTCAGCAGTAATCCAGAGAGAGTTAAATTTGAAGGTGTACCACTTTATTGCTCTTGTTATTATATCGTTTATCGTAAATCACTTCTTGCTATTCAAGCAAGACAAGTATATTGATTATTTCGAAGATTTTGAAAAGATGGAAAAAACTGAGAAATGGAAGTGGTCATGGATAAGTTTAGTCGTAATTTTAATTATTCTTGCTTTTTCAATTAGTAGTTTTGCTTTTTTAAACTATCGGCTGTAGAGCCCGCTTGCGCAAATTTGTATTTGTGCAAAGTCGCAGCCAGAATTTGCTATAAATAACGATGAAAAATTAAGCTGTCAGTTTGCAACTTCCATTGACTTTGTCAATCGTCCTTTCCAGGTAACCAATCGGCCGCTCGGCTCTGCCGCTTGGTTTACCAAGAATTGGAGCGCAGCGGAAATCGACGGAGTCAAAGCCAAGCGGTAATTACGTCGAATACTAATCGGCAGTTTTAAGAATTAATTGCCGGTTTCGCTTTTCTAAAGAATTGCAGTAATGTAATGGCAGATAAGAAATTAATTTAAGGGTAGTTAAAAACTACGCTTATCTGTGGTATTTGACAATTTTCGTGTTGAACCTTTATAGATACATGAAAATCAAAACTTATGACGAACTTGAAAAGAATTGGAAATATAAGACTGAAAAATCAAAACGAAAAATAATCATAGCTAATGTTTGTTATGAAGTTATTTCAATCTTACTATCGGGATGTTAATGGCAACGAAAATTCTTCGAAGCTAACAAAGATTCTTTAATTCAAGTAAAAGGTGACCACCTACCACCTTTGCCGGAGATTGACGATTCTATAGATAATGACTTTATTTTACCCGAAGAAAAAAATATTTTCGAAAATGAATGAATGTTAACTTCTTTTACTATTTTGCTAATCAAATATTAGTTAATTGAATTAGTTTCGACATTCATTGCATTAAGTTTATTGCAACTGAATCTGGTTTCTCTTAATTATATTTTCTTAGTTTTAAAACATTTTATGCCAACAAAGAATTACAGTTTGCCCTTACATTTTGGTAGCTTCTTCACCGAAGAAGGGGGGCGGTTAAGTACATGTTCTTTACTTGAATCCATTGATCATCATCTGGAGTTGCTTCTTACCACTTGTCCCGGCGAGCATTATTTTAACAAAGAATACGGTACCATGATTTGGGAACAGGATTTTGAGCTTGTTGCATCGCGCAGTCAGTGGGAAGAGTCCTTTATCAATTTCATTTATAAAACCGTAGTGGAAAACGAAAAAAGAATCCTTAATATAGATGTTTCCATAAAATTAAGAGAAGTGTTACGCGAAGAAGGACTCAGTAAATCAGTTGCCGTGCGGCAGCGGGTTGATATTTACGTTTTGGGTAGGCTGTTGTCAACGGGAGAGAAGTGCGGATTTAATTACACACTGTTTCTGGGGCCATTATCAAACGAATAAAGTAAGGGGATTATGCAGGATATAAATTTTTCGAAAGAGAGTATAAAAAACAGGATGTTTAAGCGTGTTGCGGCGCTTTGGGAAATAAAAAATATTGACAACCTTGATCCTGTTGTCAAACTGATGATAGAAGGACTGGCCGGTGAGATATTTAAACTCTCCGGGGAAATGAAAAACATCGAAACCCGGATACTGGAAAAAGTAGCTCGTGCTTTAACTCCGGCCAATATGATATCTGTGCGTCCTGCTCATGCCATTATGCGGGCCAAGGCGGAAAGCGGCATTTCGCAAATAGAAAAAACAACTGAATTTTTTTATAAGAATGCACGTTTTTTAAAGAAAGCAAATTTAAAACGTATAGGTTTTACCCCTGTTTGCTCGCCACAAATCATTAACGGCACGGTAACCGCAATTATCAATGAAAAAGGTTGTTATAATGTTGATAATATAATGAGCAGGGATATTGTGGCATGGCCTGTGAAACCATCGCCCTTGTTGTCGCGCAAAATGTGGATTGGACTTGACTTGGGCAAGGAAATACGAACCCTTGAAAATCTATCCTTTTATTTCGATTTTCCATATATCGAAAACAAAGAAGAATATTTTCGCCTTTTGTCCTATTGCAATTGGCATCAGGGGGGCAAACCTCTGGATGTAAAAACAGGTATTTATTCATTAACGAACGAGGGAGTCGATCAAAAAGAAAGATTTGCACAAAAATATGAGATGTGTAGCATGATTGATGATGATGTTTTGAACAAATATCATCACCGGTTTATTACCATTAACACGTCGCTTGAGCATGGAGATGAGACCACTGAAGTATTTCCCCGGGAAATTGCCGAATTATTTCCTGATGATGTTTTTCAGAAATCAGCCAAGCCCTTATTATGGCTTAAAGTTGAATTCCCCCCGCTTTTTACTGGGAATATCATTGATGAAATGACGGTGAATATCAATGCTTTTCCTGTTGCAAATAAGTACATAGAACGGTTGGGGTATTCCATAAACGAATTATCAACGGTTGTTCCGCTGATGAAAGCAGAGAATGAATTTTTTATTGCTATTAACTCGGTGACCGATTCAAGCGGCAATCAATATTCTGAGTATATCAATGACATTGAAAGAGACAAAAACAGTTTCACTTACTCGTTGCGAAGAGGCGGATGCGAACGATTCAGCTCTGCTGATGCCCGTGAGTATCTGATCAGGCTCATCGATTTATTGCACGATGAAAGCGTGGCTTTTTCAAGCTCCGAAAAAGATACCTTGGCCGAAAGTGTTGTTGACTTATTAGCACAAATCAATCATCTGGAACATAAAGTTGACGTGAAGAATAAGAATCAGGAAGTTATCTCATATCTGATTCTTGAACAGGAAGTTGAAGACTCTCGTATGTTCTTTGCGGAGTATTGGTTGTCTAACGGATCGGTTGCTAACGACATTAATGCGTCCGAAGTGCTGGCTCATACTTCCAATGCCGACATTGAGAGAGGAACGGCTCTGTTTCTTTCTGCTACCAGGGGCGGACAAATGGCTCCGGATACAAATCAACAAACAGCCTTGTACAAATACTCCTTAACATCTCATGGCTCTGTATATTCCAAAGAAGACATTATAAATTTTTGCAACAGTCGCTATGGAAATTTTGCCGAAAAGATTGAAGTGAAAAGGGGCTATGCAACAGGCACAATTCCCGGAGAGGGAATCATTCGTACTATAGATGTACATGTTTTTGCTGCTGATAAGCTGGCAGAAAATGAAAAGGGATATTTTTGTGAAGAATTATATGTCGACTTGAAACGTTTCTCTCCTGATGATTATAATTACCGAATATTTGTACAGTAAAAAAATGCGATGATTTTTTTTCAATTAATCTGACGCAGATGAGAGGTATTAGTCAGGTTGATATTAACAATGCTTAGACCTTAAAGAAAACCTTAGCCTTATGGATTCATCAGAACTTAACAACGTCCAGGTAGATGTTATAGTGGACGGCGAAAAGTG
>CAZSQG010000146.1:0-4426 GCA_964608615.1 uncultured Marinilabiliaceae bacterium
CCTTTGCAAAGGAGATAAGAACGTGCAAAACCGATGCGGATGTTGTTAAGGTGGGTATTGATTGGTGTACTTATCAGGCTAAAGAATTACTGGCCAAGGGAGGAGTTAACCTGATTCACTTTTATACAATGATGGCAACCCAAAGTGTTAGACAGGTAGCCGAGAGTATATACTAAGTGTTTTTTAGCGTTATTTGATCGTTATTGATTTTTTTGGCTGTTGGTTAAAATCCTCTATCGCTTAGATTTGTGGTACTTTAAGAGTTGCTAAAACCTTAACCATGCAACCGTTTTATATGTTAGGTAATATGGACTTTAAAAATGCCTTTATTAAATCAGCAGCCCTTTGTGCTCAGCAGGAACGCTGCTGTTTCGATATTGAGAAGAAACTTAAACAGTGGGAGGTTGATAATGATATTATTGAAAAGGTACTTGAAAAGCTGATTGAAGAAAATTTTATTGATGACAACCGTTTTGCAGGTTTTTATGCCCGTGATAAATTTCGTTTTAACAGATGGGGCAAGACAAAAATAGCCTGGCACCTCCGACAAAAACAAATTGCGCCGGTAACTATTAAGGCTGTTCTTGATATGTTGAATGAGGGAGAATACGGAAACACCCTTTTTTTATTGCTAAGCGAAAAGGCACGGAGTCTTTCGGGACGTGAACCTATAAAAAAAAAGGCTGCTTTGGTTCGCTTTGCTGCATCGCGGGGATTTGAATATGATGAGATTATGAAGACATTGGACCGATTGTTGTAATATTTCCGTTTTCTTGAGTCTAAGGAGTATAGATTATTGGGGTGATAATATTTCACTATTCAATATTAAACTGATAAATAAATATTAATTCTACATATAGTATATATGAAAAAACAGTTACCCTATCTATTATTTTGTTTAGCCGGATTTTTTCTTTTTCAAATAGGCATAAATGCCTCCACAAAACCCGGTTGGGTAAAACAACGACCTTCAAAACCTGATTATTATATTGGTATTGGAATGGCTTTTAAGAATTCAGGAATCCAGGATATGCAATATGCGCAGGATGCCAGAAGTAAGGCCCTACGAGAGATGAGCTCCGAGATTAAAGTCACAATTGCATCCAATTCTTTATTACATCAGTTTGAAAACAACAACCTTTTTAAAGAAGAATTTGAATCAAAAATATATACTTCTGTTGCTCAAACACTAGAGGGTTATGAAGTTATAACCTGGGAAAACAAAAAAGAATACTGGGTTATGATGACGCTTAATAAGGATAAATATGAATTGCGTCGTCGTCAAAAGCTGGATCAGGCAAAGATGCTCGCTTCGTCATTTTTTCAGAATGCTCGTAAGGCCTCTGAACGGGGCGAAGTAGCTCAAGCCATTTCCAATTACTTTAAAGCTGTTACAGCACTTCAGGACCACGTGGGTGACGACCTTACGCACCGTACTGTTGACGGGGTTATTAATTACGGTGTGGATATAATGAATGATTTACGCTCTTTATACCGACAGGTTATTTTTCGGCCCGAAAAACCATCGTATCAGTTAGAATTTTCGCTCCAATTACAGGATCCCTTGTCATTACAAGTGATGATGAATAAAAACGGGGATGAAATACCGGTACAGGGTTTGCCTGTAGCTTTTGCTTTTTCGAGTGGCGATGGCGTGTTGATGCCACAAACGGTTACAGATTCTAATGGTAGAATTCAATGTTCTATTAGCCGGTTAATTTCAAAACGAAAACAACAAGAAGTAACAGCCTGTCTTGATCTTTCTGCCATTTTAAAAGTTGAGAATCTCGATAGCCCTTTATTACCATACTTCTTTCCAGGCGAAGATTTGCCGTGTACACGGTTTGCTATTGAGCTAAATAAAGCAACAGCATTTATCGAACTTGATGAATTAGTTTTTGGACGAACAGATAAAAATCTGCCTTTTGGTAATATTATTCGGGGCGAGCTGAACAAAAATTTCTTTGCTTTTACTGATAATTACGAGGATGCTGATTATATTGTCCACCTTTCATTGAGTTTTCGCAAGGGTGATGAGAAACAGGGAACAGGTTATTCGGTCTTTTTGGTTTATTCCGATTTGCATCTATCAATTGTTTCGGCTCTGAACCAGAGAGAAATTTTTTCGGATGGATTTATGGAGGTACGGGGAATGCGACCAGGAAGTTTTGAACATGCTTTGAAAGAAGCAAGAGAAAAAGTATTGGCCAAGTTTAGAAATGAAATTTTGCCAAAAATTGAAGAGGTTGATATGTAGAGGAATGTTTTATTCGTGATATGTTGACTTATCAGACTTCGTTTTTAAAATGGCGGAAGGGTTTATTGTATAAATAATACCGGGAAGTGCTGTAATAGCTGATGCCGCATAAAACAGAATACTCAAGGCCACTGCGTACGTCTCGTTTATACCTAGATATTGCGCACCAAAAAGAAAAGTTATTTCTCGGGCTCCTATCCCTCCCAGAGTGATGGGTATTGAGCCCATAATAGCAGACAAGAAAAAGAGTACCAGATAATCTTCATAAACTCCGTTAAGCTTTACTCCCAAGGATTGTAAAATCATAATAGCAGCACACATTTGTAGTAATTGTACTACAAAAGCCCATGCTGTCACGGGGAAAAAAGCTGGCGTCAATGATTTGTTAAAGAAATAGAGAAACAGATAAAATGCCAATCCTACAAATGGAATAAGTGCCCATACCCATTTCTGGTATGGGAAACTAAAATCAACAACCGGAGTTAAAAAGAAAATAAACATTAGTATTATCGACAAACCGCTTACACGATCGGAAATAATAGCACCAATAATTTTCTTTATTGGAGCTTTCATGTATTTACCAAGTAGATAAACTTTAAATCCATCACCACCAACACCGCCAGGTAAAAATAAGTTGTAAAAAAGACCAAGCCAATAAAGTTTAATGTTTTCCTTATTACTTATATCCAAAGGTATTTGTCTGAATAAATGATTGAGACGAATAACTGCAGCAAATTGCGACAAGGAATAAAGAAGCAGTGCTATTAGCAGTAATCCATGGCGGGCCGAAAGAAAAGCCTCTTTTATAAGCGGAAAATCAAGAGTAGTAGCCACATAGTAAATAGCCACACTACTTAAGACAACTTTAAGGATGGTTAAAATAATTTTTTTACTCACTTGAAAAAATATAATTTGAGTTCAAAAATAAAAGAAACTTTTGAAAATCCTGTTATGCTTTAAGTACATCAAATTTGGTTGAGTCTGATGTATTAGCTTAATTTTACGTTTCATCATAGTTGAATAAATTTTTTTTCTTTCAAATATCTAATCAACAAAGCATATTAAATGGTTCACATATAGCAGGGTATATTATTAGTTTAAGAAAAAATAATCAGCCGACAGGTTTTCTATGGATTTAACATGATAATTTGTTTTTATCGAAATAGCTCACAAAATCAACCAATTTTTCACACATGAAATAAACTTTTTATTGCTAGTATTGCAGAAAAGGAAAGAAATTATGAAGGGTAAAATTCTATTTTTGGTTTTCTCAATTTGGCTACCGGTTCATTTGTTATGCCAGAATAATGGTTGGATTGATATTAGAACCAAAGGTGCTAAAATCGATGGTTCCGAACTTTGCACGGGAATAATTCAGGATGCAATTGATAAAGCTGCTATTGCCGGAGGTGGAGTAATTTATTTTCCTTCGGGAACATATTTAACAGGTGCCATTCATTTTAAAAGTAATATAACGCTTCACCTTGATGCTGGAGCTATTTTAAAATTCTCTGATAATCCTACCGATTATTTACCCTTTGTTCCTGTTCGCTGGGAAGGTGTTATGATGAATAGCTTTAGCCCGTTGCTTCATGCTGATAATGTTGATAATATTTCTATTGAAGGACGTGGTCTTTTAGATGGTCAGGGTAAAAAATGGTGGGAAACTAGTTTAGGTTTTATTTCTGAAATAATAAAAAACGGAGATCTGAGTGAGTTAAATGAATACCAGAAGATGTGGGAAGCTGCAAATAAGGATATTGTTGTTTCGGACTATTACAAAAACACCTTAAAACGTAGATTTTATCGCCCCCCCTTTTTTCAATCCCAAAATAGCCGCAATATTAGAATTTCAGGGGTTAAATTTATTAACTCTCCGTTCTGGACTATTAATCCTGAGTTCTGCGATAATATTACTATTGATGGGGTCACAATAATGAATCCTATATCACCCAATACAGATGGTATCAATCCATCATCATGTTCTAACGTACATATTTCTAATTGTCACATTAGTGTGGGCGACGATTGTATCACCATTAAATCGGGACGTGATGCTGAAGGTAGGAAATTTGCAACACCCTGCCAGAATATTACTATAACAAACTGTACCATGTTAAATGGGCACGGAGGAGTTGTTATTGGCAGTGAGATGTCGGGCGACGTTCG
>CAZSQG010000147.1:0-4304 GCA_964608615.1 uncultured Marinilabiliaceae bacterium
GGATCTAATTATCAATAAATCAAGAACCTCTCATTGGTAGCGCAACGAAATGCCTATTTATCAATGAATCAAAAATCTGTCATTGGTAGTGCAGCGAAGGATCTATTTATCAATAAATCGAAAATCTGTCATTGGTAGTGCAGCGATGGATCATATTATCAATGATTTCCAACTTATATTATTGGCAATACCGCTAAGGATAACATGATTTCTTAAAGGTTAGATCCCTCACTTCGTTCAGGATGACAATAAGGCATTACACATGATAGATGAGGGTTTGAGGGGCGCGCGGAGCACGCCCCTCAAACCCTCATCTATCTCCCCTTAAAAAAAGCGGGTGGCATCCTGAATGTAGCTAATCAATAAGTAATCAATGAATTGGAGGGGCGACTAAATACCTACTTATCAATGAATCATAAATCTGTCATTGGCAGCGATGAACCTTATTATTTTGGTCGGTCAGTAGTGGCTAAATTGGTATAGTGAGGGTTTTTATAGTTTGATTTGCTGAAAATCATTATCTTTAATACAAATCATAAGGTTAAGAAAATGAATTACAACCATAAAATAACCATTTGTTTGGGAAGCTCTTGTTTTTCAAGAGGAAACAAAAATATTTTAGAGATTGTAAAAGAATATATTAAGGATCATAATCTTGAACATAATGTGTTTTTTAGTGGCGAATTGTGTAATGGTTTATGTTCTGAAGGACCAATACTAAAAATTGATGATAAAGTTTATAAATTAGTAAATAATGAAAATGTGTATGAAATACTAAATGAGACTTTTAGCAATGATAAAGAATTAATTTAAATATGTTTTTGCTTTTCTGATAGGTTTAAATTAAAGAAGTGCCTGAATACAAGTGAACGTTTTTCAAATAAATAGACGCCATGTTTATGGGTTTAATATTGGCAAAACAATGGTTGATAGGTGTTAATAGCTTAACAAGTATTCCTCAAGAATAATTTTATTAGTACTTTAAACAAGTTATCGAATTTTTGGGAATTATTTGGGCTAAACAAGTTTGCTTTAATTATTAATTTCAGTGTTTATTTGTCATCATAATATATAGTATGAGTCAGTTAGTTGTTGTTGATCCTCAAAAATGTAATCTTAGTTTTACATGTATTAGGGTTTGTCCGGTTAAGGCCATTAAAATCTCCGATAAACATGCAGAGGTAATTCCTTCAAGGTGCATTGGTTGTGGTAATTGTGTTACTGTATGTGCTCAAAATGCGATTTCGTTCCGTGATGACAAAACCCATGTATTTGATTTACTGGCATCCGGCAATCCTGTAGCTGCTATTTGCGATCCCAGCATATCGGGTGAATTTGTTGATATTACTGATTATAGAAAGTTTGTATCCATGATTCGGGCCATTGGCTTTACTTATGTGCTGGATACTGCTTTTGGGGTAGATTTGGTAGCTTTTAAATACCGCGAATTATTTAAAGAATTCCATGGTAAGTTTTATATAACAACAAATTGTCCTCCGGTTCACTCTTTTGTTGAAAAATATCATCCTGAATTGGTTGACAATCTTGCACCTATTGTTCCGCCGTATGTTGCAATGGCAAAGGTGGTACGCCATTTTTATGGCGAAGGGGTAAATGTTGTTTATATTACTTCTTGCGTGGCATCAAAAGATGATGCTCGCTATTTTAAAGATGATGAAAAAATTGATGGAGTATTGACTTTTATGGAGTTGAGGGAGGTGTTTGCCGAAAAAAGCATTACTGAGAATTCGGTAGAATTTAGTGACTTTGATCCGCCAGTGGGTCGAAAAGGTGGGCTGTTTCCTATCAGCCGTGGTTTTTTGCAGGCCGTGGATATTAATCAGGAGTTGTTATCGGGGAATATCATCATTACCGAAGGGAGGAATAATTTTTTGCAGTCTATTTCTGAATTTAAAACTGAAATAGGGCTTAAGCAGCATCTCGATGTGTTTTATTGTGAAGGCTGCATTATGGGACCCGGAACGTCTCCCGGGGGGAAGAAATATATGCGTCGCTCCGAAGTTATTAAGTACGTGAATAAACGACTTAAGTCCATTGATTTAGTTGCGTGGCAGGAACAGATTGATATGTTTCGGGAAATTGACCTGAGTCGTGGTTTTAAACCACAGGATAAAAGATTGCCATACCCTTCAGAAATGGAGATACAACGTGTGTTACACGAAATGGGAAAGGGCAAGAGTGAAGATCAGTTGGGATGTGGCGCTTGTGGTTATCCTTCATGTAAAGAGTTTGCTGTGGCCTATTGCCAGGGGCTCACTAACTTTGAGATGTGTTATACCTATACCATTCATAAGCTTCACACCTATATAAGCAAAGTTAATTCGGCCAATGAGAAGTTGAAAAAAACTAAGGAAGCACTTAAGGAAAGTGAAGAGAAGTCAAAAGCCGAAGAGCTTGCTGCTCGTGAAGCCGCTGAAACAACTACTGCTATGCTCGATAAAATAAGCTCAGGGGTGGTTATTGTGGATGATAACCTTAAAGTAATTGAATCGAATCGTGCCTTTATAAATTTGTTGGGCGATGATGCCAGAATGATTGATGAAATGATTCCCGGATTGAAAGGAGCAGAACTGATTTCTCTGGTGCCATTTTACAGATTATTCTCATCGGTTTTGCAGTCAGGACAGGATCTTTTAAATCGCGACACCCCATTTGGTAATTCCATTCTGAATGTTTCGGTTTTTACCATTAAGAAACAGAAGGTGGTTGGTGGCATTATTCGCGACTTAACAGCACCCGATGTTCGAAAAGAGGAAATAATAAACAGGGCTCGTGCCGTAATACGCGAAAACCTTGAAACAGTTCAACAAATTGCGTTTCTGCTTGGCGAAAGCGCCTCTAAAACTGAAAAGATTTTGAAGTCTATTATTGATGCCCAAAAACTTGGTTCGGAGGATAATAAAGGAAACGATGATATTGATTGATAAGAGCATATATGAAACTTCCTGAGAATAATATTTTTCTCGATATTTATTGCCAACAAACAGAACATGTTGGTGAATCAATCTGTGGCGATGTCTTTCTTACGCGAAGGGTGAAAGAGGAAGGACGTACCATTGTTGTGCTGTCTGATGGGATGGGTTCGGGTATTAAAGCCAATGTGTTGGCTTCTCTGACTTCTTCAATGGCGGTAAATTTTACTATTGAACATAGGGAGGTTCTCAAAACTGCGGAAATAATAATGGATACTTTGCCGGTTTGTTCGGTACGTAAAATGAGCTATTCCACTTTTACTATTGTAGATATTGAGGATGACGGATTTACAACCATTGTTGAATTCGATAATCCCCCATGCATAATTCTCAGAGGTGAAGATATTTATGATCCGGGATGGGAAACTGTTAAGATGGAGTCGGAACGGCATTTGGGAAAGCGAATTAAAACATGCAGCTTTCGTGCTGAAAAAGAAGATCGCATTATTTTTTTGACTGATGGAGTTATTCAGTCAGGCATGGGCACAATGGCTTTCCCTTTTGGTTGGGGACATGCTTCGTTGGTTGAATTTGTAGTAAAAACTGTAAAAAACAATCCGTTTACTGCATCTGCCAAATTTGCCCGAAAAGTAGTTAGTATGGCTGGACTTCATGATGAAAACAAACCAAAGGATGACACCTCTTGTGGCGTTATTTATTTCCGGGAACCACGAAAACTGTTGTTGGTGTCAGGACCTCCTTTTGATGAACGAAAGGATCTGGATTTTGCCATGAAAGTTCAACGTTTTTCAGGGAAGAAAATAATTTCCGGAGGTAGCACAGCTGAAATTGTGGCTCGCGAACTGGCTCTGAAATTCGATGCAGGTATGGATCAAACCGATCCGGAGCTGCCACCTACCTCTTATGTTGAAGGTATTAACCTTGTTACAGAAGGTATTTTGACCTTGGGGAAAGTGGTGAAGATTCTTGAGAACCTTAATAAAGATACACGACTTGGACAAGGGCCTGCAGACCAGATTGTCAGGTTTTTTCTCGAAAGTGATAAAATCCATGTGATTAATGGCACCCGTATTAATATTGCTCATCAGGATCCTAATCTTCCCGTTGAATTGGAAATTCGTCGGACTGTTATCCGTCGTATTGCGAGTCTTTTGGAGGAGAAGTTTCTCAAAGAGGTTACTGTGGAATATATTTAGTTATGTAAAATTTATTTAGATTGGATATATATTGGTTGCAGGCAGATTAAAATCATTTTTTAAGATTTTTTAAAAATGTAGTTTCATGTGCCTAAAATTTGTTTTTCAATGGACACATGGAACTCGCCAGATAATCATGACACTGTGTGAGCAA
>CAZSQG010000148.1:0-4152 GCA_964608615.1 uncultured Marinilabiliaceae bacterium
CAAAAGAGCTTGCCAGTCTTGCCGATATTTATATTAATGATGCATTTGGTACTGCGCATCGTGCTCATGCCTCTACTGCTATAATTGCTGATTATTTTGATAAGGATCACAAAATGTTTGGCTATCTTATTGAAAGCGAATTGAGTAGCTTGGTTAACGTGCTTGAAAAACCTAAGAGACCTTTTACCGCCATCATGGGAGGTGCTAAAGTATCTTCAAAAATTACCATTATTGAAAACCTACTCGACAAGGTAGACAATCTGATTCTTGGTGGTGGTATGACTTATACTTTCATAAAAGCCCGTGGTGGTGAAGTAGGTGATTCAATATGCGAACCTGAATTTATTGAACTGGCAAAAAGTCTTGAAAAGAAAGCAGCTGAAAAAGGTGTAAAACTTTTTATTGCCAGTGATGTGGTTGCGGCCGATTCGTTTGATAATAATGCCAAAACAAAAATTACTGCATCAGATGCTATTCCTGCTGGCTGGCAAGGATTAGATGCCGGTCCTGAATCGATCAAAACCTTTAAGAACGTGATTGAAAATTCGGGCACTATTCTTTGGAATGGGCCTGTTGGTGTCTTCGAAATGGACAATTTTGCCAAAGGATCGCGTGCTGTTGCTGATGCCATTGTGGCTGGAACAAAAAAAGGAGCGTTTTCTTTAATTGGTGGTGGTGATTCAGTAGCTTGTATCAATAAATTTGGTCTGGCTGATGAGGTTTCATATATATCAACTGCCGGTGGAGCCTTACTTGAATATCTTGAAGGTAAAGTTCTTCCGGGTATTAAAGCCATTCAGGGATAAATTATACAATCATTTTTTCAACAAGAAACCCGGTCATAAACCGGGTTTTTTGTTATTTATTAAATGGGTATTAATGTTGTTTAGTTAAGATTGTAAATAATTAATTATATCTCGACGCTAACCCCTCGTTCCCCTAAAGGGGATGACCTGCCTACGATTCCATTTAAGGAAATTAAAAGTATTGAATTAGGCTTTTGATAAATATCGTCAGATGCCAGAGGTATCCAATGTTTATAGAAAAATAAGGAAGAGAGGGTGTTCGACCCCGGATGGGGCGATCGACCATTAAAAAAAAGGTTGGGTATCAACACGGATATTCATATTACCTTATAATAATAAGGTCTTAACTGGTTGAAATAATTGAAGAAATTGTTTGTTGTTCTAATGAATTGATATTCAAGGTGTATTTTAGTGTCTTTATCAAAATCCTCTTTACTTTCCTTTTTTGTTGTTTTATATTGCCAAAGTATTTCAAAGACCTGGATAGTTTCTATTGTGAAAATTATAGAAAAAAAAACGGATCGGGCATGCTTTAATAATCTGTTCAAGTTGAATTATAAACAAGGTGAATAGATAGCTTTTCTATCAGGGATGATCGTTTTTTTTCGAGCACCTTTTGTTATAGCATTTGTTAGTTTTCTTCTTTATGTAATATTAACCCGCTTAGATTTAATCATTATGAAAAAGTTGACTTTGCTTGTAGCTGTGATGTTGCTTGGCATTTCCACAGTTTCATTATCTCAGATTAAGTATGGGATTAAAGCTGGTTTAACCAGTGCTAACCAGGATTGGAGCGCTGGTGGAATTAGTATTAATCCTGATGCCCGTATGGGATTAGCTATGGGCGTATTTGTGAATTTTATGATTTCAGATAAAATTGGAATACAGCCCGAATTGCTTTATGTAATGAAAGGAGCCAAGGTGGATGGAGCTTTTTTTGACGAAGAAGCAACTGAAGATGTGACCTTAAAGGCCGACTATCTATCCATTCCAATTATGGTTAAGTATTATTTTGGCGGATTAAATCTTCAGGCAGGCCCAACCTTTGATTTACTTATGTCGGCCAAGTCGGTTTATGATGATGAGGATGAAGATATAAAGGATCAATTAAAGGGTATGGATATGGGGCTGGCATTCGGCCTTGGCTATGATTTACCTATGAAATTGGGCTTTGATTTACGTTATATTATAGGTTTGAGTGACATCAATGATTCAGAAGATATGACAGGTGTAGAAATGAAAAACAAATGCCTGATGTTTACTGTGGCGTATACGTTTTAAAAGAAAATTGATAAAAAGAAGAAAGCGACTCTGAGTTTAGAGTCGCTTTTTTTATAACTCAAGACTAAGTTGCCCGTCAATTAGTCTGAACGATTTGCGATGTAATGGCGTCAGTCCGTTTATTATGATGCCTTTTCGGTGTAAAGTGGTTGGATATCCTTTATTCTGATCCCATCCATAATCCGGATAATCTTTATGAGCCTTTTCCATAAACTCATCGCGATGAGTTTTAGCTAAAATACTGGCTGCTGCAATTGATTGATATTTGCCATCTCCCTTAATAATGCATTGATGGGGAATTTGCGGATATTTATTAAAACGGTTCCCATCAATTAACAGTAGTGTTGGTGTTGTAGTAAGTTGTGCAATTGCAAAATGCATGGCTTTAAAGGATGCCCGCAGGATATTAATAATATCAATCTCATTATTGTCAATCATGGCAACAGCCCAGGCTAAGGCTTCTCTCTCGATTACCGGGCGAAGATCTGATCGTTGCTTATGCGTAAGTTTTTTAGAGTCGTTTAATAACGGGTGATTAAAACCTTCGGGTAAAATAACAGCAGCAGCGACAACAGGTCCTGCTAAGCAACCTCGCCCGGCCTCATCGCATCCTGCTTCTATTTCACCTTTTACGAAAAAGGGAAGGAGAGAAGTGAGCGTTTTGTCTTTGGATGAAGCCGTTTTCTTGGTGTTATTTGTTTTTTTTGCAGCCATTTATGCAAATAATCAGTATGTTGAGTATCATAAAACAATGAATCGAACTATTGTTATGCACCAGAGTTTGTTAAGCATATCAAAGAATTTCTTTGGGTTTTCTAGAACTGTTGGTGCTTCACAGTAATCTATTTCATTATTTTTCTCTGTAGATAACTTCCAATACTGTTTGTCCAACTGCTTTTAATGTTGTTTTATCAATGTTTTCCATGTTATCAGTATGTGTATGCCAGTATTGACCAAAACTGGTATCAGAAGTTGGGTCGTGCTGAATAATATCTACCGATGGAATTTTTAAGTGGTTATATACATATACGTGGTCATCGGTGATCATACCTCCTGAATTGAAATTAAAGAAGGACTGATAACCCAATTCGCCAGCGATATTCCAGATGTTATCAACCAGTCGGGGAGCATATTGGAGGCTGTATTGCTCTTGGTAAAACTGAGCATTGGGTGCTCCAACCATATCTAATAAGATACCGAAACGGGCATAATACTTTTTTTTGTGTGGATTTTGTGCCCAGTACTGGCTCCCCAGACACCAGGTATCAGGCTTATAGGCAACTTGTTTATGATCGGGAATACCATAGTCCTCGGCGTCGAAAAAAATAATATCAATACCCGGATGGGTTGGATTATTACTCAGATGACGGGCAATTTCAAGTAATACACCAACGCCGCTTGCGCCATCGTTGGCGCCATCGATGGGCTGATTTTGCTTTGATGGGTCTGGATCGTGGTCGGCAAAAGGGCGGGAATCCCAATGTGCGAAAAGCAGTACGCGGTCATTCTTCTCGGGGTTAAACTGACCAATAATATTTTGGATGTTTAGAGTGGTGTTATCAAAAGCTTTTACGCTGGCTTTCTGAACAATAACTATTGCCCCAAAACGCTCTAATGTTTTGGAAAGGAAGCTGGCACATGCAAGGTGTTGAGGCGTATTTGGAACTCTTGGTCCAAATTTAACCTGTATGTCAATATAGTTGTAGGCCGAATCGGCATTAAAATCAGGAGTGACTACCTGGAGATTGGCTTTCTGCGACATGTTTTGCTGCTTCTGGGCTGAGGGACTCCCACACGAAGAAAGGATGATTATTGCTAAAATGATAAAAAATCCTTTATCTCCAGGTTTTATAAATTTAATCATTATTCCAGTTTGTTAATTATAAAAAATCTACTTTCTCTGATAGGTTATGTGAGCATCTACCTACCTATTTTACTTCCCAGGTAGCACCATCTTTTCCATCTTTCACCACAATTCCCATAGTGGTTAGTTCGTTTCTTATTTTATCCGAAGTTGCCCAGTCCTTATTATTCTTAGCTTCCTGGCGTATGTCTAATAAAAGAG
>CAZSQG010000149.1:0-4114 GCA_964608615.1 uncultured Marinilabiliaceae bacterium
AATCAAAAACCATCTTTATTAAAACAATTATCTCATTCAACCAACGATTCCAATTCATTGGTTAATAATGATGTTAATGATGTGTTGGAAGATAAAAATGGTAATTGGTGGTTTGCTACAAATAATGGAATTAGCCGTTTTGAAGCCAAAACCAATCAATGGAAGTCGTTTTATCACAATAAAGAGGAGCAGGCCCAGGTGTTTTTATCATTATGCGAAGATGTTTCAGGAAATATATGGGCAGGTTCTTATGCTTCAGGAGTTTATTTAATAGATGGAACCAGTGGGCGCGAAATTGAGCATTATTCAGGAGAAGAAAAAGATGCCCCGTTTCGGAATATTTTTGTTTTTGATATTATTAATGATAAAAATAATAATATATGGATTGTCGGTATGAATGGAGACGTGGTTTGTTATAATCACGAGCAACGGATGTTTTTTAATTACGGGCATCAACCGGTTAATGTTGTTAAGGAATTGTCTTCTGAAAAAATGATTTTAGGTTGCGCCTATGGGATTAGTGAGTTAAACAGGAGAAGCGGGGAAGTTAAAATTTTGATGAGTGGTTATCTGGTACAGGATTTGGTCGTTAAGGAAAGTAAAATTTGGATGGCTACCATTGGCAATGGGTTGGCATGTTATAACCGATACACCAATAGTGTTGAAACGTATGACATGGATGATGGCCTACCATCCAACTCTATTAACAGTATTATTTACGATAATGGCTGTTTTTGGCTGGGGACCGAAAATGGGATCTGTAAATTTGATCCAGAAGGCCTGGTCGTAGAAACTTTTTCGGAGATTAATTCTTTATCGAAAGTTTCATTTAACCGAAATTCTTATTTTAAGAGAAGCAATGGTGAAATTGTTTGGGGAACAAATAAAGGGGCTCTTATTTTTAATCCTGACAGCATCATACAGACACAGAGTGAGGGAAAAATATTTATTCAGGATATTCGAGTATTGGGGCAATCACTTCGATTAGAGGTTAATAGTAACCTGAATACCCCAATTGACAGCTTATCTACTCTTTATCTGAAGCAAAATAATCATACTTTATTACTTGAGATGCTTCCTTTAGGGATGTCATATGGCGCCAAATTCTCGTGGTTTTTAAATGGTTTTGATAAAGAATGGAGTCGTCCTGCTAATAGCAGGAGTTTAAATTACACCAATCTACCTACAGGAACTTTTCAACTTAATATTCGGATGTATGATAATTCGGCCTCAAAAATTGTGGACGAACGAACAATTACTATAATTAAGCTTCCGCATTTTTGGGAAACCTGGTGGTTTGTTTTAGTCCTCTCAACAGTGCTTCTGTCGGTGTTTTATTTCTCCTTGAAATATTATATAAACTTGATAAAGCAGTTGCATTCGGAGGAAAAAATACGGTTTTTTGCAAATACCGCCCACTATATGCGTACTTCACTAACACTTATAAAAGGACCAATTGAAGAAGTTAGTCAGGAATCAGGGTTGTCCGATAAGGGTAAGTATTATTTAAATCTGGCGAAAGAACAAGCTAATCGATTGACTAAAGTAGTAAATCAGTTAATGGATTTCCAAAAAGCCGATATTGGGAAGGAGCAATTAGCCTTGAAACGAATTGATCTTGTTGACCTGGTTAATCGCCGTGTTATGATGTTTTATTCGGTGGCGCTATCGAATAAGGTAATTTTAAAATTCTCAAGCTCTGCCAAGGATTGCATCTCACTGATTGATGAGTCCATGATAGAGAAGGTAGTTGATAACCTCATATCAAATGCTATTAAATATTCAAAACCCAATGGTGAGGTTGAAGTGTTCTTTTCCTTATTCAATCATCAGTGGATTCTTGAAGTTAAGGATTATGGCATGGGCATTAGCAAAGAAGCAAAACGTCAGTTGTTTAAAGAGTTTTATCGAGGCGAAAATGCTGTAAACTCAAAAATTGTCGGCTCCGGTATTGGCCTTTTGATTTCAAAAAAATACATCTCGTTGCATGAAGGAACCATTAATTTCAATAGTGAGTTAAATGTGGGAACCTCTTTTGTTGTTTCTGTTCCAATAAATGATGGTGTAGCTCTGTTGATTAGAAATGAGGATAAGACTAAGCACGCAAATAATGTACAAACTGAGATTCTGTTGGAGCAGGAGAGGCTGGAAAAAGACTTTTCGGTCTTAATTGTTGAAGATAACGAAGATCTTCGAAGCTTCTTGCAATTAACGCTTAATTTGGAGTATAATATAGTTTTAGCCTCCGATGGAGAGGAGGCCTGGGACTTAATTAAAGAAAACCTTCCCGATTTAATCGTTTCTGATATTATGATGCCCCGAATGGATGGTTTTGAACTTTGTCGGTTGGTAAAATCTACTTATGAAACCTCTCACATACCTGTAATACTACTTACTGCTCTGTCGGATACAACTGAACAGCTTAAGGGTTTTGGATTAGGAGCTGATGCCTACTTAACAAAACCTTTTGATACAACCTTACTTAAGCAACAGGTGAAAACGATTATTGCCAATCGCTTAGTTATAAGGGAAAAAGCATTAAGGCTGATAGAGGGGAACGATTCGAAACCCATTTTAAGTAATGAGCTAAACGATAAGTTTGTTAAAAAGGCTTTGGAAGTTGTGAAGAATAATATTTCAAATCCTGACTTTAATAGGGAGTTGTTTGCCTGTGCTATGAATGTCAGCGAATCGTTATTGTATAAGAAAATAAAGAGTCTGACCGATCAATCTCCTTCTGATTTTATTAAAATCATTAGATTGACACACTCCCTTGAACTACTTAAAACTCAAGAATATTCTGTTACAGAAGTTGGAGAACTTTGTGGGTTTTCCAATAGTGGTTACTTTAGTACAGTATTTAAAAAGCATTTTGGCAAATCACCTTCCGAAGTTTTGGAAGGATAATAATGATTAGAAATTTCCTTCTAAGCAAGACTATGGGGTTTTCCTAAGCAAATTCCTGTTGTAAAACTATCATGAAGTTTTTGAAATATTCTCCCATGTGAAGAGGTCATTCAGATTCATTTTATGGTGCTTCTTTTTATCAGCTTTTGGAAATATCTTTCAATCGTGTCAAATGTAATTTATTAGAGAGGATGAAATATCTAATTTTAAATATGAATATCTAAAATTTGAATCGCCTGTTCTGTTTATTTTTTTTATTTTTTTAGTTCTATTTTGAATTTATTAATTAATAAGGCCTTGGTTAACAGGGCTTTTCTTTTTTGCTGAAAATTGCAGCTCTTCAAAGTGTATTATAAAAACAATATGGAGTAAAGGGCCTATAACCAGGTTGATATGAAGTCGACTGAATGGCGAGCATGTTGAATTTTTATACTTATTAATGTTTTATCTGAAATCAAACAACGATTATCTAAAATCAAAAAACTTGTAATTAACATTTGTTTACTTTTGAATCGTTAAAATATGTGAATAGAATATGAATGTTAAAATAATAAAACAAGTGTGTTATGTATAGAATCAGGAAAGAGAGGTTTGTCTGGATGGTTCACTCCGGAAAATGGTTAGTTCAATCACCAATTGAACGGATAATCGAAATGTTTGCAATTATAAATATATAAATCAGCCGGATTAAAGCAATAAAAACCGATTGCCATAAGCAATTAATCAAATTCAAAAGAATATGAAGAAAACTAAAAAATGTTTTTGCCACCATCCGTTAAGGTGGTTTAATGCAAGACTACTTATTTCTCTGATGCTTTTATTCACGGGATTCAATATTGTTGAAGCCCAGACGAAGCATACAGTCAGAGGGACTGTTGTTGACTCCAATAATGAGCCGCTTGCTGGTGTAGCCATTGTTGTAAAAAACAATCCAGGCGTTGGAGTCGTAGCCGATTTGGATGGAAAATTCTCAATTGTTATTGATGAGAATAGCTCTGTATTAGAGATATCTTTTTTGGGTATGGTAAGTCAGACCATTGATGTGAAAGGGAAAAGTGAGGTGCATATTGTGATGAAAGACGACACCAAAATGTTTGAAGAGGTGGTCATTGTCGGGTATGGACAGCAGAAGAAGGCCAGTGTTGTAGGAGCTATAACACAAACCACCGGAGAGGTGCTGCAACGTGCTGCAGGCGTTACGAGTGTT
>CAZSQG010000150.1:0-4111 GCA_964608615.1 uncultured Marinilabiliaceae bacterium
TTTGGGAGCCAATTTCTGGGTTGGTTCTCGATGTGGACTGGATGAGTTAGGACCATTTGAGATCTGACAAAGATTGCTCATACGCAGCTTTTTATAGTTCCAGATGTGAATTCGTATTATTTACGATTCTCTGGTTGAGTCCCGTAATGACCTCATATAAAGTCTCATCTATGATATGTACATAATTATAATATGATTTAATATGGTGGTTGTCATTGCCTTCCAATGAAGACGATTTTTGAAACTTATTGTTAAAATGTTCGTAATAAGTAGCATTGAAATGTTAAGTAATTTTAATTGTTTATATGGGAAGAGATCGAGGGATTGGAGTAAGATTTATGAGCTTGGTAATTTTATTATTAGCAAGTCATGGTATAGCTTACTCGCAGGCATCAAATGTGGCGTTTGACAAGATTACCATCAAGGACGGCTTATCGCAGTCAACAGTGAATTATATTATTCAGGACAGGCATGGATTTATGTGGTTCGCTACTTATGGAGGCCTAAATAAATACGATGGTTACTCCTTTACGGTTTATCAGTACGACGAAAGTGATACTACCAGTTTGGGTAACAACAATAGTGAGCTTTTATTCGAAGATAGGGATGGCTTCATTTGGGTTGTGAACAATGGCAACGCTGGTTTGGAGCGTTTAGATCCGGAAACGGGCAAGTTTTTACGAATCCGACACGATCCTAATGATCCAAACAGTATCAGCAGTAACACAGTTAATTCTATTACGCAGGATTCTGAGGGCAACATTTGGGTGAGTGCCGATAACACCCTGAACCTGGTTGTTCCGGAAAGTGAGGAGCGAGGGGCCAATTTTGGTTTCCAGCGTTTTACGCATCCTCCGGAGTACCAGTTTACACGTGTCTTCGAAGACTCTAAGGGGAATTTGCTGTTATTGGGGTCCTCGCTCATGTATTTTGATCGGAAAACCAAGACCACTACTCGAGCTTTTGCGCTTCCTGCCAGTCGCGTTATTTCTTTTTCAGAGGATAAGAATGGAGATATCATTGTAGGCACCTTTGCTCAAGGTGTCTTTAAGCTCGACTGGGATGAACATAGTTCAAGCTATCAACTTGGGGACAATTCAAGAATCAACCCTGTACCAAACAACCGCAGCTCTGTAATCATTGATGATTTTGGAATGATTTGGATTGGAACAGAAACAAGAGGTCTGTTTCGCTACAATCCTGAAACCGACGAAATGGTTAGTTTTCTTCCTGACAGATTGGACCCTAACGCCATTAGCGATGCGAATGTGTTTTCCCTTAAAATTGATCGTTCAGGGGTTTTGTGGGTAGGAACCTACAGTCAGGGCCTTAATAAAGCAGACTTATATCGAAAAGAATTCGCTCACTTCAGATCCAGTCCGGGTAAAAGCAATTCTATGAGTGGGAATACCATCTCGGGTCTTTCCAGCAACAGTGCGAAGGAACTTTGGGTGGGTACCCGCGACGGGGAAGGTGTCAACCGCTTTGTTTTCAACGAGAATATGGAGCCCAGTGTGTATCATTATCTTGACAACCCCCGCGATCCCAATAACATCCTGGACATCAGTTGTCTTAGCCTGCTGCAACGTAGGAGCGGAGAGGTGTGGATAGGTTCACAAGGCTACCTTACCAAGCTGCTTCCTGAACCTGCCGGTTCACGAAGGGAGCCACAAGTTACCAGATATCAAAAGGGAGAATGGACTTTTAGTCTGTTTGAGGACAGCCGTGGTGCTTTATGGGGTGGAACCTGGGATGGCGGTTTGTGGCGCTATAACGACAAAACGGAGGAGTTTGTCAATTATATGCACAACCCCAATGACCCAAACAGCTTATGCGATAATATTGTCTGGTCGATTGGGGAGGACAAGCATGGTAATTTGTGGGTGGGAGGTCATTCTAAAGGCTTGAGTATTATGCCACGAAGTGAACGGGATAAGCCCAATCCACAATTTGTAAATTTCGTTTACAGCAGAGACGATGAGAACAGTCTCAGTAATAATACAATCAACTCCATTTATTGTGATCCATCGGGTACCATGTGGTTGGCCACCGGTAGGGGCTTGAATAAAATGGTTGATAAAAACAATGTGTTGGAGAACTTTAACAAAAGCAGCAAACTGGAATTTGAGAAGTTTTTGATGCAGGATGGCTTACCTGCGGATGGCTTGCTGGGGGTTGTTGAAGACAAAGAGGGTAATTTATGGATAAGTACAACCAACGGAATTAGTAAGTTTAATGTTGCCGATACCACCTTTACCTCTTACTTTGATAGCGATGGTTTGCAAAGCAATGAATTTAAGGAAAATGCTTATTTTATTAACCCTGAGGGGCGAATATTCTTTGGGGGTGCCAACGGTTTTAATGCCTTTTATCCTCAGGGCATTAAGGCCAATCCATTTTTGCCGGAAGTTGTGTTTACCGACCTCCAAATTTTAAACAGGTCGGTGAGTCCTGGCCAGGAAATCAATGGGGAGGTGGTTCTTTCGAAACCGATTCATATGACTTCTTCTATTTCCCTTTCGCACAAGAACAATGTAGTTGTTTTGGATTTTGCTGCATTGCATTATGCTAAACCGGAAAGCAATCAATATGCCTATTATCTCGAAAACTTTGATGAAGACTGGGTTTTTTCAGAGAACAGAACAGCAACCTATACTAATCTTAATCCAGGCACTTATACTTTTTGGGTGAAGGCAACAAATAATGACGGGGTATGGAACGAAGAGGCCAGTTCTTTAATTATTGAGGTGCGGCCGCCCTGGTGGGCAACCATTTGGTTCAGATTGTTGATAGTTGTTGTTGTTATCGGGCTTGTTTTTTTGTTTATTTCCTACAAAACAAAGCAATTAAAGGAGAATCAACGGACTCTTGAGTTAAAGGTTAAGGAGGCCACCGATAAGGTAAGTGCTCAAAATTCGAAGCTTACCCAGGCTCAGACAAAATTAACCAGCATCATGGACGATGTTAAAAACCAATTAGGTAAAGCATCTGAAGAACTCCTTGATGCCGCTAATCGCCAGGCTTCAACTTCTGAAGAAATTTCAGCCTCAATGGAAGAGATCACGAGTGAAATGGCCGAAAATGCCAGCAACATGCACCGAATGCTTGATACGGTTAAAAAAGTGGAGGGTGAAAGTGAGGAGAGTGTGAAAATTGTCTCGACAACTTTAAACGCCATCAATGATATTTCTGAGAGTATTGGCTTTGTTTCGGATTTTGCTCGAATGACTAATCTGCTTTCACTTAATGCCGCTATTGAGGCGGCCAAGGCGGGAGAACATGGACGTACTTTTGCCGTTGTGGCTTCGCAGGTTAAAAAGCTTGCCGACCAGTCTTCT
Organism: uncultured Marinilabiliaceae bacterium; assembly: GCA_964608615.1. Taxonomy (GTDB): domain Bacteria; phylum Bacteroidota; class Bacteroidia; order Bacteroidales; family Marinilabiliaceae; genus CALEUX01. The sequence goes on from CAZSQG010000150.1 coordinate 3,339, forward strand.
GAAGTGGCCCTAAGTATTCAAAAGCTTTCGGAAAAAGGGCAAAAGTTTTCGCAGGAAGCCAACGATAAGATCATTCATTTGAATAAGGTGATGACTCAGATTGTTCATACCATTTCGGAGGTGAGTCAGTCGATTCAGGTACAATCGGTGGAAGCCAATAATGTCAATTCAGCCATTATGCAGATGTCTACATATATTTCCAATACTTCTGAGTTGGCAGGAAAATTGGATGCGGCTATTAATTCTTTAACAATAGAAGAGGCTTAGTGCTGGGTTATAAAATAAAAGAAATGCCTGGTGAAAGCCAGGCATTTCTTTTTTAAACTGCTCTGTACCGGTGTTAGTTTCCCATTTTTAGGACCACGTAAAAATAGACTTTTTCTTTTTTTTTTAAAGCTCTTTTAGTGATGCTGTATTGTTCTGTCAAGGGCGGCGAAGAAACCAGGAAATTTGAAAATTGATAGATCAGTAGATATTAGTCCTGAGAAATGGAAAATTCTTAAACCTAAACTTGATATACTTGATTATTCGAACTGATAGTTCAGAGTGGCTAATTAAAGGAGCTAATAAGGACAAATATAATGTTGTAACCGTCGGGTCTCCTTCTAAAGGAACGTTTATGGTCATATTGCATGCCGTTAATAAGACAAAATTATTACGATAATATTCATAATGTAAATAGCGCTGTAAGTACGTTAGGTGAAAGCATGAGAACGCGTTGAATAATTAAATAGAAAATTTAACTTTAAGCGAAATATAAACTGACTTATAAG
>CAZSQG010000151.1:0-3985 GCA_964608615.1 uncultured Marinilabiliaceae bacterium
GATTTAAGGATATAATTTTTTTTATTACCGACCAAAACTCCATTTACCGATATAACCTTATTAACAAAACATTTCTGCCCACTATTAATGCCCCAAAAGATTGTCAATTTTTGGATATTGCCAAGCTTAACGCAAAAGAATTATTGTTGACTACGCGCTCACATGGTCTGCTTTCATTTAATATAAACTCAGAAACCTTCAACAATAATCCTTTTCCTGATAACTCAATAATACACAGCTCTGCCCAATTTATTATTGACAGTAAAGAGGGTGTTTGGATATATGATCATACGGGAGTCTTGCGACACTATTTACCTGAAACCGGCAAATTAATAGAACTACAACTGATTCCGCCACAAATTGCTTCTGTAATTGATCATGAGCGTTATGTGGTTTTTATCGACTCAAGAGGAACATATTGGATTACCACTTATGGCAATGGATTGTTCCAGTATGAGCCTGCTTCGGGGTATCTTGAAAACTACCGTTATGATCTTAAATCAAATAGTCCTGCTTCTGATTATCTTTTATCAATAACTGAAGATCAATCAGGTAATTTATGGATTGGAAGTGAGTATGCAGGGATAATAAAAGTTGTAAGACAAAATTATAAGGTTCGTTATATCAAACCAGAAACAGGAAATATCCTTGGTTCAAGTAATAATGTAAAAGTAGTTTTTGAAGACTCAAACGAGAACGTATGGCTTGGCACTAAAAATGGCAGTTTATACCTGTATGATAAGCAATTAAAAAACTCTCGATGTGTCAAAAAGAATCTTAGTCCTTATACTATCATTGAAGATGATAAAAACAGAATCTGGATTGGAACCAAAGGAAATGGGATATTTGTATATAATATAACTGGTGAAAAAGAGATATTTCACTTTGAAAACAACGAAAATGAACCTGGCAGTTTAAGCAATAACTCCGTTTTCAATATACTTCAGGATAAAGATAACCGAATTTGGGTTGCATCTTTTGGTGGTGGTCTTGATTTATTGAATGAGTATAATGAGAATATAACCTTTACGCATTTCTTTTCTGACGAAGGCAATAAAAGCTTTATCAGATACTTGTATCAGGATAAAAAAGGACGGATATGGACCGGAAGTTATGAAGGTTTAATCAGTTTTATGCCTAAAGAGTTTATCCGCAATCCGGAGATATACAGACTTTACAGTTTCGACTCAAATAATACAGATGGACTTAATTGCAATGACATAAAAACTATATACGAAGACAGTAGAAATCAGTTATGGATAGGTACGGCAGGCGGTGGACTTAACCTGCTTGTGCAAAATAATAAAGAAGAAAAAAATAACAAATTTATTAAATACACCACTAATCAGGGCCTCCCTTCTGATGTGATTACTGCTATTCTTGAAAGTCGCGACAGTGTTTTATGGGTTAGCACTGAAAACGGAATTTGTCAGTTCGATAATGAAAAAAGAAGTTTTATGACTTATCTGTTTTCCGAACGCACTCATGGTAATTACTATAGCGAAAACTCTTGTGCCTTAAGAAAAAACGGAGAGATGCTTTGGGGTTCTCTGGACGGATTAATTGTATTTGATCCGGAAAAATTCATTAAAAGTAATTATGTTCCACCAGTAATAATCACTGAATTTTATATTTATGATCAACTAATTGAGCCCAGTCAGGACAATTCACCATTACTGAAGTCGGTAAGTATAACTGATAATATTAATCTTACCCACAATCATAGTACTTTCACCATTCATTTTGCTAGTTTGAACCTTACTGATCCCAAAATGAATAAGTACACCTACATCATGGAGCCGTTTGATAAATACTGGAGCTCCCCAGGCAGTAATAATACAGCAACTTATAAAAACCTGCCTCCTGGCAACTACTTATTTAAGGTGAAAGGCTCTAATGCTGATGGACAATGGAATGAGAAAACAACTGAATTATCATTGGTTGTAACACCCCCTTTCTGGAAATCTAAACCTGCTTTAATTTTATATTTTGTACTGATTGTCATTCTCTTAGGTGTTACTTTTATGGTTGTTTTTAAGATAAGTAACCTGAACAATGCCGTTCGTATAGAAAAGGAGTTAACTGATTATAAACTTAGATTTTTTACGAATATTTCACACGAATTCAGAACACCCCTTACTCTTATTCGAGGTGCTGTTGAGAGTTTATCGGAAACTAAGGACTTACCCGAATCCAGCCAAAAACATGTTGCCCTGTTGAATCGTAATACCAGGCAAATGACCAGATTGATTGACCAGTTGCTTGAATTCAGAAAACTTCAGAATAATGTGCTCACTCTTAATCTTGAACTTACCGAAATAGTTGAATACACACTTAATATTTATTATACATTCAAAGAAATTGCCTCGCATAAAAATATTAATTACAAATTTTCGGTAAGCCCTGATAAATGGGAACTTTACATTGACCATAACAAGATTGAAAAAATTATTTATAACCTGTTATCTAATGCGTTCAAATTCACACCCGACAATGGAAGTATTGAGTTAAGGGTAGAAAAAAATATTAGTAATGACTCCTGCGTTATTTCAGTAAAAGACAGTGGGTCCGGAATTCCAAAAGAAAAACAAAACATGCTTTTCAGTAGGTTTATGCAGGTTAATTTCTCTGCCGAAGGAACCGGAGTTGGACTTTCATTAGTTAAAGAATTTACTGAAGCTCATAAAGGTAAAGTCTGGTATGAAGAAAATCCTGAAGGAGGATCTATTTTTAGGGTTGAGTTACCAGTATCCACTTTCGTTTACAAAGATGTGAATTATGTCCATACTCAATCGGACCATAACGACCATATAATTCATGATTCTGAGCATGAAACAGAACTTGAAGAAAAAGAAATCCTAAGGCATCCATCACCTCATGAATGGCGAATTCTTATTATTGATGACAACAAAGACATACGTGATTTTCTGACCGAGGAATTGGGCAAACATTTTGTTACTCAAACAGCCGAAAACGGGATGATTGGTCTTGAAATGGCTGTTAACAATAATCCGGATCTAGTAATATGTGATGTGAAAATGCCAAAAATGGATGGCATTGAGGTAACTAACCGATTGAAAAATGACTTTCAAACTAGTCATATACCTATAATTCTGCTAACAGCCCTATCGTCGGATGCCTTTAAGTTAAAAGGTAGCGAATGCGGCGCAGATGCCTATATAATGAAGCCTTTTAGCCTGAAATATTTACTTTCAAGAGTATATAAACTTATTGAGCAACGTGAAAAACTTAAAAGACGTTTCTCAATTGATATTGATATTAAAGAGAATCTTTTAAGCAATACAGACAAGGATAAAGAATTTTATATCCTTATTAATAAAATTCTGGACGAAAACATCAATAAACCTGCATTCTCTATTGAGGATTTCACCGAATTATCGGGACAAAAACGTACCATATTTTATAAAAAGATAAAAGGCCTGACCGGGTACTCCCCTAACGAGCTTGTAAAAATTAAACGAATGAAACGAGCCGCTGAATTGCTTCTTGAAGGAAAACATACCGTTGCCGAAGTTTCATGGCAGGTCGGCATCGAAGATCCCTTCTATTTCAGCAAATGCTTTAAGGTTCAGTTTGGCTGCTCTCCATCCAAGTATTGTATTACTTCAAATAATGAATTAGCAACCCAACAAAACGAGAAAACAATTTGATTAACACATGCTTTACCATTCTGTTTTATTCAGGACATTATACATATAACTGATTCGCAATATCTTCGTATAGTCTGTTGCCTTTTAGTACAATGTAATTGGTCTCTGATTCATTGAATATTAAATTCTTCGCTGCACTACCAATGACAGGTTTTCGATTTATTGATAAATAGATCCTTCGCTGCACTCAGGATGACAGGCAGCCGTTGGGTAAAAAGAAAAAAGGAGAAGGCGGGCGACGCCCGCCTTCTCCTTTTTTCTTCCCTATATTTATTGTGTTGTCATCCCGAACGCAGTGAGGGATCTAATGTTCA
>CAZSQG010000152.1:0-3833 GCA_964608615.1 uncultured Marinilabiliaceae bacterium
ATTAACTTCTCTTTTATCAATAAGTACTATTTCAATATTCTTGTTTAAGAATGATAACTCCCTCATCCGGTCGGCAAGAATTGAATATTTAAATTCGGAAGTTGTAAAAATAGTATCATCGGGCAAAAAAGTAACATGTGTCCCGGATCTGTCGGTTGTACCAATTTCCTTAACAGGAGATACAGGTTTTCCACGATGATACTCCTGCATATAAACTTTGCCATCGCGATATACTTCAACCACTAATTTGGTCGAAAGGGCGTTCACGCAGGATACACCTACTCCGTGCAATCCTCCGGATACCTTATATGAGTCTTTGTCGAATTTTCCACCTGCATGAAGTACAGTCATTACCACTTCGAGAGCCGAACGTCCTTCTTTTTCATGCATATCAACAGGGATACCACGTCCGTTATCCATAACAGATACAGAGTTATCTTCGTTGATAATAACTTCGATCTGTGAACAATACCCTGCAAGTGCTTCATCAATTGAGTTGTCAACAACTTCGTAAACAAGATGGTGAAGACCTTTCACACTGATGTCTCCAATATACATTGCGGGTCGTTTCCTTACCGCCTCTAAACCTTCAAGAACCTGAATACTATTGGCATAATAATCGCCATTTGATGTTTTGGGTGTTGTTAAATCTAAATTATCGCTCATAATTTCTTTATTATAACATCATAGAAGAATAATTTCCCCTTGAAAAACTCACAAATATAGCAAAAATTCCCCTTTTAACAGACTGTTTTAATTGTTTTTTATAAACAATTAAATTATTATACATAACTTACTTTCAGCACTTTAAAAACTTAATAAAGACAATTTTTCACATCTTGTTAATAGTCAGGTTATAGTTTTGCTAATATAGCTCAAAGCCCATAGGCTGGAGCGAGAAGCAAGACAGCTACCTTCAATAATTTTATGGCCAAAAGGAAACAATAATAATGCACTAAACAGCTCATTTTTTATTAATTTTGCACTCAAACTAAACCCCAAAGAATTGAACCCGGACCAGAAATATAAATGGTATGCGTTGTATACCAAGTCGCGTGCAGAGAAGAAAGTTTATGAAGAACTAACTAAAATGGGTATTATAGCGTATCTGCCATTAAAACGGGAACTGCGACAATGGAGCGATCGTAAAAAATGGATAGAGACACCCATTATCAATTCTTACATTTTCGTAAAAATTGACCCAAACGAGTATCGAATGGTTTTTGAAGTAAAAGGCGTGGTTTCGTATGTTTCAGATAAAGGTAAGGCTGTTGCAATTCCCGACAATGAGATAGAAGCGATGCAAAGGGCAGTTGAAAACAAAATGGCCTTTAGCGTTGAAACAAACACAATTCAAAAAGGCCAGACTGTTACAGTTACCTCGGGTCCGTTAAAAGGAATTTCAGGAGAGGTAATTGAAGTTCATGGGCATAAAAAACTCTATCTGCGCATTAGCCACATTGGTTATACACTTGTTGTCAATCTGGAGAATGACACAGTGGAAAAAATAGCTGAAAGCTCATAGAAATTAGCTCAGCAAAAGTTGATAGCAGGTCATAGTTATTAGCTATGACCTTTTTTCATCATCTAAAAACTATACCCTACTCCTACCCTGAAATTAACTCCATGCATGGGATATCCCTGATAACGGTAATATTTGGCAGCGAATAGGTTTTGCACATTACCAAAGAAATTCCATCTTGAATTAAGAGAATAATTAGCTCCAAAATTAAAGTCAAACACTGAATCAAGTTTCTTTACTTCATTGGGGATCTGAGCATAACGTGCTCCAAGCATATTAATTGCTCCGGTAAGCGTAAGGTCTCTTGATGCTTTATAAGACGCTCTAATACCTAGTTCCATATCTGGTTTATGCCATGCCTGCTGCAATGAATCAAGATCCCAACCATAATAAGCTCCACGTAAAACAATTTCCAACTCAGGGATGAAACGAACTTTAAATTCACCCGATACTGTAAGCAAGCGACCATCATCATAAGCTACATCAAAAAGATTATTATAGCTTTTTTCAGTATTTTCAAAAATTGTGTATGTCCTGTTTACAAAAAAATGCTCATCCCGAAAAATACTATAATCCATACGGGCAGCAAATGAAGTGGTATTGCTGAAATTACCCTTTACTCCGGCAAAAAACCGTACGGCATGGAAAGCAGTTTTAACATGAACATCCGGCGATACAAAAGGATTCTCAGCCATTATACTGCGATAGGCAGAAGGCTTTATATCGCCAGTGATACCACCTTCGAGTGAAATAACTCCTTCGGCCACAATAACATTGGCTGACAAATCGGGTGAAAGATAGAAATTATCACCTAAATCATCAATCTCACCCGCAATACGAAGTCCCATTTTAAGATTTAGATTCTTACTGGTACGAATTAATGCCGGGTTTACCTGCATCAATGCCTGCTGTCGTTTCTGAAAGATGAACATTTCGTAGTCCTTACTACCAAAATGGCTACTGGCCTGATCCACTCCCGCATCAATTTTAAAGCCTAATTCACCAACCGGCATAAAAAAACTACCCTTAAAACGTATCTGGTTTTCTTTAATCCCTGTAAGATTACCGAACGTGGAGTATCCAAAACCAAAATCATACCTAATATCACTGTTCCCGGTTACCTGATTCATAAACCCAAGATCAATATCAAAGGCCGTTTGTCGTTGTTTTGAATCCGGAATTAAATCACTTCCTTTCACACTTACGGGTAAACTGAGTGCAGGATTAGGAGTGGGATCATAATAATCTATTTCAGAACCAATAGTATGCATTCCATAATAATTATAGACATTATTATTAAAGTCCATATCAAGCGACAATGTTTTCTTTTTAAAGAAGTGACGCATATATAAACCCACCTGCGTTTCATGGTAAGGTGCATCAACTTCTTTTTTATTCTCAAGTTCCAGCTTGCCCCACGATGACTCGTGTCCTGCTTTTAATGCCAGGGCAAAATCCTTGTTCTGAACCAGATTGTAGAATAACTGTCCACCAATAACTTCGTAATTACCCAGATAACCATTTATATAGGATGGGTAAAGTTTCTGACCCGGTTCTTTAGCCAATTTAGCCGGTACCAACGGCACTATTTCGGGTGGTGTAACAATAGCCTTGCCTGTGAGATGATATCGAAACACCGGATTAGTCTTTAATGTATCCGATTGTGCAGGCATCTCATTAATCTTAAACGCATCCGATATAGTAGGATTATACTCACGAACAACGCGTACATCCTGATTGATGGATTCTGTTTCTTGTGCTGCTAATTGAGTGACCATAAAAAGAGAAATGGCCGCTAAAGAGATATATTTTAATTTGAGAAGCTGCATAAATCAGTTGTTTATTTGAAAATTCTCATTTATAAAATTCAATACTTAACTCACATTCAATCCCTACCGGATTAAAAATAATATCCTTTTAACCTTCTATGTTTTTCAACTCTTTTGGAGAAGAAGGAACCTAACTCAATCCTTTACTAAAAACTCACTTCCCGGTGGATTTTTGGCGATACTGTTCAAGCTTGCTGTTGGCTTCTTCATGAATGCCATCATCTTTTTCTTCATAATTCTCCAACAATCCTTCGAGATATTGACCTGCTTGAAAATATTCATCCCGTGATGCATATATATCGGCTAAAAGAATAAAACTCCGTGCAAGCCAATATTGATGCGGTGTTCCCTTATCAACAAAGTTGAATATTACTTTTTCGGACTCTTCAATTTTCCCCTGTCTGAACAAAATATCGGCAACCTTGAATTTTCCTTCAGCGCCTTCTTTGCTGCTGGTATTCTCCGATAGTATTCTGAACTCC
>CAZSQG010000153.1:0-3667 GCA_964608615.1 uncultured Marinilabiliaceae bacterium
TTATTTAAAGCATTTAAATAATTTTCTAAAAATTTTACCGGACACCAATGATTAAATAAGTAAACTGAAGTACATATATTATTCATTATGGACTATAAAACTATCTTCACCATCTTAACATATGTCCGAAAAATGTAATAAATAAAGTAATCGAAAAAGGCTCTTTTTTCAGATGTATAAAACAATGTTAAAACCTATTACACTCTTGACAGGTGTATATCTGTTTTGTAACTTAAAACAAAGTTTAGATCTTCATTATGAAAAAAAAACGGAAAGATTACTTTCTAAATTCTTCCGGGTATAATGCAATAAACTATGCAATTATCATCTAAAACTAAAAAAAAAATTAAGGTATGAAAAAAGAGATTGGAATTTGGCTGAACAGAGACAAAGCCGTCTTAATTAGTTTGAAAGATGGACAAAGCGAACAAGTGATGACATTGGAATCCGAGATCGAATCAAGAACCAGAATCCCTGGTGAAGGCAAACCTTTTTCAAGGCTGGGCAATATTCTTGCCGAAACATCAGGGCGTTTAACCAACAGACGTAAACAGCAAATGCATCAATACTTAAATAAAATTATTCATTCACTCGACGATGAAGCACGGGAATTATTTTTATTTGGACCATCAAATGCCAAGATTCAGCTCGAAAAAGAACTTAAGAAAAATCCTGTTTTCGCTAGAAAAACTGTAATTCTTGAAGCTGCCGATAAAATGACAGAACGACAGATGATTGCCCATGTAAAAGATCATTTCGAAAAAAATGAAGTAAAACATGGTAAACCTGCATCATAAAAAATTGCTTTTTGAAAAGCAAAGGCATTGTTCCGGTTCATTTACCGGATCAGTGCCTTTGTTTTTATTAGTTATCTTAGGTATCCTTTCATGTCAATATTGAAGTCATGTCGCAAAACTGGGAGAAGGAACGAGAATCGATGGTGAACACTCAAATCAGGTCAAGAAATGTGCGTTCAAAACCTGTAATAGATGCCATGAATACAGTTCCACGACACTTTTTTGTTCCAAAAAATGTGCGAAGCATGGCTTATGAAGACCGACCTCTGCCAATTGGGCTGAACCAAACTATTTCGCAACCTTATATTGTAGCATTTATGACCGAACAAATCAATCCTAAGCAAGGAATGAAAGTTTTGGAAATAGGAACCGGGTCGGGATATCAGGCTGCTATTCTGGCTCAAATTGGATGCAATGTTTTCACTATTGAGCTACTTGAAGGTTTGGCTACCAGAGCAAAGGAAACACTATCGCAACTTGGATATAACAATGTAAAAGTTAAATGTGGCGACGGTTATCAGGGTTGGCCTGAGGAGGCTCCATTTGATGCCATTGTAGTGACAGCGGCACCCGAATACATTCCACCACAACTGGTGGAACAGTTAAAGGATGGCGGTGTAATGGTTCTACCTGTTGGCCCCATCAACAGTGTTCAATTTCTTAAATTAATAACAAAAGAAGGTACTAAAACATCAGAAATCAATCTTCTATCAGTTCGTTTTGTGCCAATGGTGGAGAGCACAAAACCGTGAATAGTGAACAATGAAAAGTTAAGGACAAACACTAAATGAAACGAGCCATAAGCAAGTCTTTAGCTTCGCTTCCCGATTCCGGAATTGAAAGATCTTAAATTCTCACACAGGGGAATAGCCTTCCGGGTGAATCACGGGAGGCTATGTGAACATTGAAAAACAAATTTTAGCACATAAAATAAACGGTTAATTCTAAAATTGGAATTAATATCTTAGTTTTACACAACTAAACATATTTAGTATTACAATCTTACTTCAAAACATCTTCGTCATTTACAAATAAACTATGTTTCAGGAACTATTGACTATCCGATCAGGGGGCATGAGTGAAGCCTTTGCAAACCAATTAAACCAAAACCCTAATTCAATTCCTGAAATGATTGATCAGATCGAAAACCCAAATCCAATTGTGGCCTGGCGTGCCGCCTGGGTTATAGATAAACTGGCAAAAAATGATCCATTAATGGTGCTCCCTTTCCATTTACGATTGATTAAAATACTTAAACAAACCCCTAGCAATGGCGTGCGAAGGCATATAACCAGAATTTTAGGAGACACCCCTTCGCAAGCATGTGAAGATGGTGTTTTGGTTGATCTTTGTTTTGAATGGATACTTCATCCTAAAATACCGGTTGCTGTAAAGGTTAATGCGATGCAGTTAATTCTGGAACTATGTAAAATCTATCCCGACCTGAAACCTGAATTGCGTTTGACCATTGAAGCAGGAGTTGAAACCGGAACGCCAGCTTATAAAAGCCGTGCAAAAAAAATACTACAAAACTTATAGTCATTATTTAATCCAATCGGCAAACTCCTTTCGTAATTTATTCATTTTTGGATTTATAACTACCCTGCAATAAGGTTGTTGCTTATTGTTATTAAAATATCCCTGATGATAATCCTCAGCCTTATAAAACGGAAACGCCGGCTCAATTTGGGTAACAACTGCAGCGTCAAAAACCTTTTCTTCTTCCAGTAAACTAATTATATTTTCGGCTTCTTCTTTTTGTTTAGCACTCTGGTAAAAAATCACCGAGCGGTATTGAGTTCCTATATCGGCTCCCTGTTGGTTAAGCATAGTTGGATCATGAGTAGCAAAAAAAACTTGAAGCAATTGCCTGAACGAAATAACTGACGGATCAAACGTGATTTGAATCACTTCGGCATGCCCTGTTAATCCTGTTGTTACATCCCTGTAAGTGGGATTACTTGTTTCACCTCCACAATAACCCGATTCTACAGATAAAACGCCCTTTAGTGTTTCAAAAACGGCTTCTGTGCACCAGAAACAACCACCTCCAAAAATAGCTGTTTCAGTTTTCTTAATATCTTGCGTCATACTTAAACTGTTTATACTAAAAATAATAATTGCAATTAGGTATAATCGTCTCATGATTTTCTTTTTATAACATAAATGCTTGCAAGGTTGTTCATATCTCTTTTATTCTTTAACTCTCTGATGGAAGTTCATTAATCAAAAATCGGTTTACAATTATTACCTTTGTACCACTATTATAAAACAAAAATGGAACACGGTTATCCACCTTTGGCAGAACGAATGCGTCCTCAAACGCTTAACCAGTATGTAGGTCAGAAGCATTTGGTTGGAGAAGGTGCCGTGCTGGGCAAAATGCTGGAATCGGGACAATTATCCTCTATTATTCTTTGGGGACCCCCGGGAGTTGGAAAAACAACATTGGCACGGATTATTGCCAATCAGCTAAAACGCCCGCTTTATGCTTTATCGGCTGTTTCATCGGGAGTTAAAGATGTTAGGGAAGCCATTGATAAAGCAAAAAAATCACGATTCTTTAATACACCTCCTCCCATTCTTTTTATTGATGAGATACACAGGTTTAGTAAATCACAACAGGACAGTCTGCTGGGAGCTGTTGAAGAAGGTGTAATCACCCTTATTGGCGCCACTACCGAGAATCCTTCCTTTGAGGTTATTTCTCCCTTATTGTCGCGCTGTCAGGTTTATGTTTTGCAATCATTGGAGCGCGATGACCTGATGGATTTATGGAACAAGGTACTCACCACTGATGTGGTATTAAAGAAACGAATTATAAAATAAAGGAGTAAATATGGGTTGGTATTTCAAGCATTTTGAAACAG
>CAZSQG010000154.1:0-3634 GCA_964608615.1 uncultured Marinilabiliaceae bacterium
TGTTTTTCAATGGACACATGGAACTCGCCAGATAATCATGACACTGTGTGAGCAATGCATGGTTATGGCTCGTTTGATACGTCAATAATTTGTTTTTTAGAGGTCGTATAGCCTGCCCCGCTTATGAGCGGGGGAACTCACCAGATAATTCCCGATAGATAGGGAAAACCTGGTCCCGGCTGAAAGGCGGGAGGCTATTTTGCTGTGCGAGGGAGTATTATTATGATGGTTTCAAATAAATTGCCATTCTGGAATGAGTGTTATTTTTATTAACTTATGTTTTTATTGTTGATCGAATTTTTTAACCATGAAGGTTAGTGATATAGTGGATGTTTTAAACGCCAGGGTGGTTTGTGGTAATGACAAACTAAATACTGAGATTAAGTTTGCATTTGCAAGCGATTTAATGAGTGATGTTTTGACTCTTGATGCCGAATATTTGATGCTTGTTACAGGATTGGCAAATCTGCAGGTTATTAGAACAGCAGAGATGGCTGATATTTTTTGTATTGTGTTTGTGAGGAATAAGAAGATAAACTCTGAAATGAAGAGGGTTGCTGAGGAAAATCAAATGGTAGTGCTGGAATCTCCGTATTCGATGTTTCGGTCTATTTCAATTTTGCACGACAGGGGATTGCAACCGGTTTATTAAGTTAACGATGAACAACTATGCAGTTTAAATATGAATTGGAAGGTGGTAATTTTTCGAGAGCTGGCAATGCAAGCAGTGAGGTAAAGAAAGTCCTTAAGCAACTAAATGTGGATTCTAAAACAATCAAACGGGTGGTGGTTGCTCTTTATGAAGGCGAAGTTAATGTTGTGGCGCATGCTCATAATGGTTTTGTAATGGTTGACATTGACGAAAAACGTATTTTTATCAGGATAGAAGATCAGGGTCCGGGGATTCCAGATATTAACCTGGCAATGCAGGAGGGTTATTCTACCGCGTCGGAATCGGTAAGGGAGATGGGTTTTGGTGCAGGAATGGGATTGCCAAATATTAAAAAAAATACTGATAATCTTAATATTCAAAGCCAGGTGGGAAAAGGAACAGTTTTGGAAATGATAACCTATTTCTCAGCATAATTGAGCGAAGAAAATTATAAACAACAATGGCACAGCAACAGTTTTATCATGCTTTAAAGATAGATGAGACTTTGTGTTACGGATGTACACATTGCATGTTCGTGTGTCCCACTGATGCTATACGTATTCGCAATGGAAAAGCATCCATACGTAAAGATTGGTGTATCGATTGTGGTGAGTGTATGAAAGCTTGTCCGGTAAATGCTTTTTATGTTGCTCAGGACGATTTTGATAAGATTTTTAATTACAAATACCGCGTGGCGCTCGTTCCGGTGGTGATGATAGGTCAGTTCCCATCCAATATTTCGGAGTCAGAGATATTTAGTGTAATGCGTGAATTGGGATTCACTCACGTTTTTCAAACCGAACATACTGTTGATATCATTAATGAGGCTATGCTCAATGAGTTGAAACGACACGACGACAGACCACTAATATCCTCTTTTTGTCCAGCCGTTGTTAGGTTAATTCAGGTTCGGTTTCCCTCCTTGGTTGATCAGATTATTCATGTGAAACCCCCAATTGACGCATCAGCAATTTTTTTCAGGAAAAAACTTCAGGATAAAGGTATTCCTGATGAAGATATTGGTATTTTTTATGTTACGCCCTGTGCAGCAAAAATTGCAGCGGTTAAAAGTCCGGTTGGAGAAGATAAATCGCCAGTAGATGGTGTGATTAACATGGATTTTCTTTATAATAAAGTATATCAAGGTATTAAGAATCGGGGAAGTAAGACGTCTCGTTCGCCCGGAGACAATCTTCCCAATTTGGGACCAAAATCCATTGGGTGGAGTCTTACCAACGGGGAGTCGCCTTATATGAAGGGACGTTGTTTAGCTATTGATGAAATTCATAATGTTATCGATTTTCTTGAAAAGCTTGAAAGCGGTGAAATTACTGATGTTGACTTTCTTGAACTTCGGGCCTGTGATGAAAGTTGTGCCGGAGGGGTTTTGGTTGTAGGTAACCGATTCCTGTCTGTTGAACGGCTCCGAAAGCGGGCCACTCTTTTTAAAGATATTCATGGAATACCGGAAGATCTGGTGCCATATAGAGATTTTATGCATAGTAAGTTATCCATAAAACCCATTGAGCCACGTTCTATTCTCAAGCTCGATGAAGATATGGCTATAGCCCTTAAAAAGATGGAGCAGGTTCGTTCATTAATGTGCTATCTCCCCGGAATTGATTGTGGAGCTTGTGGCTCACCAAGTTGTCAGAGCCTGGCAAATGATATTGTTCAACACGAAGCACAGCTTTCAAGTTGTGTGTTTATTCAAAGAATGATGGAAAAACATAAAAAGCTACATTCCGATCACGCTATTCGAATAATAGAGAAAACTTGGGGTAAGGATCGGCTTGATAAAGATTGTTCTAAACTGGGAGCCAAAAATGAAGGTATGTGATATCACCAAAAAATTGAACCTTACTCTCTATAGCGGAGCAAAAGGTCTTGAAAAGAGTGTAACCGGAGGTTATGTTTCGGATTTGCTGAGCGATGTAATGGGTAATGCCGAAGAAGGGGCTGTTTGGATTACACTGCAAACTCATAAAAATATTATGGCTGTTGCATCTTTAAAGGATTTATCTGCTATAATATTGGTTAAGGGTTTTAAACCTGATGAAGCAACCATGGCCCAAAGTGAAGAAGAGAATATTCCTGTTTTAGGCACAACCATGGAAGCTTTTGAGATTACAGGGAGGCTGTATAAACTTTTTAATCCATGAAGCTGTTTAGGGCCGATTTGCATGTTCATACAGTGCTTTCGCCCTGTGGCAGTCTCGAAATGGCACCAGAGCGTATTGTTCAGTCGGCCATTGCGAGAAATTTGGATATCTTAGCCATAACGGATCATAATTCTACCCGTCAATGCAAGGCAGTAATGGAGGCTGGTGCCGAAAAGCAGTTGGTGGTAATTGGTGGTGCCGAAGTGAATACCCGCGAGGAAGTTCATTGCCTTACGTTCTTTGAAAACTATGAATCTCTTTGTTCTTTTCAGGAGTACCTTGATCTATGGTTGCCAAATATTTATAATAAACCTGATAAATTTGGTCATCAGGTTTGGGTTAACCGGATGGAGGAGATTCAGGGAGAAGAGAAACGATTGCTTTGGAGTGGACTAAACCAGTCTATTGAAGAGGTGGAGCAAATGGTTCATTCACTGGGAGGTATATTTATCCCGGCTCATGTTGACAGGTTGGTAAATGGTATCTTTAATCAATTGGGTTTTATTCCAAACAGTTTAAAGGCTGATGCATTGGAGGTAACCTCCAGGATTAGCGATGATTACTTAAAAAAAACTGGTATTAACGATAGGTTTAACTTAATAACAGGTTCTGATGCACATATATTGGACCAGATTGGCGTTGGATTTACATGGTTTAAAATGCTTGAGCCAACGTTTAAAGAAATGAAGCTTGCATTGCAAGGTGTTGAAGGACGAAAAGCATGGCCCAACGGGGTATTATTTCAGGAAGGAGATTTGGTATGAAGGATTTGGCAATGCATGTGATGGATATTGCCCGCAACTCCGTTGAAGCCGGAGCT
>CAZSQG010000155.1:0-3617 GCA_964608615.1 uncultured Marinilabiliaceae bacterium
TTGCGCCTTTGCGTTTACCCTTTTTTATCTTGTATATCAAACTTCAAATAACATAAAGATTTAATTATTAATTCTTTGCGACCTCCGCGAGAAATAACCTTTGCGCCTTCGCGTTTACTCTTTTTATCTTTTAATCTTGTATATCATTATAATACTTCAAAGAACACCAAGGTTTAGATTAATATTTCTTTGCGACCTCTGCGAGAAATAACCTTTGCGCCTTTGCGTTTACTCTTTTTATCTTGTATATCATACTTCAAATAACACAAAGGTTTAATTACTGATTCTTTGCGACCTCCGCGAGAAATATCCTTTGCGCCTTTGCGGTTACCCTTTTTTATCTTGTATATCAAACTTCAAATAACACAAAGGTTTAGATTACTAATTCTTTGCGACCTCCGCGAGAAATAACCTTTGCGCCTTTGCGGTTACCCTTTTTTATCTTGTATATCAAACTTCAAATAACACAAAGGGTTTAAGATTAATAATTCTTTGCGACCTCTGCGAGAAATAACCTTTGCGCCTTTGCGGTTAAACCTCTTTACGCCTTTGCGTTTACCCTTTTTTTCTTCTAAACAAACAATCCCCCAATTTGATAAAATCCAAAAGCCACTATCCATGCAAGAGTTGTTGTATAAAAAATGGTAAACAGAGCCCATTTCCACGAACCTGATTCTTTTTTAATGGCAGCAATCACCGCAATACAAGGGAAATAAATTAAGGTAAAAAGCAGAAACGACATCGACACGAGTTGGCTAAAAACAGGTGTTCCATCACTATATTTGTCGTTTTGCATATTGGTTATCAACTGTTTGTTGTCGTTATTGCCTTTGTGTTCCGATTGGTAAATAACCGACATGGTGCTTATAACAATCTCCTTGGCAGCAATACCCGAAAGCAGACTGATGCCCATTTTCCAGTCGAATCCCAGCGGTTTAATTGCAGGTTCAATGAAATGGCCTATTCGTCCAATGTAACTATCTTCCTGTTGCTTAAGGTGCATTGCATCCAAAATTGCGACTGCTTCATTATTCTCCAATACTTTTAATTGTGAAATCTTAAATGAGTCTGAGGTGTTGGAATAAATCGAGTCGTATTTATGAGCAATCATTTCCAACTGGTTTTGATATATGGCATGATCAATACTTTTGCGGGGGTAATAACCCAAGAACCAAATAATTATTGATGCTACCATAATAATTCCACCCATTTTACGGAGGTATTGTTGTCCCTTATTCCACATGTGCAGGGTTGTGGTTCTGATGGTTGGCAAGCGGTAGGGGGGCAGCTCCATAACAAATGGAAGATCATTTTTTTTGAAGATAATTCGTTTAAATAATCGGGATATCAGTATAGCAATCAAAATGCCCGTTCCGTAAAGAATAAAAAGTATGGTTCCCGGATAATGAGGGAAAAAAGCAGCAATAAAAAGAATATATACAGGCAGTCGCGCACTGCACGACATAAATGGATTAATCAAAATAGTGAGCAGGCGACTATTGCGGTCTTCAATGGTACGGGTAGCCATAATGGCAGGTACATTACAACCAAAGCCCATTATTAATGGAATAAACGATTTGCCATGAAGGCCAATTTTATGCATCACCTTATCCATAATAAACGCAGCACGGGCCATGTAGCCGGTATCCTCCATAAAGGAAATGAAGAAGAAGAGAATAAGGATATTAGGTAAAAAAACTATAACACCGCCAACGCCTCCAATAATACCATCCAAAATCAAGTCTTTAAATGGACCTTCGGGCATATGGGTGCTAAAGAAATTCGAGATTAATGTAACTCCTGCATCAATCCATTCCATTGGATATTTTCCAAGAGTGAATGTTGACTGGAACATTACCCACATAAAAAAGAAGAAAATGGGGAATCCGAAAAGCTTATGAGTGATAAAGTTATCAATCATATCCGTTTTACGTCGGCGTTTGCGAGGGTTTTCCTTGTATGTTTCCTTCAACGCACCGGCAATAAAACCATATCTGGTATCGGTTATTATGGTTTCAATATCTTCTTTTAAAAGATGTTCAATGCGGATAATCTGTTTATCGGTTTCAGCAATTACATCTGTCAGTTTATGCAGCTCAACAAGAGTTCTGTATGCCTGGTCTTTTTCCAGTAGTTTTATGGTAAGAAAACGAGGTGTGATTTTAACTCTTATATCGGGGTATTCTTTTATTTTCTGTTCAATTTTATCGATTGCATTTTCTCCAACCTCGCCAAAGTTTATGCGTACCGGGCGGTATTCGTCGCTTTGATCTTCATAAACCTCAATAACTTTGTCAAGAAGTTCAATAATACCGCGGTTTCTTGATCCAACTGTTGGTATAAATGGCATGCCAAGCATATTACCAAGATGCTTGTAATCAAGGATATTGCCTCTCTTCTGAAGGTCGTCGAACATGTTTAACGCTATCACCACCTTAACATCCATATGAATAAGTTGCGTGGTTAGATAGAGGTTTCGCTCAAGGTTGGAAGCATCCAAAACATTTATGATTACATCAGGCATTTGGTTACTGATGTGATCGCGAACATAAACTTCCTCAGGGCTATAAGTTGACAGGGAATATGTACCGGGTAAATCCGAAACATGGAAGGTGTATCCTTTATGATTAAATGTTCCTGTTTTAACATCTACTGTTACACCGCTGTAATTTCCAACATGTTCGTTTAAACCACTCGCGTTGTTGAATATGGTTGTTTTTCCGCAATTTGGGTTACCTACCAGAGCAACATTGATGACCTTACGCTTTTCACTGGCAGTCTTTGATAATACGTCCTCATCAATGGTCCCGAAATATGGCTGTTTGGCAATTGTTTCAGCATCTTCCATTGTAACCACCTCAATAAGGTCAGCCTCGCTACGGCGAAGTGATACCTGATAATCAAGAATATTATACTCTATTGGATCTCTGAGAGGTGCGTTTTTTATTACAGTAACTCTCTTGCCTTTAACAAAACCCATTTCCAGGATACGTCGTCGAAATGCACCGTATCCCTTAACTTTTACAATAACACCTTCTTGTCCGTTTACTAATTCCGATAAATTCATGCGGTTATATTTTGTATGTAAAGGTCATCTTTTGTGTTGGCTCTGTTAACTATGATTTTATGATTCATATTATTGATGATAAACGCATTTGAGTTGCAAAATGTTTATAAAAAGGGAGTTATAAATTAAGAGATTGTTTTGCCTTAAATTTTAACCTGTCAAAATTAAACGAAGATATTAAACTATGCAATCCCTAAAAGTTGGGGGTTTTTTAGCATCTACCTTAATGGGCTGTTATTCAGGTCGAAAATTAACAGTAAAGTATGCAAAGTAAACATTAAAGAACACAAATATGTAATTACTGATTCTTTGCGACCTCTGCGAGAAATAACCTTTGCGCCTTTGCGGTTAAACCTTTTTTTCTTGTTTATCATTATCATACTTCAAAGAACACAAAGAGTTTAGATTAATAATTCTTTGCGACCTCTGCGAGAAATAACCTTTGCGCCTTTGCGTTTAACCTTTTAATCTTGTAAATCATTATCATACATCAAATAACACCAAGGTTTATTTCCTAATTCTTTGCGACCTCTGCGAGAAATAACCTTTG
>CAZSQG010000156.1:0-3584 GCA_964608615.1 uncultured Marinilabiliaceae bacterium
AATATATAGGAATATGAGCGGTCGGCACGACCCAGCGATTATTCCAGGTTGAACTACATCCTGTGGTTTCCCCGTCTGTTTTCTATGCGTTTTAAGAAGGTTTTTAATGATTTTATAGCAGTTTATCTGCCGATAGCGGGTATCTGAATAATCGGTCTTTGAAAAATTTAAACGTCTTTCAATATTTATTGATGTTTTATTGAGTTAAAGACCGGTTAATTTGGTCACTTTTCTGTTAAAAACGCAGAGTTTGGGCAATACACAGCCATACTTCATGAAAATGAAGTTTAAAGTATTGGCCTGTAATGATTACAATAAAGCTGACAACAGCATCGATGGCAAATGGCCTGCGGGAGAACGTATTCGTGGCAGATGTTTGAGAACCAGCATCTGTCCTGTTTTGCAATGGGAACAAATGGTGTGATTGTGGATTCCCGGTGAAGCAGATTCCTGTCTTGCCTTTTTTTCTACTACCTTGATGAGTTGTTCAAGATCGGGTTTCTCATCGACAAACTGCAAATCGAGGTTGCGTTTGGTGGTATGATGATAGATTCCAAACCGGCGTACGCGCACATATCCCACCGACATTACATGCTGGCAGAACCGCTTTAGGAACTCAACGCCATTAAGGCTTACCGGTTTTGATTTGGCTCTGTCGCGATAGTCCTTGGCAATAAAAGTGACATGCGTTTTTGATACACTCACGATTCTTTGGTTGCTGATGGCTATGCGGTGGATGTATTGACCCAGGTAGCGGATTACATGTTCAGCACCTGCCATTGAAGCCTCGGAGAAGACAACCCACTCTTTATGCCAGGCCGATTCAATATCTTCAGCAAAGCCTTGCAAGAGATCCTTTTTACGCAATTGCAATTTTAAACTTCTGAGGAATTTGTCCTTGAAAGTCTGGCTGAGTTGATTTACCGGATACAGGTATTTTCCTTTTCCCCCAATATTACGCCACTGCCCGTTTAAAGAGTAACCAGCGGCCGGCACCAGGCAATGGATGTGCGGATGCAGCCACAGGTTCTGTCCCCATGTGTGGAGCACCGCTACAGCTCCGGTCTCACAACCATAATGGGTATATCCAAAGCTGTGCAGGGTACTTCTAACGGCATTGAACAGGATGTTGCAATAAAGTGATTGGTTCCACAGGTAAACCCGGTTGAGGATATGTGGCACGGTAAAAATGATGTGAAAATGCTTTACCGGAAGCGTATCACTGATCAGTTTTTCTATCCAGTGGAGCTGTTTGTTGCCCTGGCATTTGGGACAGTGCCTGTCGCGGCAGCTGTTGTAAGCATACTCTATGACGCCACAGCTGTCGCATACCTGCTGGTGACCGCCCAAAATAGGAGTACGACAAGATACAATATTGTGGAGCGCTTTTACTTGCCGGGGCGACAGGGTTTGGTTCTGTATCAAATCCCGGCCAAAAGCGCGCACCACATCGGCGAGTTCAGGTCTGTTTTTACTCCGCATAACCATACAGGGTATCGAGAGGGCTGTGCGGTTTCAAATGCTGGCACTGGGCCACATGAAGGTAAATCATTGTTGTTGTGATATCGGCATGTCCCAATAGCTCTTTCAGGGTGACGATGTTCAACCCATCTTCCAGCAGATGCGTGGCATAAGAATGTCGTAGCGAATGCAGATTGACATCTTTTGCAATAGATGTTTTTTTTAGGTTCTCGCGCATCACCCACGAAAGACCCTTGACACTGTATTTGCCATTGGGCTCCTTACCGTTAAAAAGCCATATGTGGGGGTTCTCGGCTTCCAGGTACTTTATCAACCCTATGGCCATACTTTTGGCCAAGGGTACAATACGGTCTTTTTTATACTTGCTTTGGCGAATGTGGATAGTGCGGCGTTCAAAATCGATGTCGGAGATTTTAAGGTTGATTGCTTCCTGTCCCCTGAGTCCGGCTGAATAAATCAGCGTCAGCACAACCCGTTGCTTGAGAAGCGTTGGTGTCGCGAAAAGTTCTTTTAGCTCCTGTTGGTTCAGGATTACCGGGAGTTTTGTCTCTTTTTTGAGCGAAGGCAGCGCGATGGCTTTCTTGTTCATCCCCAGAAGACGGTAATAGTAGCGCAATCCATAAACCATGTGCTTGAAACTGCTGCGCGAAGGCGCCTTGGGGTCGCGAGCCAAAGCCACCAGATACTCGTTGATCTCATCTTCGGTGACGTGTTCGGGTAATTTTTCGAAATGAATGACAAACAGGGCAATGCGCCGAATATAATTGCTCAGCGTACTTGCGCTCTGGCCACGAAGAACCACCTGATGCTCCAGCTTCAAAGCCCTGTCCTTAAATTCAGGAACCAGAATCATGGCGCGCTCAACAATAGTTAAGCTTGTTTTCTTTCTCATAACTGTATTATTTTAAAGTGAATAATACAGTTATAACGGTTTGCGACTAAAAAGATTTATGCTAATTTTGATTTTATGCTATCCCGAAGGGATTTAGTTCAACACGCGGTATAAAAAATTGCCGGGGTAGTAGGTTATTCAAGGGTTGTAGCCCGCTTCAATCCCGATGTACATCGGAATGTAACTTGACAGGAAATCGCCCGCAATCGGCAACTGCATATAATTCCGTACGTTAGCAGCCATAATAATACTCAGAAACTAAATCCTAACCATTAAAATTTAAAGTATTATGAAAACACAATCGAAATTAATTTTTACTGTGATAATTGCAGTTTTACTGACATCTTGTGTAACAACGTCCTTTTATCAGGTTTATAAAGCTACACCAATCGGAAAATTGGTAGCAAAGGATAATAATTTAGTCTATGAAGATGAAAATTGTAAAGTCTCATACAATCTTTGGAGCGAAGGGGGTAACATAGGATTCAGATTCCTTAATAAAACAGATAAAAACATCTTTTTGAATTTGGATGAGAGTTTTTTCATTCTTAATGGAATAGCATACGATTATTATAGAAATAAAGTTTACACTAATTCAACTAGTTCAGGCGCAACAACTTCACGCGCAACAACTGCATCAAAGTCTGTTACCGGAATTAATTATTTGGATTTGCTTCAAACGAATAGAATACAAGCATCAAATAGTGTTGGTTTAGTGACTTCTACTGGATATTCAATCTCATATAATGAAGAAAAGGTTATTTGCATTCCGCCTAAGACAACGAAAATAATAACAGAATACATTATAAACGAATCACTTTACCGAAACTGTGACTTGTTTAAATATCCAACTAAAAAAGAAATTAAATCAAAATCTTTCTCAAAGGCTGAAAGCCCTCTTGTATTTGGTAATAGGATTGTTTATACTATCGGAGAATCAGACAATCACATAAAATTTGAAAATGAATTTTATGTTGCAGAGATTTCCAATTATCCAGAAAGTGAAATGTTAGAATCAAGAAATGAAGAGTATTGTGGTCAAAAAAGTATGACTCCGACTACATTTTACAAAGACGTTACTCCTGACAAATTTTTCATAAAATACACAAAGGGACAGGATACCTGGAAACATTAAAATTACGGCTGACAATATATAATATATAGGAATATGAGCGGTCGGTACAGCTTTCCGAATAAATCGGAACTGCGC
>CAZSQG010000157.1:0-3479 GCA_964608615.1 uncultured Marinilabiliaceae bacterium
TTGGTTAAAAGATAACCCGGCCCCACTTAGAGAGGACAACTTAATAGCGATTATTATCTGACCCACTTAATACCATATTGAATCAGAATAAAAAAATGAATATTAACATTAAAAAATCTATGAAAAAATTTAAGTTTCAATTAATTGCGTATGCTTTTGTAGCGTTTGTTTTGTTTAGTTTTTGGAGTTATGTCGATAAATCGCCGAAGCAATTAACCCTTAAAGAGGCCTTTGAGGGGAAGTTTTATATAGGAACAGCATTAAATGCTGGTCAAATAACAGGCCGGGATACGGCAGCCTTAAAGGTAGTGAAAGAGCAGTTTAGTGCCATCGTTGCTGAAAACTGCATGAAAAGTGGTCCTGTACAACCAAAGGAAGGAGTCTTTGATTTTTCATTGGCCGACCAGTTTGTTGATTTTGGAGTTAATAATAATCTTTTTGTTACAGGCCATACTCTTATTTGGCATTCACAGGCGCCTCGTTGGTTTTTTACTGATTCGGCCGGGAATGGTGTTTCACGAGAAGTGCTGATTGAACGGATGAAAACCCATATCCATACTGTTGTGGGGCGTTACAAAGGCAAGGTAAAGGGTTGGGATGTGGTAAATGAAGCGATTCTCGACGATGGGTCATACAGACCCAGTAAATTTTATCAAATATTGGGTGAAGATTTTATAAGGCTGGCTTTTGAGTTTGCGCATGAGGCCGACCCCGATTGCGAACTTTATTATAACGATTATTCTATGGCTATCCCGGGTAAACGTGAGGGGGTTGTGGCTATGGTAAAAAAGTTAAAGGAACAGGGCGTGCGTATTGATGCAGTTGGAATGCAGGGGCATGTTGGTATGGATTATCCCGCCATGAGCGAATTTGAGGAAAGCATCAAGGCTTTTTCGGCGCAGGGTGTAAAAGTGATGATTACCGAGATGGATCTTTCTGTTTTGGAAATGCCCGATCAACGTGTGGGGGCTGAGGTCTCAGCCAACTTTGAATACAAACAGAAACTTAATCCATATGCCGAAGGGCTTCCCGACTCGGTGAATGTTGCCTACGAAAACCGTTATCTCGATTATTTCAAGCTCTTTTTAAAGTATCAGAATGTGATTTCCAGAGTCACTTTATGGGGCGTAAACGATGGCGATTCCTGGAAAAACAACTGGCCCATCCGAGGAAGAACCGACTATCCTTTGCTTTTTGATCGCAACAATCAACCCAAGCCGGTTGTTGCAAAAATTATTAAAGAAGCTTTAGGAAAAAAGTGATTGTGGTGATTCTTTAACACCGTTTTGAGTGAAAAAGCCATTAGCCTTTCCGTAGTCGACTTAATTGAAAATTCAAATTATCCCTTAAGTCAACTGCGGAAGGGTATTTTCTGTTTATGCAACTTCCTGATGCATGGGACCTCCTGTGCTGGCTTAAAGACTGGAAGATATTAGGCCAATGATATAATTAAATTATTTTCGAATGAAAAAAAGTAAAAAAACACACATTTGGATGTGGCCGCTTTTTATGATGTTGGTTGCTGTTGGATGTGCAGGTACAGCGAAAATGCAGAGCAAAGCCAACGATAAGTCTGAAAAAGTGAAATACCACACCGGGTTGTACCGTAATCTTTTCCTTGAAGCCGGTTACAACCAAGATGAGATTGACCGAAAAGTTGAAAAAGCATACCATGACTTGTTTGAAGGACCCGATAAGATTTTTTTCGAAGTTGGCGACTCAATGGGTTATGTCTCTGATATTAAGAATATGGATGTACGCACCGAAGGGGTTTCCTACGGAATGATGGTGGCTGTTCAACTCGATAAAAAAGAAGTCTTTGATCGTATTTGGCGCTGGTCTAAACATTACTTGCAACATAAGGATGGCCCTCGTAAAGGTTACTTCGCTTGGAGCTTCAACCCTGAAACCATGAAGATTAATTCACCAGGAAGTGCTTCCGATGGAGAGCTGTATTTTGTAACCGCTCTTTTATTTGCTTCAAACCGATGGGGCAATGATACCGGTGTTGACTATTATAATGAAGCCCGTTTTATTCTGGATTCTATGTGGGAAAAGGATGGTACCGGTAATATTTATAATATTTTTAACGTGGAGCATAAGCAAATATCTTTTGTGCCAGAAGGTAGAAGTTACAACTGGACAGATCCTTCGTACCACGTACCGGCTTTTTTGGAAATATGGGCCGAATATGCCAAGGATGAACATGAACAGTTTTACCGCGATTGTGCCGATACTTCACGCGTATTTCTTCATCGGGCTTGCCATCCCGTAACAGGCTTGAATCCCGATTATTCTGATTTTAGCGGTAAACCCCATTCAACACCTTGGATGCCCCAGGCTTTTAGATTTGACTCATGGCGGGTGCCCATGAATATTACAATGGATTATGTGTGGTATGGGAAAGACAAAGAGTGGCAGGAAGATTATGCAACACGTCTCCAGAGATTTTTACGTTCAAGGGGAATCGACACCTTCGAGGACCAGTTTAATTTGGATGGTTCAACCCCTGAATATATTTTACCGGCCGGTGGTTTTCAGATACGGCGCCATTCGCTAGGCTTGGTGTCAACTGCTGCTACAACTGCGCTGATGGGGAATGATTCAACAAGTATTGATTTTGTGCGTGCCTTGTGGAATTCAAAACTCGAACCCTACGAAGATGGATATTTCGATCCCTATTACGATGGACTTCTTTATATGTTTAGTATGATGCATCTGAGTGGAAAGTACCAGATTATCATTCCTCAAAACAATTGATTCTATTTTATCGGGCATCAATACCTGATAAGGTTTGGTGCCTGATCTTTTTAACAACTGTTTGTCAAATATGTGAAAAAATATAAATAAATCACAAATATCATATATTCAGAAATTATGCTTCTTGCTGTAAGGCAAAACTACGCATCGTTACGACTTCGTTTGCGTCTCAAATCTAAAAGTCTGGTGATCTATTAATCTAATAATCATGTTAAAAACTAATTCTGTGAAAGCAATCCTAATACTAATGGCCATAGCATGCCTCTATGGTCAAAGCATTTTTTCTCAAAATTCAATAATACCGGCACCCCTTGGCTTTGATGTTGTTCAGGATGGCATTCAACACGGAACCATCGATTCCGTTGTTTATAAATCAAAAACAACTGGTACTCAACGGAAGGCTCTGGTTTATACTCCTCCTGGTTTCTCTGAAAAAACAAAGTATCCCGTGTTCTATCTGTTACATGGCATCGGTGGCGATGAAAAAGAATGGCTTAATGGCGGGCAACCACAGGTTATTCTCGACAACCTCTATGCTGATAAAAAACTTGAACCAATGATTGTGGTGATGCCCAATGGACGTGCCATGAAAGACGACCGCGCTGTTGGTAATATTTACGATAAGGAAAAAGTAGATGCATTTGCCAATTTTGAAAAAGATTTATTGAACGATTTAATCCCTTTTATTGAGAAGAAGTACCCTGCTATAAAAGATAGTG
>CAZSQG010000158.1:0-2754 GCA_964608615.1 uncultured Marinilabiliaceae bacterium
ATGAATTGTAAACCTCTCATTGTTAGCGCAGCGATGGATCTATTTATCAATGAATTGTAAACCTCTCATTGTTAGCGCAGCGATGGATCTATTTATCAATGAATCAAAAATCTCTCATTGTTAGCACAGCGAAGGATCAATTTATCAATGAATCCAAAATCTGTCAATGGTAGCGCAGGGATGGATCTAATTATTAATAAATCGGTGTTTCGTTGCGCTACTAATTCATTGAAAT
This sequence comes from uncultured Marinilabiliaceae bacterium, assembly GCA_964608615.1. GTDB lineage: Bacteria > Bacteroidota > Bacteroidia > Bacteroidales > Marinilabiliaceae > CALEUX01. The sequence continues at coordinate 236 of CAZSQG010000158.1, forward strand.
TATGATCCTGCGCTGCGGATGACTGGCTTGCGTTGGGTAAAAATAAATAGCAGATTATTATTTCGAATGAAGTGAGAAATAAAAAAGTTAATTTGCTTCTCCGTCAATAGTGTCTAAAAATATAAATTACAGTCCGTTAACAAAATATTAACAGCTCCCCATTAAACAAGTTTTTAAGCTGTAATGTTTAGAGAGTCTTATAATTAGACTATTATAATTTATTTAAACTAACTATAAATAAGGGAAATACAGCCTGATAAAGGCTGCATTTTTCGTATCTTTCATTCTGTTAAAAATTGGCCCTGAGTTAATAAGCTACCTTCAGCTCTTGTCTTATCCTTTTTGGAGAATTATTAAGGTTTGAAATAATTCCAGTTGGAATAATTATCATATGAATTATTGTACATCTACTTATTTTTCACTCAACACTCCTAAAGAGAATTAATGTATTTTGATGTAAATACAACCTCTTTAAAGGATGAGTTGCTATTAGGAGTTTAACAATTATGCGTAACAAACAAAAACAAATAATATGAAACGAAGAGATTTTGTTATAAAAAGCTTAGGCGTTGGCGTTATAGGATCGATGGCTCCTTTATTTGGCGGCCTCGATGCACTGGCATCTGTACAGTCAAATAATGGGACTTATGATTTAGTAGCAGTCAGAGGAGGTGAGCCCATTGATATGTTCAATAAGGCGATGGAATCACTTGGGGGCATGGGCAAATTTGTAAAGAAAGGTCAGAAAGTCCTTGTTAAACCAAACATTGGCTGGGATGCAACACCCGAGAGAGCTGCTAATACTAACCCGGAACTTGTTGGACGAATAGTAAAATCCTGCTTTGAAGCCGGAGCCTCAAATGTTTATGTCTTTGATCACACTTGTGATCAGGCCGATCGTTGTTACAAAAACAGTCAGATTGAGGCAGCGGTAAAAGCCAATGGAGGAACAATTGTTCCAGGTAGTAACGAACAAAACTACCGCGAAGTAAGCATACCTGGGGCTAAAATTTTAAAAACCACCAAGGTTCACGAATTATTGCTTACAACCGATGTTTTTATTAACGTTCCGATTCTGAAACACCACAGCTCTACAACAGTTTCATTAGCCATGAAAAACCTGATGGGTGTTGTTTGGGACAGACGTTTTTATCATGCAAACGACCTAAGTCAGTGCATCGCAGATTTTCTGGCCTACCGTAAACCCGATTTAAATATTATTGATGGGTACAGGATGATGACGAAAAACGGCCCAAGAGGTGTTTCAACTGCCGATGTTGCCGACTTAAAAGCCCTGATTGCCGGAAGAGATATTGTTGCTGTAGATGCAGCAGCAACAATGATGTTTGGATCTAAACCTGAGAACATCAACCATATAAAAATAGCTCACGACATGGGATTTGGGACAATGCTAATTGACAAATTATCAATCAACCGCATCCGGGTATAGCAATGTATTCAAAATAAAATTTTGATTTACACATTCCAATAACAGAAAAAACACAATAGAAAATGACACTGTTTTCAATTTTGAAAAAAATCAGAGTTGCTTTAGGAATTATTTTCTTTCTCCTAACCACGGCCCTGTTTGTTGATTTATATGAGAAGATTGCTCCTGACACCTATGGCCAGATTGTTTACTTGCAGTTTGTCCCTTCTCTTTTAAAATTTATTCAAACTCTTTCGTTGGTAACAGCTGGAGGTTTTATTATTGTCATCATTATCACTCTGCTAATAGGCCGATTCTATTGTTCCACTATTTGTCCTCTGGGAATTATTCAGGATATCATCAATTATATATCAAAGAAGATATCCAAAAAGAAGGTTTTCTTTAAGTATAAAAAAGGACATCCCGTTTGGCGTTATTCATTCCTGAGCTTAATGATTATCGCAATTATTTCTGGCCTGGGATTTATTGTAACATGGCTTGATCCATATAGCATTGCCGGAAGGTTTTTTACCTATATAGCCGAACCTATTGTAACAGCCATCAATAATTTTGCAGCCACCATAATGCAAAAGCAGGATGTTTATTCGTTACACCTTGTTAAAGTTTACAATACATCGTGGCTACCATTATCATTAACCCTTGTTCTATTCCTTGTTATTGGGGCCATGGCCTGGAAAAGAGGACGTTTTTTCTGCAATGTAATTTGCCCGGTTGGAACTCTTCTGGGAATAACATCAAAAGCATCGTTATTAAAAATAAAATTCAATTCCAATAATTGTACAAAATGTGGTAAATGTGCTGCAGTTTGCAAAAGCGAATGCATCAGCATAAAAAACCAAACAATAGATGTTACAAGATGTGTTACCTGTTTTAATTGTCTGCAAGTTTGCCCAGATGCTGCGCTAGATCTTGGTTTTATTAAACCTGTGCCAACAAAAAAAACAAACATTCAATCTGATAAAACCGATAACAATCGACGCAAACTACTGATTACCGGAATGGCTTTACTGGCAGGGACACGTCTTTACGCGCTAAAAAAGAACAAACTCAATGAATCGCAAAAGGACCT
>CAZSQG010000158.1:2764-3364 GCA_964608615.1 uncultured Marinilabiliaceae bacterium
AAAAGAAATGAGCGCGACTATTTCCCGTCACCTCCAGGATCGTTAGGAGTTAAACGATTTAATTCCATCTGTACTGCCTGTTCTTTATGTATTTCGGCTTGTCCCACGCATGTACTTCAACCTGCCATAACACAATATGGATTAAGTGGATTTATGCAGCCATTTATGGATTACGAAACCAGTTTCTGTAATTTCGATTGTCATAAATGTGCCGATGCTTGCCCAACAGGAGCCATTTTACCTCTTCCCATCGAAGAAAAACAAAGAACCCAGATGGGGAAAGCGGTTTTTGTAATGCATAATTGTGTTGTTTTTACCGATGAAACCGATTGTGGAGCCTGTTCAGAGCATTGCCCAACCAAGGCGGTACACATGGTTCCCTATAAAAACGGATTGATGATCCCCGAAGTTGATCAGAGCATTTGCATTGGTTGCGGCGCCTGCGAATATCCTTGCCCGGTTCCGGCACCTTTCCGGGCAATCTATGTCAATGGAAACGGCAAACATGTTTTAGCCGAAAAACCTGATAAAGGAACAAAAGCCGAAGTGGGTTTTGAAGATGATTTCCCGTTTTAGGAAAGACAAAATAGTGTCATTAAG
>CAZSQG010000159.1:0-3117 GCA_964608615.1 uncultured Marinilabiliaceae bacterium
GTTATTCAGATAATGATCCAGTGCCGCCGCTCCGGTGCGTATTGTTATTTTGCCGCTTCCGGTGATGGTAAACCTTTTTTTTGCCCCGGAATTAGTTTTCATTTTAGGCATTGTACAATATATTTAGTTGATTAATAAGCAACTATTTGGTTTTTTTGGGAGAGATGAACATAATCATCCTTTTCCCTTCTAGTTTAGGTAGTTGTTCAACTTTACCCAAATCTTCCAGGTCCTGAGCAAATTTTAATAATAAAATTTCGCCTTTTTCTTTAAATAAAATACTTCGTCCCTTAAAGAAAACAAAAGCTTTTACTTTTGAACCATCTTTCAGAAATTTCTCGGCATGTCTTAATTTGAAGTTGTAATCGTGTTCGTCGGTATTAGGACCGAAACGAATTTCTTTTACAACAACCATCACGGCTTTTGCCTTAAGTTCCTTCTGTTTACGTTTCTGCTGATATAGAAACTTTTGATAATCAATAATCCTACAAACCGGTGGATCTGCGTTTGGCGAAATCTCGACAAGATCAAGATTCTTTTCATCGGCCATCTTCATCGCAACGGATGTGGTATAAACTCCTGACTCTTCAACATTGTCTCCGACAATGCGAACTTGAGCAACCCTGATTTGATTATTAATTCTGTAAGCGGGTTCGTCTTTGGAGCTCTGTCCCGGATTTCTTCTTGGTTTAATTATACTTTTGTCCTCCCAATGATTTAGTTAACAATACTGGTTTATTTGGTTTTATTATTACGACTCAATTTCTCTTAACATTTTTTCTTCTTCGGCATGAATAAAAGTGGCGAATTCTTCCATTTTCATTGTACCCTGATCTCCTTCACCTTGTTTCCTTACCGCAACTTCGTTGCTACCAGCTTCTTTCTCTCCTACAACCAGAAGGTATGGAGTACGCTTTAACTCGTTGTCACGTATCTTTTTACCTATTTTCTCATTACGGTCGTCTAATACGGCGCGAATATCGGAATTATTCAGGAAATTTAAAACATTTTTTGCATAATCATTAAATTTTTCGCTTACAGGAAGAATAACAACCTGCTCGGGTGTTAACCAAAGCGGGAATTTCCCGGCTGTATGCTCAATTAAGACTGCAATAAAACGTTCCATGCTTCCAAAAGGAGCCCGATGAATCATTATGGGCCGGTGAGAAGCGTTATCCTGACCAATGTACTCTAATTCAAAGCGATCAGGCAGGTTGTAATCTACCTGTATGGTTCCTAATTGCCATTTGCGACCAATAGCATCGCGCACCATAAAATCAAGTTTTGGACCATAAAAAGCTGCCTCACCCAATTCAACAGTTGTTTTTAGGCCTTTCTCCTGACAGGCTTCTAATATTGCTGTTTCGGCTTTTTCCCAGTTTTCGTCAGTTCCAATATATTTCTCAGTATTTTTTGGATCACGCAAAGAAATCTGTGCAATATAATCTTTAAAATCCAATGCTTTAAAAATGTAAAAAATAATGTCGATTACTTTTTTAAACTCATCTTTAAGCTGATCGGGACGGCAAAAAATATGTGCATCATCCTGAGTGAATCCTCTCACCCTTGTTAAACCATGCAACTCACCACTTTGTTCATAACGGTAAACAGTTCCAAATTCGGCATAACGTATTGGTAATTCACGGTACGAGTGTGGTTTGCTTTTATATATTTCGCAGTGGTGCGGGCAGTTCATAGGTTTCAACAAAAATTCTTCACCTTCTGCCGGGGTATGAATGGGCTGAAATGAATCGGCCCCATATTTGGCATAGTGACCTGATGTTTCATATAAGGCCTTTTGCCCAATATGCGGTGTAATTACCGGAAGATAACCATATTTTTTCTGGACTTTTTTTAGAAATGTTTCCAGACGTTCTCTCAGTATTGCACCTTTAGGCAACCATAATGGTAAACCCTGGCCAACTTTTTGTGAAAACACAAATAACTCAAGTTCTTTTCCCAGCTTGCGGTGGTCGCGTTTGAGCGCTTCCTCCATTTGAATCATATACTCTTCGAGCATCTTTTGTTTGGGGAAAGTGATTCCATAAATACGGGTGAGCTGTTTGCGTTTTTCATCACCTCGCCAGTAAGCACCTGCCAAACTTAAAACTTTAATAGCTTTGATCGATTCAGTATTGGCAAGATGAGGGCCGCGGCACAAATCGGTAAAGCTTCCTTGCTCATAGAACGAGATTGTACCATCTTCCAATTCATTTATTAACTCAACTTTGTAGAGTTCATTCTTTTTGCGAAAAAAATCAAGCGCTTCTTCTTTTGAAACTTCGCGGCGTGTATAGTTGTTTTTTTGTCTGGCCAGTTCCAGCATCTTCTTTTCAATAACAGGAAGGTCCGATTCTGTTATAACAGCATTGTTGCCGGGTTCAATATCGTAATAAAAACCGTTTTCAATGGCCGGGCCAATACCAAATTTGGTTCCGGGGTACAGCTCCTGAAGCGCTTCGGCCATAAGGTGTGCCGATGAGTGCCAGAAAGCATGCTTGCCTTCTTCGTCATCCCATTTATGCAGCTTTACAGTGCAATCGGTATTAATGGAACGAGTAATGTCCCATAATTGGTCGTTAACTGTTATGCTCAGCACTTCCTTGGCTAGCATGGGGCTTATGCTTTTGGCTATTTCATAGCCAGTAACTCCTTTATTATATTCACGAACCGATTGATCGAGAAATGTTACTTTTATCATTGACAATATTGTTTTCTATATTGAACAAACTCTGAAAAAACGTGCAAAGTTAAGCATTTTTATAAGCTACTTAGTTAAAGTATAAGAGTTTTTTAAGTTTAGTAAGGTAATTTGTTTATATTGTTGACCTGGCATTAGGGTTATGTCAAATATAAGTTTCTCCTCACGTAACCCCTAACCCCCAAGGGGGAACCCAAAAACGCGCAACTAAAGAGTGTTCTTTTTTATTGAAATAAACAATGTAAAATATAGATGACTCCTCACGTAACCCCTAACCCCCAAGGGGGAACCCAAAAAAACGTAACTAAAAAGTTTTCTTTTATTGTTGAAATAAACAATGATTTCTCACTTCCCCTCACGTAACCCCTAACCCCCAAGGGGGAACCCAAAAACGCGCAACTAAAGAGTGTTCTTTT
>CAZSQG010000160.1:0-2937 GCA_964608615.1 uncultured Marinilabiliaceae bacterium
CACCTAGTTGCTCCAAAAGATTAATAGAAGTTATAATTCCACGCCCGGCACATCCTACTCCTGGTTCAGGGCCTCCAGACTCAACACAGCTGGTTTCACCAAAACCAGCCTTCATTACATCTCCAAGGTCAATATCCTCCCCTTCGTCACGAAGAGTGTCCAAAACAGTTCTCTGAGCCAGCCCATGCAACAACAAACGTGTTGAATCGGCTTTAGGATCACACCCTACAACCATTACTTTTTTTCCCATTTCGGCTAATCCTGCAACTGTGTTTTGGGTTGTGGTACTTTTCCCGATTCCACCTTTCCCATAAATGGCAATTTTTCGCATATCTAAACAGTTTAAATTATTAATCTTAAAACTACTTTGAAATAAGCGTGCCGAATAAAAAAGATCATGACAAATTGTGACGTTATAATTCTTATGTAATTACATATCTGCATATTACACAACATCAAAACATCTATTTAAATTAGGATTAAATAAACCTCTTAGGTTTTTAATACATTATGGTAATCAATAACCACTCATTTTACATTTTTGTAGGAAAAGAGTAGAGGCTTTTAATGCAGAAGAGGTAAAAGTGTGAGATAATTAATATTTTAAATCACAAATACATTTAAAACATCACCACATAGTGCTTTAAAACTGCATATTACATAATTAAAGCTACACAAAACATTTTTAAATTGGTTTAATGGCCTGATTTATGTTTTAGTCCTTAAATAATAGTAAGCCTTGTAATGAACACACTCTAAAAAATAACTTACATAAAAAAAATAAAATGGGAACAGATGTTACAGACAAAGATTTAGCAATTTTGGTTAACGAAAACCTAAGATTTGCAAACAGCTATTATTCAACACTTATAAAAGGGGTAACAATACCTTCAAAATTTAATAATAGTATAAGATATAACATGGTATTAATATGTCTGGAAAAATATTTCATCGCATTATTATCATGCTATAATACACTTCCAACAAATCACACTCCTGAAGGGTTATATAACGAAGCATTGATGGTTGTTAAATCACTTACTGCATCAATAAAACAAACCTGTATTCTGACCGGGAAATTTGAGAATATATGTTCTTTTGAAGGATCGGGATATCAAACACCTTCTGATGAAGATTTAAAACAAATGATACTGGGGCTGAAAGAAATTAAAGAACTAACTGAGCGCATTACTGACGAGGGAATTTAACCCGGTCGCGAATATCTACTTAAGACTTCATTAAGTGACTCTGGTTAATTATTTAATCCAATCTTTTGCATTTGGTCTCTTTTATAATGGCATAAACGCCCACAAGCAGAAATGTTGGGGGCTTGCGGGTATAGTAATCACTGTCTGCCGTTACAAATGTTTTTGCGGGGCAATAACACTCAAGCTACCTCAGCGCCCGACATTGGATATATTGAGTGTTTGCGGTCGAAGTTTTTTATAAATTCTTTTAGAGTCCCGAAAACAGGTTAAATGCAGTTCTCATTTTTTATCAAAAAAAAAGTTTCTTCATTTGAGAATTCATAAAACCATTTCGTAATAAATATTAGCATGTAACTTCTGTGTTTTGGAGTTCAAATCACGACCTAATTCTTTGAACCCAGCTCCTGTATACATTTTTTGAGCAGCGATAAAGAATTCCATTTGACCTGTTGATACCTGAGCTTTTCCAAATCCTTGTTCCTTAAAAATTCTTAATGCAATACTTATTTGTTCTTTTCCAAAACCCATGTTTTGATAGGTGGGTAATATACAATTATGGCCAATAATGACCGTTGGATAGTTTCTTGGGTCCCAACTAAACATTCCAATTACTTGGTCTTTATATTCTGAAATGAATGAATATTTTTCGCCAATTTCAGGATTAGCATAGAAAAAAGTATCACATTCTATGAACGATTTTAGGTTACTATCCAAACATTCCGGATATTGAACATGAAATGATTTGTATGCTTCGTAAAGTAGTTGCTTAATTGTTCCCTTGGGATAGCATAGCAGAGATTTCGGAGTTATCATACTTCTTTAATAATGTTTTTTTTTTGGGGGTAGAAAAAGCTGACAGCTGGTCAAAGAATTTTCAACCTACAAATCTATCTGTTTTACATTTTTGACTATGCCGCATAACGTAGGCCTTGAAAATTTGCCGGTTGCAAGCGATTTACTGTCAAGTAACATCCCGATGTACATCGAGATTGAAGCGGGCTACAAGCCTTCAATAGCCTGTATCTTGGCATTTTTTTATACCGCGTGTGCGTTCGTGCATTTTATTTACTGTATTTTTCTTTTAATGCTACATATAAATTTATCTCAGGATTTTTTCCTAAACTCCTATCATCATGCAATTCAAAATCTCCGAGAATGTCTGATGGTTTATATTCCGATTTTGGAAGCCACTCTGTGTAAATAAATCTCTTCATTCTGCCCATTGTAATTCCCCAAGCAATATTGCTTTTTGGTTGAATTCGAAAAATTGCAAATGTCAAAGCAGGTATTTCATATGATTGTAATCCATTTGGGACACTGTCTATCATAGTCACAACATCTCCAATTATATATTTAAAAGTTCCTTTTTCTTTGTTATAATCCTTACTAACATTTAATCTAGCCCATGGTTCCTTTTTATTCGGAATAGGATTCTTATTTATGATATCATTAAAGTCACTTGCTACCTTTCCAACATCTTTATATATGTCTTTATCATTTGTATTTATTTCCAATCCAATAATATGGATGGGTTTATCCAGTTTTACAATCTTTGGTTCTGATTTATCAATATTACCAATAAAAATAAAGTACGACGTAATCGCTATTAGGATTGCCACTATTAATATTATTAAAATTGTTTTCATACGAAAATAATTTGTTTTTTAGTTGTCATATAGCTTGCCCCGCTAATGAGCGGGGGAACTCGCAAGTGGATTTTGGCTCCGCC
>CAZSQG010000161.1:0-2896 GCA_964608615.1 uncultured Marinilabiliaceae bacterium
AGGGGTTACGTGAGGCGAAGTGAGAAATCATTGTTTAATTCAACAATAAAAAAACGCTTTTTAGCTGCGTGTTTTTGCGTCCCCTTGGGGGTTAGCGGTTACATGAGGAGATACTTATATTTGGCATAACACTGGAATCCCGATGTATGAGATTTATTTTACATCGGGATAAGGGTTATAAAAAACTGGCACTTAGTTCAGCATGCGGCTTTAAAGGTTTCGCTCCAAATAATTAAACATCATATTATATAAATGTGAACGGGTATTACCACCCATTATGCCATGATCGCGGTTTGGATAAATAAACATATCAAACTGCTTGCCCGATTGAATAAGACGGTCGCTATATTCCATTACATTTTGCAAATGCACATTGTCGTCAGCACTTCCATGTATCAGAAAAAGACGCCCCTGCAAACTATCAGTCATTGTTATTGGTGAATTACCGTCGTATCCCTTAGGATTTTCGCGCGGTTGCCGCATATAACGTTCAGTATAAACAGTGTCATAAAAACGCCAGTTGGTAACGGGTGCAACAGCAATACCAACTTTAAAAAGACTGGATCGACTCAAACAAAGAGAGGTCATAAAACCGCCGTAACTCCAGCCAAAAATACCAATACGATTTTTATCAACATACGATAATCCGCCCAAATAGCGAGCTGTTTCAATCTGATCGTCGCTCTCAAGTTTGCCAAGTTTCATGTAGGTCGATTTTCTGAAGTCCTCACCTCTGGCTCCTGTTCCACGACCATCAACACATACAACTAAATAACCTTTTGATGCCAAAAATTGCTCCCAGCCAATCTCCCATTGATCCAACACCCGTTGCGAATTTGGTCCGCTATACTGAGTAATCAATACAGGATAATTGGTTTCATCATTAAAACCATGAGGTTTTATCATCCAACCATTTAGAACTATACCCTCTGATGTTGTAAAACTAAAGAACTCCCTTTTTGATAAAGCATATTCTCCCAATTGTTTATTAAGCTCACTGTTTTCCTCAATAACCCGAAGCTCTTTACCTGCAGCATTATAAACAACCACCTTGGTTGGTGTTGAAGCATTGCTGAAATGATTTATAAAGAAACTAAAATCACGACTAAATGCGGCTATACTAGTTCCTTCATTAGCTGTTAAACGTGTTTGCCTGCTCCCATCCATCCTAATGGAATAAATCTCGCGTTTAAGTGGTGAAACAACACCTGCCTGAAAATAAAACTGTCGGTTTTTCACATCAAAACCGTAAAAATCAGAAACATCCCACTCGCCTTTTGTCACCTGACAAATCTTATGTCCATCCATACCAAAGAGGTGGATATGATTGTATCCATCCAACTCTCCAACATATACAAAATGTTTCCCGTCGGCCAAAAAATGAATATTATCTAGGACTGACTCTTCAATATAACGCTCATTTCGATCAGTAAAAATCACACGTCCAACTCCCGATGAGGGATTTACCATATAAAGATCCAATTGATTCTGACGACGATTTAGCTTAACAATCCCAAGTTGATCGGCAGTTTGCGTAAAACGAATTCGCGGAATATAAACATCGCTCAAATCACCAATATCCATCCTTTTGGTTGTTCGGTTCCGTAAGTTAAATACATGCACACTTACCTTTGAATTAACCTCTCCCGCCTTAGGATACTTGTAATTATAACTGCCGGGATAAAGAGCAAATTCTTCAAACACGGGAAATGAGGCCTTGTAAAACGGTATGGAAAATTCCTTCACCTCCGACTCATTGAATTTTATGTAAGCCAGATCTTCATTATCAGGCGACCATTCAAAAGCTCTGGTGAAACCAAATTCCTCTTCATAAACCCAATCGGGGATGCCATTAATTATTTCATTCAACTTCCCATCTGTAGTGATGGCGCTTTCGGTACCAAAGCGAAGTTTCTTTATAAAAATATTGTTGTTACGTACATAAGCCACATTATTTCCATCGGGCGAAAAAGCCGGTTCCTGCTGTTTACCTTCAACCGATAAAGGTTCAATTTCGCGCCGTACTACATCTATCACATAATAATCGGCCATAAAAGAGTTACGATAAATTCCCTCCGGATTTACGTAAACCAAAACTTTTGTTTCGTCCGGACTAAATTGGTAATCAACAATATTTTTAATCTCCGAATTTTTAAGGTTACCCATATCAACCACCACCTCTACCGATTGTCCCGAGGCATACGCGTATTTAACAATACGGCTTCCATTCTCTTCCAGAACTGAATAATAATTTCCATCCTTCATAGGTTTAAGCCCCGGCACACCTTTGCTTTTAAAAGTTCCAAGAGTGATAAAATCATCCAACTCAACTTGTTTTTGCTGAGCAATTACATCCCACATCAATAAAAATGCAGCTATAAACAATAAGTACTTCTTCATACGTATATATTTTGATTTTTAATTGTCGTATGGAACTCCATGATTGCTATATTCATGCGTGTTTGTGTTTCTTCGCAATCATGAGCGTTTCACATTACAAAAGAAAAAATTTATATTAACATTGTTATTAAACGGACTAAATATCAGTTTTCTTATCCAGATCTGCAAAAAAGATATATTTCGAAGCATTCGAGTCCGGTTAAAATTCATAAAATTGTTTAAACTCCAAATTATAATAGTGCGACCGTAAGTTTTATAAATTCTTGGGGGTTAGGCGTTACGTGAGGGGTCATCTATATTTTACATTGTTTATTTCAACAAAAAAAAACACTTTTTAGTTACGTTTTTTTGGGTTCCCCCTTGGGGGTTAGGCGTTACGTGAGGGGTCATCTATATTTTACATTATTTATTTCAACAATAAAAAAACACTCTTTAGTTGCGCGTTTTTGGGTTCCCCCTTGGGTTAGGGCTTACGTGAGGAGTCATCTATATTTTA
>CAZSQG010000162.1:0-2419 GCA_964608615.1 uncultured Marinilabiliaceae bacterium
GGGGTAGTAACTCTGATGTTGCAAACTACGGAATGCTAAAGCTTTTTGCCCATAAAATTAGTGGCAATAAGGATTTTTTAGATTCTGCCATTTCCGACTTAGATTATATCCTTGGTAGAAATGCAACCGGTTATTGTTTTGTAACTGGTTTTGGAAATAAAAAAGTAATGAATATCCACCATCGCCCATCAGGCGCTGATGGTATTGAAGATCCCGTTCCCGGTTTCCTGTCAGGTGGGCCAAATTTAGTTGTTCCAACCGATTGTGGTTCAATTGTGCAGAGAAATCCCTATCCCGCCAAATCATTTGTTGATTTGCAATGTAGCTATTCGACCAACGAAATAGCGATTAACTGGAATGCTCCACTGGTCTATCTTGTGGCAGGTATTGACGCAAGATAAACCAGATAAAAAAAGCACTCAACCGGAATAATTTGGCCATTGGACCGGTTGATGTGCCCAACTTGAATTCAACTAATAATTAATTAAACCAAGAAATTCCAAAATTATGGAAAGAAATCGTTCTTTATGCAAATTTGACCTGTTAAAACTGGTTAAAAATTGTAATTCCAGGGTTTTAATCAAACCAGGAATTACACTTCTTTTGTTTTTATTAACTATCACCTCGGGGTTCGCACAGACCCATATGTTAACCGGAAAAGTCACAAACTCACAAAACGAGCCACTACCTGGAGTTAATGTGGTTATTAAAGGCACCCTCAACGGTACGGTTACCGATATTGATGGAAATTTCAAATTGGAAGCAGCTGAGACCGATCTTCTGGTTTTCAGTTTTATCGGATTAAGTGAACAGGAGGTTGAAGTTGGTTCACAGAATACCTTTAGCATCACAATGATGGAAGCAACAAGCGATCTGAATGAAGTGGTGGTGGTTGGCTACGGGGTACAACGTAAAAGCGTGGTGACGGCAGCAATTTCTTCGATTAAAGCCGAAGATTTAGAAAAAACGGCAATGGGGCGTGTTGAACATGCTATTCAGGGTAAAACTGCTGGAGTTTCAGTTCTTCCAACATCTGGCTCTCCCGGTGCTGGTGTTAAGATTAGAATCAGGGGCGTTGGATCAAATGGAAATACCGACCCGCTTTACATCGTTGATGGAATGAAAACCAGCTCAATAGATGACATCGATCCCAATGATATAGGCTCGATTGAAATTTTAAAGGATGCTGCCTCAGCGGCAATTTATGGAACCGAAGGGGCCAATGGTGTAATTCTTATCTCCACTAAAAAAGGAAAAACAGGAAAATCCCAAATTTCTTACAATTTACAATATGGGATTCAAAACCTCTCTACCAATATGGATCTTATGGATGCTGGTCAATATATTCAATATATGACAGAAGCAGGTGAAAGCATTACTGTTGGCGAAGAAAATAATACCGATTGGCTTAATGAGATTTCAGAATCAGCAACTATGCAACATCACCATATTAGCATGACAGGAGGAAATGAAAAATCAACCTATCTGCTTTCGGCTTCTTACCTCGATCAGGATGGTGCAATAGGCGGTTCAAATGCCAATTTTAAGCGATATACTTTCCGCATAAATACTAAAAATAACATTAAGCCTTGGCTAGAGGTTGGAAATAATTTGAACTTTTCTCACTCTAAAAGAAAACTTCTTCCTGAAGATGATGAGTACCGCTCAATAGTAAACAACGCTTTACTAATGGATCCACTAACACCTGTTTACGATAATGCAATTACCCCGGCTATGCAAGAGATTCTTGATGTAAATCCGGATACTCCATTTTTGAAAAATTCAGACGGGAAATATTATGCCTTAAACAGGGTTGTAACAGGTGAAACTGCAAACCCGGTAGCCTTTATCGAAAACACACATAATACAATTACCACAGATAAATTGCTGGCCTCATTCTATGGAACTATAAAACCAATAAAAGGATTTAGTATTACCTCCCGCGTTGGTCTTGAATTAACATATATTACTCAAAAATCCTGGGAACCTCTTTATTACTTCTCTTTGGAACGAAGCAACTCGGTTAACACCATGCAGGATTGGATAGACAAACACAACAGTGTATTATGGGAGAATTTCGCATCCTATAATAAGAAAATAAACGACCATGATTTTACAATAATGGCTGGAATGTCGTATGAAGACTATACACATCCGGATTATTACTTAAAATCCCTAATGCCAAAAGAAGGCTCTCAGTATGCATATCATAACTATTCAGTAGAAAAAACGACCAATAGGGTTGGTGGTGATCTTGAAGAAATCACAAAAATATCCTACTTTGGAAGACTAAGCTATAATTACTTAAGCAAATACATGATTGAGGCCTCTTTGCGTCGTGATGCGGCCAGTATTTTACCCCCTGATAATAGATGGGCAAATTTTACTGCTCTTTCCGGTGGGTGGGTTATATCTGAAG
>CAZSQG010000163.1:0-2253 GCA_964608615.1 uncultured Marinilabiliaceae bacterium
AATAATCTCTATTAAGTTGTCCTCTCTAAATGGGGCCGGGTTATCTTTTAACCAAGAAAACTCTTCAGGAAAGAATTCCTTACGATTATTAAAATCAAAAACTATCCTATTTTCTCATTTTAAGTACTTATAAAAAGTATTATTTTAACTATCGGAGAATACTTTTAACAAAAAAAAATTAATCAAACAACAACCTTACAAACAAAACTAAATGAAAACCCCTCAAAATCCTTCAAATTGTAGATATTTTATTTACAATTTGAGGTATTATTTCAAAAACTATCAGATAGTAATTCCGGTAATTTAACAATTAGGAACTGGTTCTATTAGACAATTGTAAAATCGATAATTATAAACCAAACCCATGTTTTTGGGTCAGATATTGAAGAAACAAATACAATAACAAGTCTTAATTATTTGCAGCACTGAAACTAAATCCTCAATCTTGAATAATTAAGCTCAGTAATTATTTACTTGATTTTAAAACTTAAATATCTAATTTCAAACATACATCATAAACTATACATGTAATTTACAACATTTTAACACAACTAACCCAATTAAGAAAAATGAAACCTATATTATTGTTGATATTAATGATTTTTGGATTGAACGCAATGGGACAATCCTATGAAATAAATGATGTAAACTCTCTTTCTGATCAGTTTAAATTCGGTCGTTTTACCGACATCACTTTTGACGAAACATCAGAGCAAAAGAATTATGAAGGCTCACCCTTTTTTAATGATAACTTCTTTTCCGGAGAAGTGGTGATAAACGATTCCTCCAACTATCGGCAGGTTCCTTTACGGTATAACATTTACACTGATAAAATTCAATTCAGTAACAATCAGGGAAGAATACTGGAATTTAATCTTGCCAACCAAAAATATGTATTCACCATTGAAGGGCACCAGTTTGTTTATAAAGATTATTTTAGTGGTAAAGAAAATGAGAAGGGAGTTTTGGAGTTATTGTTTGAGGGACAAATCAGCCTATATAAAAGATACTCAGTGGTATTTAAATCTGCCACCAAAGAAGCAGGATTTAAACCTGCTGAGCCCAACCGATTTGAACGTCTCGACGACAAATACTTAATTGCTATTGAAAACAATCTTCCTGAAAGTATAAATCTTTCGAAGAAACTTCTGGAGAGCCTAAAGGTTTTTAAACCTGACATCGAGGAATATGTAAAAACGCATAAAATCAAACTGCGATCAGAGCAAGACCTAATTCAGCTTATTCAGTACTGCAATGATTTTTGATGTAAATACAATGCAGATAACTCACGGTTTTACTCTGGAATGTAAAGAGAAGCATTTTTCAAGCCTAAAAAACTCTCTGTTAAACCACTCTTGGTTCTGAAAAACAGATGAATTTTAAGATAAAAAAGAGGTTGTCCCAACATGGACAACCTCTCCTTACCAAATCAAAAATTATGAGATTACTAGTCTCAGAGAAAACAATAGATATAAACAACTACAAGAACAACATTCTATAAAAAGTTAGTTTATTAACCATTTTAGTACTAATTAATAGTTCTTGAATCAAAAAAAACAAATTATTGCTTTACATCCAACGTCCTTACTCCTTATCGGCAAGGCCATCGGCAAATCCGGCATAAGCATGCTTGCGGTTGTAATCTAAAGTCCAAAGGCCGACTGGTTCCCCACCCCTCCATGAAGATTCTTCAGGACTATCAGTAGGACACCACAGTGTAATACCATAACGTTGATTAGCCGGAATGATCTCGAAATACTTCTGAACAATAAACTTGTAATGGTCGCTCATAGCCTTGTGTTGCTCACTCGTAACATTAGCTATTTTCACCTTATTACCATCTGCATCAACAAGACCCATATCCAATTCGGTAATTCTCACTAATTTACCGCTTGCGGCCATAAGCTCAAACATTTTCACAATATGCTCTTCTTTACTTGCCTGAGTTTCCAGATTCATATGATAAGAAATATGCATCTGCGTTCCAATGCCATCAATGACAGTTGTACCGTCTTGTTCCCATCTTTCAATCCATTTGATAAGACTTTTCAGCTTACCATTATCGTCCCAATCAGATTCCAAGTTGTAATCATTGATGAATAACTTCATGTCGGCCGGACCATATTGACGTGCCAACGCTACAGGGATGCGAACGAAATCATCGCCCAAATAATCCTGCCAGTAAAAATTGTTTTTGGCATCTTCTTCGGAAACATTATTCACAGATTGCAGATCGTACAAACCGTCACCATT
>CAZSQG010000164.1:0-1915 GCA_964608615.1 uncultured Marinilabiliaceae bacterium
AAGGTACTGAAATGGTAATGCCAGGTGACAATGTAAGCGTAACTGTTGAATTGATCTATCCTGTAGCTATTAACTTAGGTCTTCGTTTTGCAATTCGCGAAGGTGGACGTACCGTAGGTGCTGGTCAGATCACTGAAATTATGGAATAATTTCAAATATTATATAAAGGTTGAAAATGACAAATAGTCATTTTCAACCTTGTATACGGGTGTAGCTCAGTTGGTAGAGCACTGGTCTCCAAAACCAGGTGTCGGGAGTTCGAGTCTCTCCTCCCGTGCAAATCTGGAATTTTCAACCGGTTTAACCGAAGACAATATGAAGAGGATAAAAGCTTATTTTCAAGAAGTTCACAACGAGTTGATTAATAAAACATCCTGGCCAACCTGGCCTGAATTGCAAAACAGCGCAATTGTAGTGATGGTTGCTTCATGCATAATAGCAATGACTATTTTTGCTATGGATATTTCTTTCGACAAATTGCTTGAGTGGTTCTACAAAAAATTGTATTAAAACCGGGGGAACATTATCAGGATGAGCGAAATGGATAAAAAATGGTATGTACTTCGAGCTGTTGGCGGGAAAGAAAAAAAGGTTAAGGAGTACATTGAAAGTGAGATAGGTAGTCTTAATTTACAGGATTATGTTTCTCAGGTATTGATTCCAACCGAAAAGGTATATCAAATCCGTAATGGAAAAAAAATAAGTAAAGAACGTAACTATTTTCCAGGTTATGTTATTATTGAAGCTGTTTTGGTTGGCGAAATTCCGCATATATTAAGGAATATTCCCAATGTTATTGGTTTCCTGAGTGACAGAAATGATGTTCCTACACCGCTTCGTCTCTCGGAAATTAATAGGATTCTTGGAAAAGTTGATGAGCTATCTGATACAGCAGAAGAAATCAACATACCATTCTTTGTTGGTGAAACCATCAAAGTAACCGATGGTCCGTTCAATGGCTTCAACGGTGTAATAGAAGAAGTAAACGAGGAAAAACGTAAGCTTAAGGTTATGGTTAAAATATTTGGCCGTAAAACTCCGCTTGAATTAAGTTTTCTACAGGTTGAAAAAGAGTAACAGCACCATTTAGTAGCGGGGCTTCCAGGATAAAGCTTTTGGGTTTTATCTCTACAAATGAATTGCAAACTCTGATTGAATCTGATTTTAATAATTAACACGAATTTGCTACAATGGCTAAAGAAGTAGAAACCTTTATCAAACTTCAGATCAAAGGTGGTGCCGCAAATCCATCTCCTCCAGTAGGGCCTGCATTAGGCTCAAAAGGAGTAAACATAATGGAATTCTGTAAGCAATTCAATGCCAGAACTCAGGAGAAGGCCGGTAAGGTTTTACCTGTAGTTATCACGGTGTATAAAGACAAATCATTTGATTTTGTTATTAAAACACCTCCTGCAGCAGTGCAACTCATGGAAGTATCCAAACTTAAATCCGGTTCGGCTGAACCAAACCGGAAAAAAGTTGGTGCTGTAACATGGGATATGGTGAAAGCCATTGCTGAGGATAAAATGGCTGACATGAATTGTTTTACCCTGAATTCTGCTATGAGTATGGTTGCCGGAACCGCTAGAAGTATGGGAATTACCGTCGACGGTGAGTTCCCGGGTAACAATTAAAACCTGTTTTTAAAAATGACTAAAATAACAAAAAATAGGAAGTTAGCTTTAACGAAAATTGATCTCACTAAGTTGTATTCAGTTGATGAAGCCACAACTTTAGTGAAGGAGATTACCACAACAAAGTTTGACGCTTCTGTCGATATCGACATCCGTTTGGGTGTGGATCCAAGGAAAGCCAATCAAATGGTGCGTGGTGTCGTTAGTCTTCCAAATGGTACGGGTAAACAAACCAAAGTATTGGTATTGTGTACTCCCGATAAGGAAGAAGAAGCTAAAAA
>CAZSQG010000165.1:0-1895 GCA_964608615.1 uncultured Marinilabiliaceae bacterium
TCGAACCCCCGACCCGCTGATTACAAATCAGCTGCTCTGGCCAACTGAGCTACATTGGCAGGTGGGTAAGCTTACTATATCGCACCGCTACAACTACTTACCCTTGCTGCCGTCAGGCCCTGGGGGAGTTCAGCAGGAGCTGGTCGTATAGGACTTACCCGCCGACAAAAGTATAAAATTATCTGTTTGCAGCAAGTGTTATTGATGCTTTTTTTATTTTTTTTTCGGTTATTTGATTTATGTTTTTTATTACCAGAGAATTATTTCTTCAGGTGTTAATATTTAACCAAATAAAACATGCCATAGTTTGCGAACATTCCTTATTTTTAACCCAAAATAGTCTTCAATAAACAATACATTTAAGTTAAGAATTACCAATTAGAAACAAATATGGATAGTCCTTCAACGCAAAAAAACCAGTTCATTCTTTTCCAAGGTGCCATTCTGGGTGGTTTAAATGTTCTTTTACTAATTATTCTTTACAAGTTCGATAGCCTGTTTAATTCAGGTTGGTCTTCATTATCCTGGTTGATATATTTTGGTTTTATTCCATGGAGCATGATTCAGTTCAGAGAAAAATTTCTGGACGGCTATATAAGCTATGGTCAATCATTCGTTCATGGAATTAAAATAACCATTCTTTCCGGGATAATTGTTGGTTTTCTTTATTTCCTCGTATTAAAGGTTATAGATCCCGATTTGGTTAAAGTATTGGTTGTTGAAATGGAAGAAGCATATCTTACTTTAGGTTTTACTGATAAACAGGTTGAAGAAATGAGCGGGGCCTTTACTATGGTTTCCAACCCTTGGGTCCTTATGTTTTCAGGTATTTTGGGCAGTCTGTTTTATGGAGTGATTGTTTCTTTATTAGTTTCATTTTTTGTAATTCGTAAGGGAGATCCTTTCAAGGAAGCCATGAAAACGTTAGATAATGAGTAAATTGGATTTATCAGTTGTTGTTCCTCTTTTTAATGAAGAAGAGTCGCTCCCCGAACTCGTTGAGTGGATAACACGTGTGGCTGTACAAAGCAATTTGAATCACGAAATAATTCTTGTGGACGATGGGAGCCGAGATAACTCATGGAATGTTATTGAAAACTTATCAGAAAATTTTCCAAAGATAAAAGGAATTCGGTTTAAGCGTAATTATGGCAAATCGGCTGCTTTACATTGTGGGTTTCAAGAGTCGCTGGGAGAAGTGGTTATTAGCATGGATGCCGATTTACAGGACAACCCCGATGAAATTCCGGAATTGGTAAATATGGTGCGTGAAGGTGGATACCATTTGGTGAGTGGTTGGAAAAAGAAAAGATTTGATCCCTTGGGAAAAACAATTCCCAGCAAGCTTTTTAACCGCACTGCCAGGATGGTTTCAGGCATAAAACTTCATGATTTCAATTGTGGACTTAAAGCATACCGCAACGAGGTAGTTAAAAACATCGAAGTTTATGGTGAAATGCATCGATACATTCCAATATTGGCAAAACGTGCAGGCTATGCAAAAATTGGAGAGAAAGTGGTGCTTCACCGTGAAAGGAAATACGGAGTTACCAAATTTGGGATAGAAAGGTTTATTAAGGGTTTTCTGGATTTACTTTCAGTGATGTTTATATCCAAATTTGGAAACCGACCTATGCACCTGTTTGGATCGTTAGGAACAGTTACTTTTATAATAGGGTTTATATCGGCTTTATGGCTTGGGTTTCGCAAACTTTGGTTTGTATATCTGGGAATTCAATCGCCATTAGTTACAGATAGTCCTTATTTTTATATTAGCTTAACATGCATGATACTCGGAACCCAGTTGTTTATGACCGGTTTCATAGCTGAGTTGGTTTCACGTATTCGCCCCGATAGAAATCAATATCATATAAGTGATAGAATTGGAGGATAAG
>CAZSQG010000166.1:0-1881 GCA_964608615.1 uncultured Marinilabiliaceae bacterium
TATACGGACTTACATAAAGCGTGTAGTTGTCGGCATCGTGATACAATACTCCCTGGGGACTGGCATTAATAAACACACCCGTTGATCCTCCATGACTCTTTATTACCCGCTCGCCTCCATGATTGTATGTGTAACGACTGGTGTAACTCCCGCAAAAAGCGGGACCAGCTATCCTGCTGAGCATGGTCAAACGGTTTTCCTTCCCGCTATCGCGGGACCGGCTATCCCATTGCATTTGGCGAAAGGCGTTGCTAGCCGTATCCTCACGCATGGTGGGATTACCGTTTTCGTCGTAGGTATATTCGCAATCGCCAATCATAGATGCCGCATTGGGTTTATGGCGAAGTTAATGAAAAGTTGGCAATGATAAATTTGAGCCAACGTGGAACCTTGCGCCAGATGTTGGGAGCAGTTGAGAAACACCTTACGGCATTTCTGACAACACACCTGGCGCGAACTGGTACTTCTCCGCCAACGGGGCAAACTAATGGTAGTTATAAACTGCCGGTTAAAAATTAACGTAATCATAAATTAAGCCGAGCTTCTTAATCAAACTACGTTATCAGAGTCCTTCTAAAAGCATGTAATATAACTTTTGTACTTTCCATCATTTTTATACCCGGATGGTGAACTTATTAAATTAATTTCATTTGAGACGTCCCTTAAAAATGTCAAAATTTCATCTTGTGTAAGTTCCGATGAATAATCATGTAAATATGAAAACAATCTAGTATAATATATCCCAACATTGCATAAATCAAACACTTCAATCTTATGTTTACTTTCAATAAAAATATAATATCTACAATCCTCACATCCTCTCTTTGTGAATTTTTTCAACATAAAATACTTCGATAATTTCTCATTCCATTTCAAATTTCTGATTGTAATTAAATCATAAAAATTATCAGTAGTAACATCACATTTTTCCAAGTCCCCTTGTTCAATTAAGTAATTTACTAAATATTTTAATTTTAACTTTTCGCTTTCTTCAAATTGAGCACTAGCACAAAAAGATAAGCAAAGAATGATACTAATAATAAAACACCTATTAATCATTGCTGTTTATTTTAATATTAGAATTGACTTTCATATTCTCTGTTTTAATTGATTCAACCTTAACAACTCTGCTTTCTAAGATGGATGTAATCGCTTTATGTTCATAAAAATCAGCTATATCCTCTCTCATCTCATAAATTGGGTTTATGAATTCATTCGCCAATGGATTATCCAAATGACCAAATTCATGAGAGGTCACAGCTGATATCATTTCAATTTTTGAAAAATTGTTATTTTTCATTTTATTTGCAACTCTAGCATGTATATAGGTTGATTCATTATAATCCACTTTAAGTTTCTTATATTTTTCGTTTGTTGCCAACATTTTATCTATGTTTTTTTCAAATATAGTAAGTTTAGCTTTTTCAATTTTTTGTGTTGTTAGGTTAGTGGAAGTTTTCATACAACCTAATTTCCCAATGTCATCAGTTCTATTTAATTCCAATTGTATAGGAATATCTGACTCAGCCATTTTATTAAAGTGAGCTATTCCCTCAATGGAAAGCATCATTGCTGAAGCTATTGTTTTAGCGTCTTCGGTTGCATTATCTGTCCAATACCAACCATTATCATCTTCCTTATATATAACATTTCCTCTTGCATCCACTATTTTCTTGCCATCCGGGTCAATAAACCTTATCGGATTATTATTACAATAAACATACCCACCCACATTCGGATACTTCTCAATCATCACATCAACGCCATACCACACACAAATCTTCGCATCATAATACCTGGCCCCGTAATAGTACAACCCCGTTTCTGAATCTTGTTCCTTGCCGTTAAACTTAAACGGCATTTCGGTGCGGGTAGTATGCT
>CAZSQG010000167.1:0-1826 GCA_964608615.1 uncultured Marinilabiliaceae bacterium
TAAATTCAACGGTTGTAGCCCGCTTCCAAATTGTAACGGTTTGATAAGTTTAAAGCCCGCAATCGCCTACTGCCGCTACACTCACCGTTGGTACCAATATACAGTGAAACCAATAAGAAACGTTAAAATAATAATTAACAATTTACCAATGAAAAAATTTCTGATATTAATTACTTTACTAACAAGTACAATTGCTTTAACAGCACAAGGACAAAAAGGAATGAAAGAGCTTGAGGGAAACTTAAGTTATTCCTTATCTAATCAAAAAGTTATATATCCTTTTGATTCTCAAACCGATGAAAGGAAAGGTGAAAGATTTGTTATTAGTCCAAAAATTGGCTGGTTTGTTTCTCAATCGTCTGTTTTGGGTGTTGGTGTTGGTATTGAATCTGAATACGTTAAAATCGAAAGGTCAGATTTTGAAACAAGTGTATCCAAAGAACATTTGTTCTCATTCAGCCCCTATTTCCGGAATTATCAAAAAATAACAGACAAGTTATTTTTCACTACTACAATTGACTTCGCACTTGGCTTCGGAAAGGAAACAAGAGACGAAGACCTTAAAATGGATATATTTGAAATTAGCCTTAATGCTCGCCCTGGACTTAGCTATTATTTGTCTGATAATTGGGCATTGAAAGCAAGTTTTGGAAGATTGTATTATAGAAATACTAGTAGAAAAGTAACTGAAGGATTAGAAGAGCAACAACCTAATTTGAAAGAAACTAATTTTGGAATTAACTGCAGTATGGATTCCTTTAGTTTGGGTTTAGGCTATTATTTTTAAGTCTACAAACCTTTCCATTTTAATATCCTAATATTAAATTGGGGTGTTATTAAAAAGAAAAAATATTTAATTGAGGAATAGAAAAAGTACTATTCCCAATATTATGTATAAAACAGTGGGGGTTTAGTGGTTTCTAGCCCCATTGTGCCCCGCTCAAACTTTTGTAGCGGCAGACAAGTCTGTCTCGCGCAGCTCCAACATTTCATCTTGTGTCAAGAAGCAGAACATCGGTAATATAATGTTCTGCATGCTGTAGTTAAGATGGTGGAAACAGTTGTAAGTTGAACCACCGGTGTCGTCTTACAGAGCCAGTCCCGGTTTACCGGGAAGAGGGCATCAATTGGAGCGAAGCGTAAATCATGAGTTCCATAAAAAACAAATATTATACGAACTAAACCGCCCAAAGGTGCTTTGGTAAAGAGTTGTGGTGCTGAGCGTTTAGGAATTACGAAGTGATCATGAGCACCGATGAAATTATACCTTACAGCGAATAAAAGCCTCATCATGAATGAGAGCAGGTATGAATAATGGAGTTGAACGAAAGTGAACCCTTGATGACGGGTCGAGAAGTTGTATCCAGATGTACATCAGGATAGAGGCTTGGGGTGAATCGAAGATCGACGGAGTCAAATTTCTTTCTCCTACTCGACCCGCCGACCGTTGCCGCTCAGTTAAAAAACAAAAAAAAAACAAAAGACTAAAGAACCATCCAGAGTGAGAATAAAATATGCAGACGCGATGTGCAACCAGATATTAAAGTAATACGCTTACCAACTGAATATTACGAAGCGTGAATAGAAAAATAATTGATCCGTACAGACTGAAAGCATGAATGCTTATTCATTCAAATTTCAGAATGTCCAGTTGTTTTGCTAATAAACTGGACAAACAAACTATCTTTGCATCATAATAAAAAAATGAAAACATCTGAATACATAGCATTTACCATAGATAGACTCCCAAGGGGCTATGTATTCACCTATTCAGACTTTACTACAGAGGTGAACCAAAAAGAAGCGGTGATAAAAGCCCTGAACCG
>CAZSQG010000168.1:0-1796 GCA_964608615.1 uncultured Marinilabiliaceae bacterium
CTTTTTAGCGGGAGAGCACTTGAGCGAAGAAAATATTTTTTATCGGACAATAGTGTTATTTAATATAGATTCAAAGGTTATTAGGAGCTGAAATTTTGGAAATTAAAAAACGGCTATGTTTCTTTGTAAAAAACAGAATATGGCAAGGTATTTTATTGAACTGGCGTACAAAGGAACAAACTATTGTGGTTGGCAAATTCAGCCCAATGGTATTTCAGTTCAGCAGGTGCTTGAAAATGCCTTGTCAACAATTCTTAGGGTAAAAACGGCAGTTACAGGAGCCGGCAGAACCGATACAGGTGTACATGCCAGTTATATGGTAGCTCATTTTGATACTGAATTTGTTATTGATGATTGCCAAAATCTTGCCCGACATCTGACTCGATTCTTACCTCGTGATATAGCGGTTTTCTCAGTGGTGCCGGTTGATCCTGAAAGTCATAGTCGCTTTAGTGCCATCGCACGTCGGTATGAGTATCACATCACCGTTGGTAAGAATCCTTTTTTAACAGATCTGACTCATCGCTTAATGAATATTCCTGATTTTGAAGCCATGAATTTGGCTGCCTCTTTTTTATTGGGAACCAATGATTTTACAAGTTTCAGCAAACTGCATTCCAATACCAAAACCAATATTTGTACCATAACAAAGGCGTACTGGGAAAAACGTGATAACCGTTGGGTATTTGTGATTGAAGCCGACCGCTTTTTACGAAATATGGTACGCGCAATTGTAGGGACGCTTCTTGATGTGGGGAATGGAAAAACAAATCCGGAACAATTTAATCAGATAATAAAACTACAAAAAAGAGCTCTAGCCGGTACTTCGGCTCCATCAAGGGGCCTTTTTCTTGTTGATGTAAAATACCCCTCAGAAGTTTTTACTCCTAAGGGGAATCCAAATCTGCAATTTTTTTAGAGATTCCAGATACGCCAGGCTTCTTCGGCTTGAAAATGAAGCATCTCAAGCCCGTTTTTTACTACCGCACCTTTTTCAGAAGCTTTTTTCATAAATAATGTCTCTTCGGGATTGTAAACTAAATCGAAAATAAGGTGACGGTCTGAGATAGCATCGTAAATTATATCAGGGTATTTATCCACCTTGGGATACATGCCGATTGGAGAAGCATTGATAATTAATTTGTATTCATTTAATATTTCGGGTGTAAGGTCGTTATAGCTCACCTGCGATAATCCCTGTGGATTACGTGAAACTAAACGATAAAGAATCCCTGCTTTTAAAAGTCCGTGGGCAACGGCACGTGAGGCGCCACCCGTTCCCAGAATTAGGGCTTTTGAATGATATGGCTTTAGCATTGGTTGCAATGAATCCATAAAGCCTTTAACGTCGCTGTTATATCCTTTTAAATTGGGTTTACCATTGGTCCAGGTAATCTTTATCACGTTAACGGCTCCAATTTCGGCTGCCTCAGAATCAATATCATCAAGAAACGGGATGATTTGCTGTTTATAGGGAATGGTAACATTAAGTCCTGCAAGGTATGGATGCTGTTTTAACAATCCCGGTAATTCAGTAATGTTTTCGATGGCAAAATTCAAGTATCGCGCGTCAATATTTTCTCTGGAGAATTTTCCTGTGAAATACATTTGTGAAAATGAATGGGATAGGGGGTAACCAATAAGTCCGTATGTTTTCATAATCCCAAAGTATTAATCAACAATTATTTTACTGCCTTTTTTACTATTTGCAAGAAACTCGGTAATATAAATAGTGAAAACACCGAGAAAAAAGAAAAGCAAGGCAAGATAAAAAGCACTATCCATCTGGGGAAAAT
>CAZSQG010000169.1:0-1778 GCA_964608615.1 uncultured Marinilabiliaceae bacterium
AGCGACATAAAGCCAAGTGCATAAGTTTGGTTCCATGTTGGTACCAAAGGTTTACTGTACTTCTCAATTATAACGTTCAGATATTCCTGTTTTCCGGTTGCCAGATAAAGTTCGCTGGCAGCCCAAAACCATTCGTCATCAAAACTGCTGTCGCCATAACCTCCGGTACTGATATCATTAGGCTGCTTATATTCTATATTTGGATTTTTAACCGCCCAACTCCATGCATATTCAGCTTTTTGCAAACATGAATCAGCAAGCCCGGGTAATTGATTTTCGCATGCTTTAAAAGTTCTGGAACCATTAGCAGCTAAAGCAGCATAATTAAGCGTAGCCGCAGTTCCTTTTTGAACAACATATCGCTGGTTTACAGCTTGGTGAGGCATAACAAAATCTTCGAACTTTTTGGTTGTTAGTTTATGGTAAACGCCTCCATCGTTGGGGTCTTGCATGGTGAGTACCCAACGGAAGTTGTAGAGTATTTCATTGAGGATATCCGGTACCGAATCTTTCGATTCAGGAATATTTACCTCTAAGGCCTTAAAATAATCCTGAAAATCAGTAAATGCACGCAGTAGTGTGTAGGTAGTAATGCCGCTGTTGACAACATATTTATTATAATCGCCGGCATCATACCAGCCTTGTGGTGATGAAATAACTGTTCCTTCGGGACGGTCTTCTGATGCAGCTGAAGAGTGAACCAGTACTATTGTGTCGGGATGACCAGCCGGTCTGGCCCAAATGCCACCGTATTCAGCATCAATTGGCATTGCCGTTCTATTAAAATAAAATGCTTTTAGTACAGCTTTTGACAATTCATGGAAAGGCTGATCGAAAATATTTATTTCAATTGTTTCATCACCAGGTAAAACCAAGGTGTATTTACCAGGTAAAACGATAGATGAAAAATCAACGATGGAAACAGCATCACCTGATTTATCCCAATAAACAGCAGGTTTAGGAGTTGTTCTGAAAGCTTCTTTCCCTAATGAGTCTAATATTACTACATCTGAAACACCATCAGCAATTAGAACCAATTTAGGTGAGTTGATATGGTAACCAACCTGGTTATATAAAACCAACTTAGTTTCATCTTTCTTTGCCTTTTCTGAATTTCCACAAGCAGAAATCAGAAAGAAGGTAAAAACAATCCGGAAAAAATAAATAACCTTTTTTTTCATGTGTCTATTATTTGTTATTCAATGGTCACATGGAACTCGCCTGATAGTTCCCGAAAAATCGAGACGACCTTGTCCCGGCTGAAAGGCGGGAGGATATTACCCTGTATGAGTATTGTTTACTCATGGCTCGTTTCATAGCTGTTTTTTTATTGTGTTAAAAAGCTGAAATGTAGCAATTTCAATAACCCATAATAACATCCACTTTATGTGTTTTTCCATCATTCAAAACAGGCAGGATATTACCATCCAATTTATTACCATCGAGTAATATCTGTTTAACTCCCCTGGCTACGTTTTGAGGATTGGTTAATATAATGTGGTAAGTTGACCCCCTGAATTTTCTTGTAATGCTGAATCCTTTCCAGTCATTGGGGATGCAGGGATCAATTACTAAACCGTTATAGTCAGGCCTGATTCCTAATATGTATTGACTAATGGCGTAAAAATTCCATGAAGCAGTCCCTGTTAACCAGCTGTTTTTTGACTCACCCGGTTTGAAGGCGTCTTTGCCGGCAATCATTTGGGAATACACATAAGGTTCTGTCTTATGTAAGTCGCTGATTTCCTCGAGGTACGATGGACATATTTTTTTATAAT
>CAZSQG010000170.1:0-1535 GCA_964608615.1 uncultured Marinilabiliaceae bacterium
CATTGATTAGTCTATCAAAATCAATATTTGTATTAAGTAATAGGCCTTTTGAGAGTATACAGGTGCAAAGCTATATACAAATTTGCCCGAATCTTTAAAGTCTATCAAAGCGTTTCTGATTTCTTCGATGGTTGCATAACCAGCCGATATAAGACCTGATTCAAGATAGATTCCTTTAATACGATCGTCTTTTTTTGCTTTTTTTATGCACGCAAGAATATTGTTTAATCCTGCAGGCGATATTTGACCCGACAATTCAGCTAAAATATCATTGATTGGATCGTCAACAGCCCGCTCTACAATGGGGCCATTAAGTTCCAGAACAAGGATGGAATTATCTTTTACTGAAATCTCCTTGTCTCCTGATGAGGCTAAAATTCCGATAAACATTATAATTCCAATAAGGAAAAAAAACGCGGATAAAACTGATCCGAGAAGTACTGCTAAAAAATACTTAAGAAATTTACTCATAAAAAATACTTTAATTATTCTTTGAAATGATTTCTTTTATGGTTGGTTAAAAAAAGGACAGGTTTAGAAATCTGATTTCTATTACTGGTTGAAAACACTAAAAACAACAAACGAAATTTATTGGCTAAAATACAAAAATGGATTGAAACTTCAATATAGGGAAATATGAATTAAATTGAAACAATTTTCACAAAGGATCGATAAGTTAAAAATGTAAATTTGGCTTTATAAATGAATCAATTTGGAGGCATTATGTCACATAAAACCCTTGTTCTGCTTGGTGGAAACCAGCATCAAACTCAAATTTTATTTGGGGAAGCATTACAAATAATGAATGAAAAATTCGGACGGGAAATTAAACGGTCATCTGTTTATGAAAGTTCTCCCTGGGGTTTTAACTCGGATAGTAACTTTTTAAATATGGTGGTTGAGATGAAGACTAATCTTACGCCTGATGATCAGTTGCAGATTTTACTCGAAATTGAGGCTTCTTTGGGGCGGAAAAGAAAGAGCCACGGAGAATACGAATCCCGTGGCATTGATCTGGATATTTTATTTATAGATAATCTTATTATTGAAACACCCGATTTAACGATTCCTCATCCAAGATTGCATTTACGGCGTTTTACACTTCTGCCCTTATGTGAACATTGGAAAAATAATACTCATCCTATTTTTAACAAGACTCTGAAAGAACTGTTAAATGAGTGTTCTGATACAGGTGAAGTAAAACTATGTCACTAAAGCTTGGCTCCATAAGCCAGATCGCCCGCATCGCCTAATCCGGGTACTATATATGATTTTGCATTTAACTCTTCATCGACACCGGCCAACCAAAGGGTCACAGATTCATTCTGTAACATGTTTTCGATATAGTCAACGCCAGCCTGACTGGCAATAATACTAACCAAATGTACATGGGCAGGTTTTCCGTTAGCCTTAAGTGCTCTGTAAGCCAATTCCAGCGATGAACCGGTTGCCAGCATTGGATCGGCAAGGATGAGGGTTTTACCTGTTAGGTCGGGTCCCGAGATGTATTCGATGTGGATATCGAAATGGCCGTC